>CAWCWD010000014.1:0-287809 GCA_963799015.1 uncultured Actinomycetota bacterium | reverse complement strand
CACGGCGCCTTCGGGTCGATGGCGCGGGACCCAGCCCCGGACGAATCGGCGGTGCAGCGCGACGTGCCGCGAACATGCCTGTCAGCGATCTAACAAAAAACCTCACCACCACTTCGTGGGAGCGCGTATGACGCGCTGATTCGCGCAGGTACGCCGTTTGCTCCAGCGAGTCGGTACGATCCGGGGCATGCGCTATCGCCGGCTCGGGAACACCGATCTCGTCGTCTCGGAAGTCGGCCTCGGCACCTGGACCCTCGTGTCCGACTGGTGGGGTCAGAGCGAGGATCCGGCTGCGATCATCGCGGCCGCGCTCGATGCCGGGATCACGTTCATCGACACCGCGCCCGTCTACGGCAGCGACGGTGCGGGCGAGACGCTTCCTTCGCGACGTCCTCGCCACCCACGACGAGATCGTGCTCACGACCAAGTTCGGCTACGACATCAACGCGGAACGGCGTTTCCCGGGTCAGTCGGAACGGCCGCACGACTGGCGACCGGAGTCGGTCCGCGCGCAGTGCGAAGACTCGCTGCGCCGGCTCGGCATCGAGTGCATCGACCTGTACCAGCTGCACAACACGCGCATCGACCCGATCCTCGACGACGAGCTCTGGGCGACGCTCGCCGACCTCAAGACGGAGGGCAAGGTGCGCGAGCTCGGCGTCGCGCTCGGGCCCGCGATCGGCTGGGTCGAAGAAGGCAACCGTGCGATCGACGATCGCCCGATCGCCTCGCTGCAGACCGTGTTCAACGTGCTCGAACAGGAACCGGGCCTGACGTTCGCGGCCCGGCCGAACGCGGCATCGGGCGCGGTCGGGCTCATCGCGCGTGTACCGCACGCGTCCGACACGCTCTCGGGCAAGGTCACGCCCGACACCGTGTTCGACCCGAAGGACCATCGGTCGCACCGCAACCGCGACAACATGCTCGACAACTTCGAGAAGGCCGCGACGCTGTCGTTCCTGTGGGCGCCGGAGACCGGCCGCACGATCGGCCAGGCCGCGATCGCGGCGATCCTCGCCAACCCGGCGTTCACGACCGTGCTGCCGATCGGTGCTCACCGTCGCCGACATCCGGGAGTACGCCGCGGCCGCCGACCTCCCGCTGACCGACGCCGAGCGCCGGCAGGTCGACGACCTGTGGGCCCGCAACTTCGACCACGCCGACCGCTACGTGATGCCGCTGAAGTCCAGCGTCGCGGGCGCATAGCCTCGCGCCGCATGCGACTCCCCGCCGATCAACGCCGCCAGCAACTGCTCGACGTCGCCCGTGAGGTGTTCGCGGCGTCGGGCTTCCACGCGACGTCGATGGACGACATCGCCGAAGCCGCCGGCGTCACCAAGCCGGTGCTCTACCAGCACTTCCCGAGCAAGCGCGCGTTGTACGTCGAACTGCTCGAAGACACCGGCCGCCAGCTGCTCGACGCGCTCGCGGCCGCGACGCACCGCGTCGAGTCGGGCCGGGAACGCGTCGAGAGCCGGCTTCCTCGCCTACTTCCGCTACGTCTCCGACAGCCGGGCCGGGTTCCGGCTGCTGTTCAGCGCGTCGATCCGCACCGATCCCGAGTTCGCCCGGGTCGTCGAAGGCGTGGTGCAGGCCGCCGCCGACGTGGTCTCCGAACTCATCGAGATCCCCGCTTCCGACGAGCACCGCCGGGTGCTGGCGAACGCGCTGGTCGGGATGGCCGAGTCGGTCGGCCGGCACGCATTCGACTCGCCGGATACCGACGCCGAGGATCTGGCGCGGTGGATCTCCGAGCTGGCGTGGTTCGGGCTGCGCGGTGTGCGCGCCGAGGAACCGTCACAGCTTTCGTAGCCGCACCCGCTTCACCTGGTGGTCGTCGCCCTTCTCGAGCAGCAGGTGCGCACGTCCCGCGCGTCGGCTCGATGTTCTCGCGCAGGTTCACCGCGTTCACCTGCTCCCAGACTTGACGGCCGAACGAACGCGTGTCGTCTTCGGTGTACTGCGTGAGGAAGTGGAAGTACGACTCGGGATCGCGCAGCGCGGTCTCGCGCAGGAGCACGAGTCGGTCGAGGTACCACGAGCGGATGTGCGCCTCGTCGGCGTCGACGTAGATCGTGAAGTCGAAGAAGTCGGAGACGACGACCGTCGGTTCGACCCTGCCGCGCCGCACCGGCGCCTGGAGCAGGTTGAGCCCCTCGACGATCACGAAGTCGGGCCGGTCGAGCACGATCTCGGCGTCGGGCACGATGTCGTAGGTGACGTGCGAGTACACCGGCGCCCGCACGACCTTCTGCCCGGCCTTCAGCTCGGCGAGGAAGCGCAGCAATCGCCGCACGTCGAAGCTCTCGGGAAAGCCCTTGCGGCTCATCAGGCCGCGCGCTTCGAGGGTCGGCGTTCGGGAACAGGAACCCGTCGGTGGTGACGAGATCGACGCCGCGGATGGTCGGGCCAGCGCGACGACAACGCCTGCAGGATGCGCGAGATCGTGCTCTTGCCGACCGCGACACTGCCCGCGAGACCGATCACGAACGGGACGCGCGCGTGCAGCTGGCCGAGGAACGTCCCGGTGACGGAGTGCAGTTCGCGCTGCGCCGCGAACCGCAGGTTCAACAGCCGCGACAGCGGCAGGTACACCTCTTCGACTTCGGTCAGCGCGACCGGCTCGTTGCGGCCCCGCAACGCTTCGAGATCGTCTTCGGTCGAGCGTCAGGGGCGTCGAGGCCCGCAGCCGGCTCCACTCGTCGCGGGTGAAGTCGACGTACGGGGAGACGACGGGTTCGTCTTCAGACTCGTCCGCGGCTTCCACAGCGCGAGGACGCTAGTAGCTCGGGGCCGGCACTCCTAGGAAACGGAGTCGCATGGCGCCGCAGAACGGGCAGGTGGATCCTGGCCGGCAGCGCCGGGGTACGGTCGTTCCATGATGCGCGTCACCCGTGACGATCTCACCGGGTCCCGCTTCGAGCGTGTGGTCCTGGCCGATGCCCAGTTCGAACGCGTTGACCTGAGCCGCGCGGAGTTCCATGCCGTCGACCTGACCAACGCCCGGTTCCGCGGCGTCGACATGAGCGGCGTCCGGATGCGCGGCGTCGAGTTGAACGGCGTCGAGATCTACGGCGAGATCGGCAGTCTGACGATCAACGGTGTCGACATCGGACCGCTGGTCGAAGCCGAGCTCGACCGGCGCTACCCCGACCGAGCCAAGATGCGCCCGACCGACGCCGCCGGCTTCCGCGAGGCATGGGACGTCGTCGAGCGGCTCTGGGGCGACACCGTCGAACGGGCTCGCCGCCTGGACCCCGAGCTCCTGCATGAGTCGGTCGACGGCGAGTGGTCGTTCATCGAGACGCTGCGCCACCTGGTGTTCGCGACCGACGCGTGGATCCGGCGGGCCATCCTCGGCGATCCGTCGCCGTGGGATCCGCTGGACCTGCCGTGGGACGAGATGCCCGACACGCCGGGCGTGCCCCGCGACCGCGACGCACGACCGTCGCTCGACCAGGTCCTCGAGCTGCGCCGCGACCGGATGGCCACCGTGCGGACGGTCATCGACGGCCTGACCGACGAGTCGCTGGGCGGCCACACCGAGCCGGTCGAGGCGCCCGGGTGGCCGCATCCCGTCAGCTACCCGGTGCGCGAGTGCCTGCTGTGCGTCCTCAACGAGGAATGGGAGCACCGGCTCTACGCCGAGCGGGACCTCGACGCCTTGGACGCGTAGGCGCAGGCAGCGCGCAGTCCAGCACCGTTTCGTGTGGTGACGCTCTCGAGTCCATGCGTCAGCGCCTCGAACGTGTCTGTCACGACGGCGTTTGTTGCCTCAAGCTCAAGGTTGCTGACGCAAGTCCCCAGCTCCAAACCGCAATCGGAAGTCGAGGATGGAATCAGACGTTCACGACCCGAGTGCGCTCGGTGAGCCGCACCAAAGACACACGTGGGTCACGCTCCCCCTGGTGTGATCACAGCGATCCTGGGGGTGCTGGTGCTTGTCGCTGCTGCTGCACTCCTGCTCGGCGCCGACAAAGGGCGCGTGGTCAGTCTCTTCGCAGCCAGTCTCCTGATTATCTGGTTGTCAATGGCTTCGACGAAGAAACCAGCTACCAAAGACGAAAGAGCGAAGAAGTCCAGTTCGACCACCGCGGCAGTGAGCGCGACGCGTTGCCGCAGATCATGGCCCTCGGCGACGCCGATCGGGCAACTGACGCCGGTGCCGCCGAGGCCGCAGTAGCCGTTCGGGTTCTTCGCCAGGTACTGCTGGTGGTAGTCCTCGGCGTAATAGAAGGTCGGCGCGTCGACGATCTCGGTCGTGATCTCGCCGTAGCCCTTGTCGGCCAAGCGGTCCGCGAACATCGTCGCGACGACTCCGCCGCCGCGCGCTGCGCGTCGTCGAACACGTAAACGCCCGAGCGGTACTGCGTGCCGACGTCGTTGCCCTGACGCATGCCTTGGGTCGGGTCGTGGCTCTCCCAGAAGATGCGCAGCAGGTCCTCGTACTGCGTCTGCTGCGGGTCGAACACGACGAGCACGGCCTCGGTGTGGCCGGTGCGGCCGCTGCACACTTCTTCGTACGTCGGGTTCGGCGTGCTACCCGCGACGTAGCCCACCGCGGTCGTGTACACGCCGGGCGCTTGCCAGAACTTCCGCTCCGCGCCCCAGAAGCAGCCGAGCGCGAACACCGCCTGCTCGAGGCCGTCGGGAAACGGCGGCTCGAGCGGCGCGTCCAGCACGAAGTGGCGAGCCGGCACGGAGAAGGCACGGGTCGGGCGACCCGGCAACGCCTCTTCGGGCGTCGGGATCTGGAGCTTGTCCTTGCGCAGGAACATTGCGTCCTCTTCCGATGGTGGTGCGGTTAGCGTCACGGTAAACCCGATGACGGCCTCCGTGGTTCCCGCCGAGCTGAGAAATTCGCCCCCGCCCGAGGCTCGGCGCTGGGTGGAACAGGCGGTCGGGCCCGGGAGCCAGGTCGTGCGGGTCCGGCGGCTGCGCAACGCCTAGTCCGCGGCGATGCACGCGGTCGACGTCGACGGGGCCGGAGCCCGCCACCGGCTCGTGCTCCGGCGTTGGGCTCGTACCGACCTCCCGCCCGACGACGGCGTGGTCGAGAACGAAGCTCGGGCCTTCACTGCGGCCGCCGGGTCTGCGGTCGCGGTCCCCCACCTTGTCGCCGCCGACCCGACCGGAGAGGAATGCGGCGTTCCCGCGGTGCTGATGACGCGACTGCCGGGCCGCGATGTGCTCGCGCCGGCCGAGCTCGACCGCTACCTCGACGGCCTCGTCACGACGCTGCACGCGCTACACGACATCCCGCTCGCCGCCGGCGCGCTCGGCCCGTACGACCCGTGGTGCGACATCACACGGCCGCCGGCATGGACGCGACGACCGGAGATCTGGGCACGTGCGAATCGAGATCGTGCAGCGCGGCGCCCCCGATGTCGCGCTCGGTTTCTGCCACCGCGACTACCACCCGGGCAACGTGTTGTGGTCGCGCCGGCAGGTCAGCGGCGTCGTCGACTGGACGCATGCGTGCCATGGCGCGCCCGCGGTCGACGTCGCGCACTGCGCGCTGAACCTCGCGGTCCTGTTCGGCACCGACGTCGCCGCCGAGTTCGCAGCGCCGCTACGGGCCGGTCGACGCGCTCGCGTGGTTCGCCGCCGCCACCGCCGTGAGCTGGGGCGACGAGGAACCGTCGCTGTGGCGCTGGCACGACGCGGGCCGGACCGACATCACACGAGCCGGGCTCATCGATGCCGTCGACGAGTTCCTCGCGCGCGCCGTACATTGACGTGCGGAGGGGTAGCCGTCAGAGCTGAGGCTCGACGGGCTCGAGTCCGCGCGCGATGCGCGCATTGTTCAGTTCCTCGATCTCACGCTGCTGGTTGGCCGCCATTTGCTCGGCGAAGTCACGCACGTCGCCGAGCTTGGCGTTCTCGGCCGCGAACTCGGCCATGTGGATGCCGCCCGCGTGGTGATTGATCATCAGGCGGGTGAACTGGTCGTCGAGTTCGAGGCCACGCGCTTGTTCGAGCGCCGCGATCTCCTCGGGTGTGGCGAGGCCGGGCATCTCGTCGGGCAGCGTCGATTCGCCCATCCACTCCATCGCGACGTCGGGGCTTCCGGTCTCGCCCCACTCGACGAGCGCGTTCTGCATGACGCGGATGTCGCCCGCTTGGTCGAAGTCGATCTCGTTCGCACGCGAGATCATGTCGGCGTCCTCGCCGTGCTGCTGGTAGATGCGCGCCATCTGGATCGCTTGTTGGTGGTGCACGGTCATGTCGTCGTAGAAGCCGATGTCGACCGCGCCGGGACGTGGGTTGTCGTCCCACCACGACACCACCGCGCCGCCGAGAAAGGCGCTCGCGATCGCGAGGATGACTGCCGCGAGCAGCGGAACCGCGAGCGGGGGGTTGCGGACGCGCGCCGGAGTCGTCGGCCGCCTCGGCTTCAGGCTCGACATCCGTCTCCGTCACGGAGTCAGGCTACGTCCCGACCACCCAGTCATCCGCCTTCTGCGTGTAGCCATCGACGAGGCGGGTCGACGGGACCGTCGCGAGCTTGCCGTCGCGCCGGAGTTCCTCGACCGCCGCCACCGGGTTCTGGTCACCGAACAGTCGGGAGTCGTCGAGCGAAAGCTCCGCGTGACCGGTCGGGTCGACGAGCCAGCACGACGCTTCGAGCGCGATGCCGTTCGGGTCGTTGAAGTAGATGGAGTGGATGAACCCGTGGTCGACGACGTCGGTCACTTCGCAGTTGGCCGCCTTGAGCCGCGCCCGCAGTTCGAGCAGCGCTTCCTCGTCGGCGAGGTCGAGGGAAAGATGGTCGAACTGCGTTGCGCGCGGATGCGGGACGCCCGCGGGCTTGGCGAAGGCCTCGACGGGCACGTCGGCGTACTCGAAGAATGCGATCGTCGAGCCGGTGCCGAACTCGAAGAAGTAGTGCCGGAAGTCGGGGGTGCCGACGGTCGCGACCAGACCGCGCGCCGAGCGCTCCGACATAGAAGCGAGTTGTGGCGTCCATGTCGCCGGTCACCAGCGCGAGGTGGTTGACGCCTCGCCAGCGCGGGCGGGATTCGTCGGTCATGGCGGTGCCTCCTCGACGGGTCTCCCCGCGACGATACCGGCGGTCAGGCGACGGCAGTACCCGCCAGGATCGCGTCGAGGGCGAGCTGGTCGGGGACGGGCGGCGCCGGAACCGACGGGAGCTCCCGCATGATCGCGAACGCGGTCTCGATCTCGGCCTCGTTGATGACCGGGCAGTGCGCGGTCGCAATGGTCTGCATCCCCAGCGCTTGGACGCCGGCGCAATGCGCGCGGAAGCGGTCGTGATCGACGAGACCGAGCCACGGCGCGACCGCGTTGTGCACGAACATGGCCATGCCGTCGGCCCAGAACGCGGCATCCAACTCGGCCGCCGTTGCCACGGGCCCGCCGGGCATCGGCGTCGCGAACGAGTCGACGCCCCAGTAGACGCCGGTGCTCTCGTCGAACAGGCCGCGCGTCGTCGGTGAGTCCCATACCGGCGGACGGACCGCGCGCAAGCGACGATCACCGGCGTCGAAGGATTCGCCGTCGCCGACCCAGCGCGTGCGGTGCAGCGGGAACTCGAACGCGTTGCTGTTGCGCTCGACCATCGCCCAGTTCGCGACGAGCGTCGCGTTCGGGCACGCCGTCATCACCTGCTCGAGGTTGCCGGTGTGGTCGATGTCGTCGTGCGACAGGTACACCCACTTCACGTCGGCCGGGTCGACGATGCCGAACACGTCGTCGAGCCATTGCGTGCGGTTGGCGATGGTTCCGGTGTCGACGATGACGGGCTCGGCGCCGGTGATCACCATGGAGTTGATGTACACGGCCAGGGGTGCGCCGAGCGCTTCTTGGACCTGGTGGATCACGTAGGTGTCGGGCGCGATCTGCTGGGGTGCGACGCGAATGGTCGGCGTGATGGGCGAATAACTCATGGGCAGCACTCCTGACTGCAGACACGCAGCACATTTCCCTGCACGGACATGATGCACCCTAATGCACGCACGCGTGCATGTAAAGTGTGACGCATGCCTCGGCAATACTCCATGGAATCGCGGGCCCTGGCCACCCAGTTGACTCGGGTCCGCTTGCTCGACGCCGCCGTCGACGTGCTCGCCGAAGTCGGCGCCGATGCGCTCACGATGCAGATGGTCGCCGATCGGGCCGGCCTCGCGCTGCGAACGGTCTACAACCACTTCCCCACGAAGGAAGCCCTGGTCGTCGAGGCGTACTCCCGCCTGGCGAACGCAGTGCAGAGCGCCGTCGAAGCCCTGCCGCCCGATGAGCCCGTTCGAGAGCGGCTCGCGGCACTTCGTCGACGCCGTGTTCGGTGCCTACGAACTCGACAGCCCGGGCGCGGCGGCGGTCATGAGCGTCACCGGTATCCCACAGTTCTCGGCCCGTGTCGCCGAAGTGCGGGCCTGGCGGCGCGCGCAGATCCGCACGCTGCTCGAGCCCGCCGCGGCACTGGTTCCCTCTGTCAGTCGCTCGACGATGCCGTCACTCTTACATTCCTTTTCACCGCGTTCGCCACCTGGAGCTCCCTCGTCGACGAGAGCGGACTCACGCCGGATGCGGCACGCGCGCTGACCGTCAGTCGCTCGACTCCTTGCTCTTCGGCTGAACCGATCCACCTCCCGGACCCGTATCCACCGGCGAGGCACGCGGCACGCATCGGTCGGTCGCGGCTCTCGATCGGAGGGGAGACAGCATTGAAGAGCGTCCGCATCAAGCTCCTGCTCGCCGTCGCGACGGCGGGTGCGCTCGTCGCCATCGGCACCGTCGCCAGTGCCGGAGGTGGCAACAATTTCAGAGGGCACCTCACGGGCTACCAGGAAGTGCCCGCGCTCTCGACGACCGGAGCCGGCGAGTTCCACGCCAAGCTCGACAACAACGGCCAGTCGATGGCGTACGAGCTGACGTTCGGGGGAACCGAAATCAACGGTCACGCAATCACACATCCACTTCGAGAACGCGACGAATAACGGGCCGATCGTCGTGTTCCTGTGCTCCAACCTTCCCGGCCCACCGGCCGGCACTCAAGCATGCCCGGCGTTCGGGACAATCACCGGGACGATTGTGCCAGCGAACGTCCTTACTGGCTGGCGCGTCAGGGATCAGCTCGGGCGAGTTCCAGGAACTCGTCAACGCGATGCGTGCGGGCGCGACTACGTGAACGTGCACTCGGTGGATCGACCCGGCGGCGAGATCCGCGCGCAACTGTCCGAATGAGCGAAGCCTTACCGCAGCGTCACGCACTCCGCCGTCCTCCCCGGGAGCGGCGGGGTGCGGGCGCGTGGGGTGCTGCAGCTCGCCCACCTCGTACACGCGGTACGCGCCGCGGATCACCGGCTGCGCAACGTTGCGGACGGGCACCCCGCCGGGGGTGACGCCCTCCTCGCGTCGGCACCCGCAATCCGGGTCGGCTCATCCTCAAGGCCCTCGAACTGCTGCGAGCGAAGAACGACGAGGAGTGGCAGCCGTCGGGCGCCGTCAAGAACCAGATGCTCCGCATGGATCCGTCGTTCCAGGAGCGCCGCCTCGGCTTCGGCTCGTTCAGCGACTTCGTGAAGTCGCGCGGCGGCGTCGTCGAACTCGACGAGGTCGGCAACCGCATCCGCATCCGGCCGACCAAGGGCTGACGCGCCGCCGCACCCGCAGCTCCAGCCGCACCCGCAGTCGCACCCGCAGCCGGATCCGCCCGCGGGCGGTGGGGCGGATGACGCTCCTCCGCGCTCTCGTTCTCAGGCTCCCTTGCGCCGTCCTTCTCAGGATGAGCGCGTGGTCGGGTGCCCCAGGGGGCGCAAGTGCCGTCTCATCCTGAGAACGCCCTACCGGAGCCTCGGTCGCGGCACGTCGATGTCGTACAAGACAGCTGCTCGGGCTGCGGTGCCGCCGCCGTGTGGTCTGACCACATGTGATACTGTGGTCAGACCACAGCGAGGCGGCGGAAGGAGCGCGCGGACATGACGGATGCCCCGACGCCCACGCTCGCAACATCGGATGCCCCGCCGCCCACGCCCGCGGCATCCGACGCCCCGGCGCCCACGCCCGCCGCATCCGACGCCCCGCGCGCGTGGCAGACCGTGCTCGAGCACGTCGAGTCGCGCCTCCTCAGCGGCGAACTCGCCCCGGGCGACCGCCTCCCCGGCGAGCGGGCGCTGTCGGCCGAGCTCGGCGTGGGCCGCTCGAGCGTGCGCGAGGCGCTGCGCGTGCTGGAGGTGCTCGGACTCATCCGCACCCAGACGGGATCCGGGCCGAGTGCCGGCGCGATCATCGTCTCCACCCCCGGCGGCGGCATGAGCGCGCTCATGCGCCTGCAGGTCGCCGCACGCGGCTTCCCGGTCGCCGACATCGTGCGCACCCGCCTCATCCTCGAGACCTCCGTGGCCGGCGATCTCGCCGAGGCGGCACCCCGTGTCGACCTGTCGGGCGCCGAGGCCCTGCTCGACGCCATGGACGCCGCCGACCTCACGCCGTCGGAGTTCCTCGCGCTCGACGCCGCGTTCCACCTCGCCCTCGCCGAGGCATCCGGCAACCAGGTCATCACCGCCACGATGGCCGGCCTGCGCAGCGGCATCGAGGGGTACGCCCGCGCGGGCGTGGCCGCGATCGCCGACTGGGGCGCGACCTCCGCCCGCCTGCGTGCCGAGCACCGCGGCATCCTCGCGGCGATCACGACAGCGGATGCCGCGTCGGCGCGCACCCGCATCCACGATCACATCTCGGGCTACTACGCCGAGACCTTCATCGACCCGTCGGTGACGGCGACGTCCGGAACCGGATAGCCGGCCGACACCGCCGACTCGACGCGAACCACCGACGCGAACCACCGACCCGACCCCGTCACGCATCCCGACAGCCCGCACGAGAGAGAGCACCAGCACCATGGTCCAGCGCCAGTTCCCGAACCCCAAGGAGCTCGCCGAGCTCATGCGCTTCAAAGCGCCGACGCTCAACGCCACCGACCGGCGGCTCGAGAAGGCGCTGACGATCGCCGACCTGCGCGCCATCGCGAAGCGGCGCACGCCGAAGGCGCCGTTCGACTACACCGAGGGCGCGGCCGAGGGCGAGCTGTCGCTGGCGCGCGCCCGCCAGGCCTTCCAGGACATCGAGTTCCACCCGTCGATCCTGCGCAACGTGCCCGTGGTCGACACCGGCCGCGAGGTGCTCGGCGGGTCGAGCACCCTGCCGTTCGGCATCGCCCCCACCGGATTCACCCGGATGATGCAGACCGAGGGCGAGATCGCGGGCGCGGGCGCGGCCGGGCGCCGCCGGCATCCCGTTCACGCTCTCGACGCTCGGCACGACGTCCATCGAGGACGTGAAGGCCGCGAACCCCACGGGTCGCAACTGGTTCCAGCTGTACGTGATGCGCGACCGCGAGATCTCGTACGGGCTCGTGCGGCGCGCGGCATCCGCCGGGTTCGACACGCTCTTCTTCACGGTCGACACGCCCGTGGCGGGTGCACGCCTGCGCGACAAGCGCAACGGCTTCTCGATCCCGCCGCAGCTGACCCCGGGCACGATCATCAACGCGCTGCCCCGGCCCGCGTGGTGGATCAACTTCCTCACGACGCCGAAGCTCGAGTTCGCGTCGCTCTCGTCCACCGGCGGCACCGTGGGCGAGCTGCTCGACTCCGCCATGGACCCGACGATCTCGCTCGAGGACCTCGACATCATCCGCGAGATGTGGCCGGGCAAGATCGTGGTCAAGGGCGTGCAGACCGTGGAGGACGCGAAGATCCTCGCCGGCAAGGGCGTCGACGGCGTCGTGCTCTCGAACCACGGCGGCCGCCAGCTCGACCGCGCGCCCATCCCGTTCCACCTGCTTCCGCACGTCGTGCGCGAGGTCGGCTCCGACCTGGAGGTGCACCTCGACACCGGCATCATGTCGGGCGCCGACATCGTCGCGTCGATCGCACTCGGCGCGCGCTTCACGCTCATCGGGCGCGCCTACCTGTACGGCCTCATGGCCGGCGGACGCCGCGGCGTCGACAAGACGATCGAGATCCTCCGCACCGAGATCGTGCGCACGATGAAGCTGCTCGAGGTCGCCACGCTCGACGAGCTCGGCCCGCAGCACGTCACGCAGCTCGCGCGCCTCACGCCCATCGCGAAGCCGGTGGCGGATGCCGCGGAGGCGGCGGCCTCGTCGAAGCCGAAGACCGTGCGCACCCCGCGTGCGACCGCGGCGACGAAGCCCGCCGCGGCGAAGCCCTCGTCGCGGAACTCCGTCACGAAGTAGCGCGCGGCATCCGGCGCTGCGGCCACGCCACGTACCGAGGGACGCGCTCGGAGTACGCGGTGAAGCTCGTGCCGAACTCGCGTGCGAGCTCCCGCTCCTCGCGGAGCACGCCGCGATGTTCCGCGACCACCGCACCCGGCACCGTCAACGCGACCCACGCGGATCCGCCGAGCAGGCCGACGCCGAGGTGGATGAGCCACCACCCCACGTACATCGGATGCCGGCTGAGGGCGTAGGGGCCGGTCGTCACGAGCGACTGCGGACGTTCGAGTTCGAACGACCCGGCGGTGCGCCGGCGGCGCTCGGCGAGCGCCCAGGCGTTCACGGCCGCGCCCGCGGTCACGGCGAGCGCTCCCGCCACCCGGTGCAGCGGCCGTGGACCGGGCAGCGGAACGGGACGCACGCGACCGAGGAGGAGCACTGCGACGACGCCGACGGCCTGCCCCGGCGGCAGCGGCAGGTTGCGCAGGAGCTCGCGCAGGGCCATCACGATCCCCGCCGAGCGCCGGCGGCCTCACCGACCGTTCCTCGACTCTCGAGGCCACCGGCGTCGAGCACGCCCGCGGCGTCCGCCTCGGTCCGCGCGTGGACGGCGTCGCTCCACTCGGTGCCGGAGCTCTGCCGCACCGACCGGAATCGGACGAACCAGACGAGCATCAGCACGGAGGCGAGCAGGTAGAACGAGTGCAGGAACCAGATCGGGCCGACGGGCAGGCTGAACACGTAGACGGAGTGCACGGCGTTGCCCGCATTGGTGATCGCGAGGTTGCCGAGGCTGTACGACGAGAGGTCCCTCGTGCGCGCGGCCTTCACCAGCATGGGCAGGTAGCTCATGGCGAAGAGGCCGGTCGACAGGACGCCGGCGAACACGGCGAGGTCCATGGCAACGAAGGTACGGACCGGGTCGGCCGTCGGCATCGGGAGAATCACCCATTCGCGGATGCCGCATGGAGCGGCTTCGGCGTCCGGATGGCGCCGGTCGCCCCTGACCTAGATCAGGGCGTGCTCGTAGGCGTACGCGGTGGCGGCCGCGCGCGACGAGATGCCGAGCTTCGAGAACACGTTGCTGAGGTGCCGGTCGACGGTCTTCTCGCTGAGGTAGAGCTCACCGGCGATCATGCGATTCGTCTTGCCGGCCGCCACGAGCCTCACCACCTCGATCTCGCGTGGCGTCAGCGGTATCGTCGGTTCGCCGTGAAGTCCATGGCCTCCCTGGGACAGCTCGTCGACGTGCAGCAGGTCGGGCGACGCGCCGAGCTCGACGAACACGATGCGCGCCGCGTCGAGGTCCATGGAGGCCGAGTCCTCGTCGCCGAGCGCCCGCCAGGCCCGCGCCGCGAGCACGCGGCACCGCGCCGCCTCGTAGGGCATGTCGAGTTCCTGCAGCATCCTCCACGCGGTGCGCAGCTCGGCGAGCGCAGCCGCGGCGTCGCCCTCCTCGAGGCGCACCGCCGCGTCGGACCGCGCCGCGAGGGCTCGCAGCATCGGGATCGCCGCGCTCGGCTCAGCGGCGGTCAGCTCGTCGGCGGCACGCCGCGCGGCCTCGACGTCGCCCGCGGCGAGCTCGATCTCGACGACGGCGACGAGCAGTTGGCGCCGGGTCGCCGGGTCGGCGTGCTCGACCGCCTGCTCGAATCTGCGACCGCGCGGTCGCGACGCGGCCCTGCGCGAGTCGGAGCAGCGCAAGGCCGGGCTGCGGCGGGTACCCGGCCTCGGCCGCGCCGGTGGAACGCCTGTTCCGCGGCCGCGAACTCACCGCGCAGCCGGTGCACCTCGCCCTCCTGGTACCAGCGCGCCGAACGCGCCCGACCAGTCCCCGATCCGCGCGCGCTCCTGGGCGACACGCGCCGCGGCGATCGCATCGGCCCACGCTCCGTGCAGGCAGTACAGCGCGGCCCGATGCGCCTGGCACTGGCCCGTGAACATGACCATGTCGGGACGCTCGCCGCACCAGCGCTCGAGCGCGATCGTCCACTCCTGCGCCCGGCGCACGTCGAACGCCAGGTGGCAGGTGCCGATCACCGAGCAGTACACGACGCCGGATGCCACGGGCGAGACCTCGCCCGCCGTGACCGCGACCATCGCCTCATCGAGGAGTCCGAGCCCGCCCGAGGGTCCCCGAGCATCAGCTTGGCCTGCCCCTGCCCGAGTTGCGCCAGGGCCATCGCGTCGCGGTCGCGGACCCGCTCCGCCGCCGAGAAGGCGTCGGCGAACGTCCGCTCCGCGACGGCCGCGTCGCCGAGTACAGCTGTTCGAGGGCGGCGGCGACGAGCAGGAGCCCCTCGGCCGTGGCGCTGCCGGCGTCTGAGGCGCCGGCGATCCGTCGGGCCCGCGCGAGCCAGCCGCCGCTGCGGGCCTCGTCTCCCTTGCCGCCGAGGTAGAGGCCGATCCAGGTCGCGCACCGGGCCGCGCCGGCCGGATCGTCGATTCCGAGGAACGCCTCGTGCGCCCGCGTCGCGAGGTCGATGCCCTCCTCCTCGCGCCCGAGCAGGAGCGCGACCGTCGACAGCCGCTCGAGGTCGGCCGCCTCGAGCGCGTGAACTCGGTCGGCGTCGGTGAACTCGTCGAACGCCGCGCTCCAGCGGTGCTCGTCGAATGCCGCGCGACCGCGGTCGAGAACGGTGGAACGAGTCATGGCGACCCGCTGGGGTCAGGGGCGCCCGAATCGGCCGGCGCGCGCGCCCAGCCGTTGCGCGAGCTTCAGGTCGGCCTCGGCCTGCTCGCGGTCGGTCGGGGTCGTGACGGACGCCATGATCACGTGCAGCGCGACGAACTCCGCCATCTTGTGCGCCTGCTGCACCTGCACGCGTCGCCGCTTGATCTCCTTGGCCCGCCGCTCGGCCTCGGAATCGGCGAGCGCCTTCCGCTCGGCGTCGCCCGAGGCGGTCGCCCTGGACCGACGCCAGCTCGAGGCGCGCCGCGGCCCGCCGCGCCAACCACGCCGCTCGTGCCGGGCGCGCACCGAGTTCGTTCCGCGCCGTGCGCACGTCCGCCTGGGCGGACGCGGTGACGGCCTCGAAGCTCGCGCCGGGCGTCGCGCGACAGGGTCTCCGCCAGCTTCCCGGCCTCCTTGCCCGCCCGCTTCGCCTCGCCCACGGCCCTGCGGGCCTCGCGTCGGTCTTCGCGCTGCACATCGGCTCCCCGTGCCATGACACCCTCCCATCGGGTTTCACGACCAGTGTTCCACCGGTACGGCCTGCGCGCACGGCATCTGACCGCGGCGAGGTGCTCGGCTCACCGCGCGCCCGCGTTCGCGGCATCCGCGCCGGTCAGACCTCGATCGCGCCGCCGCGCTCCTGCAGGTGCCGTCGCAGCGTGAGCTCGGGGTCGGATGCCTGACGCTCCCGGTACCCGGCGAAGTCGAGCTGTGCGCGCAGGCTCGTGCCCGCGCGCATCCGATCGGCCTGGGCGGTCTCGGTCCGCTGGATCTCGCGGGCCAGCTCGACGACCTCGTCGAAGCGGTCGGATGCCACGACGAGCACGCCGTCGTCGTCGGCGAACACGTGGTCCGCCTCGGTCACGGCGATCCCGTCGAGGAACGCGGTGCGCATCCGCCGCCCGGCTGGAGGCACCCGCCGCGGACCGTACGGGCAGGTTCCGAGGCTGAACACCGGCAGGCCGATCTCGCGCAGCTGCGCCGTGTCGCGGTGCAGGCCCCACACCACCATCGCCGCGAGGCCCGCGCGTTCGGCCTCGAGCACCATCAGGTCGCCGATGCACGCCTCGTCGAGGCGGCCGCCGTTGTCGATGACGAGGACGTCGCCCGGCGACGCGTCGTCGATCGTCTCGAGCAGCACGTCGACGCTGCCGAGGTGGGTGACCGGTCGCGCTCGCCCGGCGAGCGGCGCGCACGGCAGCAGGGCGCGGAGGGCGACGGGCGCCAGGCGGGCGTCGACGCCGAGGCGCAGTGCCGCGTCGGCGACCGCCGCGGTCGGCGGAGCGGATGTCCCGGGGGCGGGCGTGACGTCATTCATGATCGACCTCCGACTCGTGCTGGCGGTTCGAGTGTGCCACGCCTGCGCCGCGGCGCGCCCGCGGCATCCGCTCAGCCGGCCCCCAGCCGACGGCGCCGACGCGCCGCAGCCGCACCGCCATGTACTGGCGGGCGGGCAGCTCGACCCGCACGGTGCCGCGGTGCACGCCCGGCACCTGCTCGACGGTCATGTTCCACGTGTCGATCACGTCGACCTCGAACTCGCCCTCGGGCAGCACCACCTGCCGGAAGCTCGGCCGGTTGAACCCGAAGTACCCGATCACGTGCTCGCCGGCGACGCCGGCCCACGGCACGTCCCAGTCGGAGGGCAGCGGGTCGAGCACGCCGCCCGGCGCCTCGGCGACGATGCGATCGAGGAACGCCATCCGCTCGGGGCTCGAACCGATGAGCTCGCCGCCCTTCGACCACCACAGCTCCTCGCGGTCGTTGAGGTAGGTCTCGCCGTGGCCGACGTAGCCGCCGCGCACGGCGCCCTCCCAGCATCGGCGCACGAGCTCCTCGCCCGTGAGGTTGCCCCAGCCCTGGTCGATGTCGCCCTCGTAGCCGCACTCGTCGATCACGACCGGCTTCCCGTACTCCGCCCGCCAGGCGTCGGTGTTCTCGGCGGTGCGGTACACGTCGATGCGCTGCGCGCTGACGTGGGTGATCCACGGCCGTGCCTGGTCGTAGAACCCGTGGCAGTTGTGGATCGAGCGCAGGTGCCCGTGCGGGTCCTCCTCCTCGATGATCTGGGCGATGCGCTCCCAGTCGGCGGTCGTCTTGGCCCACACGAGGTCGTACTCGTTGGCGAGCGCCCACCAGACGTTGGCGGATGCCGCGAGCCGGCGCACCGTGTAGCGCACGACCCGCTCGTCGACGGCCGGCCCGAGGTCGGCGAAGCCCCACCGGTCGTAGGCGTGGAAGAGGATGAGGTCCGCCTCGATGCCGAGCGCGCCCAGGTCGGCGATGCGCCGCTCGAGCCCTCGGAAGGACTCGGGGTCGAACCGCTCGAGGTCGAACCCGTCGGCGAGCGAACCCGGGAACGGGAACCGCTCCGGCTCGTTCGTGTTGTAGAGGTACGACTTGGGGAAGAGGCACATCCGCATCTTGGTGAACGGCGCCGTCGGCGAGCGTCGCGAGCGTGCGCTCCTGCAGGTCCTCGGGCTGGTGCGTCCACGCGTAGGCGGTGGTGCCCACCGGGCGATGGCGGGTGCCGTCGGCGTAGGCGAAGTGCAGGCCGTCGACGCGCACGGGGCCGTGGGCACCGGATGCCGCCGGGCCGACCTGCACGGTGCCCGTGATGCCGTCGAGCGAGCGGGCCGTCGACGCGGTCTCGAACGCCCACTCCCCCTCCGACTCGGCGAGGAAGCGGATCAGGTACACGCCGTCGCCGTCGTAGAACCCGCCGATCTCGAACCGCCGCTCGCCGCTCGTCACGACCGCGAACAACTCGACGTCGACGAACGGGTTGCCGTGCGAGGGCCCGTCGAAGCGCAACTCGACCGCGCCCCAGCGGGGCACCGCATCGGCGGGCACGGTGAGACGCGCCGATCCGCGCGGGACGTCGTCGCCCTCGTAGGCCGGATCGGGGGCGATCGCCGGCGAGTACTCGCGAGGCGGTGCACCCGCCGTCGTCGGGCACCTCGGCGAGCGCCGCCCAGAACCGCTCCTGCTCCGCGGCGTCCTCGCGCAGCGCCGGGGTCAGCCCGACCAGCTGCCCGAGGCGGGCGTCGCGGAACTGGCCCGCCATCGGCGAGGCGGCGATGCCGGGCAGGAAGGTCTCGAGCACGGCACGGGCGCCGGTGTCGTCGAGTGCGGCGCCGAACGTGGAGGAGCGGTCGAACATCGGATGCCTTTCAGGAGAGCGCCGCGAGGGCGCGCTCGACATCGGCGAGCACCTCGGGCGGGGTGAACATGAGCGCCTGCCGCAGCGGACGGCCCTCGGCCCAGACGCGTGTCGGCGCGCACCGCCTCGGCGCGCGCGGGATCGTGCGCGGCGAGCGTGTCGAGGAACACGCGGTACGCCTCGGGATCGTCGATGATCGCGGCGCTCGGCGAGTCGAGGCCGAGCGGCCGCCGGCTCGCGGCATCCGCTCGCTCGATGAACCGCCACTCGTGGCGCCCGGAGCCGACGACCGTCGACTCGGTGCCCGGCAGGTCGACGACCGCCTCGGTGTTCGGCGGCACCTCGGCCGTGACCACGACCGCATCGCCGTCGCGGCGCCAGGCGACGGACGCCGGGCCGTAGGGCGTGCGGTGCTCGGCGCGCGCATGGGACAGGGCGCCGAGCGGACGCGGCGCGATGCGGATGCGGCGGTAGCCGGGGGCATCCGGTGCGAGACCCGCGACCGTGCGGTGCAGCCAGTCGGCCACCGCGCCGAGCGCGTAGTGGTTGAACGAGGTCATCTCGCCGGGGTTCACCGAGCCGTCGGGCAGCAGGCTGTCCCAGCGCTCCCACATCGTCGTCGCGCCCATCGTCACCGGGTAGAGCCACGAGGGGCACTCGGTCTGCAGCAGCAGGCGCTCGGCGGCGTAGAGGTGTCCCGCGTCGGTCAGCGCGTCGGTGACGAGCGGCGTGCCCACGAACCCGGTCGCGATGCGGTAGCCGCGCTCGCGCACGAGCTCGGCGAGCCGGGCCGCCAGGCGGCGTGCGCTGCGCGGCATCCGTGACGAGGTCGAAGCGCGAGGGCGAGCGCATAGGCCGTGGTCGCGTCGCTCATCATGCGGCCGGCGGGCGTCACGTACTCGGCGACGAACGCGGCACGGGTGCGCTCGGCGAGCGCCGCGTAGCGCTCGGCGTCGTCGGCCTCGCCGAGCACCGCGGCGGCGTCGGCGACGATCCGCAGCGAGCGGGCGAGGTACGCGGAGGCCACGATGTCGCCGTCGACCTTGGCCTTCTGCGGCTTGTCGGGCGGGGCGTCGGGGTCGAGCCAGTCGCCGAGCTGCATCGCACCGCTCCAGAGGCCGGGGTCGCTCGGCGACCGCGAGCACCGCGTCGACCCAGTCGCGCATGCTCGGGTACGCGTCGCGCAGCACGCCGACGTCGCCGAAGCGCTCGTAGAGCACCCACGGCACGATGGTCGCGGCATCCCCCCATGCTGCGGTCGGACCGCCGATGCCGAACGAGGGCAGGGCGGCCGGGCACGACGAGGGGCACCACGCCGTGCGCGCGGCGCTGCTCGTGGGCGAGGTCGCGGAGCCAGGACGTGAGGAACGCGTCGGAGTCGGCCAGGAACGACGCCGTGGGCGCGAAGACCTGGATGTCGCCCGTCCAGCCGAGGCGCTCGTCGCGCTGCGGGCAGTCGGTGGGGATCGAGAGGAAGTTGCCGCGCATGCCCCACACGACGTTCTCGTGCAGGCGGTCGAGCAACTCGTGCGACGACTCGAACCAGCCCGTGCGGGGCAGGTCGCTCGCGAGCACGACGGCGGTCACGTCGGCCGGGTCGAACTCGCCCGGCCAGCCCTCGATCGCGGCGTAGCGGAAGCCGTGGAAGGTGAAGCGCGGCTCCCAGGTGACCTCGCCGTCGCCGGCGAGCTCGAGCACGTCGGTCGCCGCGGCGTTGCGCAGCGGGCGGAGCGAGAGCTCGCCGTCCTCGAGCACCTCGGCGTGCCGCAGGGTGAGGCGGGCGCCGGCCGGGCCGTCGACCCGGATGCGCAGGCGGCCGACGAGGTTCTGGCCGAAGTCGAGGATCGTGGCGCCCGACGGCGAGGTGAGCACCTCGGCCACGGGCAGCTCGTCGACGCGGCGCACGGGCGGGGCGATGCGCGCCTCGGGCACCGGAACGTGTTCGTACCCCTCGCGAGCGGATGCCCCGCGGCGGGCCGCTGCCCACGCGGAGGCGTCGAACTCCGGGGTCGACCACCCGGCGACCGCCGCCGCGCGACGCAGGTCGACGTGCTCGCCCGCGTAGATGCCGCTGTCGACGACGGGGCCGTCGCCGAAGGCCCGCCAGCCGTCGCCGGTCGCCACGACCTGCATGCCGCCATCGGCATACTCGACGTGCAGCTGGGCGATGAGGCTCGGCTGGTCGCCGTAGACGCGGTCGGCGAACTGGAAGAAGCCGTACTTCTCGGTGTACCAGGCGCCCGCGATCGTCGCGCCGAGCACGTTCTCGCCGACGCGCACGAGCGCGGTGACGTCGACGGTCTCGTGCACGAGCCGGTCGCGGTAGCTCGTCCAGCCGGGGGCGAGCACGTCGTCGTCGACCGCCGTGCCGTTGAGCTCGGGCTCGGCGACGCCGAGCGCCGTGTAGTACAGGGTGGCGCGGCGCACCTCGCCCTCGACCGTGAAGGTCGTGCGGAGCAGGGCCGGCTGCGCGGGCCGGTCCGGGTCGGCGAGGCCGATCGGCTCGGCGACCCAGGCGCCCTCGGCGAGGAAGCCTCCGGTGACGGCGAGCGGGTCGCTCCAGCCGGTCTCGGTTCCGGATGCCGCGACCGCGCGCACGCGCACCTCGCGGGTCTCGCCCGCGGCGAGCGGCGCGAACGGCCACGCCGACGAGCACCGATTCGCCGCCGTCGAGCCGCACCGTCTCGTCGCCCGCGCGGACCTCGGCCGAGGCCTGGCGCCAGCCGGGCTCGTCGGTGTCGACGGTCCAGCTCAGGCGGGGCGTCGGCGTCGCGACGAACGCGGTGTCGTCGCGGAGCTCGGCTCGCACCGACGCGATGCGGGCGGCCGCGGCGGGCGCAGCGGCATCCGTCATTCGTCGTCTCCCTCGTAGGCGAACCAGTCGACGGCGACCTCGCCCTCGAGGGCGAAGCAGCCGATGACGCGACCCGTGAACGACTCCGCCGTCTCCGAGGAGAGATAGCGGCCGTCGAGCTCGAGGAGCACGGTGCGCTCGCCGTCGATGGTCGCGGCGAGCTCGACGATATCGGACGTGCGCGCCTCGAACGGGCCCCCGTCGGGGCGCCGGCTGCGCAGCTCGAGCTCGACGGTGGTCCCCGTGAACGGGAGTTCGGCCGTGCGCTCGAAGCCCGGGATCGCGCCGCGGGCGACGATCCGCCCGGCGCCCGCCGCGATCGAGTAGTGGAATCGCTCGTCGTACCGCACGGCGAGCCCGCCGACGCCGTCGGCGACGTCGATCCCGATCGTGGCCCGCGCCGTCTGATGGAGCTGGCGGTGCCCGAGGAACACGGGGATCGGGTCGTCGATGGTCGAGCCGTCCGCACGCAGCACGACCGAGCCGGGCCGCGCGCCGAGGTCGGCGATCGAAGCGGGCGTGCGTCGCACCGACATCCACTGCGGACCGAGCTCGGCGGCGTCGAAGTCCTCCCGGAACGTGACCGTGCCGGGACGCGGAGTGAGCAGCACCGGCTCGAACGCGGGCCAGCCGTCGTCCCCCCAGGTGACCGTCGTGACGAACGTCTCCCGCCCGAGCGCCGAGAACGCGCGGGTCATGCTGCGCGGACGGACGCCGAGGAGCACGAGCAGCCAGTCGCCGTCGGGTCCCTGCACCAGGTCGCCGTGCCCGGTGTTCTGGATCGGCCGGTCGGTGCCGCGTGCGGTGAGCAGCGGGTTGCCCGGCGCGTTCTCGAACGGGCCCTCGGGGCTCGTGGCGCGCGCGACGCTCACGCTGTGGCCGCGCTCGGTGCCGCCCTCGGCGATCACGAGGTACCACCAGTCGCCGATGCGGTACAGGTGCGGCGCCTCGGGGAACTGCCCGCCGACGCCCGACCAGATGCTGCGCGGCTCCTCGAGCGCGCGGCCGGTCTCGAGGTCGACGCGCGCCTGCAGCAGGCCGCGGTGCTTCATGAACGTCGGCAGGGTCGGGGTTCACGCCGAGGCCCGAGAAGGTGAGGTAGGCGGTGCCGTCCTCGTCCCAGACGAGGTCGGGGTCGATGCCGTCGATGCCGTCGAAGACCACGCCGTCGCTCCACGGGCCCGCCGGGTCCTCGGCCGTGAAGTGCAGCGTGCCGCGGCCGAACGCGTCGGTGATCACGAGGTGGAACACGCCGTCGCGGTGCCGGATCGTCGGCGCCCATGCGCCGCCGCCGTGGGCACCCGCTCGACGTCCGAGCTGTCCGACGCGGGTGGCGACGTTGCCGATCTGCGTCCACGTGACGAAGTCGCGCGAGTGGTAGATCGGCATGCCCGGCAGGTACTCGAACGTCGACGTGGCCAGGTAGAAGTCGTCGCCGACGCGCACGACGCTCGGATCGGGGTTGAACCCGGGCAGCAGCGGGTTCGGGTACGACGTCATCGCGCGAGCACCCCCGCCACCGCGTGGGTCGCGGCGAGCGACAGGTCGGCGACCGAGCTGCCGGCGAGCAGCGTGTACTCGCCCGGCTCGACCTGCCAGCCGCTCGCTCCAGTGCGCGAGGCGGCGCGCGGCCACCGGCACCTCGGCGACCACGGTCTCGCCCGCTGCGGCGCGCACCACCGCGAACCCGACGAGCCAGCGCACCGGGCGCTCGACGTCGGAGTCGGGGCGCTCGGCGTAGACCTGCACGACCTGCTTGCCGGCGCGGTCGCCCGTGTTCGTCACGGTCACGCGCACGACGGCGTCACCTGGCACGGATGCCCCGGCGCCGCCGTTCGCGGCATCCGCGAGCTCGATCGCTCGAACGACCACGTGGTGTAGCCGAGGCCGTAGCCGAACGGGTAGGCGGGAGTGCGGTCGGCCTTGAGCCAGGCGCGGTAGCCGACGTGGATGCCCTCGGGGTACTCGAGGCGGCCGTCCGTCGGGGTCACGTCGCGCACGGGCACGTCGTCGAGCGTCGGCGGGCCACGTCGTGGGCAGGCGGCCCGCCGGGCTCGGCCGCGCCGAACAGCACGTCGGCGATCGCGTCGCCGAACTCCTGCCCGCCGAACCAGCCGAGCAGCACCGCGGCGACGTCGTCGCGCCACGGCAGCAGCACCGGCGAGCCCGAGTTCACGATCACGACCGTGCGCGGGTTCACCGCGGCGACGGCGCGCACGAGCTCGTCCTGCCGACCGGGCAGGTCGAGGTTCACGCGGTCGTAGCCCTCGGACTCGACCTTCGAGTTCGTGCCGACCACGACGACGGCCACGTCGGCCGCGCGGGCGGACTCGACCGCGCTCGGCGATGAGGCCGTCGGGGTCGTGGTCGTCGGGCGCGATGCCGAACGTGACGCTCAGCGCGCCGTCGAGCGGGCTGCCCGCCGACGCGAGCTCGAACTCGGCCCGCACGTCGAGCGGCACGCCCGCCTCGACGCGCACGGCGGCCGTGACCGACGGCGGCGCGAGGAACGCGGCGCCGAGGTCGGTGCCCTCGATCACCGGCTGGTCGTCGAGCACGAGCTCGCCGTCGACGTACACCCGGCCGTGCTTCGCGGTGGCGAAGCCGAGCCGGATCTCGCCCGATTCGTCGGGCGTGAACGTCGGTGCGCAGCTCGACCGTCGCGGATGCCGCGATCGGCGCGTCGCCGCCGAACCAGACGAGCGCGGTCGAGCGGCGGTCCTCGGCTGAACAGCTCGGCGCCCGCCGGCGTCGCGGAACGTCACGACGACGCCGGGCTCGCCCGTGCGCGGGTTCGTGAGCCGCTCGAGCGGGATCTCGGCGACGCCCTCCTGCACGACCGCGCCGAGCTCGTAGGTCACCTCGGCGCCGGGCAGCGCCGCGCGGATGCGCCTCGAGCGGCGTGACGACGTCGTCGGGCAGCACGGTCGCGCTGCCGCCGCCCTGGGTGCGGGCGTCGCGGGCGTTGTGCCCGATCACCGCGACCCTCGCGAGCGACGACGGCTGCCACGGCAGCTCGCCCTCGTTCCGCACCAGCACCGCGCCCTCGACGGCGGCCTCGCGGGCGAACGCGCGCCCGTCGACGGCGGCCGGGCACGACGGCGGTCGAGCCCTCGAGCGCGCCCGACGCGCTCGGCGAGCAGCAGCAGGCGCAGCACCTTGCGGTCGAGGTCCGCCTCGTCGAGGCGTCCGTCGCGGATCGCGTCGGCGAGCCCGGCCCATGCGGGCGCCGGGCCCGGCATCGCGAGGTCCTGCGCGGCGGGCACGGCGTCGAGGCTGCGCACGGCGGTCCAGTCGGAGACGACGACGCCGTCGAAGCCCCACTCGGAGTTGAGCGGCGTCTCGAGCAGGTCGTTCTCGGTCATCGTGACGCCGTCGACCGAGTTGTACGCGCTCATGATCGCCCACGCGCCCGACTCCACGGTGCGCTCGAACGGCAGCAGGTACAGCTCGCGCAGCGCGCGCTCGTCGACCCGCACGTCGACCGTGAAGCGGTCGGTCTCGGAGTCGTTCGCGACGTAGTGCTTCGGCGTCGCGGCGACGCCGTTGCGCTGCATCCCCTCGACGTAGGCGGCGCCGAGCTCGCCCGAGAGCCACGGGTCCTCGCTGAAGCACTCGAAGTGGCGGCCGCCGAGGGGCGAGCGGTGCAGGTTGATGGTCGGGCCGAGCACGACGTCGACGCCCTTGCGACGGGCCTCGGATGCCGCGGCCTCGCCGTAGCGGTCGGCGACGATCGGTGTCCCACGACGCGGCCAGCGCGGTCGCCGACGGCAGGTTGAGCGACGGGTCGCGCTCGTCCCACACCGGGCCGCGCACGCCCGCCGGACCGTCGGACAGCGTCATCGCCCGCAGGCCGATCTGCGGCAGGGGCACGGTCGTCCAGAAGTCCGCGCCCTGCACGAGCGCGACCTTGTCCTCGAGGGAGAGTCGCTCGAGCAGGGGTCGCAGGTGGTCGGTGGAGGCGGTCATGCGTGGATTCCTTCGGTCGGTGACGGATGCGTCGGCCGCCGCGGCGGCGGCGAGCGGACTCGTGGCGGATGCGGCATCCGCGGGGCTCGCGCCCTGGGCCGCGATGAAGTCGCGGTACCAGTAGGCGCTGTCCTTGGGGATGCGAGCCTGGGTCGGGTAGTCGACGTAGACGATGCCGAACCGCATCGAGTAGCCCCACGACCACTCGAAGTTGTCGAGGAACGACCACGCGAAGTAGCCGCGCACGTCGGCGCCGGCGGCCACCGCGTCGGCCACGCCGCGGGTGTAGCCGGCGAGGTAGTGCACCCGCTCGGGGTCGTGCACCTCGCCGTCGTGGGTCGGGTAGTCGGCGAACGTCGCGCCGTTCTCGGTCACGTACAGCGGCAGCGGCGTGAACTCGCGCGAGACGCGCAGCAGCACGTCGCGGAGCGCGTCGGGCGTGTCCGACCAGTCGAACGTCGTCGGCGTCGGCTCGACCTGCGTCATGCGCGTGCCGTTCGGCGCCTCGGGGTCGGCCGAGATGAGCGTGTTCGTGTAGTGGTTGACGCCGGCGAAGTCCGTCGGCGCCGAGATGAGGGCGAGGTCGCCGCGGCGCACGAGGCCGTCGTCGGTCTCCTCGACGGTGATGCCGTGCATGCCGAACACCGCGGCCACGTCCTCGCCGTACGAGCCGTGGTAGACGGGCTCGAGGAAGATGCGGTTGAAGCGGATGTCGACGACGCGCGTCGCTGCGACATCCGCCGCGCTGCCGCTCGCCGGGTTCAGGTTGCTGATGAGGTTCGTGATGCCGAGCTTCGCGCCGCGGCCGCCGCTCGCGGAACGCGGCGAGCGCGAGGCCGTGCGCGAGCAGCAGGTGGTGCGCGGCGCGCGTGGCCTCGGTGTCGTCGGTGTGGCCCGGCGCCTGCATGCCCCACGAGTAGCTGAGGAACGACGCGCACACCGGCTCGTTGATCGTGATCCAGTGCTCGGCGAGGTCGCCGAGGGCATCGGCCACGAGCGCCGAGTACTCGCCGAAGCGGAACGCGGTCTCGCGGGCGGGCCAGCCGCCCTCGTCCTGGAGCGCCTGCGGCAGGTCCCAGTGGTAGAGCGTCACGTACGGCTCGATGCCGCGGGCGCGGCAGCCCTCGAGGAGCGCCCGGTAGAACGCGACGCCCTCGGGGTTGAGCTCGCCGCGGCCGGTCGGCTGCAGGCGCGCCCACGAGAGCGAGAGCCGGTAGGCCGGGATGCCGAGCTCGGCCATGAGGTCGAGGTCCTCGGCCCAGCGGTGGTAGTGGTCGACGGCGACGTCGCCGGTCTCGCCGTGGAAGATCCGGCCCGGCTCGCGCACGAACGTGTCCCAGATGCTCGGGCCGCGGCCGCCCTCGGCGACGGCGCCCTCGATCTGGTAGGCGGCGGTGGCGACGCCCCACGCGAAGTCCGCGGGGAGGTCGAGGCGGCTCAGGGCGCGCCGTGGGTCGTGGCATCCGTCATGTCATGGTCCTTGGTCGTGTCGTGTCGGTGCTGGCTCGGGCGGCGTCGGCCGCCGGTCAGGCGGCGTCGGCCTCGGCGCGCAGCCGCGGCGGCGCGCTGCTCGTCGATCAGGCGGCGGCGCTCGACGCGCCGGACCTCCTGCCGGTCGGGGTCGGGCACGGGCGCGGCCATGAAGAGCCGCTGGGTGTACGGATGCTCCGGCCGGGCGGTCACCTGGTCGCCCGGCGCCCGTCTCCACGATCTCGCCGCGGTACATGACCGCGACGCGGTGGCTGATGTGGCGCACCACGGCCAGGTCGTGCGAGATGAACAGGTAGGCGACGCCGGTGCGCTCCTGGATCTCGATGAAGAGGTCGAGGACCCGCGCCTGGGTCGACAGGTCGAGCGCCGACACCGGCTCGTCGCACACGATGAGCTTCGGGTCGAGCGCCAGGGCTCGCGCGATGGCGATGCGCTGCCGCTGGCCGCCCGAGAACTCGCGCGGGAGCCGGCTCCGGGCGTCGCCCGGCAGCCGCACGTAGTCGAGGAGGTCGCCGACGCGCTTCTTCGACTCCGCGCTCGAGACGCCACGCGCGGTCAGCGGCTCGATGAGGATCTGCTCGATCGTGAGCGACGGGTTGAGCGAGGAGTAGGGGTCCTGGAAGACCACCTGGATCTCGCTCGACAGGTCGCGGCGCTCGGCTGCGGTGCAGGTGCGAGATGTCCCGGTCGCGGTAGCGGACGGTGCCGCCCGTGACCGGCGCGAGGCCGAGCACGGCTCGGCCGAGCGTGGTCTTGCCCGACCCGGACTCGCCGACCAGGCCGACGGTCTCGCCGGGCTTGATGTCGATCGAGACGCCCTTCAGGGCTCGGAACGGCTTCGCGCGGAAGCCCTTGCCCGGGTACTCGACTTCGAGGTCATTGACGTCGAGGAGGAGGTCGGTCATCGGAGTGCTCCTTCCGTGGAGAGGCCGAGCGGCGGACGCGCGGGACCCTCGTCGAGGATCGCGGCGAGCAGCGACTCGGTGTACGGGTGCTCGGCGTGGTGGAAGATCGAGCGGACGGGGCCGGTCTCGACGATGCGGCCCGCCTGCATGACGGACACGCGGTCGCACAGGTCGGCGACGACGCCGAAGTTGTGCGTCACGAGGAGCATCGCCATGTGGCGCTCCTCCTGGAGGCCGCGCAGCACGTCGAGCACCTCGGCCTGCACCGTGACGTCGAGCGCCGTGGTCGGCTCGTCGGCGATGATCAGGTCGGGGTCGGTCGAGACCGCGCCGGCGATGAGCACGCGCTGCGCCATGCCGCCCGAGATCTCGTGCGGATACGCGGCGAACGTGCGCTTCGGGTCGGGGATGCCGACGCGGTCGAGCAGCGCGAGCGCCTTCTCGGTGGCATCCTTCTTGCTGAGGCTCGAGGCCGACGCGCAGCGGCTCGACCAGCTGGCTGCCGATCGTGAACGACGGGTCGAGGTTCGACATCGGCTCCTGGGGGATGTACCCGATGCGCCGTCCGCGGATCGCGGTGAAGTCGCGCTCCGAGGCGTGGTCGAGGCGCACGCCCTCGTACTCGACGCTGCCGGCCGTGATGCGGCCGCCGCGCGGGAGGAGGCCGAGCACCGCGAACGCGGTCTGCGTCTTGCCCGAGCCCGACTCGCCGATGAGCCCGTGCACCTCGCCGCGGCGGATGTCGAGCGAGACCCCGTGCACGACCTCGGTCGAGCCCTTGTCGGTCTCGTAGCCGACGCGGAGGTCGGTGACGCTGAGCACGACCTCGCCGGTGCGGGCGGCGGCCCGGTCGTCGTCGCGGTGCTCGATGGGCTTCACCGGCGCGAGCTCGTCCTCGAGCGCCGCCTCGGTGGAGCCGGTGACCGCGCCGATCGAGGTGGTGACCGCGGCCACCGAGCCGGTGGCGGTGGCGACCGCACGGCGCCGCTTGCGACGCACGACGACCGTGCGCTCGAGCACGTCGCGCATGGCGTTCGCGAGCAGCACGAGTGCGATCGACGTGAGCGCGATGGCGAGCGACGGCCACAGCATGAGCAGCGGCGCCTTGTAGATGTTGGCGAAGCCGTCGTTCAGCATGCCACCCCAGGTGGGGAGGGACGTGTCGCCGAGGCCCAGGAAGTCCAGCCCGGCCTGGATCGCGATGGCGATGCTCGCGATGATCGCGGACTGGATGATGATGGGCGCTCGGACGACGTACAGGATGTGCCGCGAGATGATGCGGCCGTCGCTCAGGCCCGAGACCCGGGCGGCGTCGACGTAGAGCTCGTTCCGCACGGCCGTGACGGCGACGTAGGTGAGGCGGTAGAACGCGGGCGAGAGGATCACGCCGAAGATGATCATGGAGATCCAGACCGACGGCCCGACCACCGCACGCGCGGCGAGCAGCACCACGAAGGCCGGCAGCGCCATGACGAGCGCCGTGAACCAGGCGCTCACGCTGTCGAACCATCCGCGGTAGTAGCCGGCGATGAGGCCGGCGATCACGCCGATCATGAGGGCGACCACGAGGGCCAGCAGGGCGGCGGCGACGCTGACCTGGGTGGCCGCGAGCAGGCGCGAGAACACGTCGCGGCCGGCGCTGTCGCCACCGAGCAGGTGCTCGGCGCTCGGCGGGGCGAGCACCAGCTGCAGGGAGGCCTTGTTCGGGTCGTACGGGGCGAGCATCGGCCCGAAGATCGCGACGAGCCCGACGAAGACGATGAACGCGAACGAGATCGCGCCGAGCGGCCGCTTCACCAGCCGGCGCAGCAGCGAGGCATGCGCCTGGGGCGTGGGGATGTCGGGGGTCGGGGTGATCGCGGTCATGACAGTCTCACCTTCGGGTTGAGCGCGGCTTGGGCGATGTCGATGAGGAGGTTGACGACGACGACGATGATCGCGGTCACGATCACGATCCCCATGACGATCGGGATGTCGCCCGCCGAGGTCGCCTCGACGGTGAGCTGGCCGAGGCCCGGGAGGGCGAACACCCGCTCGATGATGATGGCGCCGCCGAGGAGGCCGATGAACTGCAGCGCCAGGATGGCGAGCGCCGGACCGCCGGCGTTCCGCAGCACGTGCTTGTAGACGACGCGGTTCATGCTCAGGCCGCGGCTGCGCAGCGTGCGCACGTAGTCGCGGGAGAGCGCGTCGAGGACCGAGCCGCGCACCTGCTGCGTGACCGCGGCGATCGCGGCGAACGAGAGCGCGATGATCGGGAGGGTCACCGAGGCGACCCAGCCGGATGGCGAGGTCGTGAACGGGATGTACCCGGTCGCCTTGAACCAGCCCAGGTTGATCGCGAAGATCAGCACGAGGTACAGGGCGATCAGGAAGCCCGGGATCGCGAACCCGATCACGGTGATGAACTGCACGAGGCCGTCGACCCAGCCGCCCGCGGCGGGCGGCGAGCACGCCGAGGACGACGGAGACGATCGCCGACACGAGCGTCGCGCCGATCACGATCGAGAGCGTGACCGCGAGGCGGCCCGAGACGCCGGTGGCGACGAGCTGTCCCGTGAACCAGGACCGACCGAGGTCGCCCTGCAGTGCGGAGGTCGAGCCAGTCCCAGAACTGCGACGTAGCAGCGGGCTGGTCGAGGCCGAGCTCGGCGGCCTTCTGCGTCGACCGTCTCCTGCGGTGGCGGACTGGCCGAGGATGCGGCGGGCGATGTTGCCGCCGCCGAGGTACAGGAGCGTGTACGCGATCACCGAGATCACGAACACGAGCACGACACCGGATGCCAGGCGTCGCAGCACGAATGGAAGCATGAGGGTCTCCGTTGACGTCGGAAGGTTCGGGCCCTGGGCCCTGGTGTGGGACCCGGCCCGCCCCGGGGATCCGGGACGGACCGGGAGTCGACTCAGCCCTTGGGCTCGAAGTCGTAGATCGCCGGGTAGGCGTTGGTGGGGAGCATCTCGACGGTCGTGCCGGCGTCCGTCGCGAAGCTGCCCTGCACCCGGTAGAACGGCGCGAACCAGGCCTGCTCCACGATGTACGTGTTGAGCTCCTTGGCCACCGAGGCCTGGGTGGCCTCGTCGCCGAACTGGATCTGCTGGATGTACTCGTTCGACCTTCGGGTCCTCGTAGTGGAACGGGTTGAACACGGCGGTCGGCGCGATCATGAACTGGATGAGCTGCCAGTCGGGGTTCTGCTCGAGGGCCATGAACGACGCGGGGAACTTCGGCGCGAGCAGGTCGGCGATGAAGTTGTTGCCCGGGTCGGTGTACTCGGCCGTGATGCCCACGTCGGCGAGCTGCTGCGAGATCAGCGTGTAGGTCGCCTCGCCGAGCAGGGTCGAGCTCGGCATCGAGACCGTCAGGCCGTCGCCGTAGCCCGCCTCCGCGAGCAGTTCCTTCGCCTTGTCGGGGTCGTACGTGTAGTAGTCGTCGAGCGCGGGGTCGTAGGCGTCGGACGACTCGGGGAAGACCTGCGTGGTCACGGTGCCCTTGTCGCTCTGGAGTGCCGTCAGCAGTGCTTCGCGGTCGAACGCGTAGTTGAAGGCCTGGCGCACGCGCACGTCGGCGAGCGCCGGATCCATGGTTCCCGCCCGGTCGAGCAGCAGGAGGCCCTGGAAGTCGAGCTCGTTGGCGTTCACCGTCCAGCCGGCGCCCTCGACCTCGGCGAGGTTGTCGTTGCTGACCAGCTTGACGCCGTTCGCCTCGCCGGCCTTGATGGCGTTCAGCGCCGCCGTGGGGTCGGCGAGCACGTTGATGGTGAGGCCGTCGTAGTGCTGCACGTCGGGGTTCCAGTAGTCGGGGTTCTTCGTGTAGACGTAGCTGGTGCCGGTGACGGTCGCGTCGGTGTCGAGGATGTACGGGCCCGGAGCCGACGGGGTTGGTCGCGAGGTCCTCGCTGCTCGAACGACTCGGCGCTGCCGACGAGGCCCGGGTCGCGCGTGAGGTAGTTGAGCATCGCGGGGTCGGGTGCCGAGAGCGTGATGCACGACCGTGGTCTCGTCGGGCGCCTCGACGGAGGCGATGCCCGGCGAAGTAGCCGGCGTCGGGCGAGGTGCCCTCCTTGAAGCGCTCGAGGTTCTGCTTCACCACGTCGCCGGTGAGCTTCGACCCGTCGCTGAACGTCACGTCGTCGCGGAGGGTGAGGGTGAGCACGGTGTTGTCCTCGTTGTACGACCATTCGGTCGCGAGCCACGGCTCGATCGTGCCCTTCGGGCGTCGCGAGCAGGAGCGTGTCGAACACGGCCTGGTAGAAGGGGGCGCGGTTGCCCCATTCCGAGCCGGCCGGGTCGAACGTGGTCGGCGCGAGGATCGCCCCGAGTGTCAGGTTGCCTCCACCGTCGGTGGATCCCGTCGTGTCAGCGGCGCAACTCGTCAAAGCGAGTGCGCCGGTGATGGCGACGGCTGCTGCGGCTGTTCTCCATCGGAGCATCTTCGGTCCTCTTGATCGGGGGCGATACCACTGCGGATCGCCTCGTGGATCGGAAGTTAGCACGAAATCCAAGTGTCCGCTAGGTTTTCACGAAAGAATTTCTAAGAACCACTAGGTTTTCATTTCCGGGCATGTCACGATGGACGGGAAGAGCCTCGAAACGGACAGGATCGTCCGCCCGGTAGGCTCGACGGCGACGACGCAGGAGGCACCCCGTGAGCAAGACAACGGCGAAGACGGGACGCGGCAGGCCGCGCGGGTCGTACGCCAAGTCCGGCGTCACGCGGGCCGCGATCCTCGAGGCCGCCCTCGACGTCTTCGCCCGGGGCGGCTACCGCTCGGGCTCGCTGCGCGAGATCGCCGAACAGGTCGGCATGAGCGAGGCCGGGCTCCTCCACCACTTCCCCAACAAGAGCGCGCTGCTCGCCGCCGTGCTCGACCTGCGCGACCAGCACTCCCTCACGATGGTGCCGCTGCGCGGCGAGGATCCGTACAAAGCCCTGCGCGGGCTCGTCACGCTCGCGCAGTACAACGCCTCAGTGCCCGGCGTGGTCGACCTCTACTGCACGCTGTCGGCCGAGGCGACGTCTCCGAATCACCCGGCCCATGACTACTTCGTCGGCCGCTACGCCTTCACCTTCGAGAACATGCGGGACTCGTTCCAGCGCTGCGCCGATCGCGGAACGCTTCGACCGGGCGTCACGCCCGCGAATGCCGCACGCGCCACGATCGCGCTGATGGACGGACTGCAGGTGCAGTGGCTGCTCGACCGCGACAGCGTCGACATGGCCGAGGAACTCGCGATCTACCTGCACGGCATCGTCGATTTCCCCGACGAGCCCGGCCCCGGCGAGGCGGAGTCCGAGGCCGAGGCCGCGGCCGGGGCCGATTCGGAGCCTGAAGCCGCAGCCGCGGAGCCCGCCGCCGCGACCGACTAGACCTCGATCGCTCCCCCGCGTTCGGTGAGATACCGGCGCAGCGTGAGCTCGCGGTCATCCGCCTACCGCTGCCGGTAGCCCGCGAAGTCGAGCTCGGCCGCTCTCGCCACCGTGCATCCGATCGGCCTGGCGGTCTCGACCCGCTGGATCGCGCGCGCTCGGGACGCGATGCCGCACCGAGACACGACGAAGGGCCGGGAGCATCAGCTCCCGGCCCTTCGCGTGACGCGCCGTCGACTACGCCTGCGCGTTCGCCGCCACGAGCAGCTGCTCCACCTGCTCGCGCCCGAACGCCATGCCGGGGAACGAGGCGAGTCGGCCGATCGGGAACGACTCCATCATCTTGAACATGCCGGGGTCGGCCATGAGGCCGGCCGTGACGCTGTCGTTCGCCGCCATCGCCTGCATGATGATCTGCGACGCGACGGGGTGCGCCATCAGCTCGCCGATCGACGAGTTCATCGTGAGCGGCACGCGCACGGCGTCGCCCTCCACGTCGACCGACGCCGTCGCACGGATGTCGCGGCTCGACGCCCCGACCTCAACCGCGTACGAGCCGCCCTCGACGATCCAGCGGTCCACGCGGGTGTCCCAGTACGCGAGGTCCTCGCGGCGCACGTGCACCGCGACCTCGCGCGACTCGCCGGCGGCGAGCGCGACCTTCGCGAAGCCCTTGAGCTCGCGGGGTGCGCGCACCACGGCCGAGCCGGGCAGCGACGTGTAGACCTGCACGACCTCGGCACCGGCGCGGTCGCCCGTGTTCGTCACGGTGACGCGCACCGTGACGTCGCCGTCCGTCGATCCAGCGCCGACACCGCGGCATCCGCGTAGCCGAACGTCGTGTACGAGAGTCCGTGGCCGAACGGGAAGCGACACCTCGAGGTCGCGCGCGTCGTACCAGCGGTAGCCGACGAAGAGCCCCTCGCCGTAGCGCACGTGCGAGTGCTCGCCCGGGAAGTCGAGGTACGCGGGGCTGTCGGCGAGGCGCACCGGGATCGTCTCGGCGAGCCGGCCCGACGGGTTCACGACGCCGTACAGCACGTCGGCGACCGCGCCGCCGCCGGCCTGCCCGAGCAGCCAGCCCTCCACGATCGCGGGCACCCGGTCGGCGAGGCCGACAGGCGCACGACGCCGCCGTTCGAGAGCACGACGACCGTGCGCGGGTTCGCCGCGATGACCGCGTCGGCGAGCGCGAGCTGGGCGGCCGGCAGGTCGATGTCGTCGCGGTCGAAGCCCTCGGACTCGAGCGCGGCGGGCACGCCGAGGAACAGCAACGACGGTCTCCGCAGCGGATGCCGCGGCCACCGCCTCGGCCGTGAGCTCGTCGGAGACGGCCGCCGTCGTCGCCGTACCCGGCGGCGAACGGCACGTCGTCGGCTCGCCGGCGAGCACGCGGATCTCGTCGAGCGCGTTGTCGAGGCGGGTCGGGTTGATCTTCGACGAGCCCGCGCCCTGGTAGCGCGGCGTGCGGGCGAGCTCGCCGATGACGGCGACGCGATGCCTCCGGGCGGCGAGCGGCAGCACGGCGTCGTCGTTCTTCAGCAGCACGATCGACGCGGCGGCCACCTCGCGGGCGAGCGCGTGGTGCGCGTCGACGTCGAGGCGACGGCTCGACCTTCGAGCGCGCGCACCGCGCACCGCCTTCCGCACGAGCTCCACGTTGCGGCGCGCGGCCGTGTCGAGCAGGCGCTCGTCGAGCACGCCCGAGCGCACCGCGGCGACGAGCTCGGCGTCGGTGCGGCCCCGCTCGAGGGCATCTCGAGGTCGAGGCCGGCCGCGAGGCCCGTGACGCGCTCGTTCACGGCGCCCCAGTCCGAGACGACGAGGCCCTCGAAGCCCCACTCGTCGCGCAGCACCTTCGTGAGCAGCCAGGGGTCCTCCGACGCGTAGACGCCGTTGATGCGGTTGTACGAGCACATGACCGTCCACGGCTGCTCGTCCTCGACCACGCGCTGGAAGCCGCGCAGGTAGATCTCGCGCAGCGGGCGCTCGTCGATGTCGGTCGAGACGCGCATGCGGTCGGCCTCCTGGTTGTTCGCCGCGAAGTGCTTGAGCGAGGCGCCGACGCCCTGCGACTGGATGCCGCGCACGAGCGCGGAGCCGAGCACGCCCGACACGATCGGGTCCTCGGAGAGGTACTCGAAGTTGCGGCCGCACAGCGGCGAGCGCTTGATGTTGATGCCCGGGCCGAGCAGCACGCCGACGTTCTCCGCCTGCGACTCCACGCCGAGGGCCGCGCCGACGCGCTCGAGCAGCTCGGCGTCCCACGACGAGCCGAGCGCCGACCGCGGGCGGGAAGCACGTGGCGGGCACGCTGTCGCCGAGCCCGAGGTGGTCGGCGCTCTCGCGCTGCTTGCGCAGGCCGTGCGGGCCGTCGGTGAGCATGATCGCCGGGATGCCGACCCGCTCGACGGGCTTGGTGGTCCAGAAGCTCGCGCCGCTGGTGAGCGACGCCTTCTCCTCGAGGGTGAGGTCGGCCACGACGTCGGCGGCGCTTCGGTCGATGGCGGATGCCGCTGCGGCATCCGTCGTCGGATTCAGGGTGTCGGTCATGGTCGGTTCCTTCCGGTTGAGGTCCTGGTGGTGGCATCCGTCATCACTTGACCGCCTTGATCGGCCAGACCGCGAAGGCGCCGAGGAGGCGAGAGCACGATTGCCGACGGGGAACAGCGCCGACGTAGCCGCGAATGCGAGCACGATCGCGCCGCGCGACCGCGGGGGCGAGGGTCTGCGGCAGGGTGGCCGCGATGTTGACGACGCCGAGGTCCTTGGCGAACGAGTCCTTCGACGGGAGCACCTCGCTCATGAGCGCCTTGTCGACGGCCTGGAACATGCCGAAGCCGAAGCCGGCGACGAGCGTGATAGATGAGCCAGCCGGTCGAACGTGGGCATGACGAGCGGAATGACCAGGGCCAGCCGCGACCATGACGGACGAGCCGAAGACGAACACCTTGCGGCGGCCGAGCTTGTCGGAGAGCGGGCCGCCGACGAGCATCGCCGCGATCATGCCGACCAGGCTCGACGAGGCCGAACAGCGGGATGGACTCGACGGCCGCGTCGCCGAGGCCGATGTAGTCCGAGAGGATGAACAGCTGGTACCCGGTCACGGCGAAGTAGCCGGTGTAGAGCAGCAGGCGGCCGGTGAAGGCCCAGAAGAAGTCGGGGTGCTTGACCGGGTTGACCCAGAACGTGCTGAGGAACGCGCGCAGCGAGAACGGCGGGTTCTGCTGGTCGCGGCTGGAGTGGTCGGGGTTGAAGACGACGAAGAGCGTGATGACCACGAGCGCGAGGCCGGCGAGCAGCAGGTAGGCCGCGGGGATGTCGGATCGCAGGACATCGAGCCGGCGATCTGGCCGCCGAGCGCGCCGAACATGGCGCCGGCGCCGGCGAGCGCGGCGAACGTGCCACGGGCGGCGTGCGGCACCCGGTCGGGGAGGATGGCGCTGAGCGGGCCCTGGGCGAAGTTGTAGGCGATCTGCACGATGGTCCACGCGATGGCGATCTGCACGAGGCCGTTGGCGAGCGCCATGCCGACGAGCGCGAGTCCGCCGATCAGCACGCCCGCGACCATCCACGGGGCGCGGCGTCCGAAGCGCGAGCGCGTGCGGTCGGAGATCATGCCGGCGACCGGCTGCGCGATCATCGCCGCGAACGCCCCGACGGTCGTGATGAGGGCGAGGTTCGCGACCTTGTTCGCCTCGTCGATGCCGGCGACCTGCAGCGGCAGGAGCACGCCGGGGATCGCGCCCCAGAGGATGAAGATCGAGAGGTTGGCCGGGATGATCCAGCCGAGCAGGCGCTTGAGGCTCCCCGTGACGAGGGGGCGGGGTTCGTCGGTGCCGTCGGGTTCGAGCGTGGGGGCGGGTGCTGACGCCGTCGTCATGGTGGGGGTCCTTTCGGGGATCTCAACGCTGAGTCGCCAAAACCATACATCGCTCGGTTTTCATTTGCAACCACCGTTCCGTACCATGCAGGTATGGCACGCAGGGGTTCGTACGCGAAGGGCGTCGCGAAGCGGGAGGAGATCCTCACTGCCGCGCTCGACGTGATCGCACGCAACGGGTATCGGCGCACGTCGGTGCGCGAGCTCGCCGACGCCGTCGGGCTCAGCCAGGCCGGCCTCCTGCACTACTTCTCGTCGAAGGAGGAGCTCTTCCAGGAGATCCTCCGCAAGCGCGACGAGGTCGACGCCACCACGTTCGACGGCGACCTCGAGCATCCGATCGAGGGATTCTTCGGCGTCATCCGGCACAACTCGGAGGTGCCGGGCCTCGTGCAGCTCTACGCCCAGGTCTCCACCGAGGCGGGCGACCCCGAGCATCCGTCCCACGCCTTCTTCGTCGAGCGCTACGACCAGTTCCGCAGCATGTTCGGGCGGCTCGTGCGCGACGAGCAGGCGGCCGGGAACATCGACCCCGACCTCGACCCCGATCGCATCTCCAACCTCTTCCTCGCCGCGGCCGACGGCCTGCAGACCCAGTGGATGCTCGACCCGTCGATCGACATGGCCGACCACGTCGCCTACCTCTGGCACCTCGTCACGCGCAAGGCCTGAGCGGATGCCGCGGCCCAGCCTCGTGTCCGGCGACGTGCGCCGGCACAACCTCACGCTGGTGCTCCAGCACATCGTGCGCGCGGGGCCGAGCGCCCGCAGCGAGATCGCCGAAGCGACCGGACTCACGCGCGGCGCGGTGACCGCGCTCACCGCCGCCCTCACCGAGGCCGAGGTGCTCCAGGAGCTCGAGCCCGACCAGGCCGAGAAGGGCCGACCGATCACCCGCCTCGCGCTCGGCGCCCCCGCGGTCGCGATCCTCGTCGCCCAGGTCGACGCCGACACGGCCACCGCCCTCGTCACGAGCCTCGCCGGCGACGAGCTCTTCCGGGTCTCGACGCACCACGGGCGCCCGATGGGCGAACCCGGGGCCGTGCTCGATTCGCTCGCCGACGTGGTGGGCGAGGCGCTCGAGGCCGCCTCGACGATGGGCCGGCGCGTGGCGGAGCTGCCCGTCGTGGTGTTCGCACCGGTCGGCGGCGAGCCGCCGGTGGTGCTCGCCGACACCGACCTCGGCTGGGGCGAGGTCGACGTGCTCGTCCGGCCTCCGCGATCGCCTGCCCGAGCTCGTCGCCACCCCGACGGCGGTGAGCCTCGCCTCCGACGGATGGCTCGCGGCCCTCGCCGAGCGCTCCCGCCTCGCCGGCGCCGACGCCGGTGCCGATGAGCTCGTCTACCTCAAGAGCAACTCGGGCATCGGCGGCGCGCTCGTCTCGGACGGCCGGGTGATCGAGGGCGCCCACGGCGTCGGCGGCGCCCTGGGTCACCTGGCGGTCGTTCCCGACGGGGTGCGGTGCGCGTGCGGCCAGGTCGGATGCCTCGTGACGGTCGCGGGCCCCGACGTGCTGCTCGAGCGGGCCGGCCTCTCCGCGGTCGTCGCGACCGACGGCCTCGCCGCCGCGCTCGACGAGCTCTCGCGGCGCATCACCGACGGCGAGCCGCTCGCTTCCGCCGGGTGGGACGACGCCCTGCCGTGGATCGCCCGCGTCCTGCAGATCCTCTCGCTCGCGACCGACCCCGAGGTCATCGTGATCGGCGGCTTCTGGGCGGCGCACACCGAGTCGATCGAGCGGGCGTTCCGCGCGAACCGACCGGCGATCGCCGAGGCGGATGGGGCGGCATCCGGCGCGCCCGCGGTCGTCGCCGGACGACTCGGCGCCGACGCCGCGCTGCTCGGGGCGGTGTGGTCGGCGCGCGACCGGCTGCTCGCCGACGCGCTGCGGCTCGCCGTCTGACCGGTCAGCCCGAACGACGAGAAGGTTGACGCTGCGGCACCGCACGGCCAGCATGAGAGCAATTGCTCGATGGTCACCCGAGGAAATGCGGTCACCGTGACGCTGGGACGTGCTGCAGGCGAGCGCCCGACCGGGCGGCTTGCTCGCTGGAGCGGAATTGCGGCGATGCTCGGCGGGCTGCTGTTGGCGCTCGCTGCCGTTCTGCATGCCCTGGAGCCCTCCGGATGCATCGGCCTGGAGTGCGAGACCCGGGCCATGCGCTCAGCCACCGGCGTGGTCTCGATCTCGGGGGCGGCCGCTGCCATCCTCATCCTGATCGGCCTTGCGGGACTGACGCTCATGGCTCGTCGGTCCGGACGCCACACGAGACTGGCGCTTGCAGGACTGATCGTTGCCGCCGCCGGGATGACCGTCCTGCTCCTGGGCGGGCTCATCCAGGCGGTCTTCTACAGCGGCGACTTTCCGTGGATGCCCTTCTTCGTCATTCCGGGAATCCTGTGCGTCATCGTCGGCGTCGTACTCCTTGCGATCTTCATCCTTCGCTCTCGAGTGCTCCCTCGCTGGCTCGGCATTCTCCTCGCGGCAAGCGGCGTACTCCTGCTGGCGGCCAACGAGCAGACGGCGGCAGTCCTGTTCGCACTCCCCTTCGCGGTGGCGATGACGACCGTGGGGTTCTTCATGTGGTCCACCGGGAACCGCCAGGTCGCGATCGCCGCTCCATCGGATTAGTTCAACGGTTGAATTCGAGCCGGGATCCGTGCATACTCATTGCCGAGCGTCGTTCGGTTTTGAGCGCCGCGCCCCCACGGCCGTCTCGATGATGAGGAGTCCCGTTGTCCCTCCAGTCCCCCGCGCCCGGCGACCCCGCCGCGCTCGTCGCCCCCACCGGTGCCGTCTCGGCCACCGCGCCCGTCCCCGGCGCCGCCCCGCAGAGCCCGCCGCCCACGCGAGCGCTGCTGCCGAGCATCCTCGTCACCTCGCTCGCCCTCTTCGCGACCTACGCCGGCCTCATCGCCGTGCTGCTGCCCAATCAGGTCGCCCTGCTCGACGAGTCCCAGAAGGTGCAGAACCTCGCGCTCGTCACCACCGTCTCGTTCGTCTTCACCCTCTTCGCGCAGCCCATCGTGGGCGCGTTCAGCGACCGCACCCGATCGCGTCTCGGTCGCCGAGCCCCCTGGATGCTCGGCGGCGCCGTGGTCGGCGGCGTGTTCCTCCTCGGACTCGGCTCGCTCACCTCCCTCGTGTGGATCACCGTGTTCTGGGTGATCATCCAGGTGGCGCTCAACGCCCTGCAGGGCCCCCTCTCCGCGATCACGCCCGACCGCTTCCCCCGCAGCCGCCGCGGCTCGGCGAGCGCCATGGCCGGCATCGGCGTGCAGGTCGGATCCACGCTCGGCGTGATGGCGGCCGGCGCGCTCGCGGCGAACTTCGGCATCGGCTACACCGCATTCGGCATCGCCGTCATCGTGGTGGCGGTGCTCTTCGTCGTCGTGAACCGCGACTGGTCGTCGAAGGACGCGGCGATCGAGCCGTGGAGCTGGCGTGCGTTCCTCGCGGGCTTCTGGATCGACCCGCGTCGTCACCCCGACTTCGCATGGGCCTTCGCCGCGCGGTTCCTCTTCATCCTCGGCTACTTCGTCGTCACCGCGTTCCAGCTGTTCATCCTCACCGACTACATCGGCCTCTCGCTCGCCGACGCCAACGGCACGATCGGCCTGCTCGCGCTCGCCGCCCTCGTGCCGACGTTCGCCTCGATCCTCGTCGCCGGGTGGTGGAGCGACCGGGTCGGCCGCCGCAAGGTCTTCATCTATGCGGCATCCGTGATCATGGTGGCCGCCCTCGCGATCCCGCTGGTCATGCCGACCGTCACCGGCATGATCCTCATGAGCGTGGTCAACGGCGTCGGGTTCGGCCTCTACATGGCCTGCGACACGGCGCTCATGACCGAGGTGCTGCCGGGCGGCGGGGCCGCAGCGGGCAAGGACCTCGGCATCCTGAACGTCGCCACGAACATCCCGCAGGCCATGAGCCCGGCGATCGCGGGGGTGATCATCGCGTCGTTCGGCGGATACCCCATGTTGTTCGTCTTCGGTATCGTCGCCGTCATTGCCGCTGCGCTCGTGCTCATCCCGATCAAGAGCGTGCGTTAGGAGCATCCATGTCGTCGTCCACCACCACCGCAACCCTCGTCGAGGTCGATACCCGAGCCGGCCGCGTCCGCGGCGCCTGGCGCGGCGACCCGGGCGAACCGGGCGCGTCCGCCGCCTTCCTCGGCATCCCGTTCGCCGAGGCGCCCGTCGGCGAGCTGCGGTTCGCCGCCCCCGTGCCGCATCGGGCGTGGGAGGGCGTGCGCGACGCCATCGAGTACGCGCCGACGGCGCAGCGCGGCGACCCCGGCGTCACGCTCATCCCCGAGCCGTCGGTTCCCGGCGAGTCCACCCTCAACGTGAACGTCTTCACGCCCGCTCCGGCGACGGATGCCGCGCTGCCGGTGCTCGTCTACATCCACGGCGGCGGCTACTTCGCGGGCTCCCCCGCGAGCCCCTGGTACGACGGTGCGGCGTTCAACCGCGACGGCGTCGTGACCGTCTCGATCTCGTACCGCCTCGGATTCGACGGCTTCGGCTGGATCGCGGATGCCCCGATGAACCGCGGCGTGCTCGACTGGCTGCTCGCCCTCGAGTGGGTGCGCGACAACATCGCGGCGTTCGGCGGCGACCCCGCCAGGGTCACGATCGCCGGGCAGTCGGCGGGCGGCGGCGCGGTGCTGACGCTGCTCGGCATGCCGAGGGCGCAGTCGCTCATCGCGGGCGTGTACAGCATCTCGGGCGCGGCGGCCGACGTCACGCTCGCCGAGGCCGAGTCGTTCGGCCGCGAGCTCGCGGCGCTCGGCGGCGTCGAGCCGACCCGCGCCGGGCTGTCGACGCTGAGCGAGTCGCGCGTGCTCGAGTTGCAGAAGCAGCTCACCGACCCCGCACCGGGCGGCAACCCCATGGACCTGCTGCGCGGCTTCATCGAGGACGGGCTCTCGCTCGGCCCGGTGATCGACGGCGAGCTCATCCCGCACCGCACGGTCGACGCGATCGCGGCGGGCATCGGCGCCGACAAGCCGCTCGTCCTCGGTGCCACCGACGACGAGTTCTCGATGATCCTCGACGGCGCCAAGGGCAAGCTCCGCTGGGTGCCCGCGGGCTACCTGCTCGGCAAGGTCGGCCTCACGGGCGCCGAACGGAGGGCGTACCTCGCGGCGAACCGCGACGTGCGCAGGCTCGGCACCGCGGCGATCGTCGGCCGGTACATCACCGACCGGATGTTCCGCACCCTCGCGCTGCGCATCGCCGAGGCACGAGGCGACGCCCCGACGTGGCTGTACCGCTTCTCGTGGCGGTCGCCGAACTTCGGCAGCGCCGTGCACTGCGTCGACGTGCCGTTCTTCTTCGACTGCCTGGGCTCCGACCGCGTCGATGCGATCGCCGGTGATGCGCCGCCGCAGGCGCTCGCCGACGACGTGCACGCGGGTGCGGTCGCGTTCGTGGAGCACGGCGACCCGGGCTGGCCGCGGTTCACGGATGCCGCAGCCGCGACGCGCGTGTACGACGTGCCGTCGCGGGTCGCCGCCGACGGCTACGCCGGCGTGCGACCGATCCTCGCCCCCTGAAATCGCGCACCGGAGCCCCGCCGTGGGCCGTGTACCCCGAACGGGGTACGTGACCCACGGCGACACGCCCAGCATGCTTGCGACATGACGACCGTCGGCGAGACATCCGTTCCGACCACGACCGGCCCGCTGGCCGCGCACCTCGAACACTCCAACCTCGTCCTCGAACACCTCGTGACCCACGGGCCGGCGACGCGCAGCGAACTCGCCACCGCGACCGGGCTCGGACGCGGTGCGATCGCGGGCCTCACCGCGCGCCTCATCGATGCCGGCGTCCTCAAGCCCGCCGAGCACGACCCGACCGGGGACGGGCGGGCGACGCCGCTCTCGCTCTCCGCCGCCGACCATGTGCTCGTCACCACGCTGCTGCGCCCCGACGAGGCGGTGGCGACGGTCGCCAGCCTCTCGGGCGACGAGCTCGCACGCTTCACCGTCCCGCTCGAAGGCGGATTCGACGAGGCCGCCCCGACCCCTGCCGCGGTGCAGGTCCTCGACGCGCTCGCCGTCGCCCTCGACCGCGCACTCGCGCGCGCCGAGCGCTCGGAGCATCCGATCGCCGACGTGACGGTGCTCGTCGACGGGGCCGTCGCCGGCGCGCCGCCCGTGGTGATCACGGACGCGCGCCTCGGTGCGGAGCCGGTCGACGTGCTCGGCGAGCTGCGCGCCCGCACGCCGGGCCTCGTCGCGATCGAGGCGGGGCTGCTCCTGCCGCTCACGCTCGAGCCCGCGGCGGTCGCGGCGGCGGCGGCGGAGTACGCCGAGCTTCCCGGCGTCCACGACGTGCTCTTCCTCGACGGCGACACCGGCGTCGCCGCGGCCGCCGTCTCGGGCGGCCGCCCGCTCGTCGGCGCCCACGGCCTCGCCCTGACGTTCGGCCACCTGCCGGTGGTGCAGGACGGCGTGCGCTGCGAATGCGGCCAGCGCGGATGCCTCGCCACGGTCGCCGCGCCCGACGTCGTGCTCGAACGCGCCGGACTCGACGTGTTCGCGGCGACGCACGGACACACCGCGGCCCTCGAGGAACTCGTCGCCCGCGTCGCCGCGTCCGATGACCGCGCACGATGGTCGTGGCTCGACGCCGCGCTCTGGATCGGCCGCGCCCTGCAGCTCGTGGTGCCCGCCGTCGACCCCGCGATCGTCGTCGTCGGGGGCTACTGGTCGCGGCTGCTCGGCGACATCGACACCGCCTACCGCTCGAATCGGCCGACGATCGGCGGCGGCGCGCTCGAGGCGATCCCCACGATCACGGCCGGCCGGGTGGGCCCCGACGCCGCCCTCGCCGGCGCCCGGCGGCAGGCGCGCGAGCGCCTCGTCGCCGAACCGCTGCTGCTCGCGGGCTGAGCGGCGACGCTGACGGCGCGCGAGCGCCGCGAGCGCCGTCGCGCACGCCCGCGGGAATGATCCACCGCCCGGCGCGCTTGAAGTCCACATGAGCGCGATCGAAGCCGGGCCGCTGCCCGCAGAGTTCGCCGATGCCGAGCGCAGCATCGACGCCGTGCTCGAGCGCCTGCACTGGAGCGTGCTCGAGTTCGGGCATCGCGAGCTGCCGGCCGGGGCCGCGCCGCGCGACGACGGCCGCGGCATCCGATTCCACTACGTGGCCGCCGGAGCCGTGCAGCTGCGGCCCGACCACGCCGACCCGCTCGACATGCAGGCCGGCGACTTCGTGATGCTGCCGCACGGCGGACCGGTCGAGCTCCACGCGTCGCGCGAGACCCGCCTGCTGAGCGGCTCGCTCGCCCTGAACGGCACCGACGCGATCGCGACCCGGGTGATGCCCGCCGTGTTGTTCACGTGCGGCTTCCGCGTGCACGAGCCGATCTTCGCCTCGCTCCTCGAGACGATGCACCGCGAGGCGTCGAGCGATCGCGCCGGCAGCGGCTCGGTGATCGAACGGCTCGCCGACGTCGTGGCGTCCGCCGCGGTGCGCATCTGGCTGGAACGCGGCTGCGGCAGCGCTCGTGAGTGGCTCGCCACCGCACGCGACCCGCATCTCGGCCGGGCGATCGAGGCGATCCACGACGACCCGGGCTCGCCCTGGACGGTCGAGTCGCTCGCGCGCCTCGCCCGCGCCTCCCGTTCGCAGTTCGCCGAGCAGTTCCGGGACGCGGTGGGCGACACCCCGGCCCGCTACCTCACCCGGGTGCGCATGGAGCGCGCCGAGCGGATGCTGCGCGCCGGCGCCGCGGTGACCGACATCGCCTACCAGCTCGGCTACGAGAGCGACGCGGGGTTCAGCCGCGCGTTCCGGCGGCACGCGGGCGTGTCGCCGAGCCTGTGGCGGCGCTCCGCCGTGCAGACCGTCGCCTGACGGCGGCCGCCCTCCGGACCGTCGCCTGACGGCGGCTACCGCACCCGCGCCGAGCTGAGGACCCCGGCCGCGAGCGCCGCCGCGATCCCGCCGCCGATGAAGGCCGCCTGCACGCCGACGGTGTCGACCAGCACGCCGCCCACCGCCGCGCCGATCGTGATCGCGATCTGGAACGCCGCCACCACGAGGCCGCCGGCGCTCTCGAGCCGTTCCGGCGCCACCCGGGCGATCCACGTCTGCACCATCGTCGGCACGGCACCGAACCCGATGCCCCAGACGAACACCGTGATGAACGCGAGCGCGAGGCTCGAGCCGAGCAGGGCGAACACCACCGTGCCCGCGCCGATCGCGACCGGCGCCGCGATCACCAGCACCGAGAGGCGCCGGTCGGCGATCGGGCCGGCGACCGCGTTGCCCACGAAGCTCGCGACGCCGAAGACGAGGAGCAGGAGGGCCAGCAGCTCTGGCGTGAGCCCGTCGATGCCCTCGAACGCCGGGCGCAGGTAGGTGAAGCCCATGAAGTGTCCGCCGGCGAGGAGCACGATGGCGAGGATGCCGACGGCGACCACCGGCGTGCGCGCGGTCTGGAGGAGCGCCCGGAATCCCGGAGCGCCGCTCGGGGGAATGGGCGGCAGTGTGGCGAGCTGGGCGGCGAGCGTCACCACGCCCGCGCCGGCCGCGAGCAGGAAGACGGCGCGCCATCCGAGCAGCTCGCCGAAGTAGGCGCCGGCCGGCACGGCGGCGATCGTGGCGAGTGAGACGCCGGCGTTCACGATGGTCATCGCCCGCCCGAGTCGATCGGCCGGCACGAGCTGCGCGGTCACGGCCAGCGACATCGCCCAGAATCCCGAGAGGGCGATGCCGAGCAGCAGTCGCGACGCGAGCATCAGCCCGAACGCCGGCGCGATCGCCACGAGCACGTTCGACGCGATCGCGAGCGTGGTGAGGCCCGTCATCACCCATCGCCGGTCGACGCGCGGCAGCGCCGAGACGATCAGCGGCCCCCCGATGATGCCGCTGATGCTCGTCGCGGTGACGAGCTGGCCGGCGGCGCCCTCCGTGATGCCGAGCTCGGCGGCGATCGGCGAGAGCAGGCTCGCCGGCAGGAACTCGCTCGTCACGAGCGTGAAGATGCCGAGCCCGAGGGCGACGACGGCGAGCCAGGCGGCGCGCGGCGCGCCGGTCGGCGGAGCCGCCGCCGTCGCGAGGCTCGTGGACGACGTCGGGGTCGACAGCGCGTTCGATGACATGGTGCTCCTTCAGGACAGGAGACCAGCCTCGCGTGCCGCGATCACGCGCACCCGACCGATCGTCGCCGCGACCCGACCGATCCTCCGGAACTCGCCGATCCCGGTCGTCAGGCGCGCGACCGTCCGGCGGCCGAACCGCTGCCGCCGTTCGCGGGCTGCGCCGCGTCGTGGCGACCGAACCTGGATCGGAGTCCCCACCCGGTCACCCGCACGATCGCCTCGAGCACGATCGCGGGATTCATCTTCGACCGCCCGCGGATCCGCTCCACGAAGTTGACCGGGACCTCGACGATCGTGAGGCCGGCCTCGCGCGCGTGCCAGAGCATGTCGACCTGGAAGCCGTAGCCGCGCGTGTGCACGTCGCCCAGGCGGATGCGGCGCAGGGCGTCGGCGCGGAACGCCCGGTACCCGGCCGTCGCGTCGCGGGTGTCGAGGCGCAGCACCCACCGCGCATAGGCGCTCCCCCACCGCGAGAGCAGCTCCCGATGCCGCGGCCAGTTCTCGATCGAGCCGCCGGGCACCCAGCGCGACCCGATCACCAGGTCGGCGCGGCCGCCCGCGGCATCCGACCGCTCGAGCTCGTCGAGGAGGCGCGGCAGCTGCTCGGGCAGGTGCGAGCCGTCGGCGTCGAGCTGCACGATCGGGTCGTAGCCCTGCTCGAGCGCCCACCGGAACGCCTCGAGGTAGGCGGCGCCGAGGCCGTCCTTGGCGGTGCGATGCAGCACGTGCACCGCCGCGTCGGCCGCCGCGAGCTCGTCGGCGAGCTCGCCGGTGCCGTCGGGCGAGCTGTCGTCGACCACGAGCACGGATGCCGCCGGCACCGCGGCACGCACGCGGGCCACCGTGTCGGCGAGGTTCTCGCGCTCGTTGTAGGTCGGTATCACGACGAGTGTGCCGGCCATTCGCTCCCTCACCTCGGCGGGCGTATCCGCGCTATCGTATCCGCCCGCGGTGGCCGACTGCTGCGAAGAGGGCTCCTCGCACCGTCGGGCGGAGGCCGCGAGACCGAGGGCTTCGCTTGTGCGCCGCCCCGCGACGGTGGTGGACTGGCGACGGCGGCGGGATCGCCCTGTCGCGTCATCCGTCATCGAGCAGTGAGGACGACCTCGCGTGGCCGGAGGGTCGATCACGATCGACGGCGGCGTGCGCCTCGCCTGGGCGCACCCCGCCGCGTTCGACCGCGCGCGGGCGCTGCGCCTGCTCGGGGCGGCCGAGCGGGTCCGCGCCGCCGACGCGGTCCGCGCCGATCAGCGGGACCGGTTCCTCCTGGGGCGGCTGCTCGTCCGCGACCTCGCCGCGGACGCGGGCGGGATCCGGCCCGAGGAGGTCACGGTGACGGCGGCATGCGAGCGCTGCGGACGGGAGCACGGACGACCACGCGTCAGCTGGCCGGATGCCGCAGGGCCGCCGCCGTCGGTGAGCCTCGCGTCGTGCGACGGGCTCGTCGTCGCCGCGCTCGCGCCCGCCGGCGTCGCGGTCGGCGTCGACGTGGAGCGACCCCGGGCCACGACGTCGCGCAGCGCGGAGGCGGAGCGCCGCGAGGCCGTCACCGACCTCGTGGGAGGCCGGCGCCGCACGGCGATCCGACGGTGGGTACGCGCCGAGGCGGTGCTGAAAGCCGACGGCCGCGGCCTTCGAGTCGAGCCCGCAGCCGTGGTCTTCGCGGGCGGACGCGCTCGCCTCGCCGATCGGCCCGTCGGCTACCGGATCGTCGACCGGCGGATCGCGGGCTGCCTCGTCAGTGTCGCGGTCGGCTCGGTGCCGCGCTGACCGCCGCCGGCAGGGGCGGCAGTTCGGGACGGTACAGCCACGCCTCGAAGAACGTGCCGACCTGGTGCCCGGTCCGCGTCGCGACGAGTTCGATGAAGTCCGCCGTCGTGGCGGTGGCGTGGCGATGCGTCATGGTCCACTCCTGGAGCACGCCGAAGAAGGCCACGTCGCCGAGCACGAGCCGAAGCGCGTGCAGCGCGAGCGCGCCGCGCTTGTAGAGACGGTCGTCGAACATGTTCGCCGGGCCCGGGTCGCCGATGAGGAGGTCCTCGGGCAGTTGCGAGAGGCGGGCGTGGTGTTCGCGGGCGAGCCGGTCCGCCGAGGCGGCGCCCGAGGTATCCGACCACACCCACTCGGCGTAGCAGCAGAACCCCTCGTTGAGCCAGATGTCCTGCCAGCGGGCGAGGCCCACGCTGTTGCCGAACCACTGGTGGGCGAGCTCGTGGGCGATGAGCCGCTCCTCACCGCCGTGTCCGTCGATGTGGTTCGGCGCCGAACACGGCCAGGCCCTGCGCCTCGAGCGGGATCTCGAGCTCGTCGGGCGTCACGACCACGGCGTAGCGCTCGAACGGGTACGGGCCGAACGCGGCCTCGAAGACCTCGAGCATGCGCGGCAGCGGGCCGAAGTCGGCGCGCACCCGGCGCTCCAGCGCACGGGGGAAGTACACCACGCACTCCGCGCCGTCGAACGGGAGCGACCGCTTCGCGTACCGGCCGATCTGCAGCATCACGAGGTAGCTCGCCGTGGGCTCGCGCTGCGCGTAGACCCACACGCCCTGCCCGCTGATGACCCGATGGTCCTCGAGCTCGCCGTTGGCCACGACGGTGTAGGCGGCATCCGTCTCGAAGCGGATGCGATAGCTCGCCTTGTCGAACGGGTGGTCGTTGCACGGGAACCACGTCGGCGCGCCCGACGGCTGCGACGCCACGAGCACGCCGTCGTCGAGCTCCTCCCAGCCGATCGCGCCCCACTTCGTGCGCCGGGGCTTCGGGGCGCCGCCGTACTCGACGACGACGAGGAACTCGGCGCCGGGTTCGACCGGTCGTTCGGGGGTGATGCGCAGCTTGCCCTGCACCTGGCGGAAGGCCGCCCGTCGCCCGTCCACCCGCACCGCCGAGGCGGCGAGCCCGACCAGGTCGAGACTGAATCGCGCGAGCCGCTGGTTCGCGCGCAGCAGCAGTTCGGCAGTGCCGTCGAGTCGGTTGCGGGCGATGCGGTACCGCAGCGAGAGCGCGATCGACACGGTGCGGTACCCGCCGTTGCCGCTCTGCGGCAGGTAGGCGTCGCCCGCTGTGGCGGCGCCGATCTCAGCCGCCTCCATCAGCGCACCTGCGCGTGGTAGTCGGCGACGCGCACGGCACGCCACGGGCCGATGGGGTTGCCGCTCCAACGACTGCCGACCGGCACCTCCTCGCCGCGCATCACGAGCGAGGCCGGGCCGACGGTCGCGTGCGCGCCGATGCGCGCGGCGGGCAGGATCACGCTGTGCGGCCCGAGCGTCGCACCCGGCTCCATCGTGACCTGGTCCATGCTCATGATTCGATCATGGAACAGGTGGGTCTGCACCACGCAGCCGCGATTCACGGTGGATCCGTCGCCGAGGGTCACGAGATCGGCCTCGGGCAGCCAGTAGCTGTCGCACCAGACGCCGCGGCCGATACGGGCGCCGAGCGTGCGCAGCCACACGGCGAGGGCCGGGGTTCCGGCGGCGGCCCGCGCGAACCAGGGCGCGGCGACCATCTCGACGAACGTGTCCGACACCTCCGTGCGCCAGACGAAGCTCGACCAGAGCGGATGCTCCCCCGCCCTGATGCGGCCGACGAAGGCCCACTTCGCGACCGTCGAGGCCACAGCGCGGCAGCCGCGCCCGCGGCGAGCATCACGATGCCGCTCAGCAGGAGCGCGACGAGCACCGCCGAACCCGGAGGCGAGCGCCGCGAGCGTGAACAGCACGGCGAGGCCGATGGCGCACGTGACGAACACCGGCACGATCCGGCACAGCTCCCACAGCGCGCGGGCGACGCGCAGGCGGTTCGGCGGCCTGTACGTGCGGCTCTCGATCCGTCTCCAGCGTCGAGCGGCGCAGGCGCACCGGGGGCGATCCGAGCCACGAGGTGCCCGGCTTCGACTTCACCGGGGCCACCGAGAGCACCGCCACGAGCGCGTCGCGCGCGAGCCGATGGCCGGCCGCGGCGATGCCCGAGTTGCCGAGGAACGCGCGCTTGCCGATGCGCGCCCGCTCGATCCGCATCCACCCGCCCTGCAGCTCGTAGGAGGCGACCATGGTGTCGTCGGCGAGGAAGGCGTGGTCGTCGATCGTCGTCATCGACGGGATGAGGAGCACGGTGGATGCCTCGACGCCGCGTCCCACCTCGGCCCCGAGCAGGCGCAGCCACACGGGGGTGAAGAGGCTCGAGTAGAGCGGGAACAGGATGGTGCGCGAGGCATCCATCAGCCGCTCGGTGGTCCACGCCTGCCACCCGACCCGGCTGCGCACGGGATGCCGCCCCTCGTGCAGCCCGATCGCGAGGAGCCGCACGGCGACCACGACGAGGCCCGCGAAGGCGACGCCCGCGACGAGCGTCGCGGGCACCAGCCAGGCCAGGGCGCGGAGCGCGGCCTCGCCGAGCGTGGCCGAGCCGGCCATGCCCGCGGCGATCACCGCGCCGCCGGTCGCGAAGGCGGCGATCGGCAGGAGCGAGAGGAGCAGCGACGACGCGCCGTACGCGACGAGCCAGCGTGTGCCACGGGGCGGCCTGTCGGTCGCGGGGTTGGCGGGGCCGACCCGCTCGGCGGGCGATCCCGCCCAGCGCTGGCCCGACGGCACTCGACCGAAGACCGCGGAGCCCGGCGCGATCTCGGCGCCCTTGCCGATCCGGGCGCCGGGAAGCAGCGTGCTGCGCGCGCCGATCGTCGAGCCGGCCCCGATGCGCATCCGGCCGATGCGCACCACGTCGCCGTCGATCCAGGTGCCGGCGAGGTCGACCTCGGGCTCGATCGCGGCGCGGTCGCCGATCGTCAGCATGCCGGTGACGGGCGGCAGCGTGTGCAGGTCCACGTCCTCGCCGATCTTCGCGCCGAGCGCGCGGGCGTAGTTCGACACCCACGGTGCTCCCGAGAGCCCGACGGCGTCGACCTGGTGGGCGATCTGGTCGGCGAGCCACATGCGCAGGTGCACCGCGCCGCCGCGCGGATAGTCGCCCGGCTCCAGCCCGGCGAGCAGGATCCGCGCGCCTGCCACCGCGATGGCCATGCGGCCGAAGGGCGTGGCGAAGATCGCGAGGCCGACGAGGAGCACCCACAGCGGCACCGTCGGCAGGAATCCGAAGCCGTCGCTCACCGCGTCGAGGATCGTCGTCGCCGTGAGCAGGTACAGCAGCCAGCGCGCGCCGCTCAGGATGAACAGCGGCACGCCCGCGAGCGTCTGCACCCACTGGGTCCCACGCGGCGTCGGGACCGGCTGCCGGAACGTCGTCGCGCCCGATCCCGGCTCCGGCGCCCGCGCGTCGAGCTCGTCCGCCATCGCCCCGAGGCGAGGATGGTCGTAGATGTCGGCGACGGTGAACTCGGGGTCGCGGGCCCGGATGCGGCTGACCAGCTGCGCGGCCGCGAGGGATCCGCCGCCGAGGTCGAAGAAGCTCGCGTCGGCTTCCGAGACCGGGACGCCGAGCACCGCCTGCCACTGCTCGGCGAGCCAGGCGGCGGATGCCCCGAGCCCCGCGGCGTCGGGCTCGACGCCGGGCAGCGGCCAGGGCAGGGCCGCGCGGTCCACCTTGCCGGAGGTGCGGGTCGGGAGCTCCTCGACGACCGCGAGCAGCGGCACGAGCGCGGCCGGGAGCTCCTCGGTGAGCCGGGCGCGGGCCGCGGTGCGGTCGAAGTCGTCGGTCACCGCGAGGTAGCCGACGAGCACCTGGTTGCCCGCCTCGGTGCGGCGCACGGCGGCCGCCGCCCCCGTGACACCGCGGCAGCGCCTGCAGCGCCGACTCGATCTCGCCGAGCTCGATGCGCCGGCCGCCGACCTTCACCTGGTCGTCGGCGCGCCCCTGGAAGAGCAGCCCCTCGCGGTCGAACACCACGAGGTCGCCCGAGCGGTAGGCGCGCTCCCAGCCGAGCGTCGGCATCGGCGAGTACTTCTCGGCATCCTTCGCCGGATCGAGGTAGCGGGCGAGGCCGACGCCCGCCGATGATGAGCTCGCCGACCTCGCCGTCGCCGACCGGCCGTCCCTCGGCGTCGACCACGGCGAGCGCCCAGCCGTCGAGCGGCAGGCCGATGCGCACGGGGCCCGTGCCGTCGAGGATGGCGGCGCACGCGACGACGGTCGCCTCGGTCGGGCCGTACGTGTTCCACACCTCGCGTTCGGGCGAGACGAGGCGTGCCGCGAGCTCGGGCGGCACGGCCTCGCCGCCGAAGATCAGCAGGCGCACGTTCTCGATCGCCTCGGCCGGCCACAGCGCGGCGAGGGTCGGCACCGTCGAGACGACGGTGATCCCGTGCGTGACCATCCACGGACCGAGGTCCATGCCGCTGCGCACGAGGCTCGCGGGGCGCGGGCACGAGGCAGGCACCGTGCCGCCACGCGAGCCACATCTCCTCGCAGGACGCGTCGAACGCCACCGAGAGTCCGGCCAGCACGCGGTCCCCGGGCCCGAGCGGCGCGTCCTGCAGGAACAGCCGCGCCTCGGCGTCGACGAACGCGGCCGCCGAGCGATGCGTCACCGCGACGCCCTTCGGCGTGCCGGTCGAGCCCGAGGTGAAGATGATCCACGCGTCGTCGTCGAGGTCCGGCGGGGTCGCGACGGGGGTCGCGTGCGTGCTGGGGTGCGGCGGAGCGCCGTCGAAGAGCGCCTCGGGCGCGGCATCCGCGGGCCGCTCGTCGCTCGGGACGAACGCGCCGCCGGCCGTGATCACGCCGCGCACGCCGGCCTCGCCGAACACGAGTCGAGCGCGCTCCTCGCGGGTCGTCGGCGTCGACGGGCACGTACGCGGCGCCCGCGGCCATCGCCGCCAGGATCGCGATGTAGAGCTCACGGGATCCCGACGGCATGCGGATGCCGACGCGATCGCCGCGGCGCACCCCGGCCGCGGAGAGGCGCGCGGCGGTCCGCACCACTCGAGCCGTGAGCTCGCGGTAGCTCAGGGCGCCGTCGCCGTCCTCGAGCGCCGACGCGTCGGGGTGCGCCAGGGTCGTGGCGCGCAGCACGTCGAGGAGCGTGCGCGGCGGCGCCGCGAGCGTCGAGCGGTCGAGGATGCCGGGGACGTCAGCGGTCACTGACCTCCTGCTCGAAACGGATGTCGGGTGCCACCCGCACTCGACGCGGCGACGACCCGACGCCCTCAAGCTTCAGCCGCGCAGGGAAACGACCAGTTGCGCCTTCGTGAACCGCGAGTAGCCGGCGATGCCGCGCTCGCGTGCGAGTCCGCGCAGCTGCACGACGGTCTGCGACTCGAGGTCGGTCGTCGATGCGGCCTTCGGGTCGGTGCTCGACGCGGCGTTCGCCGCCGTGGCCGACGCGGCCTTCGTCGTCGTGGGCTTCTTCGGCTTCGCCGGCAGCCTTCGGCTTCGGTTTCGGCTTCGACCTCGGTGACGCCGTCGGGGTCGACGCCGTCTTCGGCTTCGCCGCCGTCGTGTTCGCGGGCTTGGGCCGCTCCGCCTTCCGCGTCGTCGCGGCATCCGTCTGCTTCGGGGCCCGCACCTCGGCGACGATCTTCGCGAGCCGCTTCTCGACCTTCGCCGCCTTCTTGCGCGCCGCCTTGTCGGCCTTGCCCGCGAGCCGCTTGGCCTCCGCCACGGCCTCCTTCGCGGCGTCGAGCGCCTTGGCGGCCGCCTTCTCCTGCTTGTTCCGTGCCATCGTCCCACCCCTGACCGAGCCGTCAGCCGTGAGGCGACGGTACGGCGTCATCGTACCGCGGCCACGTTCGCCGACCATGGCGGCGACGACGCCGCCGCGGTATGTTCGGCGAAGACGACCGGATGCCGCACCCGGATGCCGCGTGCGGCCCCGGTGGGCGAGGGGAATGCGATGGGCAGGTTCGTTCGTGCGTCGGTGGCGGCGGCGGTGACCGCCCTGGTCGCGGGCGCCCTCGGCGGGTGCGCCCTGCTCCGCCCGCCCGAGCAGTTCAGCGACGAGGCGACGGTGACCGAGGAGATCGGCACGATCCAGCTCGTCGACACGTCGGGCAGCGTCGCGGTGCGCGGCACCGAGGGCGCCACCGAGGTCACCGTCCAGCGCACGCTGTCGTACCGGGGAGACCGCCCCACCGACGAGACGCATGAGGTGTCGGGCGACACGCTCGAGCTGCACGGCTGCGGCCGCCGCTGCTCGGTCGAGTACACGATCGACGTGCCCGCGGGCGTCGACGTCCGCGGCTCGACCTCGAACGGCGCGATCAAGCTCAGCGATGTGGGCGAGGTCGACGTGCAGACCAGCAACGGGCGCATCGAGCTCGATGAGGTCGCAGGCGGCGTCATCGCCGAGACGTCCAACGGTCGCATCATCGGCCGCGACCTGAACGGGGACGGGGTGCGCGCCACGACGTCCAACGGTTCCATCGACCTGCAGCTCGGCGAGCCCCAGGACGTCGAGGCCAGCACGTCGAACGGCGCCATCGACCTCACCGTGCCGTCCGACTCCTACCAGGTCTCCACCGAGACCTCGAACGGGCGCACCGACATCGGGGTGCCGAACGAGTCCGACGGTCGCTTCGCGCTCGACCTGCACACGTCCAACGGCTCGATCACCGTGACCGAGGACTGAGCAGGGCGACTACCCGCGCAGCTCCTCGAGCACCGCGGCGAGCTGGTCGACGGCCCAGTCGAGGTCGGTCGCGCGCACCACGAGCGGCGGCGCGATGCGGATGGTCGGACCCGTGCGTGTCCTTCACGAGCACGCCGCGGCGCATGAGCGCGCTCGCCGACCTCGCGGCCGGTCGCCGATCGCGGGGTCGATGTCGATGCCCGCCCAGAGCCCCGCGACGCGCACGCTCGATGACGCCGTGGCCGATGAGCGACTCGAGCCGCTCGTGCAGGTGCTCGCCGAGCGGCGCGCGCCCGCTCCTGCAGCTCGCCGGTCGCGAGCATCTCGACCACCTCGAGGCCGACCGCCGCGGCGAGCGGGTTGCCGCCGAACGTCGAGCCGTGCTCGCCCGGCTCGGATCACGCCGAGCACGTCGCGGTCGCCGACGACGGCGGACACGGGCAGGATGCCGCCGCCGAGCGCCTTGCCGAGCAGGTACAGGTCGGGCACGACGCCCACGCGGTCGCACGCGAACGTCGCGCCGACGCGGCCGAGGCCGGACTGGATCTCGTCGGCGATGAACAGCACGTTGTGCTCGCGGGTGAGCTCGCGCACGCGCGGGCAGGTACTCCGCGGGCGGGATGATGATGCCGGCCTCGCCCTGGATCGGCTCGATGAGCACGGCGGCGGTGTTCGGCGTCGATCGCGGCCTCGATCGCCGCGGCATCGCCGAAGGGCACCATCCGGAACCCCGGGCGTGAACGGCCCGAAGTCGTCGTGCGCGTCCGGGTCGTCGCTGAAGCCAGACGATCGTCGTGGTGCGGCCGTGGAAGTTGCCGTCATCGACGATGATGTTCGCGGCATCCGGCGCCATGCCCTTCACCCGGTAGCCCCACGCGCGCGCGACCTTGATGCCGGTCTCGACGGCCTCGGCGCCGGTGTTCATCGGCAGCACCATGTCCTTGCCGCAGAGCGCGGCGAGCTCGGTGACGAACGGGCCGAGCCGGTCGTTGTGGAACGCGCGGCTCGTGAGCGTGATGCGCTCGAGCTGCTCGCTGCGCGGCGGCGACGAGCGCGGGGTTGCCGTGCCCGAAGTTCAGGGCCGAGTAGGCGGCGAGGCAGTCGAGGTAGCGCTTGCCCTCGACATCCGTCACCCAGGCGCCCTCGCCCGACGCGACGACGACCGGGCAGCGGGTGGTAGTTGTGGGCGACGTGCTCGCCTTCGCGGATGGCCGCGGTGTCCGAGCCGAAGGCTCCGCCCGTGGACGCTCGGCCACACCTGAGCCTTCGGCTCGGACGGCCGCGTCACGGCTCGGATCGTCGGGAGGGTCTCATCGGCGCAGCTCCAGCGTGCAGCACTTGATGCCGCCGCCGCCGAGCAGCAGCTCGGAGAGGTCGACGACGATCGGGTTGTAGCCGCGCTCGCGCAGCTGTCGCTCGAAGTCCTTCGCGCGCGAGGAGATGACCACGTTGTAGCCGTCGCTGAACGAGTTGAGGCCGAACACCGCGGCATCCGTCTCGTTCACGAGGATCGCGTCGGGGAACCGCTCCTGCAGCACCGCCAGCGATTCCTCGTCGAACGCCGTCGGCAGGTAGGCGATGTGCTCCTGTCCGGGAGTCGGGTCGAGCACCGCGACGGCGGTGTCGAGGTGGTAGAAGCTCGGGTCGACGAGCCGGAGGCGTCACGACCTCGCGGCCGAAGATGCCGCCGAGCTCCTGGTGGCTGAGCGAGTCGAGCGGAAGCCGGTGCCGGCGAGGATCGTGTCGCCGACGAGCAGGAAGTCGCCCTCGCCCTCGTTGACCTCCTCGGGCTCGCGGACGTCGAAGCCGGCGGCACGGAACCACTCCATGAACGCGGGGCCCTCGGGCTGGCGCTCGGGGAAGGTGAACTTCGCGCCGTACGCGATGCTGTCGATGACGAACCCGCCGTTGGCGGCGTAGACCATGTCGGGCAGCCCGTCGATCGGGTCGATGAGGTGCACGTCGTAGCCGAGCTCGAGGTACGTGTCGTAGAGCACCTGCCACTGGGCGAGCGCCAGCGTCGTGTCGGTCGGCTCGGCCGGCTCCATCCACGGGTTGATCCGGTAGCCCACGGTGAAGTGCTCGGGGCGGCACATGAGCACGCTGCGTCCGGTGGGGCGTCGCTCGGGCCGGGTGCCCGGCTGCTCGTCGGTCTCGATCACGGTCGACATCTCACTCCTCGAGGGGGTCGGCGGATGCCGCGGCACACCGTGCGTGGCGACATCAGCGCTGTTGGCAATGTCGGCGGACCAGGTCGCTCTTGCGAGCCTCGACGACGACGTTCGGGTTGCGCCGCCGTCGAGACGCCACTCTCAGTGTGAACCGTACGGCGTCGAAGTTCCGGGCGTCGCGCGCAAACTTCCTGCTCGTTCCCGGCCGATTCGCGGCATTCGTGCGCGAGGTCCGGCGCCCATGCCGCATGCGCGCGTGAGAGCGGTTGCTCACGGACGCCCGCGTGAGGCATCCTGTTGCACACCCGGCTCCCCGCCGGCCGGACCGATGGAGGTCGCATTGGACGAACCCGCCCACGATGAGCGGATGCGGCGACTGCAGCGGATCGCGTACGGGGCCGTGGCGAGCGACGCGGAGCGCGCAGCCGCGGCCGCGCGGAGCTCGAGGCGCTCCGGCGTGAGCGGGCGGCCGAGCGAGGCGGTGGCGGACGGTCGGACGGATGCCGCGGGTGCGCCGACCGCTCCCGTCACCGCACCGACGGGCCCGCATCGGGCCGCCGACCGACGGACGACCCGGGCGCGAGGCATCCGACGCCGCCCGCCCGCTGACGTGGGCGATCGCGGCCGGGACGCTGGCCCTGCTCGTCGGCGTCGGCGTCGGCTGGCACGTCGGCACGCGCACGACGGCGTCCGAGCCCGCGGCCCGTTCGACCGCGGCAGCCCCGCCCGACGCCCGCCTCGTTCACGATCCCCGTCGTCGACACGGCCGTGCCGCGCCTGTTCGACGCCCAGCCGGTCCCGGCCGACGTGCCGGCGGTGCCGATCCCGCGACGACGGATCGCGCCGACCGACTACCGCCTCCTCATCACCCGACCCGACGGCGTGGCCCTCCACGTCGCGCGCCTCGGCGGCGAGGTGTGCGTCGTCGTCGTCCATCCGGGCGGGGGCACCGCCTCCAGCTGCACGATCGGACGGGAGGTTCCCGGAGACCGGGCTCTGGGTCGAGGCTCTCCGGGCAGGGCAGCCGGATCCGCGGCACCATCCATCCCGACGGCACCGCGGGGCTCACGCCCGACGGCTACGTGCCCGGCCGGCTTCCCACCGTCGAGGGCTGACTCAGCCGTTCTTCCCGTCGCGCCAGGCCAGCCACTCCGGCACCAGGCCGAGGTCGTAGTCGGGCCCGCCGATGCCGAGCGTGAAGAGCCGCACGCCGGCGTCGTACAGCGCATCCGCGTACTCGAGGTCGACCCGTCGCCGCGTGAGCTCGTTCGACACCGTGATCTGCGAGACGTCGCGGCCGACCTCGTCGCCCCAACGCGCGAGCACGTCGAGCTTGTGGGGCAGGTCGCCGGGCGAGACGAACGAGTGCCAGATGTCGGCGTGCTTCGCCACGATCCGCAGGGTCTTCTGCTCGCCCTTGCCGCCGATCATGACCGGGATCTTGCGCGTCGGCGCCGGGTCCAGCTTCGCCCAACGCGCCTCGATGCGGGGCATCGCATCGGCGAGGGCGTTCAGGCGCGTGCCCGGCGTGCCGAACTCGTAGCCGTACTCGTCGTAGTCGCGCTGGAACCACCCCGAGCCCGTGCCGAAGATGAACCGTCCGGGTCCGTCGCCCTTCGCGCTGATGTGGTCGAGGGTGCGGGCCATGTCGGCCTGCAGGTCGGCGTTGCGGTAGGAGTTGCAGCTCACGAGCGTGCCGAACTCCACGCGCTCGGTCTGCTCCGCCCAGGCGCCGAGCATGGTCCACGCCTCGAAGTGCATGCCCTCGTGGCCGCGCGTGAGCGGGAAGAAGTGGTCCCAGTTGAAGACGATGTCGACGCCCATGTCCTCGAGGCGGAGCACGGCGTCGCGGATGGCGGGATATCGGGCGTGCTGCGGCTGCACCTGGATGCCGAGCCGCACGGGGGAATCGAGGGGCATGCCTCCAGACTAGGCGCGTTCGGGAAAGCGGATGCCGCGAACGCCGACTGAGCCGACCGTCGTACGATCCCGGGCGGCACGCGCAGGAAATCCGCGTGAGGCACTGTAAGAACGCAACGGATCGACGTACACTCCGAGCATGGACAACCTCGATCGCGCCATCCTCGACCTGCTCCGCCAGAACGCGCGAGCGGGCTACGGCGACATCGGGTCGTCCGTGGGCCTGTCGGCGTCGGCGGTGAAGCGTCGCGTCGACCGCCTCGTGGCGGACGGCGTCATCCGCTCGTTCACCATCCAGGTCGACCCCGCCGTCGACGGCATGAGCACCGAGGCGTACGTCGAGTTGTTCTGCCGGGGCACCGTGGCGCCCGACGAGCTGCAACGGATCCTGCAGGGCGTGCCCGAGGTCGTCTACGCGGGCACCGTCACGGGCAGCGCCGACGCGATCGTGCACATGCGGGCCCGCGACATCACGAGCCTCGAGGACGCGCTCGAACGCGTGCGCATCGCCCCCAACGTCGACCACACCCGCAGCGCGATCGTGCTCTCGCGGCTCGTGAACCGCAACCGGGACTGACGATGACGGATGCCGCGGGCGACGCCGCTCCGGGCGCCTCGGTGCCGAACGGGCCGACGCCGGCCGAGGCCGAGCCGAGCGAATCCGCACCCAACGCGCTCGACGACGACGGCCGCAAGCACGGGCACTGGCAGGAGTACTTCGCCGAGCGGCCGGGTCTCGGCCGAGGGCGAGTACGAGCACGGCGAGCAGCAGGGCGTCTGGCGGGTCTGGTACCGCAACGGGCGGCTGAAGGCCGTCGGCGCTCGGGTCGACGGGACCCTCGACGGCCACTGGCGCTGGTGGCGCGAGGGCGGCGGCCCGCTGCAGGAGGGCGCGTTCGTGCGCAACGTGCAGGTGGGCCCCTGGCGGCGTTGGTTCGACACCGGCGAGTTGATCGACGAGGGCGAGTACGTCGACGGCCGCAAGGTGGGCGTGTGGCGCAGCTACCACCCCGACGGCCTGCTCAAGCAGGAGAAGGACCACGGCCCGGCATCGGATGCCGCGGGCGGGACGGACGACGCGTGAAGCTGTCGATCGACCCCGCCGCATCCGTGCCGCCCTTCGAGCAGGTGCGCCGGCAGGTGACCGACGCCGTCGCCGACGGCACCCTCACGCCCGGCACGCGCATGCCGACCGTGCGCGCGCTCGCCGCCGAGCTCGACCTCGCGGTCAACACGGTCGCGAAGGCCTACCGCGCGCTCGAGACCGACCACGTGATCGAGACGCGGGGCCGGGCCGGCAGCTTCGTCTCGGCGACCGGCGACCCGACGACGCGCGAGGCGCAACTCGCGGCGATCGCCTACGCCGACCGGGTGCACCACCTCGGCGTCGACCGCGCGACGGCGCTGGCCCTCGTCGCCTCGGCGCTCGACGCCGAGCGCTGACCCCGCGGTGCCCTTAGCGCGCCGCTCGCATCGACGAAACCCTCGGACGTCGTGAGCGGGTTCGGACGGCCGCTGCGCGGCCTCCTCAACCTCGACCCGAGCCGGCGTCACGCCTCGGGGATCGGCTCCTTCGGCAGCTTCCGCACCCGCGCCCGGCGGCGGCGGCGCTCGGGGATCATGGAACGCATCTCCTCGAGCCTGCCGAAGCAGAGCAGGCGGTCCTCGGACTCGAGCACGACGCCCTTGCGCGGGTTGGGGATCACGACCGTGCCGCGGTGCAGCGTGAGCACCGTGATGTCGCGGTCCCAGAGGCCCGACTCCCCGAGCGTCTTGCCGACGAGGTCGGCGGCGCCGTGCACGAGCAGCTCGGCGACGCCGTACCCGGTCGAGACGGTGAGGCGCTGGCGCACGTCGATCTCGGGGAACGCGACCTGGTTGGCGATGTAGTCGATGATCGCGCCGGCCACGTCGAGCTTCGTCGCCGTCTCGATGCCCTCGAGGCCCGGCGAGGAGTTCACCTCCATCACGAGCGGGCCCTCGTTGCCCTCGAGCATGTCGACGCCCGCGACCTTCAGCCCCATGATCTGCGCCGAGCGCACCGCGACCTGCTCGTACTCGGGCGTGAGCTCGACGGCCTCGACGGTGCCGCCGCGGTGCACGTTCGACCGGAACTCGTCGCCGGTCGCCACGCGCCGCATCGCCGCCACGACGCGATCGCCGACGACGAGGGCACGGATGTCGCGGCCCCGGCTCTCGGCGATGAATCGCTGGATGAGCACGTTCTGCTTCGTCGAGTGCAGGGTCTCGATGATCGCCTCGGCGACCTTGACCTCGGGCGCGAGGATCACGCCGATGCCCTGGGTCCCCTCGAGCAGCTTGATCACGACCGGTGCGCCGCCGACCAGGGCGATCGCCGGCCGCACGTCGGCGCGGTTCCGCACGAACGCCGTCGCGGGCATGCCGATGTTGTGCCGCGAGAGGATCTGGTTGGCGCGCAGCTTGTCACGCGAGTTCGTGATGCCGTTCGCGGTGTTCGGCGTGTACACGTCCATCTGCTCGAACTGCCGCACGACGGCCGTGCCGAAGTAGGTGATGGAGTTGCCGATGCGCGGCACGATCGCGTCGTAGTCCGACAAGCGGTCGCCCACGGTACTGCAGGTCGGGCCCGGGCCCGGAGAGGTCGATCGCGAACCGCAGGGTGTTCAGCACCTTGACCTCGTGTCCGCGTTGCAGCGCCGCGGCACGGAGTCGCTGCGTCGAGTACGCCTGCGGGGCGCGCGAGAGGATCGCCAGTTTCATCGTTGAGCCCCTGAGATGATGGTTGAGGTGACAGAGCGCCCACTCATTCAAGCACCATCGCCGGATGGCGCGAGTGGGTCAGCCTGCCCGGAGCGGGCGTTCCGTGGATCAAGGCGAAGCTCGACACCGGCGCGCGCACGTCGTCGCTGCACGCGTTCGACCTCGAGGAGATCGTGCTGCCCGACGGCGGCGGCGACGGCGTGCGGTTCGGCGTGCGCCCGTGGCAGGACACCGACGAGGACGCGGTCGTCGTCGAGTGCCCCGTGCACGACCGCCGCACGATCCGCAGCTCGTCCGGGCACACCGAGGAGCGCATCGTCGTGCTCATGGACGTGACGCTCCTCGGCCGCACGATGACGGCCGAGATCACGCTCACCAACCGCGACGAGATGGGCTTCCGCATGCTCATCGGCCGTGAGGCGCTGCGCAACGGCTTCCTCGTCGCCGCGGGCGAGTCGTTCCTCGGCGGCCGGGCTCCCCGCCCGGTCCGTCGGCTCAACCGCGGCCGCTGAGCACGCGCGGGTCGAGGAGCGCCGGCCGCAGGACCACTGCGCGTCGAGGAGCACCGGCCGCAGGACCACTGCGGGTTGAGGAGCGCCGGCCGCAGGCCGACGCGTCTCGAAACCCCACTGCCCGAGACCGGGTCTCGAGACGGCCGCTGCGCGGCCTCCTCGACCCGCAGGTTCCGGCGTCAGATGACGCCGTCGGAGATCGTCGTCGGGTTGCCGAAGCGGTGGTTCGTGATCGAGATCGCCTGCTCGTGCAGGAACGGCAGCAGCTCGACGCGACCCGACGGCGTGACGGGGTGCGACCACACCGCGACATCCGGGGTGCCGCCGAGTGCCTCGGCGAGCGCCGACGCGCCACCACCGAGCAGGCGGACGCGAGACGACCCGACACCCTCCTTCGCGACGCGGTCGAGCCACGCGGCGTCGCCCTCGCGGATGACCCGCAGGTCGCGTGCGGCGAGGATGGTGCGCACGCCCTTCGGCAGCTCGATCGCGGTCGACACCGTGAGCTGCGACTTCGCGAGGAGGCCGGCCGCGATGATGCGGAGGCCCTCGGCGAGCGTGGACGACTCGCCCGATGCGGATCGTCACCGGCAGCGGCCGGTAGCGGAACAGGTTGCGCTCCACGCCGACGCCCGAGACGTCCTTCACGACGCCGTACTCCTCCGCCCAGGCGACCTCGTCGGAGAGCGCGGAGCGGCGCAGCACCTCGAACGACTCGTAGTCGAGCGCCGGCTGCGCCGCCTCGATGAGCTCGGTGACGCGCTTCTCGAGCCCGCGCAGGTGCAGGGTGCTCGACGTGGCGCCGTGCTGCGGCATCCACTCGCCGAGGCCGAACAGGTAGTTCGGACCGCCCGCCTTGGCGCCGGCGCCGACCGCGGAGCGCTTCCAGCCGCCGAACGGCTGGCGCTGCACGATCGCGCCGGTGATGCCGCGGTTGACGTAGAGGTTGCCCGCCTCGACGTGGTCGAGCCACGTCGCGAGCTCCTCGGGGTCGAGCGAGTGCAGGCCGGCGGTGAGGCCGTAGTCGACGGCGTTCTGCATGCGGATGGCCTCGTCGAGGTCCTTCGCGTGCATGACGCCGAGGACCGGCCCGAAGAACTCGGTGAGGTGGAAGTACGAGCCTGCGGCGACGCCGCTGCGGATGCCGGGCGACCAGAGCCGTCCGGTGGCGTCGAGCTGCTTGGGCTCGACGAGCCACTCCTCGCCGATTCCGAGCTGGGTGAGCGCGTGCAGCAGCTTGCCGTTCGCGGGCTCGATGATCGGGCCCATCTGGCTCTGCGGCTGCTCGGGCCAGCCGACGCGCAGCGAGGTGGCGGCGTCGACGAGCTGGCGCTGGAAGCGCTCCGACTTCGCGACGGAGCCCACGAGGATCACGAGCGACGCGGCCGAGCACTTCTGGCCGGCGTGGCCGAAGGCGCTCTTCACGACATCGGATGCCGCGAGGTCGAGGTCGGCCGACGGCGTCACGATGATCGCGTTCTTGCCGCTCGTCTCGGCGAGCAGCGGCAGGTCGTTGCGGAACGAGCGGAACAGCTGCGCCGTCTCGTACGCGCCCGTGAGGATGACCCGGTCGACCGCGGGGTGCGACACGAGCTCGCGGCCGAGCTCCCGCTCGCCGATGTCGACGAGGGCGAGGAGCTGGCGAGGCACGCCGGCCTCCCAGAGCGCCTCGACCATGACCGCGCCCGAGCGCTGGGCGAGCTTCGCGGGCTTGATGATGACGCCCGAGCCTGCGGCGAGCGCGGCGAGCACGCCGCCCGCGGGAATCGCGACCGGGAAGTTCCACGGCGGCGTGACGACGGTGAGCTTCGGCGGCACGAACACGGCGCCCTGCACGTGGTCGAGCTCGCGGGCACGCTCGGCGTAGTAGTGCGCGAAGTCGATCGCCTCGCTGATCTCGGGGTCGGCCTCGGCGATGGTCTTGCCGGTCTCGGCGGCCATGACCTCGATGAGGCGGTCGCGGTTCGCGGCGAGCGCGAGGCCGGCGCGGTGCAGCACCGCGGCGCGCTCGGCGCCGGGCAGCTCGCCCCAGGCGCGGCCGTTGGCGGCGACCGTCCGGATCACGTTCTCGAGCGTGGCCGCGTCGTCGATGCGGGCGGCCGCGATCGCGTCGAGGCCGAGACGGGTCTCGGGGACCCGGGCGAGGATGCGGCGTCCCCACTCGCGGTTCGCGGCGAGGGCGGGGTCGGTGTCGGGCTCGTTGCGGAACCCGGGCGTCGCGCCGGGGCCCGCGGGCGCGCCATCGACGGTCGGTTCCGCGGCATCCGCCGGCTCGCCGAAGCCGAGACCGCCGAATCCGCCGGAGCCGTCGTGCCCACGGGAGCCGCGCGTGAGCTCGAGCACGGTGCTCGTGAGCGACGCGTCGTCCTCGTGCTCGGTGCCGGGCGCCGGGGCATCCGGCACCGCCATCGCCGCCGCGAGCGAGGCGTCGGTCCACTCGGTGCGCCGGTTCTGGGTGCGGTTCGCGGAGGGCGTCCTGGGCCCCTCCGCCTCGAGGGCGGCGAGCGAACGCAGGTAGCGCGCCTGCTCGCGTTCGAAGAGCCGCTCGTCGCTGCCGAGTTCGAACACGGCCGACATGAAGTTGTCCTGGCTGGCGTTCTCCTCGAGGCGGCGGATGAGGTAGGCGATCGCCACGTCGAACTCGGTCGGGTTCACGACGGGCGTGTAGAGCAGGAGGTTGCCGACGTCGCGCCGCACCGCCTCGGCCTGGCCGGTCGCCATGCCGAGGAGCATCTCGAACTCGACGCGGGACTCGACGCCGCGCGCGCGGGCGGTGAGCCAGGCGTGGGCGACGTCGAAGAGATTGTGACCGGCGATGCCGAGCTTCACGGCATCGGCGTGCTCGGGCGTCATCGACCAGTGCAGCACGCGCTTGTAGTTGGTGTCGGAGTCCTGCTTGGTGTCGTAGGTGGCGAGCGGCCAGCCGTGGATGGCGGCGTCCACCTGCTCCATCGCGAGGTTCGCGCCCTTCACCACGCGCACCTTGATCGGCGCGCCGCCGGCCGCGCGCCGCGAGATCGCCCAGGCGGTGAGCTCCTGCATCGCGCCCAGCGCGTCGGGCAGGTAGGTCTGCAGCACGATGCCCGCCTCGAGGCCGCGCAGTTGCGGCTGGTCGAGCAGCGTCGTGAACACCGCGATGGTGAGGTCGAGGTCGCGGTACTCCTCCATGTCGAGGTTGATGAACTTGCCCCTGCCGGTCGAGCCTGTCGAAACCGAGCTCGTCGAGGCCTTCGCAGCGAGCTCGTAGAGGGGCGTGAGCTTCGCGACCACCTTGGCCACGGCCTCGTCGAACGACCACATCGAGAGCTGGCTCACCACGCTCGACACCTTGATCGACACGTAGTCCACGTCGTCGCGCGCGAGGAACTCGTAGGTGCCGCGCAGCCGGCGGTCGGCCTCGTCCTCGCCCAGCACGGCCTCACCCAGGAGGTTGAGGTTCAACCGGTTGCCCGACTCGCGGAGGGACTCGATGGCAGGGCCGAGCTTCTCGGGGGTCGAGTCGAGCACGAGGTGGCCGACCATCGCCCGCAGCACGCGTCGCGCGATCGGGATGACGACCCACGGGAACACGGGTGCGACCACCCCGCCGAGGCGGATCGCGGCGCGCAGGTACCAGGGCAGGAACTTCGGCGTGAGCTTCGCGACCTGCTCGAGGTTGCGGCCGGCGACGCCGAGGTCTTCGGGGCGCATCACGCCGTCGACGAAGCCGACGGTGAAGGCGAGCCCGTTCGGGTCCTTCAGCACGCCGGCGAGGCGCTCGGCGGCGGGGTCGGCGGGGTGCTCGGCGCTCTCGGCGAGCCAGCGGCGCACGAGGGCGACGACGTGGTCGGTGCTCGGCGCGAGATCCGTGGCGGCGTTCGACATGGTCACGAGGGTAGTGTCCTTCACTCCGGGCACGCTGAGGTGTGCCGTGCAATATCCAGTGTGCGACGCGGCATCCGTTCGGTACAGCGAATGAATCTGACGGATACTGTTCGGAGAAACCGAATGATCGTCAGCGATGGAGGGAGGGTCGCGTGCTCGACGTGCGACGCCTGCGACTGCTCGTGGAACTCAGCCAGCGCGGCACGCTCGCGGCGGTCGCCGAAGCGCTCTCGTACAGCCCCTCCTCGGTGTCGCAGCAGCTCAGCCAACTCGAGCGCGAGGCCGGGGTGCCGTTGCTCGTGCAGGTGGGCCGGCGGCGTGCAGCTGACGCCGCAGGCCGAGCTCCTCGTCGGCCACGCCCGTGCGGTGCTCGATCGGCTCGAGGAGGCCGAGTCGGATGTCGCGCGCTCGCTCACCGCCGTCGGCGGCACGGTGCGCATCGCCGTGTTCCAGTCCGCCGCGCACGCCATGGTGCCGCAGGCGCTCACCCTGCTGCGCACGCGAGCATCCCGACCTGCGCGTGGAGGTGACCGAGCGCGAGCCCGACGTCGGCCTCTTCGAGGTCTCGGCGCGCGACTTCGACCTCGTGATCGCCGAGCAGTACCCGGGGCACACCCGCGCCCACCGCGACGACCTCGACCGCGTGCACCTCGCCGCCGATGCGATCCGGCTCGCGCTGCCGCCGCATCCGGCCCGGCGGGTTGCGAGCACCTGCGGGTTGAGGAGCCCGCTCAGCGGGCGTCTCGAAACCCGGTGGCCGCAGGGAGGGGTTTCGAGACACGTCCGGCTCCGCCGGGCGCTCCTCAACCCGCAGTATCGCGGGCTCCTCGACCCGCAACGGCACCCGTGCTCGCCGCGGCATCCGCCATGCCGTGGGTGCTCGAGCCCGAGGGCACGGCGTCGCGCGAGTGGGCGGAGCAGCTGTGCCGCGACGCGGGCTTCGAGCCCGACGTGCGCTTCGAGACCGCCGACCTCATGGCGCACATCCGACTCATCCGCTCCGGAAACGCCGTCGGGCTGCTGCCCGACCTCGTGTGGGCGGGCGAGGCGCCCAGCGTGACGCTCGTCGACCTGCCGGGGCATCCCGAGCGCGAGGTGTTCAGCTCCACGCGGCTCGCCGCGGCCGCCCGCCCCGCCGTCGTCGCCTGCCGCGACGCGCTCGCCCGCGCGGCCCGCGCGACGGCCACGCCGGCCGGTCGATGAATGGGTGCCCGAGTACGCTGAGCGCATGTCGCGAATGCAGCGCTGGACCACGACCGGAGCCATCCTGATCGCCGCGGCCGCGGTGCTCACCGCCTGCGCCGGGAATGCCGGCACCGGCGAGCCCGTCGACCCTGTCGGCACCTGGGGCGACACCGCCATCGACGACCGAACCGTCGCTCGAGCTCGCGAGCGACGGCAGGCTCATGGGAACCGACGGATGCAACCGGCTCCGGGGCTCGTGGAGCGACGACGGCGAGACGATCACGTTCAGCAACGTGGCCTCGACGCGCATGGCGTGCCCCGACGTCGACACCTGGCTTTCGGCGCTCGCGACGGGCACGATCGCGGGCGAGACCCTCACCGTCTTCGACGTGTCGGGCACCGAGATCGGCACGCTGGAGCGCACGTCGTAGTCGGGCCCCGAAGAGTCCTCGCAATGCGGACGGAAGTTGACCGCATGCCCTCGTAGCCTGAGCTCGGACACCGACTCAGAGGGGGAACCATGCACACGCGTCCGTTCACGATCGAGGTGCCGCAGGCGGAGCTCGACGACCTGCAGGCCCGGCTCCGCAACACACGCTGGCCGAATGAACTCCAACCCGAGGGATGGACGTACGGCACCGAGCTCGCCTACCTCCGGCGCCTCGCCGACTACTGGGCGAACGGCTTCGATTGGCGCGCCGCCGAGGCTCGCCTGAACGCCGTCCCCCACCACCTCGCCGAGGTGCAAGGGCTCGAGCTGCACTACATCCATGCGCGCGGTGAGGGCGACGGGACCTCCGTGCCGGTCGTGCTGCTGCACGGCTGGGCCGACTCCTTCCACCGCTACTCGAAACTCACGCCGCTCCTCACCGCAGCCGGATTCGACGTCGTCGTGCCGAGCCTGCCCGGATTCGACTTCTCGACACAGCCACCCGCCGGCCGGACGAGCGCCGCGTTCGCCGCCGACAGCGTGGCCGAGCTCATGGCCGGCCTCGGCTACGACCGTTACCTCGTGCACGGCGGCGACTGGGGCGCGGCCGTCGCGCAGGAACTCGGCCGGAGCCACGCCGACCACGTGACCGGGCTCCACCTCACCGATGTGCCGTTCCCGAACTTCTTCATGGTCGACCGCGCTGAGCTCGCCGACGACGAGCGCGCGTTCCTCGAGGCCGTCGACACGTGGGGCGAGACCGAGGCGGGCTACGTCGGCATCCAGTCGACCCGCCCGCTCACCCTCGCCTACGGGCTCAGTGACTCGCCGGTCGGACTCGCGGGCTGGCTCATCGAGCACTTCCACCGCTACGCCGACACGATGTTCGACGACGACGACCTGATCGTGAACACCATGCTCTACTGGGTGCGCAACACGATCCGCTCGTCGATCCGCTACTACAGCGAGGGCATGGGCGGCGACTGGGGCGACGACGCCGGCGCGTGGGGTGAGCCGTCCGGCACGGATGCCTCGGGCACGGCGTGGGGCGAGGGGCCGACGGATGCCACGACCGACGACTCGACGGCCGGCGATGCCGCTGCGGCATCCGACCCGGCCGCCGCTGGGGCGACGACGCCGACTGGAACGCGAAGATCGCGGTGCCGACGGCCTTCGTGATGTTCCCGCGCGACATCAGTCACCCGCCGCGCGAGTTCGCCGAGCGGTTCTTCGACGTCGTGCGGTTCACGAAGCCCGAGCGCGGCGGCCACTTCGCGGCCCTCGAGGTGCCCGAGCTCATGGCATCCGACCTGATCGCCTTCCGCGACGCGCTCGCCCAGCAGGCTGCGGCCGACACGCCCCGCGGAGCAGCTGCGGGTTGAGGAGCGCCCCGGCGCTCGCCACCGCCACCATCGACGGCTCGATCATGACCGTGCTCGAGGAATCGGGCGCGGAGATCGGCACGCTCGAGCGGTCGGAGGGGTGATGCGAACGCGCCGCGGCCGTTCGGATCAGGCAGGATCGAGTCCGGCGGTGCCGAATGCGTCGGCGTCGGGGTCGTAGCCGACCACCGCGTCTCCTGCCGATCCCGGTTCGTGCATCCAGGGTGTGAAGCTCACGCCGACGAGCAGCCCTTCGGGGCTCATGAGGCGCGATGTCGTCTGCCCCCACGGCTCTTCATGCGCGCCAACGAGGATTTCGTGTCCGCTCGCCCGCAGTTCCTCAACCGCCTCGACCACGGCCGCGGGCGTCTCCACGTCGAACTCGATCCACGCCTGTGGCACGGGGCGATCGACTGGCCACTCCGTCGTGCCGAAGGTGGCCTGGGCCGCCTGGGCCAGCGGCCAGATCGCGAACGCGTTGACGCCCGGCAGCTGCTCGGTGTGGAAGTACCCTCCGTCCTCGCTGAATGGGATTCCGAACGCCCCACCCCAGAAGTCGGCCGACGAGGCATCGGCTGTGCCGATGGGACCGAAACCGGCCACGAATGCGATTTCCATGCGCCAAGCGAACGCCGCATCACCCGCATCCGCAACCCCTGACCGTCCGCGGGATCAGGCCGACCCCGGGCGGGTCTGCGGGATCAGTTCTACCCAGCAGCAGCGGCTGCGCGGAAGCGCTCGCCCTGCACGGCCAGGAACTCGAGCACCTCGGGCGGCCCCTCGACCCGGTAGGTCGCGCCGCGCGGCACCCACACGAGCGCCATCACGAGGTTCTCGACGGTGTCGGCCTCGAGCGGCCAGACGCAGCGCGTCGGCCCGTCGGCCACGACGTCGCGCCCGTACCAGCCGAGGTGGTCGACGAGCTCGGTCCGCGGCAGGTCGACGACGACCCTGGCGTGGACGCTGCGGTCGCGCCAGCGCAGCGCGGCCTCGACGCGCGCGCGGGCCGCCTCGTCGGTCATCGGCCGCGGCTCGAAGTGCACCCGCGTCTGGAACACGTCGGCGATGCGGTCGAGGCGGAAGGTGCGCCAGTCCTCCCGCTGCCGGTCCCACGCCAGCAGGTACCAGCGGCGCGCGACCGGCACGAGCCGGTACGGCTCGACGACGCGCGACGAGGACTCGCCCGCGGCATCCGTGTAGGTGAACCGCAGCCGCTCGGAGTCGCGGCAGCCGAGGGCGAGCAGTCCGAGCAGCTCGGTGTCGACCTCGGGCGCCGGACGACCGGCGGCGTCACGGGCGCCGACGCCCACCGTCGCGTGCGAGGCCAGCGCGTCGATCCGGCGGCGCAGCGCGGACGGCAGCACCTGCTCGATCTTCGCGAGCGCGCTGAGCGTGGTGTGCTCGGCGCCGCGCAGCCCGGCCGTCGCCTGCGAACGCAGGCCGACCGCGATCGCGACGCCCTCGTCGTCGGTGAGCAGCAGCGGCGGAAGCCCGGTGCCGGCCTCGAGACGGTAGCCGCCGGCGCTCCCGCGCATCGACTCGATGCCGTAGCCGAGCTCGCGCAGCCGCTCGACGTCACGGCGCAACGTCCGCTCGCTCACGCCCAGCCGGTCGACGAGTTCGCGCGCCGACCAGTGCCGGTGGCTCTGCAGCAGGGAGAGGAGTTCGAGGGTTCTCGAGGTGGTCGCGGCCATGTCCCAAGTATCTCTCCAATCAGGACAGGAAGTGACCGGATGCCTCGGAAGACTGGGCACATGACGAACCAGATGATCACCGCCAGAGGCCTCACGAAGACGTTCCGCTCGAAGGGACAGACCGTCGAGGCCGTCCGCTCCGTCGACCTCTCCGTGCAGGAGGGGGAACTCGTCGCCTTCCTCGGCCCGAACGGCGCCGGCAAGTCGACGACCCTCCGCATGCTCACGACCCTGCTGCCGCCGACCTCGGGCGACGCGATGGTCGCCGGCTGCGACATCCGAACCGATCCGGCCGGCGTGCGCCGCCGCATCGGGTACGTCGGCCAGGGCAACTCGGGCGGGCACACCCAGCGCGTGCGCGACGAGCTGCACGCCCAGGGCGCGTTCTACGGCATGGGTCGGCGCGAGACCCGCGCCCGGGCCGCCGAGCTCATCGAGTCGCTCGAGCTCGACCAGGTCGCGAACCGCACCGTGCAGTCGCTCTCGGGCGGCCAGAAGCGCCGGCTCGACATCGCGCTCGGACTCATCCACCGGCCCGAGCTCCTCTTCCTCGACGAGCCGTCGACCGGGCTCGACCCGCACAGCCGGGCGAACCTCTGGGAGCACATCGTCGACCTGCGCCGGGTCACCGGCACGACGATCTTCCTCACCACGCACTACCTCGACGAGGCCGACCAGCTCGCCGAGCGGGTCATGGTCATGGACCACGGCGCGGTCATCGCCGATGACACGGCCGGAGCGCTCAAGGAGTCGCTCGCCGGCGACCGCGTGACGCTCTCGTTCACGACCGACACGGATGCCGCGGCCGCCGCCGCACGCATCGGCGGCTCGGCCGAGGGCGCGGTCGTCACGGTCACCGCCCACGGCGGCGACCGCGCCCTCCCCGGCTGGATCCGCGAGCTCGGCGACGCGGGCCTGGACGTCGTGGCCGCCACCCACCGCCAGCCCACGCTCGACGACGTGTTCCTCGCCCTCACCGGCCGGAGCCTGCGCGAGGAGGCCGCCGCGGCCGCGGAGCCCGAGGGCGAACTCGTCTCCGCGGGGTGAGGAGCACGACCGGGTTTCGAGACGGCCCTGACGGGCCTCCTCAACCCGCAGACCACCCGGCACGACCGGGTTCGAACAGCACTGACCAGGGCCTCCTCTACCCGCAGACGGCCCTGACCGGGCCTCCACGACCCGCAGTCCGAGACCCCGGCCCTGACGGGCCTCCTCAACCCGCAGACCACACGAAGGAGCATCCTCATGAACACGATCAGCCCCGCCGCCCCTGCCGTCGCCGCAGCCGAGCGGCCCGCGGCATCCGCCCGCCCCACCGGCTTCGCGCGCGACACCGTCACCGTCTTCGTGCGTGAGTCGCGGCCGCTCGTGCGCGACCCGTTCAGCGTCATCTTCTCGCTCGTGCAGCCGCTCGTCTTCCTCGGACTGTTCGGACCGCTGCTCGTCGGCGCGTCCGGCGGCGACGTCGCCGGCACCCTGCAGTGGTTCGTTCCCGGCATCCTCGTGATGGTCGCGCTGTTCGGCACGGCGTCGACGGGCGCGAACCTGCTGTTCGAGATGCAGACGGGGTCGCACGAGCGCACCCTCGTCGCGCCGCTGTCGCGCAGCGCCCTGCTCGTGGGCCGTGCGCTGAAGGAGGTCGTGCCACTCGTCATCCAGGGCACGATCGTGGTGCTCGTGGCCGTGCCGTTCGGGTTCCACCTCGATGTCGCCGGGCTCGCCGCCGGCCTCCTCGTGCTCGCCGTGTTCGGCATCGGCTTCGGCGCCCTCAGCTACACGCTCGCGCTCGCCTGCCGCAACCGCGACTGGATGTTCTGGATGGTGCACCAGACGCTGCTGTTCCCGCTCATGATCCTCTCGGGCATGCTCCTGCCGCTCGAGGACGGCCCGGCGTGGATGCAGGTCGCGGCGGCGGTGAACCCGCTGAGCTACCTGGTGGGCGCCGAGCGGGCGCTGCTCGCGGGCGACTTCGGCGCGCCGGCGGTCATCGGCGGCGCCGTCGCAGCGGTCGTGACGTGCGCGATCGGCATCGTGGTCGGCGTGCGGGCGATGCGCCGGGCGCGCTGACGCGGCATCCCTCGCCGGTCGAGTACGATCGGACGGAGCCTGCGCGTATCGAGACCATGCCGCCGCCGGGTCTCGATACGCCTGCTCGCCGGCTCCGCGACCAACATCACGTACGCTCGTGGGATGCCCCACGACGTCGTGATCATCGGCGGCGGACACAACGGCCTCACGGCCGCCGCCTACCTCGCCCGTGCCGGTCGCTCCGTGCTCCTCCTCGAGCGCGACGACCACCTCGGCGGCGCCGCCGTCTCCGCGCAGGCGTTCGACGGCGTCGACGCGCAGCTGTCCCGCTACTCGTACCTCGTGAGCCTCCTCCCGCAGCGCATCATCGACGACCTCGGGCTCGACGTGCGCCTCGTGCGACGGCGCTTCTCGTCGTACACGCCCGACCCCGCGGACCCCGCGCGCGGCCTCCTCATCGACCGCGAGGCCGGCGACGCGGCATCCGTCGCCGCCTTCGCCCGCGTCGGCGCCGAGGCCGACGCCGCCGCATGGGACGCGTTCTACGCCGACACCGCCGTGCTCGCCGAGCGCCTCTTCCCCACCCTCACCGAGCCCCTGCTGACCCGGTCGGAGGCACGCGACCTCGTGGCCGACGACCGCGCGTGGACCGCGTTCGTCGAGGAGCCGCTCGGTCGGGTCGTCGACGCGCGCTTCACGAGCGACCTCGTGCGCGGCGTCGTCGCGACCGACGGCCTCATCGGCACGTTCACCGACCTCGACGACGCCGGGCTCGAGGCGAACCGCTGCTTCCTGTACCACGTCATCGGCGGTGGCACGGGCGACTGGGACGTGCCGATCGGCGGCATGGGAGCCGTGAGCGGCGAGCTCGCCCGTGCCGCCCGCGAGGCCGGGGCCGAGCTCGTGACCGGTGCGGAGGTGCTCGCGGTCGAGCCCGACGGTCGGGTGCGCTATCGGCGCGGCCACCCGGAGGGCGCTGTCGAGCACACCGCGACCGCCGGCACGCTGCTCGCCAACGTCGCCCCCGTCGTGCTCGAGCGGCTGCTGTCGGTCGGGGCGACGGATGCCGCGGCGCGCGCCGCCCGCGCCGCCGACCGTGGGATCGCGCCGAGGGACCAGCCTCCCTTCCAGCGCGACGAAGCCGTCCCCGTGCCGCCCGTCGTGCGCGAGCGCCTGCGCCGCCTCGCCGAGCCCGAGGGCGCCCAGGTGAAGGTGAACCTGCTGCTCACCCGCCTCCCCCGGCTGCGCGACGCCGAGGTGGCGCCCGAGGCCGCCTTCGCCGGCACGTTCCACATCAACGAGCTCGAGTCGCAGCTCGAATCCGCGTTCCGCACGGCCGCGCGCGGGGGCATCCCCTCACCGCTGCCCTGCGAGGTCTACTGCCACACGCTGAGCGACCCGTCGATCCTCGCGCCCGAGCTCGCGGCATCCGGCGCCCACACCCTCACCGTGTTCGGGCTGCACGTGCCGCACCGGCTGCTCGAGCGCTATGCCAACGACGAGCTGCGCGAGCGCCTGCAGGCCGCCGTGCTCGCCTCGCTCGACTCGGTGCTCGCCGAGCCGATCGAGGACGTCATCGCCACGGATGCCGCCGGCCGCCCCTGCATCGAGACGAAGACGACCCTCGACCTCGAGGAGGCGCTGCGCATGCCCGGCGGCAACATCTTCCACGGGCCGCTCTCGTGGCCGTGGGCGGAGGACGACACGCCGCTCACCACCCCCGCCGAACGCTGGGGCGTGGCGACGCGGCATCCGCGGATCCTCATGTGCGGCTCGGGCGCCGTGCGCGGCGGTGCGGTGAGCGGCATCGGCGGCCACAACGCGGCGATGGCCGTGCTCGAGGCCGTCACGGGCTGAGCCGCGCCGCGCTCGACCGTACCCTGGGGTACGGTGGCGGCATGCGGACGACACGCGCGCGGTGGCTCGACGAGGGCCTCGACGTGCTCGCGGGTGACGGCGTCGACGGACTGCGCATCGACCGCCTGGCCGCGCGGCTCGGGGTGACGAAGGGGTCGTTCCACCACCACTTCGCCGGCATCGCCGACTACCGCCGTGCGCTCCTCGCGCACTACGAGGAGCGGGTGCGCGAGGCGATGGCCGCGGCGATCGAGGCGCGCAGCGGCGAGGGGACCCGAGCCACGCTCGCGTGGCTCACGACGCTCGTCGCCGCCGACGGCGCCGGTGCGGCCACGGGCGCCGGCACTGGGCCGCTCCGCCGACCCGAGCTCGACGCCGCGGTTCGCGCGTGGGCGCACGCCGATCCCGAGGCGCGCGCCACGCAGGCGCGCATCGACGCCGCTGCGGTCGCGGCCCTCCAGGCGGCGTGGCGTCCGGCGGTCGAGACGGATGCCGCGGCACGCACCGCCGCCCTCGTGCCGTACCTCGTGTCGCTCGGCGCCGCCGCGATGGTGCCGCCCGTCGATCCCGAGGAGCTGCGAGCCGTCTACGAGCTGCTGCTCGAGGCGGTGCCCGCCGACGACGACTGACGGCCGGTCAGAGCACGAAGCACCACAGCGCCGTCGCGACGCAGATCACGAGCATGCCCGTCGCGTTCACGAAGAGGTTGCGGCCGAAGTCGCGAGCCGTGACGTGCATGCCGATCGCGACGAGGAAGTAGGCGACGAGCGCGACGCACGTGACGAGGCCGAGGTACGGAATCCAGATGCCGGCGACCAGCCCGGCCGCCGCGGCGAACTTGATCGGCGTGAGGACCCACCACCACTTCCGAGGGAAACGCACGTCGTCGAAGCACTTCGCGACGAAGGGCACGGGCTTCCAGCTGATCACGCCGTCGACGAGCTGGATCGCAGCCAGCACGACGACCGGCCAGATCGGGTCGGGAAGAATGGTCACATTCCATACCATACCGCATGGTATGGCATCCGAGTCGCGGCAGGTGACGACTCAGCCGAGCAGCACCCACCCGATGCCCACGGCCAGCGCGACGACGCCGAGCACCGCGCTCGGCACGAACGACTCCCGCCGCCTCACGTGAAGCCCCGTGGCGACGGCCATGGTGAGCGCGAGCGCGAACGCGGCGACGGGCGTGAGCCAGGGCAGGATGCCCGTGGCCGCCGGCAGTACGAGGCCGAGCGCGCCGAGGAACTCGAGCACGCCGACGACCCGGGCCTGCCCGTCGGACAGGTCCTCCATGTAGGCCATCCTCGGCAGGAGCTTCTCGCGCGGCGTCGTGGACTTCATGAAGCCGGACGCGAGGAAGACGAGGGCGAGCAGCACGGTGACGATCCACAGGGCGATGATCATGGGACTCTCCAGACGGGTCGGTTACCATCAGTGCGTGACGCACGATCGGTGACTTTAGCCGACGGGTCCCCCGCACTTCATCGTGCGTCACGCACCTCGAGGTGCGTATCGGAAGGACGACGGGAGAGCACCAGATGACCACCACGGATGCCGCGGCGCCTGCGCCGTTCGGGGGCCGCACCCTCTCCGACCACCCCGACGTCCCCTCGTCGACCTGCAGCGTCGACCACCCGTCGAGCCGCGTCATCCGCGACGTGCTCTCCCGTGTGGGAGACAAGTGGAGCCTGCTCGTGATCGGACTCCTCGACGAGCGCCCCCTCCGCTTCACGGAACTCCAGCGCCGCATCGACGGCATCTCGCACCGCATGCTCACGCAGACGCTCCGGAACCTCCAGCGCGACGGGCTCGTCTCCCGCACGAGCTACGCCGAGATCCCGCCGCGCGTGGAGTACGCCTCCACCGACCTCGGTCGCTCGCTCGCCGAGCCCGTGCTCGGCCTGGTCGGCTGGGCCGCCGCCAACCACGAGGAGATCACCGCGGCGCGCGACGCGTTCGATGCGGCATCCGATCACGGCTGACGCCGCGAGATGACGTGCACCGGAACCCCGGGAGCCGGCAGGGATCAGCGCTTGGCGCCGCCTTTGGGCTGCTTCGGCGGCTTCGGCGCCTTCGGCGGCAGCGCCTGGACCTCGTCGAATGCCCGCGCCAGCCACTCGGCCAGGCGGTCGGGCTCGCTCGCCCACGCCCCGGGCGCGGCCACATAGCCGCCCATCGGGCGCTCCTCCGGCCCGAACGGCCCGGCACCCGGAGTCGCCGCGAGCTCGGCACGCCTCGCCTCGTCGACGACGCGAACGCCGATGCGGTCGCCGAAGAGGCCGGCGAACATGTTGCCGTTCACGAACGCCCCGAGGTTGCCGAACATCGGCTTGACGACGACGCGCGGATCCTCGGGGACCACGCTGGCGAAGAGCGCCTTGGCGTCGTCCGACGCCTTCGGAAGCTGCATGGCTCCCCCCGATCGATCAGAAGACGAACAGCTGCCCCAGCACGATGATCGCGATCACGAAGAGCGCGATGACGGCGCCCACGATCACGAGCGAGCGCCCGGAGAGCTTCGCGATGGCGAACCCCACGAGGAACGGAAGCGCCAGGAGGAAGATCGTCACGATCCACCAGAACGCGACGTACCCGCCGGGCGACACCTCATCGAGGCGACCCGCGAAGAGCTGCTGCGTGTTCGGGTGCGTCGCGAACGAGAACGCCGCCGAGAGCGGCACCGCGATGAGCGCGAAGACGAAGAGGCCCGCGAGCGCGCCCCAGAGGCCGGACTTGCCCTCGGTGACGTTCATCGCCTCCTCGTGAGCCTGCCCGCCCGACGGATGATTCGGCTTGCGCTGCGCGCCCCCCTTGGAACCCATGGCGCCAACTCTAGTGGTTTGGCGTGCGACGGGTTTAGCCTGAAATCCACGACGAGCGGGGGGCGAAGATGACCGCGAAACCGACCGGCCACTACATGGTGAAGCCTGACGGCCTCTACCTGCAGTTCGACCGCCTGTTCAAGGCGCCGATCGAGGACGTGTGGTTCAGTCTCACGAACCCCACCGCGATGCAGTCGTGGATCGGCACGTACACGGGACGACCCGAGACGGGCGGCGTGCGCTTCCGCATGACCTTCGAAGGCGAGGGCTCCGAGTGGGAGAACGTGAGCATCCTCGAGTGCGCGCCGCCGCACCGGTTCCTCGCCGACTCCGGCCCGGGGCCCACCGGCATGCGCGTCTACTGCCACCTGCTCGAAGCGGGCGGCATGACCACGCTCACCTTCGCGCAGCGGCTCCACGACGCCGCGGATGCCAAGACGATGGGGCCCGGCTGGGACTACTACCTCGACCGCCTCGTCGCGGCCAGGGCGGGACGGGAGCTCCCCGTGTGGGAGCACTACTACCCGGCGTTCTCCGAGCACTACGCGGAGCTGCACGTCCCGGCGGCCTCCCGCACCTGAGCCGAGGCTCGAGAACACCGAGCGGTTGCCGCGGCGGCGCTCCGGTGCGTCCCGCCGCTGCGAGGCATCCTCACCCCTAGACTGACGCCGTGAAGAGCATCGAGCGGCGCGCACGCGAGGCCGAGGCGGGCGCCGGTCGACGGACGCACGCGGTGAGCATGATCGCCCAGCAGCCGTTCCGCTGGGCGTTCGTCGCGACACTGGGCCTGCTCCTCGCGGTCGCCCTGGCGGTCACGCTGCTCCAGATGTCGAGCGTGGTGTTCTCCGTCTTCGCCGCGATCTTCATCACGCTCGGCCTCGATCCGCTCGTGCGCTGGTTCCAGCGCCGCGGCATGAAGCGCGGCGTCGCGATCCTGACGGTGATCCTGCTGTTCGTGCTCGTGATCGCCGGCCTCCTCTGGCTCGTGCTGCCGCTCGTGATCACGCAGGCGGTCACGTTCGTCCAGGAGCTGCCGCAGATGTACCGCGACCTGCAGTCGCAGCAGTGGTTCCAGGACGCCCAGTCGGGCACCGGCGGCATCATCGGCACGATCTACAACTGGGTCGTCAGCCTCATCAGCGATCCCAATACGTGGGCGACGATCGGCGGCGGCGCCCTCAACGTGGGCCTCGCGATCGTGGGCGGCATCTCGACGGGCTTCTTCGTCTTCATCCTGACGATCTACTTCATCGCCGCCTTCGACTCGTCGAAGGCGGCGATCTACACGCTCATCTCGGCGTCGCACCGCGACCGCGTGGTCGACTACGCCGAGCGCATCATGCAGAACGTCGGCCGCTACCTCAGCGGCATGGTGATCCTCGCGTTCTTCAACTCGGTGTTCAGCCTGCTCGTGCTCACGGTGGCGCAGGTGCCGTACGCCATCGTGATCGCGGTCGCCGCGTTCTTCATCACGCTCATCCCGCTCATCGGCACGGTGCTGACCACCATCGTGATGACCGGGCTGGCCCTGTTCGTCTCGCCGCTCTCGGCGATCATCGTGCTGGTCGCGATGCTCGTCTACATGCAGGTGGAGGCCTACATCCTCACGCCGAGGGTGATGAGCAAGGCCGTGCAGGTTCCCGGCTCGATCGTGCTGATCGCCGCCCTCGCGGGCGGCACGCTCGCCGGGCTCCCCGGCGCGCTCGTCGCGATCCCCGTGGCCGCGGGCATCCTGCTCATCATCAAGGAAGTGGTCGTGCCGGCGAAGGCGCGCTCGTAGCTCAGTGCCAGAGCGACGGCGCCGCGGCGCGCGTGGCCGGCAGCGCGACATCCGCACCCCACCGCTCGATCCACTCGGGGATGCCCTCGCCTTCGAGGGCGCCGAACTCCGCGATGAGCTCGGCGACCGGCACGGTGCCGCCCGTCTTGCGCAGGAAGCGCGCCCGGATGAACCCCTGGGCGTACACCTCGGGCTCCCCATCGGGGCCGGGGCGCACGAACCGCTGCTCCATGTAGACGGCCTTGTCGTCGTATCCGACGAGCTTGGACTCGATCGTGAAGCGCTGCCACAGGCTCAGCGACTTGCGGAAGGTGATGGTCTCGCTCGCGACGACCGGGTACCAGCCCTTGCTGCGGAAGGCCCGCCACACCCCGTTGCGCACGAGCATGTCGAACCGGGCGACGTCCATGATCGAGAAGTACACGCCGTTGTTCATGTGCCGGTTGATGTCGAGGTCGGTCGGCAGGGTGATGAAGTTCGTGCGCGCGATGTCGTAGTGGCCGAGGTCGGGCTTGCGACGCGAGAGGAACAGCACGTGCAGCAGCGTGCGGAAGAACATGTGCATGGTCAACGACTGTATTCGCGAATGATGGTCGGTCGTCCATCATTGGCGGGTCGCCACAGTCGCGCGCCGCGCGCGGGGCACGCCGATTGTGCGGTTCTGCGAAGCGAGGCTCAGTCGCCGCGCACGACCCGGTAGCGCAGGTGCGTCGCGCGGGCGCCCTGCTCCACGCCGAGCGGCTCGAGCTCGACGCGACGACTGTGCGACTCGGGGAACAGGCGGGAGCCCTCGCCGAGCAGCACCGGCACGAGGTGCAGGCGGACCTCGTCGACGAGTTCCGAGGTGAGCGCCTGGCGCGCGACGTCCGCCCCGCCCATGATGCACACGGATGCCGCCCTCGCGGCCTCGGTCGCACGGCGGACGGCCTCGGCCACCCCGCCCGTGACGAACTCGAAGCGCGAGCCGCCGCGCACGAACGACTTGCGCGGGCGGCTCGTCACCACGAAGCAGGGGCGTCCCTCGAAGACGGCGTCGTCGCCCCACGGCCCCTCGCCGACGTCGAACGTGCGACGGCCCAGCACGAAGGCACCGGTCGTGTCGAACATGCGGGCGGCGACACTGCGATCGATCTCGTCGGGCGCGGCATCCGCTGCCCCGTCGGCGCCGTAGCCCGGGTTGAACATCGCCCGTTCGCTCCGTTCGTCACCGACGCCCGTGCCGGTGCCGAGCAGCCAGTCGTGCACGCGCTCCCCGTCGATGCCGAGCGGGTGCTCCAGGCTGACGCCCGGTGCGGCCGTGAAGCCGTCGAGCGTCATGGTCATCTCGAGGAAGACGAGCGACACGGCTCAGCCCTTGACGGGGACGTGCCGTTCGTCGGGCCCGTTGTACACCGACAGCGGTCGGATGAGCGTATTCGACGCCGCCTGCTCCATGATGTGCGCGGTCCAGCCGGTGACGCGGCTGGCGACGAACAACGGCGTGAACGTGATCGTGTCGAACCCCATCAGGTGGTAGGTGGGGCCGGCCGGGTAGTCGAGGTTCGGCATGATGCCCTTGCGCTCGTCCATCGCCGTCTCGAGGGCCACGTAGAGGTCGAGCAGGTCGGGCCGGTCGTAGTGCTCCACCATCCGCTCGAGCGCATCGCGCATCGTGGGCACGCGCGAGTCGCCGTGCTTGTAGACGCGATGGCCGAAGCCCATGATCTTGCGCTTGTGGGCGAGTGCGTCGTCGACCCAGGCCGCCGCGGCATCCGCGGTGCCGATCTCCTCGAAGGCGTGCATGACGGCCTCATTGGCGCCGCCGTGCAGCGGGCCCTTGAGCGCGCCGATCGCGCCGGTGACCGCGGAGTACAGGTCGGAGAGCGTCGACGTGATCACGCGCGCGGTGAAGGTGGACGCGTTGAACGAGTGCTCCGCGTACAGGATCATCGAGACGTCGAACGCGTTCACGACCGCGAGTTCGGGCGCCTCGCCGAACGCCTGCCACAGGAAGTTGGCCGAGTAGCCGAGGTCGTCGCGCGGCTCGACGAACTCGAGCTCGCGGCGGCGCCGCTGGTCGTACGTGACGATCGACGGCAGCTTCGCGAACAGGCGGATCGCCTTGTCGAGGTTCGCCTCCCGCGAGTCATCCGGCGTGTGCGGGTCGCTCGCGCCGATCACGCTGACCGCGGTGCGCAGGACGTCCATCGGATGCGCCGTGACCGGGATCTCGTCGACGATGCGCTTGGTCACGTGATCGAGGCCGCGGAGCGAGCGCTCGCGCTCCTCGAATTCGGCCAGCTGCGTGTCGTCGGGAAGCTCGCCGTACCAGAGCAGGTACGCGACCTCCTCGAAGGTGACGGATGCCGCGAGCTCCTGGACCGGGTACCCGCGGTACAGCAGCGAGTTGGTCTCGGGGTTGACCTTCGAGACGGCGGTGTAGTCGACCGGCACGCCCGCCAGCCCCTTGTAGATGACCGGGCCCTGCTCGGCGGGCGCCCCCTGCTGATCGCTCATCGTGCTCCTCGCGTGACGACGCGGCCGCTGCGGCGCGACCGCTCCCCCAGCCTAGACGTTCGCGGGTATGAGGAGCCCCTGCGTGGGTGGGTTTCCAGACGCCGCTTCGCGGCTCCTCAACCCGCAGAGACGTCAGCGGGCGACGCGGAAGTTGAAGATCGAGGTGTCGAAGTGGTTGTAGCCCTCGTAGTCGATGAGCTCGTAGAGGTCGGCGCGGTGCTGCATCGTGCCGAGCATGCCGTTGAGGGAACCGGTCGACTCGAGCTCGTCGAGTCCGCGCATCGCGGCGCCCATCGCGAGGCGCAGGAGCGACACCGGCCAGATGACGAGGTTCATGCCGACGTCCGCCAGCTCCTGCACGGTGAAGAGCTCGCTCTTGCCGAACTCCGTCATGTTGGCCAGCAACGGCACGTCGACGGCGGCGCGGATCGCGGCGAACTCGTCGAGCGAGGCCATCGCCTCGGGGAAGATCGCATCCGCCCCGGCGTCGACGAGCTTCTTCGCGCGGTCGACGGCGGCGGGCAGCCCCTCGACCGCACGGATGTCGGTGCGCGCCATGACGAGGAAGTTCGGGTCGCGGCGGGCGTCGACGGCCGCGCGGATGCGCTGCAGCGCCGTGGACTCGTCGACCACCTGCTTGCCGTCGAGGTGCCCGCAGCGCTTGGGGTTCACCTGGTCCTCGATGTGGAGGCCGGCGAGGCCCGCGTCCTCCATCTCCTGCACGGTGCGCGCCACGTTCATGGGCTCGCCGAAGCCCGTGTCGGCGTCGATGATCGCCGGCAGCTCCGTCATGCGGGCGATCTGCTTGCCGCGACCGGCCACCTCGGTGAGCGTCGTCAGGCCGATGTCGGGCAGGCCGAGATCGGCCGACAGCACGGCGCCCGAGATGTAGACGCCCTCGAAGCCCTTCTGCTCGATGAGCCGCGCGGACAGCGGATTGAACGCGCCGGGGAAGCGGAGGATCTCGCCGCTCGCGAGGCGCTCGCGGAACTGGCGGCGCTTCTCGGCGGGCGGGGTGTGGGAATAGAGCATGGTGGGCCTCCTCCGAGCCAGCCTAATCGCGTGCCGCCGCGCACTGCCCGCGCGCCTCAGGGGCCCGGCTCAACGCATGCCGTATGCGCGCAGGATCACCCAGTCGAATGCGCGGTCGGTGAGGATCCGGCGCAGGAGGAGGATGCCCTTCGCGCCGAGCGGCACGGCGTAGCGGGTGCGGGGTCGCTGCGCGGTCACCGCTCTCGCGATCGCCGCGGCGACCACCCCGGGCCGGGCGCCCACGCTCGGCCGATCGGCGAGCTCGTAGACCTTCGCGAGCTGCTTCGCCTGCCGCCCGTAGGCGGTGCCTCCCGACCTGGCGACGGCGCTCTCGGCGGCGATCGGCCCCCACTCGGTGCGGATCGAACCGGGCTCGATGACCACGACGTGCACGCCGTGCGGCTGCAGCTCCACCCGGAGCGAGTCGCTCAGGCCCTCGAGCGCGAACTTCGTGGCGTGGTACCAGGCGCCGAGCGGCTCGTACATCTTGCCGCCGATCGAGGAGACGTTGACGATCCTGCCGCTGTGCCGGGCGCGCATCTGCGGCAGGACCAGTTGGGTGAGCCGCGCCAGCCCGAAGATGTTCACCTCGAACTGTCGGCGGGCCTCCTCGATCGGCACGTCCTCCAGTGCGCCGTAGGACCCGTAGCCGGCGTTGTTGACGAGCACGTCGATGCGGCCCTGCTCGCGCAGGATGCGTTCGACGCCCGACACGATGGAGGCGTCATCCGTCAGGTCCATCTCGAACGTGCGCACGCCGTGGGCAGCCAGCCCCGCCATGCGGTCGACGCGACGCGCGACGCCGTAGACGATGAAGCCGCGACGAGCGAGCTCGAGGGCGGTCGCCTCGCCGATGCCGGACGAGGCACCGGTGATGAGGGCGACCCGGCCGACGCCGTCCATGGCTAGAACAGGCCGGTCGGGATCTCGACGGCGACGAGCGCGCCGGGTGCCGCCGTGATCGTGAGGCCGCCGAGCTCGTCGGGGCCGAGCTCGGGCAGGCGCTGCGCGAGGTCGAGGAACCGCTCGATCTCGGCCTCCTCGAGCACCCACTCGGCGAGCGTGCGGAACTTCTGCACGTACTGCTCGCGAGCGAACGGGCGGGCGCCCAGCGGATGCGCGTCGGCGACGGCGATCTCGTCGACGATCTCGCCGCCGTCGGCGAGCTTGATCACGACACGGCCGCCGAAGGCCTTCTCCTCGATGTCGTTCGAGTGGTAGCGGCGCGTCCACTCGGGGTCCTCGACGGTGGAGACCTTCTTCCACAGCGCCACGGTGTCCTCGCGGTGCGCCCGCTCGGGCGAGTACGAGTCGGAGTGGTGCCACGAGCCGTCTTGCAGGGCGACGGTGAAGATGTACGGGATGGAGTGGTCGAGCGTCTCGCGCGAGGCATCGGGGTCGTACTTCTGCGGGTCGTTCGCACCCGAGCCGATCACGTAGTGCGTGTGGTGCGACGTGTGGAGGGTGATCGACTCGATGCGGTCGGGGTCGTCGAGGATGATCGGGTACTCGTCGTGCAGCTTGCGGGCGAGGTCGATCCACGCCTGCGCCTGGTACTCGGCCGAGTGCTCCTTCGTGTAGGAGTCGAGGATGGCGCGCTTGGTCCTCGCCCTCGTCGGGCAACGCCACCTCGTAGGTGGCGTCCGGCCCGTCGAGGAGCCAGGCGATGACGCCGTCCTCACCCTCGTAGATCGGCACCGGGCTGGTCTCGCCGCGCATCGCGCGGTCGACCGCCTCGACGGCCATCTTGCCGGCGAAGGCGGGGGCGTGCGCCTTCCAGGTGGAGATCTCGCCCTTGCGCGACTGGCGCGTGGCGGTGGTGGTGTGCAGCGCCTGGCCGATGGCCTGGAAGATCGTCTCCTGGTCGAGGCCGAGGAGCGTGCCGATGCCGGCCGCGGCCGACGGGCCCAGGTGCGCGACGTGGTCGATCTTGTGCTGGTGCAGCGAGATCGCCTTCGCGAGGTCGATCTGGATCTCGTAGCCGGTGGCGATGGCACGCACGATGTCGCGGCCGGTGAGTCCGCGCGCGGCGGCGAGGTGCTGGGCCACCGCGACGATCGGCGGGATGTTGTCGCCGGGGTGCGAGTACTCCGCGGCGAGGAACGTGTCGTGGAAGTCGAGCTCGCGCACGGCCACCCCGTTCGCCCACGCGGCCCATTCGGGCGAGGTGCGGCGCGCGGCATCCGCACCGAAGACGGTCGCGCCGTCGCCGCCGATCGAGACCGGGTGCGCGAGCGCCTGGCTGCGCGCCGACACCACCGGCTTGCGGGCGAGCGAGGCCGCCGCGACGGCGGCGTTGTCGATCACGCGGTTCACGACCATGTCGACCACGTCGTCGTCGAGCTCGACGGGGTCGGTCGCGACCCCCGCCAGCTGCCAGGCGAGCTGGCCGTCGCGAGCCAGGTTCTCGTCACTCCGGTGGGTGCGCAGGTGGTGGGTCTTCACGCCCCAACGCTATCGAATCGGGCCGGCGGATGCCCCGAAGCACCGGATTCCCGGCCGAGGCTTGCCGAACCAGGCATCGGTGTGCGCTGATGCAGGCGGGTTTCGAGACGCGCCCCGAGGGCGGCTCCTCAACCCGCAGACCTCGACCTGCGGGAACTCCTCAACCCGCAGACGCGTCGCCCGTGGGCCACACCGGGTCGTGCACCTGCGCGCCGATCACGTGCGCCGCGAGCCCGGGGTCGACGCCCTCGAGCGTGCCCGGGCTCCACTTCGGTGCGCGGTCCTTGTCGATCACCTGCGCCCGGATGCCCTCCCGGAGGTCGTGCTGCTCGATGAACCACGACACGAGGCGGAACTCCTGCTCGAGCGCCTCCTCGAGGCTGTGCAGCGTGCGGGCGCGCCGCACGGACTCGAGGGTCATCGTGAGGGCCGTCGGCGAGAGGGTCTCGAGTTCGTCGGCGGCGGCGGCCGCGTACGCGGAGGCGGCCGGGTCGAGCGGATGCAGTGGGAAGGAGCTCGACGCGCCATCAGCCGTCGGCGCTGACCGGCCGGCCCTCGGCGAACGCCCGCAGGCGCGTGATGATCCCGGCGACGGTCGGGGCCGAGTAGCAGGCGTCGACCCAGTCGCGTGCGAGCGCGAGCGCGGAGGGGCCGGGGGTCTCGTCGAACAGCATCACGATCTCGGCGGGGCTGCCGGGGTCGGCTCGCTCGGCGAGCGCCTGCACGAGGTGCGGGAGCCGCTCGGAGGGCACGAACGAGTCGGCGAAGCCGGCGTGCAGGGCGTCCGCGGCATCCATGGTGCGCGAATTCAGGGCGAGGTGCACGCCGAGCTCGCCCGGCGCCCGCGCCAGCAGCCAGGAACCGCCGACGTCGGGGGTGAACCCGATGCGCGTCTCGGGCATCGCGACGCGCGAGCGCTCGGTGACGACGCGGATCGCCGCATGGCCCGCGAGGCCGATGCCGCCGCCCATGGTGATGCCGTCCATGATCGCGACGACGGGCTTCGGGTACCGCGCGATCATCGCGTCGAGCCGGTACTCCGAACGGAAGAACTCGCGGGCCTCGCCGGCGTTGCCGTTCGTCGCGTACCCGTAGAGCTCGCGGATGTCGCCGCCGGCCGAGAAGCCGCGTTCGCCGGCCCCGTCGAGCACCACCAGGCCGACTTCGGTGTCGTCGCGCCAAGCCTCGAAGACGTCGGTGAGCTCGCGGATCATCTCGTAGCTCAGGGCGTTCAGCGCCTGAGGGCGGTCGAGGGTCACGTGGCCGACCCCGTCGGCGACGCTCGCGGAGATCTGGTCGCTCACGAGTCACACCGTAGCGTCATCCCGGCCCGCGGCGTAGCCTCCCATCGAGGAGGGGTCATGATCGAAACCGCGTTCCCGATCCTCGAGGTGTCCGACATGGATGCGGCCCTCGCGTTCTACCGCGACGCGTTCGGCGGCGTGCTCACCTATCGGTTCCCGGCCGAGGGCGACGCGGTGTACGTGTCGCTGGCGGTCGGGTCGTCGTCGATCGGCATCGGGCTGGCGGAGGCGCCCCCTCCGCCGGGCAACCTGCTGCTCTGGTTCTACGTCGACGACGTGGACCGCGTCACGGCCGAGCTCACCGCGGCCGGGGCATCCGTCGTCGAGCAGCCGTTCGATCAGCCGTGGGGCGAGCGCACCTCGCTGGTGACCGACCCGTTCGGCACCCGCGTGCGCCTGGGCGCCGCGATCTCTCGGCCGCCCGAGGAGGAGTAGCCGGGAGGGGCGCCGCGGCGCTCGGGTCGCGACGCGCTCGGGTCGCTGATGAGCAGCCGGTGGCGACGGCTCACGACGCGACGAGCGCAAGCACCTCGACCGGCGCGCGGAGCACGAATCCGAGCCGCTCGTAGAGGGCGACGGCGGCGCGGTTCGACGTGAAGGCGTGCAGGAACGGCGTCTCGCCGCGGGCGACGATGCGATCGGCGACGGCTGCCGAGAGCATGGCGGCGTACCCCCGCCCGCGATGGTCGGGGTGCGTGCAGACGCCGCTCACCTCGGTGAATCCCTCGGGCTTCATGCGCTCGCCCGCCATGGCGACGAGCCGATCGCCGTCGCGGATGCCGATGAACCCGCCGAGCTCGGGGGTGCGCGCCTCGAACGGCCCCGGCTCGGTGAGCCTGGCGAGGGCGACCATCTCCGCGGCGTCGGCCGCGCCGAGCTCTTCGATCCGTGCGGTGACGGGCACGGCAGCCAGGCGGTCGAGCACGAGCTGCGCGCCGTCGGCGCGGAGGCGCTCGGTGGTGCCCGGCGGCACCGGGATCGCGTCGCGCTGGAGCAGCACCGACGGGCCCGTGCTCGGCGATGAGGCCGCCGAGCCGGGCGAGGTGCGTCTCGTCGTCGAGGGCGACGGCGGCGAACGGCCCGATCGCGGGGTCGAACCGCCGTGCGAGGTCGTCGCCGACCGCGAGCTCGCGCTGGCGCGTCGAGAGTGCGCTCCACACGGGCCGGTCGAGCGGATGCCGCGTCATCGGGCCACCTCCCCTACGTCTCGTCGCTCGGCAGCGCGCCGGTCGAGCGGACTGCGATCGAGCCGCGTCTCGATCTCGGCGAGCTGCGCCAGCAACGGACCGTCGAGCCCGTCGCAGACCTCGACCACCGCCGCCTCGACGTGCGGCCAGACGTCGGCGCGTGCCCGGGCCACGACGTCGTCGCCCGCCGCGGTGAGCTGCACCGAGCGGCGCCGTCGGTCGGCCGACTCGTGCGTGACGGTGATGAGCCCCTGGTCGGCGAGCCGGGCGACGCTCCTCGTGATGCCGGGCTGGCTCACGCCGACGGCCTCGGCGAGCTCGCCCACGGTGAGTCCGCCCTGACGGTCGAGCGCGGCGAGCAGCGGGAACTGGCTCGCCGGCACGGGCAGCCCGCTCGCCTCGATGAAGCGCGTGGTCTCGGCCTGCAGCCGCTCGCCGAGCCGCTTGAGCCGCGTGCCGAGCGCGAGGTGCCCGAGTTGCTCCACGATGTCGTCGACCATCGTTCCTCCTCTTCCGGCTGAGCGCTCATCCGGCAGAGCGCCGCCGTCATTGCATAACACGTTATATACACCGTTATGGAAACGCAAGAGGCGCGGAGTAGCATGCACGGGTGGTCCCCGTCGAGAACCTGTGGGCATTCATCGCCGCGTCGGTGGTGCTCATCGTCATCCCCGGTCCGAGCGTGCTGTTCGTGATCGGGCGCTCGCTCGCGCTCGGGCGCCTCGGCGGGCTGCTCAGCGTGGTCGGCAACGCCATCGGCATGGTGCCGCTCGTCGCCGCCGTCGCACTCGGGGTCGGCGCCCTCGTCGCGCAGTCCGTCGTGATCTTCACGATCATCAAGTTCGCCGGCGCGCTCTACCTCGTCTACCTCGGCGTCCAGGCGATCCGGCACCGAGCGGATGCCGCGGCCGCCGTGAACGGCGAAGTGGCGCCCCGCTCGCACTGGCGCCAGCTCGGCGAGGGCTTCATCGTCGGCGCCACGAACCCCAAGACGATCGCGTTCTTCGTCGCCGTGCTGCCGCAGTTCGTCGACTTCACCGCCGGCTCGATCCCCCTGCAGCTCTTCGAGCTCGGTGTCGTGTTCATCCTGCTCGCGCTGCTCTGCGACTCGGTCTGGGCGCTCGCCGCCAGTGCGGCGCGCAACTGGTTCGGGCGCTCGCCGAAGCGCGCGGCGCACCTCGCCGCGACCGGCGGCGTCATGATGATCGGCCTCGGCGGGGTGCTCGCCCTGAGCGGCAACAAGCACTGACCCGGCGCAGGCACCGGCCTCTCCGGCCCCGGATCAGTCCCGCGTCGCGGTGCCCGTGAGGATGCCGCGGGCGACGGCGTGGAAGAAGCAGCGGGCGCCGAGGAGGGCCGGCGACGCATCCGCATCGAGCTCGAGGCCCGGCACGTCGAGCGCGTGCACGACGAAGAGGTAGCGGTGCACGCCCGTGCCCCTCGGCGGCCCGGCGCCGACGAACCCATGCCAGCCCTCCTCGTTGCGCAGCACCAGCGCGCCGTCGGGGAGGGGCGGACCGCCGGGCCCGCCCGCGCCGGCCTCGAGGCTCGTCACCGAGACCGGGAGGTTCGCCACCGACCAGTGCCACCAGCCCGAGCCGCTCGGCGCGTCGGGATCGAGGCAGGTGACGGAGAAGCTGCGCGTCGCGGCCGGGAAGCCCGACCACGACAGCTGCGGCGAGCGATCGACGCCGCCGGCCGCGGAACTCCACTGGGGGCGGGCGAGCGGGGCGCCCTCCTGCACGTCGGCGCTGGTCACCGTGAAGGTCTCCACGGGGCGCAAGGCCTGCAGCGCTCCATATGGGTCGACGTCGAGCATCGCGATCCTCCTCGGGGGTGGTCGTCTGCGGTCGCGGCCAGCCTACGTGCCGAGGCGCGCGCACGGACACCGTCGAGCGCGGGTCGGCCGACTCCGGTCCCGATCCGGGACGGGACCGGAGCTCGAGCCGCCTGGGCGCACGCGGGCGCACCCGGGCGACTCGCGGCATCCGACCGTATGATCTCGGGGTGGCCGTCGCCAAGATCCTCCTCTACTACGCCTTCACGCCGCTCGCCGACCCCGACGCGGTGCGGCTCTGGCAGCGCGACCTCGCGGAGTCGCTCGGCCTGCGCGGGCGCATCCTCATCTCGAAGGACGGGCTGAACGGCACGCTCGGCGGCGAGCTCGGCGCCATGAAGCGCTACGTGCGCAAGACGCGCGGCTACCCCGCGTTCAAGCACATCGACTTCACGTGGAGCGAGGGCACCGGCCTCGACGAGTCGGGCGCGAGCCTCGACTTCCCGAAGCTCACCGTGAAGGTGCGCGACGAGATCGTGTCGTTCGGCGCGCCCGGCGAACTGCGGGTCGACGGCGACGGGGTGGTCGGCGGCGGCACCCGGCTCTCCCCCGACGCGCTGCACGAGCTCGTCGCCGAGCGCGGCGACGACGTCGTGTTCTTCGACGGGCGCAACGCGCTCGAGGCGGCGATCGGCCGATTCCGCGGCGCCGTCGTGCCCGACGTCGAGACGACCCGCGACTTCGTGGAGCTCCTCGACTCGGGCGAGTACGACGACCTCAAGGGCCGGCCCGTCGTCACGTACTGCACCGGCGGCATCCGCTGCGAGGTGCTCTCGAGCCTGATGGCGAGCCGCGGCTTCGGCGAGGTGTACCAGCTCGAGGGCGGCATCGTGCGCTACGGCGAGCGCTTCGGCGACGACGGCCTGTGGGAGGGCTCGCTCTACGTCTTCGACGGGCGCGGGTCGGTCGACTTCAGCGACCACGCCGCGGTCGTCGGGTCGTGCGCGATGTGCGGCGCGTCCACGAACCGCACCGTCAACTGCACGGATGCCTCGTGCCGCACGCAGCTCGTCGTCTGCGAGTCGTGCGACCGCGCCACGTGCATGCTCCACGTTCCCTCGCCGGTCGAGTAGCGCGCTGCTCGACGTCACCCTGCGGGGGTGACCTCGCTCGGGCCGGCGGGTGACTCGGCGCCCGCGATGACGGCCACCGCTCGAGCGAGCTCGTCGCCGCTCGGCAGGCTGCCCGGGGCGAGCAGCCAGAGGATGCCGAGGCTCTGCACGAGCGCGAAGTCGAGCTTCGCGACGGCGTCGACCTGCGCCTCCGAGAGCTCGGGTCGCGCCTCGCGCAACTGCTCGGCGATGCCGAGGTAGCCCTCCCCTGCCGCCTCGGCGAGGTGCCGACTCGCCTCGGGGTCGCGCAGCACCCGCACGGAGTTCTCGAGACTCGCGAGCAGCGGCTCGCGGTTCGCCGCGAACACCTCGGGCATCCGGTTCCAGAGCTCGGCGAACCCGTCGAGGAGCGGCAGTCTTGCGGTCTCGTGCACGACCGCCTCCATGCCGTCGCCGATGCCGTCGCCGAGCGACGCCATGAGCGCCTCGGTGATGAGCTGCTCCTTCGAGCCGAAGTGATAGCCGATCGCGGCGAGGCTCACGCCGGCCGCGGAGGCGATGTCGCGCGCGGTCACCTTGGCGACCCCGCGCTCGATGATCACCCGGCGCGCACCGGCCAGCAGGTCTTCACGGTTGCCCATCCGTCAATGGTACGCGAACGTTTCAGACATCCGTGCTAGACATTCGTCCAAACAGCTGTTAGACATATGTGTAAGACAAACGTCCAACACCTGGAAGGGCCAAGCGATGACCACCGACACCACCCCGCACATCCTGATCTCCGGCGGCGGCATCGCCGGGCACGCACTCGCCCTGCAACTCGTCCGCAGCGGCATCCGCGCCACCGTCGTCGAACGTGCCGACGCTCCCCGCCCCGGCGGCCAGGCCGTCGACCTCCGCGGCGCCAGCCGCGAGGTCGCCGAGCGCATGGGGCTCATGCCCGGCATCCAGGCCCGGCTGCTGCACGAGCGCGGCCTCTCCTACGTCGACGGCGCCGGCCGAGTGTTCGGCCGCATGTCGATGGAGGACTTCGACGGCAAGGGGGCGGTCGCCGAGATCGAGATCGCCCGCGGCGATCTCAACGAGGTGCTGCTCGAGGCACTCGCGGCGGCGAGCGAGGCCGCGCCCGGCCTGCTCGAACTGCGCTACGGCGACCGCATCACCGCCATCGCCCAGGACGCCGACGGCGTCGACGTCGCGTTCGAGCACGCGCCCGACGAGCGATTCGATCTCGTCGTGGGCGCAGACGGCGTGCACTCGGCCACCCGGCGCCTCGCCTTCGGACCCGAGGAGCAGTACTCGACCTACCTCGGCGGCTACATGGCGTTCTTCACGCTTCCGACCCCCGCCGACGTCGAGCCGGGCTGGTTCTCGATGCGGTTCGTGCCGGGCGCGACCTTCGGCATCCGCCCCGACTTCGACCCGTCGACCTCGAAGGCGATCCTCACGCTGCGCATCGACCGCGACCCCGCCCTGCGCGGCGACCGGGCCGCGCAGGAGGCGCTGATCCGCCGGGCCCTCGCCGACGCCGGGTGGCACGCCCCCACGGTGCTCGACGCCATGCCCGGGGCATCCGACTTCTACTTCGACGAGCTCGCGCGCATCGACGTTCCCGAGGCCGCCAACGGCCGGGTCGCGCTCATCGGCGACGCCGGATCGTGCGGCTCGCCGATGTCGGGCATGGGCACGGCGACCGCGCTCATCGGCGCCTACCTGCTCGCGGCCCGGATCGCCGAGACGCCCGGCGATCCGGCCGCCGCTGCACGGCGGTACGCGAGCGACATCGTGCCGTTCGCCGAGGCCGGCAAGAAGCTCATGGGCGGCGGCATCGAGCGCATGGTGCCGGCCAACCGGTTCGAAGCCGTGATGTCACGGGCGATGACGGGCCTGATGCTCTCCAAGCTGTTCCGCCCGATCGTGAAGCGGATGTTCGCCGCGAACCAGGCCGAGCTCCCCCTGCCCGTCGTGGCGCCGGCCCACGCGGTCGACGGCGTCCGCAGGGGCTGACGGCGGGCCGGCCGACGGTGACCGCGACGAACGTCGCCGCTGCCGCCGCGGGCTCAGTCGTCGTGGTCGGCGTCGACCAGGAACCGCAGCGCATACCTGCCGGGCAGCCGGCACACGTTGACGAGCACGATCGACGCCTGCTCGGCGTCGCGGTCGATGATCAGGCTGCTGCCGAATCCGCCCGTCAAGCCGTCGTGTCGTGTCAGGCTGCGTGGCCGGTCCTCGACGAGCCACCAGAAGTACCCGAGGTGGTCCTGTCGGTTGAACCCCGGGGCGACCGGCTCGAGCGCCGCACTGTCGCTGAGTGGCCCGTCGATCACCGCCTGCGCGAGGGCGACCACGTCGTCGAGCGTCGCGTGCACGGCACCGGCAGGGGCGAAGCCGCTGCCGTACACGGGGTCGACCGGCTCGCCGATCGTCGTGAACCCGCCGGCATGCTCGGCCGGCACCTGGTCCGGCGACTGCACGAGGACGGCATCGTCCATGCCGAGCGGCTCGAGCACCCGCGTCTCGAGCAGCGTCGCGTAGTCCGTGCCGGCGGCGGCGGCGAGCGCGTGGCCGAGCAGCGCGGCGCCGAGGTTGCTGTACACCGGCGTCTCCGAGGGCGTCAGCGTCTCGTGGCGGGTGAGCTCGAGCAGTTCCTCGACGGTCGAGATCCACGGATTGTGCCGTGCCGCGGACGCGGCCTCGGCCTCGGCCACCCACGCGGCATCCGTCGGCTCGGCCGGAAGCCCGCTCGAGTGAGTGGCGAGCGACCGAAGGGTGACGGATGCCGCCGGGGCGTCGCCGAGGGGCAGGTACTGCCCGAGCGGGTCGTCGAGTGCCACCTCGCCCCGCTCGATCGCGATCGCGAGCAGTTCTCCGGTGAGCACCTTCGTGATCGAGCCGATCTCGAACATCGTGTCCTCGTCGGCCTGCGCGAACACCGTCTCCACCTCGCCGTCGTCGATCACCGCGACGGCCGCACGCTCGAAGTCGTCGTCGAAGGTGGTGCGCACGTCGTGCTCGAGCGTCGTCTCGGTGCCGGCGCCGCTCGGCTCGCCACCCGCTCGGCGTCCACGGTTTCGGCGGGCGGCGCGATGCATCCGGTGAGGGCGACCGCGGTGAGGCCCGCGAGGAGGACGGCGGCCCTCCAGGAACTTCGGTGCGACGACCCCACCGGCGCGGGCATGGCCGAATGCTACGCCCGCGCCGGGGAGGCCGTCACGTCCCGTGCGGGGGTCAGGCCGGCCGGAAGCCTCGGCGGCGCGCGTGCCGGATCATGAGGTGCGGGTCACCGAGTAGTCGAGCATCGGCTCGATCGACATGTCCTTGCCGAAGCCCGAGCCCTTCACGCCGCCGTGCGGAGCCTCCGACGCGATGGGCAGGTGGTCGTTCACCCAGGTGACGCCCGACGTCGAGCGACTGGCTCACGCGCAGGGCGCGCGAGACATCCGAGGTCCAGACCGACGATGCGAGGCCGTAGGCGCTGTCGCGGTTCGGGCGGTCGGTCGCGAGCTGCCCGGCGCGAAGCTCACGCTGCGGTTCACGGGCGACGAGGACGACGCCGTCGCCGCGCTCACCGAGGTGCTCGTGGGCGAGCTCGTGGCCGACCGGTGGCTGCGCGAGGCCTGAGCGTCAGCGCGCCCGGCGCCGTGGCGGTCGCTGCCTGCGCGCGTAGGCCCGAGCCGAGCGGCTCGAGAGCGCGAGCATCACGAGGATGTCGAGGGCGAGCGTGAGGAAGGTGGTCTGGAGAGTGACCTCCTGGTCGCCGACCCACCAGGTGGCGAACGACGTGCTGATGCTGATCGTCGAGATGACCATCACCACGATGCGCGGCCAGTTCAGGCCGAGGAAGGTGAGCACGGCGAGCACGAGGTCGATGAGGAGCACGACGCCGACCAGGATGACCACGAAGACGTAGACCGCCTGCGACGTTGCGGCGAACTCATCACCGGTGAGCCGTGCCCCGGCCTCGTCGAACGCCTGGGTGAAAACGTTGTCCCACTGCAGCGAGAGGGCGAGCAGCCAGATCACGCCGGCGAGCACCCGCAGCAGCACCAGGGCCGAGCCGGCCGTCGTCGAGATCGGTCGGCGCATCGTGGGCGGGCCGGCCACGGGCGCGACGAGCGACGCCGGCGACTCGAACGCCGCTCGCTTCTCGACGGACGTCATGCGAGCTGCTCCCGCGCCGATGCGGCGTCGGGCACCGAGACACCCCGCACGTCGACCACCGGCAGGTCGCCATCGGTGACGATCGTGTCGCCGCCGCCGTTGCGCGAGTGGTAGCCGGTCGCGAAGTCCTTCAGCACGTCCACCTTCACGGCGGGATCCGACGCACGCAGGGTCTCCACGATGTGGTCGCGCTCGATGTCGGTCTCGGCGTCGATCTTGTGCGTGACCTGCAGGGTGAACAGCGAGAAGCCCACCGCCCGGTCGAACGTGCCGGCCGCGAGCCAGTCCACCCGCGAGCCGCCCGGCAGGAGCCACCCGTCGGGGCAGCGCCAGAAGCGCACGTGATGCCGCTTGGCGGGATTGCCCGCCACCTCCTGCTGGTAGGCGGCATCCTGCTGCCGACCGAAGAGGAAGAGCGGGCTCACGGGTGCCTCGTCGTAGCTGCGACGCGTGACGGTCGACGTGATGATGCGCCAGCTCGAGGCCATCGTGACCTCGTCGGCGCGAGTCCAGCCCGCCTCGGTCATGGCGGTGTGCAACTGCTCCTCGTCGCCGAGCACCGCGAGGTTCACCGGGTCGCCGAGGAGCCCGTCGCTCGTGCGGGCTCGGCCGATGAAGTAGTCGGGCACGTAGATGGTGGTGAGGATGCGGTGCAGGCGCGGCAGCACGAGGTACGCGAGCAGCGCCCAGAAGAGGACGAAGCCGAGGATGCCCCACCAGCCGAAGGTGAACGACTCGGTGAACAGCAACCATGCCAGCCAGATCGCAGCGAGGCCGGCGAACACGAAGAAGAAGCCGTCGAGCAACGCGCTGAACGAGAACCGGCGCCGTGGCACCGCCTCGGACGTCGCTCGCTCCGTCGTCGTACCGGATGCCTCGGCACCCACCCCGCCCATGAGTGCATGCTAGCCCGGTCGTCGCACGGGGTCGGCGTGATTAGGCTTCCCGCATGGCCTACGACGTCGCGCGCATCCGTTCGCTGTTCCCCTCGCTCGAGAGCGGGTGGGCGCACTTCGACGGGCCCGGCGGCACGCAGACGCCGCGTGCGGTCGGCGAGGCCGTGGCATCCGTGCTCACCGGGCCGCTCTCGAACCGCGGCACGATCGGCGAGTCCGAGGAGCGCGCCGAGGCGGCGGTGCACGGGTTCCGGCTCGCGATGGCCGACCTGCTCGAGACGCATCCGCGCGGCATCGTGCATGGGCGCAGCGCCACCCAGCTCATGTACGACTTCTCGCGGCACCTCTCCCGCGACTGGGGCGCGGGCGACGAGGTCGTCGTCACGCGGCTCGACCACGACGCGAACGTGCGGCCGTGGGTGCAGGCGGCCGAGCGCACGGGGGCGACCGTTCGGTGGGCCGACTTCGACCCCGAGACGGGCGAGCTCGCGACGGATGCCGTGACCGCCGTGCTCTCGGAGCGGACGCGCGTGGTCGCCGTGACCGGCGCGTCGAACCTCATCGGCACGCGGCCCGACGTGCCGACGATCGCGGCGGTCGCGCACGACGCGGGCGCCATGGTGTTCGTGGACGGCGTGCACCTGACCGCCCACGAGCTCCCCGACGTCGAGGAGCTCGGCTCCGACTTCTTCGTGTGCTCGCCGTACAAGTTCCTCGGTCCGCACTGCGGGGTGCTCGCCGCCCGGCCCGGCCTGCTCGAGACGATCACGCCCGACAAGCTGCTGCCGGCCACGAACGTGGTGCCCGAGCGCTTCGAGTTCGGCACGCTGCCGTACGAGGTGCTCGCGGGGGTCACCGCCGCGGTGGACGTGCTCGCGGGGCTCGACCCCGATGCGGCGGAGGCGGCGGAGTCCCGGCGCGAGCGGCTCGCCGCGTCCTACGCGTCCCTCCACGAGCACGAGGAGGCGCTGCGCGCCCAGCTCGAGGAGGGTCTCGCCGCGCTCCCGGGCGTCACCCTCTGGTCGCGCGCCGCTCGACGCACGCCGACGCTCCTCGCCACGTTCGAGGGCCACGACGCATCCGACCTGACCCGCTCGCTCGCCGAGCGCGACGTGCTCGCCCCCTCGGGCAACTTCTACGCCCTCGAGGCGTCGCGCCATCTCGGCCTCGGCGACGCCGGCGGCCTGCGCATGGGACTCGCGCCGTATACGGATGCCTCCGACGTCGAGCGCCTGCTCGACGGGCTCGCCGCCGCCATAGGCTGAGCAGATGACCATCGCCGACACCGCCGCCGAACTCCGCCGCCTGCACACCGCACCCGAGCTCCTCCAGGTGGTGAACGTGTGGGATGTCGCGAGCGCGAAGGCCGTCGCCGCCCTGCCCGAGACGCGGGCGCTCGCGACGGCGAGCCACTCGATCGCGGCGACGTTCGGCTACCCCGACGGCGAGCAGATCCCCGCTGAGCTCATGCTCGACATGGCGGGTCGCGTCGCACGCGCCGTCGACGTTCCCGTCAGCGCCGACCTCGAGGCGGGCTACGGGAACCCCGGCGAGACCATCCGCCGTGCCATCGGCGAGGGCATCGTGGGCGCCAACCTCGAGGACCAGCTGAAGCCGCTCGCGGAGTCCGTCGCCGCCGTCGAGGCCGCCGTCGGTGCGGCCGACGCCGAGGGCGTGCCCTTCGCGCTGAACGCGCGCACCGACGCCTTCCTGCGCGGCAGGGATCGCCCGCGCGACGTGTGGGTCGCCGACGCGATCGAGCGCGGCCGCGCCTACCTCGACGCGGGCGCGACGTGCGTGTTCGTTCCGGGCGCCTTCGGCGAGGACGTGGTGGCCGAGCTCGTCGCCGGCATCGGCGAGCTCCGGGTGAGCGTCATCGGCGTGCCCGCCATCCCGCCGCCGGCGCGGCTGCAGGAGCTCGGCGTGGCCCGTCTCTCCTACGGCCCCTATTCCCAGCGCGTCGCGCTCGGCGCCCTGCAGGACCTCGCGACCGGACTGTACGGGGGCGGCGTGCTGCCCGGCGGCGTCCGCCCGCTGAACTGACGCGTCGACGGCGCCGCCCCGCGGCATCCGCTCGATGCTCGGCGCCGGGCCCGCAGGACCGACGCGAATCCGCCGCACGGCGGATGCCCCGCGCCCGGCTCCGTCGCTAGGGTGACACCTGTGGCAGTTGCCATCGCCTGGGCCGTGCGGGGGCGCGGCCCATCGCGGTTCTGCTCTGCCCCCACGTGAGGAGTGCGCATGAAGAGCGGCATCCCCATCGAGATCTCGGGGCTCAGCAAGCAGTTCGGCCAGGTGACCGCGGTCGACGACCTCAGCTTCACGGTCGAGCCCGGCCGGGTCACCGGGTTCCTCGGCCCGAACGGGGCCGGCAAGACCACGACCCTGCGGGTGCTGCTCGGGCTCGGTGCGCGCGAGCGCCGGCACCGCGACGTTCGCCGGCACGCCGTATCGCGACCTGCCGGAGCCGCTGGCGACGGTGGGGGCGGCGCTCGACGCGAACTTCCATCCCGGCCGCACGGCGACGAACCACCTCAAGGTCCACGCCACGGCGGCGGGGCTGCCGGGCGCCCGCGTGCCGGAGGTGCTGGCGCGGGTCGGCCTCTCGGAGTTCGCCGACCGACGTGTGGGCGGTTACTCGCTCGGCATGCGCCAGCGCCTGTCGCTCGCGTACACCCTGCTCGGCGACCCCGGCGTGTTCGTGCTCGACGAGCCGATCAACGGCCTCGATCCCGAGGGCATCAAGTGGATCCGCGGGTTCCTGCGGAACCTGGCCCACGAGGGCCGCACGGTGCTCGTGAGCTCGCACCTGCTGAGCGAGGTGCAGCAGAGCGTCGACGACGTGGTGATCATCTCGCGCGGCCGGCTCGTGAAGAGCGGTCCCCTGACGAGTCTCGAGCTCGAGGCGGCGCCGCGCACCGTCGTCGACGCCCCCGACCGGCTGCGGCTCGCGGCGGCGCTCGACCAGGCGGGTCTCGAGTACACCGAGGGCCCGGAACGGATTCATCGTCGTCGAACCCGACCCGGGCCGAGTCGGCCACGCCGCGTTCGTCGGCGAGGTGGAGCTCCTCGCCCTGCATCAACTGAAGTCCGGGCTCGAGGAGTCGTTCCTCTCGCTCGTGAACGGCGACGGCCGCTCGCCGGTGGACGCCAACGGGGGTGAGGAGTGATGTCGGTGCTCCGCGCGATCGCCTCCGAGTTCGAGAAGGTCTTCACGACCCGCATGTGGTGGCTCCTCGCGCTGCTGCTGGTCGCCTACGTGGCGTTCCTCGCCGGCGGATTCGGCGCATTCCTCGGGTGGGCCATCGAGAATCCGGATGCCGCGGCCAACGCCGGCAACACCCAGATCCCGCCCGGCATGCAACTGGCCCCGCTCGTCTACAGCTTCGCCTCCTCGATCGGGTACGTGTTCCCCGTGCTGCTCGGCGCGCTCGCCGTCACGGGCGAGTTCCGGCACAAGACGCTGACGCCCACGTTCCTCGCCGAACCGCACCGCTCGACGGTGCTGGGCGCCAAGTTCGTGTCGCAGCTCATCGTGGGCGCCGGCTTCGGCGTCATCGCGTTCCTCACCTCGGTGGGCACCGGCGCGGCCGCCCTCGCGGCGTTCGGGCTCGACACCGCGCTCGGCGAACCCGAGACGTGGGCGCTGATCGGGCGCGGCGTGCTGGCGATGGCCCTCTGGGCCACGATCGGCGTGGGGCTCGGCTCCCTCGTGCCGAACCAGGTCGCCGCGATCGTCATCGTGCTCGCCTTCACGCAGTTCGTCGAGCCGATCCTGCGCATCGCAGCGTCGCTCAACGACGTCACCGCGAACATCGGGCAGTTCCTGCCCGGCGCGGCGAGCGACGCGCTCGTGGGCGCCTCCTTCTACACCCTCGCGTCGGTTGGCGCGGCGGAGACGCTCGACTGGTGGCAGGGCGGCCTCGTGCTGCTCGGCATCGGCCTCGTCGCGACGATCATCGGCGGTGCCACCACCTGGCGGAGGGACGTGACGTAGCGGTGGACCTCGCGACGCTGCGCGAGCTCCGGCTGCGCGTGCAGGGCCTGCGTGGCCCGTTCGACGCCTCGGCGCCCGAGGTGGTGCGCCGGTTCGGCGCGGTGCAGGCGCAGGAGTTCGTGCCCGCGCAGTGGGGGCTCGCCGCGCGCGTACCGCTGGAACGGCGACCGGATGCGGCATCCGTCGCCGCTGCCCTCGACGCGGGAGAGATCCTGCGCACCCATGTGCTGCGCCCCACGTGGCACTTCCTGCACCCCGACGACGCGCGCTGGATCATGGAGGTCTCCGCGGAGCGGGTCTACGGGGCGAGCCGCACCTACGTGCGCCGCCTGGGGCTCGAGGGCGACACCGGCACTCGCGGGCTCGGGATCGTGGCGGCCTCGCTCGAGGGCGGGCACCGCACGCGCGCCGAGCTCAGCGCGGCACTCGAAGCGGGCGGGCTGCCGCTCACCGGCCTCGCGTTCACCTACCTCCTGATGATGGCCGAGCTCGAGCGCGTCGCCATCAGCGGGGCCAACGCGGGAAAGCAGCGCACCTACGCCGCGTTCGACGAACGCGTGCCGCCGTCGGCCCCGCGCCCGCGCGAGGAGGCGCTCGCCGAACTCGCCGCCCGGTTCATCGCCTCGCGCGGTCCCGTGACCGACCGCGACTTCGCGGCGTGGTCGGGGTTCACGCTCGGCGACACCCGCGCGGCGTTCGCGGACGCCGCCGAACTGGCGGGCGATGGGCGCCTCGAGTGGATCGACGTCGAGGGCACGCCTCACGTGCTCGATGCGGCATCCGTGGCCGGGGCGGAGGCGCGCTCGCCCGGGCCTGCACAGCGCGACGTGATCGACCTGCTCCAGGCGTACGACGAGTACATCATGGGCTACGCCGCGCCTCGCGCCTACCTCCTGCCGCCGGGTCGTGCCGACGCCGTGCACCCCGAGTTCCCGCTGCACGCGCTGATGGTCGACGGCGTGATGGCCGGCCGTTGGGCGCCGGTCCTCCAGGCGGGGCGTGCGACCGTGCGGATCGTGCCATGGCGGCGGCTCTCGCGTGCCGAGGAGCGGGCGCTCGCGGCATCCGCGGCGCTGGTGGAGACCTTCCTCGGCGTGCCGGTCACCGTGGAGCGCGAGGAACCGTCCGCGCCCTGATCCCGGCGCCATGACCGTGACGGTGCGCCGGCGCCGCGCGTGCGCGGGCGTGCCGCCGGGTCGCGTCGTGCACCGCACCGGTACGATCGCGCCATGGCCGTCATCGCGAGCATCGTCGTCGCCCTCGCCGCGCTGCTGCACGGCTACATCTTCCTGATGGAGAGCGTGTGGTGGACGCGCCCCGCGACGTGGAAGCGCTTCGGCGTGGCCGACCAGGCGGCCGCCGACATCACGCGCCCGATGGCCTACAACCAGGGCTTCTACAACCTGTTCCTCGGCATCGGCGCGGCGCTCGGACTCGTGCTCTACTGGGCGGGCGCGATGGACGTCGGCAAGACCCTCGTGCTGTTCACCACGGCCTGCATGGTGCTCGCCGCCCTCGTGCTCACGACGACCGGCCGCGGGTACGTGCGCGCCGCGCTCATCCAGGGCACGCTGCCGCTCATCGGGTTCGTGCTGTTCGCGCTCGCCTGACCCGACACGGATGCCACGCCGTGCTCCGGGCGGCGCCGAATCCACTCATCGACCGATAATCTGAGGAATCCTCACCCCCGAATGGGTGATGTCGGCACGGGAACGACGCGGGTAGGGTCGCACTCGACGGCTCGTCGAGCCGCGGAAACTGGGCACCGCGGCGCGCGAGGTTCGCCCGACGGTCGTCTGGACGAAATACACGACGCGACATCCGAAGGTCGCGACTGGGCTGTGACGATCGAACCAGTGGTTCGACCACCAACCCGACTCTGCCCACATGCGGGCTGCTCACCCGAGGCACTCCCCATGACCGCGCCCCCGGCGCGCACCGTGGATGCGAGACGCTGCGTCTCCATCCACGGTGCCGCATTGATCCAGCCCGAGCCCGACGACCCGATCCCAGCCGCCCACCAGCGAAGCCGGTGCCGGCCATGACCGAAGCCGCCGAGCTCGCCCCCGACCGCTCGCTCCCCAACCGCCCGCCGAGGCACCTCCGCGTCGTCTCGGCTCCCGCCCCCGTCCGCACCGCCCGCGCCGCGACCACCAGCGCACCCGCCGCGAGCCCCAGCGCACCCGCCGCGAGCCCCAGCGCACCCGCCGCGACCCCCAGGGCACCCGACGCGACCCCCATGGCACCCGAGACACTCGCGGCACCCGCCGACCCCGCGGGGGCTCCACGGCCGAGCTGGTCGGCGCGATATCGCGCGCAGCTCGTCACCTGCGACGTCCTCGTCGTCGTGGCCTCCGCGATCTGGGCGCTTCCCCTGTCGCTCCTCCTGGTCGGCGAGTCCACTCCCCCGACGGCCACGGTGATTCCGGCGATCGTGGTCGCAGCGGCCGTCTGGATCGCGGCCCTAGCCCTCTTCCACACGCGGGATGAGCGCCTGTTCGCCGTCGGCGCCGACGAGTACAAGCGCATGATCGGCGCCAGCACGACCGCGGTCGGCGTCATCGGGCTGATCTTCCTGAGCCTCGACATGACGGCGCCGCGCGCGTACCTCCTGGCCACCTGCATCCTCGGCATCCCGCTGCTGCTGCTCGGACGCTGGGAGTGGCGCCGGTGGCTCAACCTCGAACGGAGGGCGGGCCGAGAGCTCCCCCGCGCGGTCGTCGTCGGCGACGTCGTCGAGGTGAACGAAGTCATCCGGCGCATGAGCGCGAAGCCCGCCGTGTACGCCGTGGCCGGCGTCGCGCTCGATGCGCCGGGACAACGCGCCACCACCCTCCCCGGGGACCCGACGATCCCCGTCGTCGGCGCCTCGGCGGAGGTCGTGGCCGCGGCCCGTCGCGTCGACGCGCAGGCCGTGATCGTCGCGGGCGCGACATCCGGCGGCTGCGACTTCGTGCGGCAGCTGAGCTGGCAGCTCGAGGGCACCACGATCGAGCTCGTGCTCGCCACGCGACTCACCGAGATCGCCGGGCCGCGGATCCACGTCCAGATCATCGACGACCTTCCGCTCATGCACGTCGACATCCCGCGGTTCGAGGGCGGCAAGCACCTCGCGAAACGCGCGCTCGACATCTTCGGCTCCAGCGTGGGTCTCGTGCTCCTCGCACCGCTCCTCCTCGCCATCGCCATCGCCGTGCACATCGACGGCCCCGGTGGCGCGATCTTCGCGCAGGAACGGATCGGGCGCGGCGGGCGCAGGTTCACGATGCTCAAGTTCCGGTCGATGACCGTGACGGCGGAGCGTGACCTCGCCGCCCTGCTCGACCGCGACGAGGGCAACGGGATCCAGTTCAAGCTGCGGAACGACCCGAGGGTCACCGCGGTCGGCCGAGTGCTCCGCAAGTACTCGCTGGACGAGCTCCCCCAGCTCTGGAACGTCCTGGTCGGCGACATGAGCCTCGTGGGGCCACGTCCACCACTGCCGTGCGAGGTCGACGGATACGACGCGCACGTGCGTCGCCGCCTCTACCTCAAACCCGGCCTCACCGGTCCGTGGCAGGTGAGCGGGCGCTCCGACCTCGACTGGGAGGAGAGCGTACGCCTCGACCTGCACTACATCGAGAACTGGTCGCTCATCGGCGACCTCATGCTGCTCTGGCGCACGGTCCACGTCGTGCTCCACCCCGTCGGCGCGTACTGAGGGGGGCGCCGGGCATGACGAAACGCATCCGGCTCTGCGGCTCCCCCGTCGATCTCCTCCGCCAGCAGGACGCGCTCGAGCTGATCAGCTCGAGGTCCACGGATGCCGCCGCCAGGCCCCTCGGCGTCGCATCCGTGAACCTCGACCACCTGTACCACTTCGGCAACGCCGGCGACGGCCACGGGGCGCCGTTGGACGACGGCGCGTTCGCGCCCGTGGAGTGGCTCCACCTCATCGACGGCGCGCCGATCGCGGCCGCCGCGAGCCGCGCCACGCATGTCTCCTGGCCCCGGCTCGCGGGCAGCGACCTCATCGATCCGATCCTCACCGGCGCCGAGCGCACCGGCGCCACCGTCGGCTTCCTCGGCGGATTCACCGACACGCATGCGCTGCTGGTGCCGCGGCTGGCGGTGCGCCATCCGTCGTTGCGGCTCGTCGGTTGTTGGGCGCCCGCGCCGACCGAGCTGGCCGACGACGACGGCATGCCGCGCGATCGCCGGCGAGATCGCGGCGCGTGGCGTGAACGTGCTCGTCGTCTGCCTGGGCAAGCCGCGACAGGAGCATTGGATCGAGCAGTACGGCCCGCTGACCGGCGCGCAGGTGCTCCTCGCGTTCGGTGCCGTCGTCGACTTCCTCTCCGGGCGGATCCGTCGTGCTCCGAGGTGGGTCGCCGACCACGGATTCGAGTGGGCGTGGCGGCTCGGGCTCGAGCCGCGACGCCTCGCACGTCGGTATCTCGTCCGCGGGCCCGTCGAGTACCTCGCGCTCCGGCGTACCCCCACGACGCTCCCCGGCGATGCCCCCGCGATGAGCGCACCGGTCCTCAGCACCGCCGGCGCGTACGTGTAGGCGTGCCGTAAGCGTGCCCGTGGCGATCTCGTGACGTCCGGGTCACTCCGTCGAGGCGGTACCGGCGGGCGGTTCGGAGGGGGCCGCGACGGGGTTCGAGGGCAACTGGGCTGGTGCCCGTTCCCCCATCGCGGCGGCTTGGGACGCCGATGGGGCGTGTTCGGAGGGGACGGCAGGCTCGTCCGTCGTGGGCGGCCGCGGGCCGGACGCGAGTCCGGAGGCGGGCGCCGACGAGGTCCCGGCGACTCGCATGGCGCGGCGAGTCGGTGGGCGGGAGGGCCGAACGGGCATTCGGCGAATTCGTCGGGACAACGAAGTTCCAGTGGGTATGGGTGAGGTCGGGGGCGACGTGGATGGGTGGGCGGGGTCCCGTCGGGATGGCGTCGATCCCGCCTGATGCGCACCGCATCGTCGCGGCGCTGTGAGACCTCGACGTGAAACTGAGGTCTCCTCGGGTTAGATGAACTCAGTTCTACTCCTCGTCGCGCGGCACGTCTGCCCCCCAGTTGGAGGGAGTGCGACGAGCTGCCACCCGATCGACGCGGAGCATTCGACGTTCCCTCGCGCGGATCACGGTCGGAACCCGTGAACACCGCGGTGCCATCCCGCGCCGGCGGCGGCCTGCCTACTCGGCGGGGTGCGCCTCGGCGTCGGTCGGCGGCTCCACGATCTTCAGGCGGTCGATCAGCGCGGCCGAGTGGTTGGTGCTCAGGATGATGCGCGTGAACTCGCCGGCGGCGAGCTCGAGCACGACGGCCTGCCGCTTGCCCTTCACGATCACGAAGTCGGTGCCGCCGTGGTACTTCCAGACCCCGACGGCGACGACGAGCGGGATCTCGGTGCCACGACTTGCGGATGCCGCGGATCCACACCCACGGGTCGTCGGTGACGGTCGCCGAGCGGATGTCGTCGCGCTGCACGACGATGTCGTCGGAGCGCAGCGCCAGCGTCTTCTCGGCCGGGGTGAGGTGTACCTCGATCCGGTCGTTGTGCACGCGAAGCTTGGCCATGGTTCCATCCTGCCCGAGCCGACCGTCGCCCGCCGCGTCGCCACCCCACAATGGCGTAACGGTTTGGCTGCGCTGCGGGTTGAGGAGGCGCGCAGCGCCGTCTCGAAACCCCCCTCTGCGGGTTGAGGAGGCGCGCAGCGCCGTCTCGAAACCCTGTTCTGCGGGTTGAGGAGGCGCGCAGCGCCGTCTCGAAACCCCGCCCGCGAGCAGCTGGTTTCGAGACGCCCGCTGCGCGGGCCCTCAACCCGCAGGCGGCTCGAAACCCCGCCTCGAAACCCCGCCCGCGAGCGCCGCGTTTCGAGACGCCCGCTGCGCCGGCCCTCAACCCGCAGTCGCTCCGAGCCCGCCTCGGCGGATGCCGCGGCCCGCGCCGCAGCCGGGAGCGCGTCCACGATCCGGCCGATGGCCGCGTCGTCGTGCGCGGCCGTCACGAACCACGCCTCGAACACCGACGGCGGGAGCGAGACACCCGCATCGAGCATCGCGTGGAAGAACGGCGGGTACCGCCACGCCTCCTGCCGCTGCACGCCCGCGTAGTCGCGCACCCCGGATGCCACGTCCTCGCCGAACACGAAGCTGAACAGGTTGCCCGCCCGCTGCACGGCGTGGGCGACGCCCTCGGCGGCGAGCGCGTCGGAGACGGCGGCGCTGATCGTCGCGGCAGTGGCGTCGAGGTGCGCGTAGACCGCGGCATCCGCTGCCCTGAGGGTCGCGACGCCGGCGGCGACCGCGACCGGGTTCCCCGAGAGCGTGCCCGCCTGGTAGACCGGGCCGAGCGGCGCGAGCTGCTGCATGATGTCGGCGCGTCCGCCGAGCGCGGCCACGGGCATGCCGCCGCCGATGACCTTGCCGAAGGTCGAGCAGGTCGGGCGTGTACTCGCCGTCGGTGCCCCGCTCGATGCCCCACCAGCCGGCCGCCGAGACGCGGAAGCCGGTGAGCACCTCGTCGGAGATCACGAGCGCGCCGTTCGCGTGCGCGAGCTCGACGAGCGCACGGTTGAAGCCGGGCTCGGGCGGCACCACGCCCATGTTCGCCGCGGCGGCCTCGACGATGACGGCGGCGATGCGGTCGCCGTGCTCGTCGAACGCGGCGCGCACGGCCTCGAGGTCGTTGTAGGGCAGCACGAGCGTGAGCGCCGCGATGTCGGCGGGCACGCCGGCGGAGCCCGGCAGCGCGAACGTGGCGAGCCCCGAGCCGGCCTCGGCCAGGAGCCCGTCGGAGTGGCCGTGGTAGTGGCCGGCGAACTTCACGAGCAGGTCGCGGCCGGTGAAGCCGCGCGCGAGACGGATGGCGCTCATCGTCGCCTCCGTGCCGGTCGACACGAGGCGGAGTCGCTCCACCGGCGCGACGCGCGGCCTCGACGAGTTCGGCCAGTTCGGTCTCGGCGGGCGTCGACGACCCGAACGAGAGGCCGCGGCGCGCGGCATCCGTGACGGCCTCGATCACGCGGGGGTCGGCGTGCCCGAGGATCGCGGGACCCCAGCCGGCCACGAGGTCGACGTACTCGCGGCCCTCGACGTCGGTGACGTACGGGCCCTTGGCCGACACGAGGAAGCGCGGGGTGCCGCCGACCGAGCGGAACGCGCGCACCGGCGAGTTCACGCCGCCGGGGATCGCCGCCTGCGCGCGGGCGAAGAGCTCGTCGTTGGTGGGCGCGTTCACGCGAGGTCCCCGCCGCGGATCCAGTCGGCGAGCTCGACGGCCCAGTAGGTGAGCACGGCGTCGGCGCCGGCGCGACGGATGCCGCGGACGGACTCGATCACGGCGCGCTTGCGGTCGATCCAGCCGTGCGCGGCGGCGGCCTCGATCATGGCGTACTCCCCCGACACCTGGTAGGCCCAGACCGGGATCTCGGATGCCGCGGCGACGTCGGCGAGCACGTCGAGGTAGCTGCCCGCCGGCTTCACCATGACGATGTCCGCGCCCTCCTCGATGTCGATGAGCGCCTCGCGCAACCCCTCACGGCGGTTACCCGGATCGAGCTGGTACGAGCGGCGGTCGCCCTCGAGCCTCGACTCGATGGCGTCGCGGAACGGGCCGAAGAAAGCGCTCGCGTACTTCGCCGAGTACGCGAGGATCGCGGTGTCCGTGTGGCCGCCGTCGTCGAGGGCGTCGCGCACGGCGGCGACCTGGCCGTCCATCATGCCCGAGAGGCCCAGGAGCTGCGGAGCCGGCGCGGGCCTGCTCGAGGGCCATCGCCCGGTATCGCTCGAGCGTCGCGTCGTTGTCGACGCGGCCGCGATCGTCGAGCACGCCGCAGTGCCCGTGGTCGGTGAACTCGTCGAGGCACAGGTCGGTCTGCACGACGAGCCGGCCCGCGGATGCCTCGACGGCGACGCGTGTGGCGACGTTGAGGATGCCGTCGGGGTCGGTGGCGCCGGAGCCGCGTGCGTCGCGCACCTCGGGCACGCCGAACAGCATCACGCCGCCGACGCCGGCGTCAGCGGCATCCGCCACCGCCTGCGGCAGGCTCTCGAGCGAGTGCTGCACGACGCCCGGCATCGAGGCGATCGGAACCGGGGCGCTCGCGCCCTCGCGCACGAAGACCGGCAGCACGAGCTCGGCCGGGTGCAGGCGGGTCTCGGACACGAGTCGTCGCATGGCGGCGGTCTCGCGGAGGCGGCGTGGGCGGACGCGGGGAAGGGGCGTGGAATTCACCCGTCAAGCCTACGTCGCGGCGGCCGTGCGATCGCTCGGCCTGCGCCTCCGCCGGCCCGGCGCCGCGCTCTCAGCCCTTCAGCCCGGTCTGCGCGAGCCCCTCCACGAACTGCTTCTGCGCGAAGACGAACACGATGAGCACGGGCAGCGCCGTGAGCGTGGCGGCGGCGAGCTGCGTGTTCCACATCTCGCCGCCGTACGCGTCGGTGTAGCGGGTCAGCGCCTGCGGGAGTGTGAACAGCTCGGGCGTCTGCAGGTACACCGTGGGCTCGAGGTAGAGGTTCCACACGTGCAGGAACGTGAAGATCGCGACCGCGGCGAGCGCCGAGCGGCTGAGCGGCAGGGCGATCGACCAGTAGATGCGCCAGCGGCCGAGCCCGTCGATGCGGGCAGCCTCCTCGAGCTCCACCGGCAGCGTGATGAAGTACTGCCGCATGATGAACGTCGCCAGCACGCTCGGCGCACCGAAGGTGCTCACGAGGATGAGCGGCCAGTGCGTGTCGATCATGCCCCACTGGTTGAAGAGCTGGAAGAGCGGCACGATCGTGACCTCGGCGGGGATCAGGAGTCCCGTCAGCACGATGAGGAACAGCACGCCCTGGCCGCGGAACCGGATCCGCGCGAACGCGTACCCCGCCATCGACGAGAACAGCATCGTGCCCGCGGTCACCAGCACGGCGATGTACATCGAGTTGAAGTACTGGCGCGCGAAGGGCTGCACCGTGAACGCCTCGATGTACCCGTCGAGCGTCGGGTTCGACGGCCACAACTCGGGCGGGAAGGCGAAGATCTCGTTGATGGGCTTCAGCGACGAGGTGACCATCCACCAGGTCGGGAAGACGAACGGCACCGAGAGCACCAGCAGCAGGCCGTACAGCAGGACCTTGCGCCACGGGTTCGGGTGGGCGCGTCCGCGTCCGGCGCGCTCGTCGCGCGGCGGTTCCCGGAGGGCGGCGTCGACATCGAGCACGGGCCGCGCCATCACGTCCACGACCTGCTCGGCTGCGGCATCCGGCCCCGTGTTCAGGGCGATCGCATCAGTTCTCATAGAAGACCCATCTCCGGCGAAGCTGCCACTGGGCGATCGTCAGCACGAGCACGATCGCGAACAGCAGGATGGCGAGCGTCGATCCGTACCCGAAGTGATGGAAGTCGAACGCCTGCTGGTAGAGGTAGTACACGAGCACGGTCGTCGAGATGCCGGGCCCGCCCTGCGTGAGCACCGCGATCTGGGCGAACACCTGCAGCGAACCCACGATCGTGATGATCGATGTGAGCAGGATCGTCGGCGAGATCAGCGGCACGGTGATGCGCCAGAAGAGCGCGCGGTCGGATGCGCCGTCCATGCGCGCGGCCTCCTGCACCTCCTGCGGCACGCCCTGGAGCGCGGCGAGGAACAGCACCATGTTGAGTCCGACGTTCTTGAAGACCTGCACGACGATGACCGACGCCATGGCGGTCGGCCCCTCGCGGAGCCAGTTGGGCCCGTCGATGCCGACCATCTGCAGGAGGCCGTTGATGCCGCCGTTGTCCTGGAGGAGGAAGCTCCACACGATCGTCCACGCCACGAGCGAGACGACGACCGGCGAGAAGAAGACGGTGCGGAACACCGTGATGCCGCGGATGCGACGGTTCAGCAGCACGGCGAGGAACAGCGCGAGGCCGAGGTTGAGCACCACGAGCCCCGCCGAGAAGATCCCGGTGGCCGCCAGCACGGGCGCGAGCTTCGGGTCGGCCATGAGCTTCTCGAAGTTCTCGGTGCCGACGAAGCGGAAGGTGCCGGCGAGCACGTTCCACTCGTTGAACGAGTACCAGAAGATGAGCACGAGCGGCACGAGCACGAAGAGCACGATGCCGACGAACTGCGGCGCGATGAACAGGTAGCCCGTGAGCTGGTCGCGGGTGGCGTAGCTCGGCACCCACCGCCGTCGGCGGGACCGCGGGTCGCGGGTCGGGGCGACCCCCGGCCGGGCTGGTGCCCGGCCGGGAGTCGTCACGGTGGCGTCGGCCATGGGCGTCGCCCTCCTAGCCCAACAGCGGGTCGATGGCGGTGCAGACGCCTTCGAGCGCGGCGGGGATGTCGGCGTCGGGAACCCAGACGGCGTCGAGCGCCGAGCGCACCTCCTGGCCGATCTCGGCCGAGTCGGTGTGGCTCGGCCGCGTGACACCGGTCTCGATGCCGGGGATCACGACGTCCTCGATCTGCTCGGGCGTGAGCGTCGGGTTCGTCGCGGCGAGCGTCTCGACGTTCAGCTGCGACTCGCGGGGCGGCGGGAAGTACTGCGCGAGCTCCTTGGAGTTCTCGGGGTTGGTGAAGAACGCGAGGAAGTCGGCGGCGGCGTCGGCGTTCTCCCCGTCGGCGAGCACCCCGATGCCGGCCTGGCCGACCATCGAGTACTCGCCTTCCGGCCCCTCGGGCAGCGGGAGCAGGTCCCACGCGAAGCCGCCCGTGAGCAGCGACGCGCGGGAGATCTGCGTGACGGTGAAGGCCGATTCGCCGGCGAAGAAGTCGGCGGTGGTGCCCGGGCCCGGCATCGACTGCGACGTGAACGCCGCGTCGTGCAGGAACTCGAACGCCTCGGTCATCTCGGGCGAGTCGAACGTGCACTGCGTGCCGTCCTCGCTCCAGGGCGCCGCGCCCCAGCCCATCCAGACGGAGGCCAAGTTGTCCCACGTGACGTAGTCGAAGTCGCGGATCACGAAGCCGGCCTTGCCGGTCGACGCGTGCACCGCGGCTCCCGCCTCGGAGACGCCCTCCCAGTTCCAGTCGCCGTTCGCCTGCATCTCGGCCGAGGTCGGGAGCCCGGCGGAGCGCAGGAGGTCGTCGTTCGCGAACATCACGAACGGCGAGGTCGAGAACGGGTAGGCGACGAGGGCGCCCGACTCGTCGTGCCAGAGCGCGGTGGCGCTCTCCGACAGGTCGTCGAACTCGTACCCCTCCGTGGCCTCGAGGGTCTCGTCGAGCGGCAGCAGCGCGCCCGAGTCCACGAAGTCGGGCGCCGCGTTCTCGAGGATCCACGCGAGGTCGGGGGCGCTGCCGCCTGCGATCTGGGTGGTGACCGTGGTCGTGTAGTCCTCGAACGGCAGCGGGTCGAAGGTGATGTCGGTGACCTCGGGGTGGTCCTCCATGTACGCGTCGGCGATCGAGTCGAACAACGCGAGGTGGTCCTCGTTCGAGGTCCACACCGTCATCCGCAGTTCGATGTCCGACGGTGTTGAGGCGGGTGCCTCTCCGGCCGCGCAGCCCGCGAGTGCGAGCGTTGCTGCGGCGGCGAATCCGACACCCGTCAGCGCCCTTGCTGATCTCATGATTTCTCCTAGTATCCCGAGACGCCGGCCGGCCAGTGCAGCTCGACGCCTCCGTTCGTGAGCAGGGTCTGGAACTCCGCGAGGAGCTCCGGATTGGTGCGGATCGCGCGGGGGCGGGACGCACGATCGAGGCAGAAGGCCGCGAGGCGGCCGGCTGCTTCGCCGATGTTCCACTCCACCGGGTGGAGCCGGAAGGCGCCGTTGGTGATGTGGGTGGTACCGACGTTCTTGCCCGCGGGCAGGAGGTTCTCCAGCCGTCGGGGGATCAGGGCTCCGAGGGGGATCTCGAAGGGTCGCGAGGGCAGGTCGAGGTAGTTGTCGCCGCCCGTGGAGGGGTGCAGGTCGATGCGGTACATCCCGACGCCCACGCTGTCGTGGAAGGCGGCAGGGCTCGCGTCGCCGTGCACGGCGATCGAGAGGTCGAGCTCGGTCACCGTGGTCTCGGCGAGGATGCGACGCGACTCGCGGATGTACGGCGCCATCGCCAGTCCGTCGGGCCCCTGCGTGAGGTCGGAGCGCAGGCGGAGGCCGGGGTGCCCGGTGCCGCCGTCGGCCCGCGGGGCCTCGGTCTGCAGCCAGTAGAGCATCGACAGCGACTGCTGCCGGGCGGATGCCTCGCGCTCCGCGCGCACCGTCTCGGGCACGTCGACGATCGGGCCGCCGAGGTAGTCGATCATCGGCCAGTTCGCGAGCACGACGTCGCTCGGGTACGTGCCCGGGCGGAAGTTGTGGCGTGCCACGATGCGCCGGAACGTCCAGAGCTCCCGGTCGCCGGCGTCGGCGCGCTGGTCGGCCACGTGGTCGGCGGCACCGGGGTTGGGCGTGAACGTGCGCGTCGAGATCTCGAGCGTGCGGGGGTCGGGTCCCGTGAGCGAGATCATCGGCGCACCCCAGAAGTCGGGCTGCACGCGCCGCCAGGCGTCGTAGTCGGCGGGGCGGTCGATGGTGTGGTCGCCGTCGACCTGGTCGAAGACGAAGCACCAGCTGATCGCCTGCTGGTTGGCGGGCTGCGCCTCGTCGGGCGCGCTCGGCTCGCCCGTGTCGTGACGCGACTCGAAACCGGTCACGTACTCTGCGCCGGTGAGCGGCAGGAGGTCGCCGAGCTCCGTGGCGTCGATCACGTAGTCGGCCGTGATGGTGGTCTCGCGGCCGTCGTCGAGGTGCCGCACGGTCACGGACTCGACGCGGTCGTGGTCGACGGATGCCGCGACGGGCACGGCCGGCTGCAGGATCCGGAGGCGCCCCGTCGCCCGGTACGGGGCGAGCATCGACTCGATCACGGCGACGCCGACCAGGGGCTCGGCGCAGACCCGGCCGACGAGCCCGGCCCCGGGGTTCAGGTGGGGATCGCTCCTTGCGGCATCCGTCAGCTGGTAGCTGCGCCGGTAGTAGTCGCGGATGCCGTCGCGGAGGGCCCGGTACCGCGCGGTTGCGCCGAAGGACTCGATCCACGTGTGCTCGTCCATCGGCACGGCCTGGCTCGTGAGCTGGCCGCCGAGCCAGCGGTACTCCTCGGTGAGCACGACGGCGCGCCCGGCCTCGAGGGCCCCGAGCGCGGCGGCGACCCCGCCCAGGCCGCCGCCGGCGATGAGGACCTCGGTGCGCAGTTCGACCGGGGTGGTTGGGGCGCTCATTCGACCGTCCCAGCGGGCGCGTCGGGCGCGGGCGCCACGAGCGTGACGCCGGCCACGGCCGGGCACGGCAGGGTCTGCCGCAGCTCGTCGGGCCGCACCTCGTCGTCGGGGTCGAGGATGCGCGCGAGCAGGCTCGTCGCCGCGCTCGCGAGCGCGATGCGCGGCGGGCTGAGCCGGGTGAACTCCACGGAGCCTCCGCCGCGGCCGGGCTCGGAGAGCACGATCATGCTGAGCCGGCGGGGCACCTCGACGCCCTCGCGTGCGGCCAGCTCGTGCAGGCGCACCGCCCACTCGGACCGCTCGACGACCACGACCGTCGCGCCCGAGGCGCGGATCGCGGCCCAGTCGCGCTCGAGGTCGTCGCCGAGCGACGGGATGGCGAGCAGCTGTTGCACAGCGGATGCCCCTCCACGGCGCTCGAGCTCGCCGACGACGCCGGCGCGGCGGTCGAGCACCGACTCGCCGAGGCTGTCGACGTGGAGATAGGCGAAGCGCCGGTGCCCCAGCTCCCACGCCCGGCCGACCAGGTCGGCCGTGCCGCTCGCGTAGTCGATGGCGACATAGGGGACCCCGTCGACGTCGCGGCGGCCGACCGCGACGAACGGGAATCCGTCGTCGACGAGGTGCTCGAGCTCGGTGTGGTCCATCTCGACACCGAGCAGGAGGCATCCGTCGGCCAGGCGCAGGCGGTTGTGCTCGTGGAAGAGCCGGCGCGAGCCGTTCACCACCGGCGCGCTCGTGAAGAGCAGCAGGTCGCAGCCGAGCTCCTCGGCCGCCTGCTCGATGCCGCTCAGCAGCGGCGCGTAGAAGTCCTGGCTCTCGGTGGGGAACGCGGGCTCATAGGTGAAGACGCCGAGGATCTTGTTGCCCACCCCCGCGAGGCGCCGCGCGGCCGGGTCGGCCACGTAGCCGGTCTCGCGCAGCACCTTGAGCACGCGCTCGCGTGTCTCCTCGGGGATGCGGGCGGCGCCGTCGGCCTTGTCGTTCAGCACGAGCGAGACCGTCGCCTGGCTGACGCCGGCGAGTTCGGCGATGCGTCGCTGCGTGATGCGCCGCGACGGGGTCCTGGAAGTCGTCATCGAAGTCCCTCTGGGTCTTGTCCTGCGGTGCTAATCCGCATTAGCGTGGACACTACCTGATGCTAATGCGCATTAGCAACCCGATTCCGAAGATTTGTCCCCGATGGGCCCGGGACCCGTCGACGATACCTCGCCGGAGTCGGGTGTCCGCGTACCGAAGGAGCTACCGCATGCCATCGACCCGGCGCATCCGCGCCTCGCTCGCCACCGCCGCGCTCGCGGCGCTGGCCCTCACCCTCGCCCCGGTCGCCGTGGTGCCGGCGGCCACCGCGGCCGAGCCGTTCCCCCAGTTCGCGTACGAGGGGGTGATCACGGACAAGGACGAGATGGTCTACAACCCGACGAACGAGTTCATCTTCCCGAGCGTCTTCCATGCGGGCGCGCACCTCGAGGATCCGCTCGGCGAGTGGTACCTCTACCTTGCACCGCACGACTCCCCCGCCGGGGTCATGCTCATGTACGCCGACAGCCTCGACGGCCCCTGGACGGAGTACGCAGCGAATCCCATCATCGCGAGCGAGTGGGCGCCGTACTACGACGTGTCCCACGTCTCCTCCCCCGACGCCATCTGGAACGCCGAGGCCGGCGAACTGTTCCTGTACTTCCACGGTGAGAACTCCGTCACCCGGTACGCCTCCTCGAGCGACGGCATCCACTTCGACTACGGCGACGTCGTCGTGTCGAATGCGATGGGCGGCCCTGGTGTCATCGAGACGAGTTACGCGCGCGTCTTCGAGCATCCCGACCCGGGCTCGGGCTACCGCTACGGCATGTTCTACATGGCCAACTTCACCGACAACCACCGGCGCATCAAGCTCGCCGAGTCGGTCGACGGCATCACCTGGACCGTGCGGCCGGGCACCGTCGTCGAACCCGGCACGGGCGACGGCGGCAACGTGTCGGGCGGCAATCTCTGGGAGTGGGACGACCAGCTCTACGTGATCTACCACAACTCCACCGGCAATGTCATGGCCCGCACCATCGACCCCACCCTCACCGACGTGGGCCCCGCACAACTCCTGCACCGGTCGAGCGGGATCGGCGAGGACGTCGGACGCGTCGCCGCCCCCGAGATCATCGAGGAGGGCGAGGACGTGTACCTGTTCTACGAGTCGGGCGATCGGCTCGGCGCGACCATCGCCTACGCGAAGAACGACCCCGACGCCCAACCGCCCATCGAGCCCGAACCCGTCGCCTGGCCGGCCGACCCCGCCGATCCGGTGTTCGAGCACTGTGCGGCCGAGGGCTCCGACGAGTTCGACGGCACCGCGCTCTCCGACGACTGGGACCGGCTCGTGCGGGAGGACGGCGCCCGCCACACGGTCGCCGACGGCGTGCTCACCATCCCCACCTACGTCGGCGGAGTCGCCGCGGCCTCGCTCCCGCAGCAGGAACTCCCCGACGGGCCCTGGCAGCTCACGACGAAGCTGCACATCGACGTGTCGCAGCGCTTCCAGCAGGCCGGCCTGCTCCTCTACGCCTCCGACACGGTGTACGGCAAGTTCGACCTCGGCCAGGCCACCGGCGGCAAGACCCTCGAGGTGGTCCGGTTCCTGAACGGCAACAACCGCCAGGACACCGCCGCCCCGGCCGTCCCCGAGGCCGACACCGTGTTGCTGCGACTCACGAGCGACGGCGTCTCGATCCAGCCGAGCGTCTCGTACGACGGCGCCGCTTCAGCGACTACGGCCGGGCGTTCTCGATGGCCGAGACGCCGTTCACCCACGTCGGACCGTACGCGTTCCGCGGCACCGCGGGCGCAGCCGAGATCGACGCGACCTTCGAGTGGTTCCGCTGGTCGCCGCGGCCAGAGGCCTACGCGGCCTGCGTGGCCGGGGGCGCGCCCGCCACCGGCGTGCTGAGCTCGACGAGCGGCTGGGAGACGGGGCTCGAGGACGGCGACTTCGAGGTGCGCATGGATCTCTGGTGGGGCACCAACGCGCGCGAGTTCCGGCTCTACGAGAACGACGCGCTGATCGCGACCGTGCCGCTGGAGACCGGCCACGCCCGAGGCGCAATCGGCAGCGGTCGAGCTCGCGGATCGACCGAACGGCACCTACGTGTACCGCGGTGAACTCGAGAACAATTACGGCGTGACCGAGCTCGAGCCGCTCACGGTCGAGGTGACGGATGCCGCGCCGGCGCGTCCCGTGCTCCGCAACATGGACTGGGACGGCGACGGCGATCTGACGCTCGAGGCGAACCTCTGGTGGGGCACGAACGCCGACGCGTGGGAGCTGCGCCGAGACGGCGAGGCGATCGCGAGCGGAACGCTCGTGCCCGCGACGCCCTCGGCCCAGCACGTGGAGATCCCGGTGACGGGCCTCGCCGCGGGCACGCACACCTTCGTGATCGCGTTCTCGAATCACGCGGGCGCGACGGAGTCGAAGCCGATCACGGTGACGGTGAAGCCCTAGTCCGTCGACCGCACGCCGTGCAGGCGGGCGTCGGCCGTTCGGGCGAACGGCCGGTTCACGATCCTGCACGGCGTGCCTCGGCGACCGTCGATAGGGTGTGCGGGTGACCGACGACTCCCCCGAGCTGCTCACTCGCGTCGCCGAGCACTGGGCCACGACGACCGGCGGCCATTCGGCCGTGCGGTCGGTCGAGCCGCTCGGCGGCGGCTTCGCCAACGCCGTCGCCCGCATCACGCTCGCCGACGGGCGCACCGCGGTCGCGAAGGTCGCGCCGCCGCCCACCGCCGGGCTCACCCACGAGCGCGAGCTGCTGCGCACCGAGGGGTTCGCGCTTCGCGCCCTCGGCCGGGCGGATGCGCCGCAGCCGCGCCTCCTCGCCGAGTTCGCGCTCGACGGGCGCGAAGCGATCGTGGTCACCGTACTCCCGGGCGTGCAGGGCGTCGACGGCGTGGCGCCGTCCGAGATCGGACGCGTGCTCGCCGCGCTGCACCGCGTGGGGGCCGACCTCGAGGCCGCCGGCGGCGTGTTCGGCTATCCGTTCCGCGAGGAGTTGCAGGCTGCATCCGCTCGCGAGGCGTACGTCGTGCTGGTCGACGCCGTGCTGGACGATGCGCGTCGGTTCGGGGTCGTGCTGCCGCTGGAGCCGCGCGTGCTGCGGGGGCGGCTGGCCGCGGCATCCGTCGCCTTCGACGAGTTGACGCAGCCGACGCTCGTGCACTTCGACCTGTGGGACGGCAACCTGCTCGTCGACGGCGAGCGCATCACGGGCATCATCGACCACGAGCGTTCGATGTGGGCCGACCCGACCGCCGACTTCGCATCGCGGGCGCTGTTCCAGCCGGTGCCCGAGGCGATCGACGCGGATGCCCGCATTCCGCGCCGCGTATCTCGAGGTGGCGGGGCACGAACCACTGCCGGATGCCCCCGCGCGCACGCGCGCGCGCCTCTGGGCCGCGTACCTCGCGCTCATCATGGCCGTCGAGGCCGTGCCGCGCGGATACGCCGGCGAGTGGTTCGCCGAGCACGACGCGAGGGTGCGCGGCTGGCTCGTCGAGACTGTGGACGCGCTCGGCTGACCAATGCGCAGACTGGGGCGCGGCGGTGCGCGACGCGCAGTACGGCGCGAAGACCCGGGAGCGGTCCGCGCGGCGCGACGCGCAGACCCGGCGCGGGCGCCGCGCGCGGCGTTCTCAGGATGACGCGGGCCTGACGGGCCTGTGCACGCCCATCGGCGCGCTCATCCTGAGAACGACAGGCGATGCGGTCGGGACCCCGTCGAGACCATGGACGCGCTCGACTGATCGGCGCGAAGCCCAGCGGGCACGGCCGCAGCGTTCTCAGGATGAGGCTGGTCTTGCGGGCGGACACGCGTCCTTCGGCACGCTCATCCTGAGAACGACATGGCGGTCGATCGATGCGGACGCCGTCAGGCGTGCGCGGTGGCCGCCTCGACCACGGCGTCGATGAGCGACTCGGCGCTGCGCTCGCGGGCGACGACGTCGACGCGGAGCCCGACCTGCGCGGCGTCCATCTTCGTCTGCGGCCCGATCGCCGCCACGAGGGTGGCCTCGGGGATCGGACCGAGCTGCTGCTGCACCTGCTCCGCGACGCTTCCGGATGTCACGAGCACGGCGTTCACCCGGCCGCCGCGCACGTCGTCGACGACCTTCGCCGCGACGGGCACGCCGACGGTGCGGTAGGCGACGACCGCCTCGACGTGATGCCCGGCCTGCGCGAGGCCGATCGAGAGCACCTGCTTGGCGATGGCCGAGCGCAGCGCGAGCACGCGGAGGCCCTTCCGCCCGTCGGTGGCCGCCTCCCACTCCTCGAGCAGGCCGCGGGCCGAATTGTCCTCCGACGGCACGATGTCGGCGTGGTACCCCGCGGCGACGAGCGCGGCAGCGGTGGTCTCGCCGACCGCTGCGACCTTCGTCGTCTCGGGGATCACGGCATCGTACGACGAGAGCACGTCGACGGTGGTGGCGCTCGTGATCGTGAGCCAGTCGAATCCGCCCGCGGCGAGCTTCGCGAGCGCCGCCTCGAGCGCGGGCTGGTCGTCGGTCGGGGCGAAGTTGATCATCGGCGCGACGATCGGGGTGGCGCCGCGGGCACGCAGCGCGGCGGCGACGCCGTCGCCCCATGGCCCGCCACGGGGCACGAGGACGCGCCATCCGGCGAGCGGCTTGCCGTGGTGGAACGGCAGCCCGATGGCACCGGTAAACGGTTCGAATTCGCTCACGGCGACTCCTCACGAGGTGCAAGATCGGCGGCGCCGTTGCCGAGGAGTTCCGCGACGACCCGATCGGCGACGTCGCGGGCCGCATCCGCCAGATCGGCGGCCGAGCGGCTGTCGGGGGTCGCGGCGTGCGAGCTCGTCAGTCGACGCGTCCCGTCGGCACTGTACACGCTCGCGCTGAGGAACAGAAGTTCGTCGTCGACGAAGGCCGTCACGCCGACCGGCGCCGCGCACCCGGCCTCGAGGCCCGCGAGCACGAGCCGCTCGGCGAGCACGGTCGAGCGCGTCAGGCCGTGGTCGATCGCCTGGAGCGCACGCTCCAGCACGCGATCGCCGCGCTCCCGGCGGACCTCGATCGCGAGCGCGCCCTGGCCTGCGGCGGTGGGCCAGTCGTCGAGCGGCATCAGCTCGGTCGCGGCATCCGCTCGCCCGAGGCGGCCCAGGCCGGCCGCGGCGAGGAGCACCGCGTCGAGCTCGCCCGACGCCACCTTGCCGAGGCGCGTGTCGACGTTGCCGCGGATGTCCACCGCCACCACGTCGGGCCGTGCGGCGAGCAGCTGCGCGATGCGGCGCGGCGACCCGGTGCCGATGCGCGCACCGGCGGGGAGGGTCGCGAGCGTGAGGCCGTCGCGGGCGCAGAGCGCGTCGCGGGCGTCGGCGCGCTTGGGCACCGCCCCGAGGCGCAGGCCCTCGTGCTCGGCGGTGGGCAGGTCCTTCAGGGAGTGCACGACCACGTCGCACTCGCCGCGCAGCAGTGCCTCGCGCAGTGCGGCGGCGAAGACGCCGGTGCCGCCGAGCGAGGCGAGCGAGGCCCGAGAGGTGTCCCCCTCCGTCGTGACCGGCACGAGCTCGATATCGGCCTTCGCGGCCTTGGCGAGGCGCTCCGCGATCTGCTTCGTCTGGGCCATCGCGAGTGCGCTGGCGCGGGTGCCGACGCGGATCACGCCGCCGGTGACCCCTGCCCCGCTCATGGCGCGATCCCCGCGAGCGCGGGTCGGAACCCGAGGCGCACGTTCTCGCAGCATCCGGGGCGGCAGACGTCGTACCAGGGGCCGAGCTCGGTGACGGCGGGGCGCTGCGCGGTGGGCGTGCCGTTCACGCGCTCGAGCACGAGGTCGACGAGGCCCGCGACGTAGGCGGGGTGCGTGCCGGGCGTGGGCACGCGCACGGCGGCGAGGCCGTGCTGCCCGGCCGTCTCGAGTGCCTCGTTGTCGAGGTCCCAGAGCACCTCCATGTGGTCGCTCACGAATCCGAGCGGGACGATGACGACGGCCCTGCGGCCGACGGCGGGCAGCTCCTCGATCGCGTCGTTGATGTCGGGCTCGAGCCACGGCATCGAAGGCGGTCCGCTGCGCGACTGGTACACGAGCTGCCAGGGCACGTCGGATGCGCCGGCCTCCCGCATGACGACCTCGGCGACCGCGCGGTGCTGGGCCGCGTAGGCGCCGCCCTCGCCGAACCCGCGCTCGGCGGGGCCCGACTTCGCGGCATCCGTCGAGGGGATCGAGTGCGTGGCGAACAGCACCTCGACCTGGGTCGTGCGGTCGAGACCGGGCACGGATGCCTCGAGCCCGGCGATCCCGTCGCGCACGCCCTCGATGAACGGCTGCACGAATCCGGGGTGGTCGAAGAACTGGCGCACCTTGTCGATCTGGATCTCGTCGCCGAGCCCGGTGTCGGCGAGCGCGTCGGCGAAGTCCTCGCGGTACTGGCGGCAGCTCGAGTACGAGCTGTAGGCGCTCGTCGCGATCGCGATGAGCCTGGCGTGACCGGCCGCGTTGGCCTCGGCGAGTGCGTCGTTGAGGTACGGATCCCAGTTGCGGTTGCCCCAGAGCACGGGCAGGTCGATGCCGCGGCTCGCGAGCTCGGCCTCGAGGGCGGCCTTCAGCGCGCGGTTCTGCTCGTTGATCGGGCTGACGCCGCCGAAGTGGCGGTAGTGATGCGCGACCTCCTCGAGGCGTTCGTCGGGGATGCCGCGGCCGCTCGTGACGTTGCGGAGGAACGGGATCACGTCGTCCTGGCCCTCGGGGCCCCCGAAGCCCGCGAGCAGGATCGCGTCGTAGGCGACCGCCTCGGTGACGTGCTCGGCTCCCTGCTGCGCCGCGGGGGTCGCGCCCGGTACGACCGCACCCGGGGCGCAGGGCGCGGATGCCGCGGGGGCGGGCTTGTGCCCGCGGTGCGCGGTGCCCGCGGCGCCGGTCGGCGCCGCGCCGGCGCCGGTCGACCCGAGGTTCACCGCCGCCATTACTGCAGCACCTCCACGAGCTCCGCCGTCGAGACGCGGCGACCCGTGTAGAACGGCACCTCCTCGCGCACGTGCCGGCGGGCATCGGTGGCACGCAGGTCGCGCATGAGGTCGACGAGGTCGGTGAGCTCGTCGGCCTCGAGCGGCAGCAGCCACTCGTAGTCGCCGAGCGCGAACGACGCGACCGTGTTGGCGATGACGCCCGTGAAGGCCGCGCCCTTCCGCCCGTGCTCGGCGAGCATGCGCCCGCGCTCCTCGGGCGGCAGCAGGTACCACTCGTAGCTGCGCACGAACGGGTACACCGTGAGCCACGCCTTGGGCTCGATCCCGCGCAGGAAGCCGGGCACGTGCGCCTTGTTGAACTCGGCGTCGCGGTGCACGCCCATCGCGTTCCAGGTGGGCAGGAGCGCGCGGAACAGGCGCGCCCGGCGCAGCTCGCGCAGGGCCCACTGCAGGCCCTCGGCCGTGGGGCCGTGCAGCCACAGCATCACGTCGGCGTCGGCGCGCAGGCCCGACACGTCGTAGATGCCGCGCAGGGTGACGCCTTCGTTCTCGACGAGGGCGATCATGCCGTCGAGCTCGTCGACGAAGCGCGGCACGTCGTGCCCGTCGAGGTCGTCGGGGCGTGCCGGGTCCTTACGGAACACGGCGAACACCGTGTAGCCCTCGGGAGACTGCTCGGCGTCGGAATCGGTCTGGAGCGCGTCGGCTGCCGCTTCGGCAGCGGGGGAAGACATGCCTCCAGTCTCCCCCTTTCGGCGTCATCGTCCAAAAGCGCGACGGCCGGATGCCCCGAGCGGACGACGCGCCCCTCAGCGCACCCTCCCCCCGCGTCAGCGCACGAGCCGCGTGAACCGGAACGACGCGAAGTCCTCGATCGGCAGCTCCTCGATGCCCGAGAATCCGGCGTCCCGTGCGTAGCGCTCGAGCGTGGACTGCCGCATGACGGTGCCGGTGCCGACCGACCCGGGCGCGGAGAGGCTGTCGGGCAGGCACACGAAGATGCTGTACCCGTACATCATGCGCTCCACGTCGTCGCCGTCGGGCGCGAACGCGGGGGCGACCGCCTCGTCCATGATCACGACCTCCCCGTCGGGCTTCACGGCCCGCCGGATCGCGGTCAGCACCTCGACGGGGAACGGCAGGTCGTGCAGCGCCTCGAAGACGAACGCGGCATCGAACACGGCGTCCTGCGCGAGCCCCTCGCCGCCGACGTGGTGGAAGCGCACGCGCTCGGCGACGCCCGCCTCGTCGGCGTGCCGGCGCGCCGCGACGACGGACGCGGCGTCGACGTCGAACCCCTCGACGCGCGCGAGCGGGTAGGCCTGCGCGAGTGCGATCGACGACCAGCCGTGTCCGCTGCCGACGTCGGCGACGCGCGCGCCCGGCCGCGAGAGCACGTCGTGCAGCGACGGCACGCCGGCGAGGGCGTCGCCGAGCCGCTGCAGGAACCACGGCCGGTTGATGTCGCCCTGCGCGTCGCGTGCGTCCTCGCCGAGGTCCGCCCACGCCACCCCGCCGCCGGCGCGGTAGGCGTCGAGCAGCGGTGCGAGCTGGGCGCCGATCGACGCCGCGAACCGCCCGAGGGGCGCGACGTAGTCGAGCGAGTCGGGGTTCGTGAGCACCTCGGCATGTGCGGGCGGCAGGGCGAAGCGGCGAGCGGATGCCGCGGCATCCGCATCCTCGACGGTGAGGATGCCGTACACCGCCTGCTGCTCGAGCCATTCACGCGCGTAGCGTTCGTGGGTCCCCGTGCGCTCGGCGAGCGTCGGCGCGTCGAGCGGCCCCGCCTCGGCGAGCGTGCGGTACCAGCCGAGCCGGTCGCCGACGTAGATGCTCAACAGCTCGAACGTGCTGAGCGTCGAGGCGACCACGTGCTCCGCGAAGGCGGTCACCGCATCCGCTCTGGTCGTCCGTCGTCATCGTCGGCTCCCTTCGTACGGCCGCGCATTGCCGCCGCTCAGCCTCCGACGAGGAGGCGCGTCGAGTGTTCGAGGTGCTCGCGCAGCGCCTCGGGCCCCCGCGACTGCACCGCGTCGAGGAGGTCGCGGTGCTCCGCCACGAGCGACTCGAGCGTGTAGTGGGGCTGCACGCGCAGGAGGAACAGCAGCAGTTCCGCGCCCAGCGCGGCATGGGCCTCGATGATGCGAGGGCTTCCGGATGCCGCCACGAGCGCCTGGTGGAACTGCGCGTGCACCCGCTCGGCCTCGAGCCAGTCCGCGGATGCCGCCAGCCGGTCGAGCGCGGCACGCGCGGGCGCGACCGCGGACTCGGGCCACTCGCGGCCGAACCGCTCTCCCGCGATGCGCACGGCCTCCACCTCGAGCGCGGCGCGGAGCTGCTGCAGCGCGATGATCGTGTCGCGGTCGAAGCTCGCCACGCGAACCCCGCGGTACGGCGTCGCGACGGCGAGGCGCTCGGCGACGAGGCGCTGGAATGCCGCCCGCACGGTGTGGCGCGACACGCCGTACCTGGCGGCGGCGGCCTCCTCGCGCAGGGGTGCGTCGGCGGGGAGCGCACCGGTCAGGATCTCGGCGCGCACCGCGTCGGCGACGCGATCGACCGCCGTCGACGCGGAACCGGCAGCCGCCGGACCTGCCGAGTCGAACGGCGACATCGCGGCATCCGCTCGAATCGGCTACGTGCCGTCGACGACGGCGCGCACGACGAGCCACACGGTGATGCCGACGACCGCGACGACGCCGGCGGCGACCGCGATGGCGGCGACGGGCTGCTCGTCGGCGAGCCGGCGGAACCTCACCTGCGCCTCAGCGGTCTTGCGCCGCACCTGCTTCGGCACGTTGAGCTTGTCTTCGAGCGCGTTCAGCGTGCCCGCGAACTCGGCACGAGCGCGCTCGGAGTTGGTCTTCGCCTCGAGGCGCGTGAGGTTGCGCTGCGCGCGTCTTGGTGTCGCGCTTGTTGAGGCGGCCGGCGTCAGTCGCGGTCATAGTCGCCCGTTCCCTTCACCATGTCGAGATCCTTGCGCAGGCTCTCGATCGACTCGAGCGGCTCGCTGCCGCGCTTGAAGTTGATCATCCCGATCCAGGCGAGGATCGCGATGATGACCACCAGGACGCCCGAGACGGTGAGCGCCGCGGCCCACGCCGGCATCACGAGCGCGAGCGCGAAGATGGCCGCGGTGATGAGCGTGAAGAGCAGGAACACGGCGACGACGGCGGCGCCGGCGAAGAGCCCGGAGCCGATGCCGAAGTGCTTGAGCTTGTAGCTGATCTCGGCCTTGATCTGGTCGATCTCGGCGCGGACGAGGTCGGAGACCCGGTCGGGAAGCTCCCCGACGAGGGTGAACAGCGAACGTTCGTCATTCGACGGTGCGGCCATGATCGCCTCCGAGGGTCAGGAGCCGGATGTCGCGGAGGAGCCGCGCGATGCGGACGATCCGCTCTTCGTCGAGCTCTTGGAGCCGCCCGACTTCGTGTCCGACGCGGACTTCGACGCGACGTCGGCCGCGTCGTCGACCACGTCCTCGAGCTTCGAGGCGGCATCGTCGACGGCCGACTTGGCCGTGCCCGCCGCCTTCGAGATGTTCTGCTTCGCCGAGCGGGCGGCACGGTCGACGTCCTGCTTGGTGGCGCCGGAGCCCTTGGTCGCGTTGCCGATGAACGACTTCACGCCGTCGAGCACGGTGTCGCCCAGATCGCCGACGCGGGCGGAGGCGAATTCCTTCACCGTGCCGACGCCCTGCTGCACGGCCGGCGTGTTCCATACGCCCTGCGGCCGCCTTGCGGATCTGCTCGTAGCGCTCTCGGCCCGCTCGCGTGCCCAGCACGTATCCGACGCCGAGTCCGACGACGAAGAGGATCTTGCCCTTCATGTGCACACCCCATCTCCCCTGTGGCTCATCACAGCGACCTCCTCAAGCGTAGACCCCGAGCGGGGTCGCGCAAGGGGGTTTGCGTTGGAGTATTCCGTTTCGGCTATGCGATGTCGCCGGGGATCACGGCGAGGTGACGGATGCGATGGGCGGCCTCGATCGCGTGCGGGATCACGGAGGCGAGCCCCGTGCCGGCGACCCACGAGCCGGTCGCCTCGATGCCGGGCTCGGCGGCGAGCACGTCCTCGAGGGCACGCACGCGGTCGCGCTGCCCGATCGTCGCCTGCGACAGCGCGTCGCGCCAGGCGCTGCGCCCGGATGCGCGGAGCGCCGACCCGTCGAGCGGCGTGCCGAGCAGCGTGCTCGCGTCGGCGAGCGCGAGAGCGGCCACCTCGGCGTCGGTTCGTCCGTCGAGCGGGTTCGGCTCGCCGGCCCGCCCGTAGGAGAGGCGCACGACGTGCCGGCCGCCCGCGAGCTCCGCGAGCCACGACCACTTCGCGGTCGAGTGCGTGAGCGCCTTCGCGGTGACACCGGGCGTGCCGGCGGCCACGAGCACGCCCGTGCCGCGCGGGGCGGCGTCGAGCGCGGGCGCGTCGAGCACGAGCGTCACGAGTTCCACGGATGCCGGGGCCGGCCAGTCCGAGGCATCCGACCAGCCGAGCGATGCCGCGTCGAGCAGCCGGCGCGACGCCTCCGCGGGTGCCGCGAGCACGACGTAGCGGGCGTCGACCGTGACCGCGCGGGCCTCGTCGTCGGACTCGCCCGCCATGACGGCGTCGAGGCGCCACTCCGGGCTCGGGCGCGGCATCCGCGTCGTCGCCGGTCGAGGCGTGGCGAGCGAGGCGAGTGACCTCGGCGCCGGTCACGACGTCGACGCCGAAGCGGTCGAGCTGGGCCGCGAGCGCGTCGACCAGTCGGTGCATGCCGCCGCGGAGGCCGAGCACGGCGCTGCCGGCCTTGCGTTCCTCGAGCAGCTGGCCGACGCCGCCCGAGAGGGAGCCCATGCGGGTCATCGCCTCGTTGAGCCCGGGCGCCACGACGTCGAGGTCGAGGTCGTCGGGGTTCGTGGAGTACACGCCCGCCGAGATCGGGGTGACGAGCCGATCGAGCACGGCGTCGCCCATGCGCGATCGCACGAGCTGCCCGAGGCTGTGGGCGCGGCCGATCGTGAGGATCGGCTTGAGCCGGTCGAGGTAGGCGCGGATCGCGCCGCGCCAGCCGATGATGCGGCGCACGTCGTCGCCGAGCGGGTTCGCGGGGATCCCGAGCATGCCGGTGCGCGGCAGGGGCGCGGCGTCGGGCCGGCCGTCGCGTCCGGGCATCACGAGCCAGGCCCCGGCGGGGTTCGGCGTGGCGATGTCGTCGTCGAGGCCGAGCTGCTCGAGGAGCTCGGCGACCGCGCCGCCGCGGGTCGCGAACGACTCGGCGCCGCTGTCGAGGGTGAGGCCGTCGAGCTCGATGCGGCCGACGCATCCGCCGATCGCGTCGCGACGCTCGAGCACCGTGACCCGCAGGCCGACCTTCGCGCACTCGAGCGCGGCCACGAGCCCGGCGACGCCGCCGCCGACCACGACGACGTCGGCCGTGCGGTGCTCGGGCTCGGGCTCGGGAGCCGATTCCGGTTCCGGATCGTGCCGCGCGACGCCCTCGGCTTCGCCCCGCGCCCCTCGACCGGCGTTGACCCGGTCATGCGCCCGCCTCGTGCACGAGCTCGACCACGCGGGTGAGCACGGTGGGGTCGGTCTCGGGCGGCACGCCGTGGCCCAGGTTGAAGACGTGCGCCGGCGCGACGGTGCCGCGGGCGAGCACGTCGCGCACCGCGGCCTCGAGCACGGGCCACGGCGCGGCGAGCAGCGCCGGGTCGAGGTTGCCCTGGAGCGGCACGTCGGTGCCGACGCGCTGCGCTGCCACGTCGAGCGGCACGCGGTAGTCCACGCCGACCGTGTCCACGCCGATGGCGTGCATCGCGCCGAGGAGCTCGCCGGTGCCGACGCCGAAGTGCACGACGGGCACCGCGCGGGTGACGGTCGCGCCCGCGGCATCCGTCGGTCTCGTACTCGAGGTCGTGCACGTGCGCGAGCGCCTTCGCCGACGCGGGCGCCACGTGGGTCTCGTAGTCGGCGAGCGAGAGCGCCCCGGCCCACGAGTCGAAGAGCTGCGCAGCGGATGCCCCCGCCAGCACCTGCGTGCGCAGGAACCGCCCGGTGAGCTCGGCGGTCCACTCCATGAGCGCGCGCCAGGCGCCCGGGTCGGCGTGCATGAGCGTGCGGGCGGCGAGGTGGTCCTTCGAGGGGCCGCCCTCGGCGAGGTAGGCCGCGAGGGTGAACGGGGCGCCCGCGAAGCCGATCAACGGGGTGCTGCGGCTTCTGCTGGTCGAGCTCGCGTCGCTGCTGGCCGAGCCGGTCGAGACCGCCGCTCGGCGCCGTGACTTCAGCTCCGCGATCGTGCGCTGCACCGCCTCGGTGATCGGCCCGGATGCCGCGTCGAGTCGCGCCGGGTCGATCGCCGTCAGCTCGGCGACGCCCGCGGCATCCGCATACCCGCGGCCGAAGACCGGGCCGCGGCCGGGCTCGATGCTCGACCTCGACGCCGACGAGCTTCAGCGGCACCACGATGTCGCTGAAGAAGATGCCCGCGTCCACCTTGTGGCGGCGCACCGGCTGGAGCGTGATCTCCGACGCCATCGCCGGGTCGAGGCAGGCGTCGAGCATGCGCGTGCCGACGCGCAGGTCGCGGTACTCGGGCAGCGATCGGCCGGCCTGGCGCATGAACCACACGGGGGTGGTGTCGCTGCGCTCCCCGCGATAGGCCCTGACGAGGCGCGAGTCGCCCGTGAGGCCGGCGGACAGGGGATGCTGCGGGGAGAGGATCACGCGTGACATTGTCGCCCATCGCGCTGGGCGGAGCCGATTCCGTCGCGCCCCTGTCGCCTGAGAGCGCTCGCACGCTACAGTCGAGAACGTCGTGTTCCCCGGCACGACGACGCGCCGACGCAGGCGCGCCTCCGCCCCCACGGAGAAGAAGACGACGTGTCCCCGATCGTGTCGAACACCAGGTCCATCCCACCTCGTCGCGCCCGGATGCCGCGGCGCGGAGCCGCCCGATGAACCCCGCCGCCACCCACCGCGGCGCACTCACCGTGCTCGTCGGCCTCGCCGCGGCAGGCGTGATCGCCGGCCTCGTCGCCGGGTCGCCGATGCTCGAACGGTTCATGCCGACCATGCCCGCCATGCCAACGGCCGCCATCGGCTTCGCGTTCGCCGCGCTCGGCGTGCTGGCATTCGCGGTGTGGGGCATCGCGCAGCTCGGCAGGGCCGCGCGCTCCCGCGCCCGGCGCGCCGCGCTCACGTCGACGGTCCGCGGGGAGCTCAGCTGCGGCATCCGCACCCGGCTGCTCGTGCGGCGGCTCGACGAGCTCCGCGACGAGGGGTCGAACGGGGTGCGGCTCGGCGCGCGGTACTCGGTCGTCGCCGACGAGCTCGGCGTGGCCTTCTGGATCGGGCGGCCGACGCCCCCGTCGCGCGATGATCTTCCCGTGGCGCCAGGTGCGCAACATCCGCGCCGACTCCATGGTCGTCGGCAGCGCCGTCGTGCCGGTGCTCGAGCTGCGGGTCCGCCGTGGCGGGGCGAGCATCGAACTGCCGATCATCCTCTCGGCGGGCCGGCCCGGGCGGTACGCCCTCGCCGACGCCCCCTTCTTCGCGGTGGTGCGCAGCTGGAAGGCGAAGCACCGTGCCGCGCTCGCCGCCGAGGGCCTCGAGCTCCCGCCGCTCACCGCGCCGATCCCGATCATCACGTCCGGCACGGCGTACGCCGTGCGCTGAGCGACCCCGTGTGTCGGCGCGTGAGCGAACCCCCACCCGACGGCGGGTAGAATCTCCTCGTGCTCATCTGCCTCACCGCGAGTCACAAGAACGCCGGGTTCGACCTGCTCGAGCGTCTTTCGGCGAACGCGGAACACGCAGCACCGCGCATCCTCGACGGCCACGACGCCCTGCAGGGCGCGGTCGTGGTGGCCACCTGCAACCGCTTCGAGGCCTACCTCGACCTCGACACCCCCGAGGGAGCGTCGCCCGTCTCCGCGGTGCACGACGCGATCCGGGCGGTCGGCACCGTCGCCGGCCTCGAGCCCGAGGAGCTCCGCACCACCTTCGGGTTCGTGCACGGCAATGCGGTGGCCGGGCACCTCTTCGCGGTCGCATCCGGACTCGAGTCCGTGGTCGTCGGCGAGGGCGAGATCGCGGGCCAGGTGCGCCGCTCGCTCGAGAAGGCCCGCACCGAGGGCACCACGACCCCCGAGCTCGAGCGCCTCTTCCAGCGCGCCTCGCAGACGTCGCGCCGGGTGAAGAACGAGACCGGCATCGGCGGCGAGGGCCGCTCGCTCGTGCGCCTCGCCCTCGACCTCGCCGAGAGCCGCGTCACCGACTGGGCCGAGACCCGGGTGCTGCTCGTGGGCACCGGCCGCTTCGCGGGCGCCTCGCTCGCCGCCCTCCGCGACCGCGGGGTCACCGACGTGCGGGTCTACTCGCCGTCGGGCCGCGGCACGAGGTTCGCCGCCAACCACGGCATCGAGGCCGTCGCACGCGGCGAGTACGCCGCCGTCGCCGCCGGCGTCGACATCATCGTCACCTGCACCACCGCCGAGCACCACGTGGTCGACCGGGCGGTGATCGCGGCCGGGCGCGAGGAGCTCGCGGCATCCGTCGCCGTGCTTCCAGGCACCCCGGCACCCGAGCCCGCAGCCGTGCGGCAGCTCGTGATCGACCTCGGCCTGCCCCGCAACGTGGCACCCGACGTGGTCGAGGTGCCCGGCGTCGAGCTGCTCGACCTCGAGACGATCACGATCCACGCGCCGCTCGAGGAGCTCGGGGCCACGGATGCCGCGCGCGCGATCGTGAGCCACGACAGCCGGGCGTTCGGCGACATCGCAGAGGAGCGCGACCTCGCGCCCGCGGTCGTCGCACTGCGGCGACACGTCTTCGACCTCATGGACGCCGAGATCGAGCGCGCGAAGGCCCGCGGCGACGACGACGGACGCACCGAGGCCGCCCTGCGCCACATGGCCGGCGTGCTCCTGCACACCCCGATGGTGCGCTCGCGCGAGCTCGCGCGCGCGGGCGAGCAGGCCGCCTGGATCGACGGGCTCGAGGCGCTCTTCGGCGTGAAGCCCGACGAGGCGGCGCGCTCCCTGCGCGATCAGCAGGCGACGCGACGCCGCCGAGCGGGCACCGCGCGCCTCGGCAGGCCGACGCCTCGTGACCGACGGCGCTCGACCGGGCCGTCGGCCGACCGGCCGCGCGCCGACGGACCGCCCGCGCTGCGATTCCCCTACGACGCGACCGACCTCGCCGACGCGCCGCTGCGCACGGAGCGGCTCGTGCTCCGCCCGATCGAGGCCGCCGACGCCGCCGACGTCTACGAGTACCAGCGCCTGCCGGAGGTCATCCGGTACCTGCCGTGGCCCGAGCGCGACCGCACCGAGGGCTACGAGCACACGGCGAAGCGGGCCGCGGCGCGCATCCTCGCCGTCGACGACGACTTCTTCGTGTTCGCCGCGACGCTGCCCGGCACGCCTGCGACCGACGACCCTGCGCGCGACCGCGTCATCGGCGACTTCATGGTGCGCGTCTCCAGCGTGCAACACGCGCAGCTCGAGCTCGGCTGGGTGCTCCACCCCGACTTCCAGGGGCAGGGCTACGCCCGCGAGGCGGCTGGGGCGGTGCTCGACTTCGCGTTCGAGACCCTGAACCCGCACCGCGTGCAGGCGTTCCTCGACGCGCGGAACGCGGCATCCGCTGCCCTGTGCGAACGCCTGGGCATGCGTCGCGAGGCGACCGTGCTCGAGGAGGAGTACAACGACGGCGAGTGGCAGGACACCGCGATGTACGGGATCCTGCGCCGCGAATGGGCCGCGCGCCGCGCCTGAGCGCTACGCGCCGATGAGGCGTGAAGCCAGGTACCCCTCGAGCTCGGCGAGCGGCACGCGCTCCTGCGCCATCGTGTCGCGGTCGCGCACCGTCACGGCGCGGTCGTCGAGCGAGTCGAAGTCGACCGTGACGCAGAACGGGGTGCCGATCTCGTCCTGGCGGCGGTAGCGGCGGCCGATCGCGCCGGCGTCGTCGAAGTCGACGTTCCAGTCCCCGCGCAGGGATGCCGCCACCTCGCGCGCGAGCGGCGACAGCCGCTCGTTGCGCGAGAGCGGCAGGACCGCCACCTTGACCGGCGCGAGGCGCGGATCGAGCTTGAGCACGGTGCGGGTGTCGATGCCGCCCTTCGCGTTCGGCACCTCCTCCTCGCCGTACGCGTCGACGAGGAACGCCATCATCGCGCGGGTGAGGCCGAACGACGGCTCGATCACGTAGGGGATGTAGCGCTCGTTCTTCGCCTGGTCGAAGTAGGAGAGGCTCTTGCCGGAGGGCTCGGAGTGGCTCGAGAGGTCGAAGTCGGTGCGGTTCGCGACGCCCATGAGCTCGCCCCACTCGCTGCCCGGGAAGCCGAACCGGTACTCGATGTCGATGGTGCGCTGCGAGTAGTGCGCGCGCTTCTCCTCGGGGTGCTCGAAGCGGCGCAGGTTCTCGGGGTCGATGCCGAGGTCGATGAACCAGTTCCAGCGCTGGTCGACCCAGTGCTCGAACCACTCGTCGTCGGTGCCGGGCTCGACGAAGAACTCGATCTCCATCTGCTCGAACTCGCGCGTGCGGAAGATGAAGTTGCCGGGCGTGATCTCGTTGCGGAACGCCTTGCCGACCTGGCCGATGCCGAACGGCGGCTTCTTGCGCGAGGCCTGCAGCACGTTGGCGAAGTTGACGAAGATGCCCTGCGCGGTCTCGGGGCGGAGGTAGTGCAGGCCCGACTCGTCGTCGACGACGCCGAGGTAGGTCTTCAGCAGCATGTGAAGTCGCGCGGCGGTGTCACTGGCCCCGGGTGCCGCAGTTCGGGCAGACGATGTCGAGCATGCCGTTCTCGGGCGCGCGGCCCTTCCGCTCCTCGAAGTCCTCGATCAGGTTGTCCTCGCGGAAGCGCTTGTGGCAGTGCAGGCACTCGACGAGCGGGTCGGTGAAGACGCGACGTGACCGGATGCCTCCCACACCCGCTTCGGCAGGATGATGCACGAGTCGAGGCCGACCATGTCGCCACGGCTCGTGACCATGTAGCGCCACCACTGGCGCCGGATGTTCTCCTTGAGCTCCGTGCCGAGGGGGCCGTAGTCCCACGCCGAGCGGGAACCGCCGTAGATCTCGCCCGCTTGGAAGACGAACCCGCGGTGGCGGGCGAGGGCGATGACTTTGTCGAGACGGGCTGGGTCGGCCACGGTGGCTCCAATGGTCGTGAATCGGGCGAGCGCCCGGAACGAGAACGATGCCATCCATCCTACGGGCGGTCTCGTGGGAGCAGCCGCGGCCGCCTCCCGCGAGGCTCGCGCGCGGCGGGCACCCCCGCGGTTACGCTGTGCGCATCGCGAACACTGGGCCGAGGGGGCGACGGTGTGGGATTTCGTGCTCCGCATGAACGTGATCGAGGGTCCGTTCCTCATCACCGTGTACGCGCTGGCCGCCGCCGTGTTCATCTACCTCCTCGGACGCGGCCCGTGGTGGGGGTGGATCCTCACCGCGATCGTCGTGCTCATCGTCGGCGCGCTCGTCGGCGCCGGCGTGCTCTGGACCGCGGTCAACGTGCTCGACTCGTTCGGCGGGCCGGTCGATGAGGCCGCGTGGTGGTGGGTGCCCGCGGCGTTCGCCGGCTGCGCCCTCGCGATCTGGAACCTCTGGTACTCGCGCTGGTGGCGCAAGCTCATCGCGGTGCTCGCGATCCCCCTCTTCTCCCTCACCGCGCTCCTCGGCATCAACGCGTCGTACGGGCTCGACCCGACACTCGGCGCGCTGCTCGGCATCTCGACCGCGGGCACGATCGACCTCGACGACCCCGACGCGAGCCCCGGCCCCGACCCGACGGAGCCGCTGTACCAGACGTGGACGCCGCCGGCCGGCATGCCCGAGGTCGGCACGATCGGCACCCCGAGCGACGGCGTGCCGAACACGAACTCGGGATTCCCGGCACGACCGGCGCAGCTCTACCTCCCACCGGCGGCGCTCGTGCCCGACGCGCCCCGACTGCCGCTCGTGATCATGATGATGGGCCAGCCGGGCGATCCCGACGCGAGCTTCATCGGCCAGGTGCTCGACGAGTACGCCGCCGAGCACGACGGCCTGGCGCCCATCGCCCTCGTCATCGACCAGCTCGGCGACCCGACGGAGGATCCGCTCTGCCTCGACACCGAGCTGGGCAAGGTCGAGACGTACGTCATGCAGGACGTGGTGCCGTGGGCGAAGCAGCACCTGGACGTGCTGCAGGGGCGTCAGTTCACCACCGTCGCCGGCTACTCGAACGGCGGCGAATGCGCGGCGCTACTTCGGGTCGAAGTACCCCGACGTGTTCGGCAACATCCTCGCCGTCTCGCCCGTCGAGTACGCGGGCGCCGAGCACAACGACGCCGTGCTGGCCGACGTGTTCCTCGGCGACCAGGCCGCCTACGATGCCGTCAAGCCGGCGAACATCATGGCGTCGAAGGCGCCCTACCCCGACACCACCGCGATCTTCACCGTCGGCGAGAACGACGGGACGTTCGGCCCGGGGGCGCAACGACTCGCGGATGCCGCGCTGGCGGCGGGCATGATCACCACCTTCTTCAGCGTGCCCGACGCCGACCACGGAGTGAGCGGGCTCCTCGGCGGGCTCGACGCGGGCTTCGACGTGCTGTATCCACGACTCGGATTGGCGGCTCCGTGACCGAGATCGAACCGGACGTGGCCGACGTCGAGCCGAAGGGGCGCCTCCGGTCGACGGGCGAGGCCCTCGCGGGATTCATCCGACGCGTGCCGTTCAGCATCGCGCTCGCCGTCGTGCTCATCGTCACGGCGATCGTGACGGGCACGGCGATCGGCACGGCATCGGATGCCACGGCGCAGACCTGGGCGGCGGGCGTCATCACGACCTTCGACGAGGCGCGGTGGTGGACGGTCGGCACCGCGTTGTCCATCCCGTTCGACCCGTTCCAGCTGGTGTTCGGCGTGCTCGCGGCGGTCGTGCTCCTCGGCGTCGCCGAGCGGACGATGGGAACGTGGCGGGCCGTCGTCGCATTCCTGGTCACCGGGGTGGTCGGCGTCGCACTCGGCACGTGGCTGCAGTGGCTCGGCTCGCTCGCCGGCGAGTGGTGGGCCACCGGCACTGCGGCCGATCTCACGCTCGACCCGCTCACGGGCATCGTCGGCGCCCTCATCACGTCGACCGCGTTCATGGGGGTGCTCTGGCGCCGCCGCATCCGGATCCTGACGCTCGCCTTCATCCTCGTGTTCGTGCTCTACGACGGCGACTCGTCGAACGTCTACCGCCTGATCGCGGCGATCGCGGGCCTGTTCCTCGGCGCCCTGTTCACGCGCGACGCCTCGACGCTGCGAGCCCGCCGGAGCTCGCTACTCCGAGACGCGGACCCTCGTCGCTGCGATCGTGGCCGTCACGGCGATCGGGCCGATCGTCGCGCTCGTCAACCGCACCGAGCTCACGCCGTTCAGCTTCGGCTCCTACCTGTTCGATGACGATCCGGTCGAGCTCGACATCCTGATCTCGCAGTGCAACGCGGCGGCGACCGCCCTCAGCGAGGACTGCCTGAAGCAGCTCGCCATCATGAGCGCACAGGGGTTCGGGATGTTCCTGCTGTCGTTCGTGCCGGTGCTGCTGCTGCTCCTCGCGGCCTGGGGCCTGCGCATCGGTCGACGCTTCGCGCGCTGGCTCGCGATCGCGGTGAACGCGGCGATCCTGATCTTCGCCCGCACCGCCTTCGAGGTCACGGTCACGACGGCCGACGTGGACGACGGCACGTGGTCGGTGTTCGACTTCGGGGAGCTCATCGTCTGGGCGCTCGCCGTGCTGGCACTTCCGATCGGCGTGATCGTGATGCTCATCGTGACCCGGCGGCACTTCCAGATCCGGGCCCCGCACGTGGCGTTCGTCCGCTTCGTCGTCACCGTGGTCACCACCTTCGTCGTGCTCGCCGCCGTGTACTACCTGATCGGCCTCGCAACCCTCGGCGAGTTCTGGCCGGCCGCCGGCCCGACCGATCTCCTGATCGACACGTTCAAGCGGTTCGTACCGCCCCACTTCCTCGCGGTCGTCGACCCGATCGTGCTGCCCGGCCACGACCTCACGAGCATCGCCTACCAGGTGGTCGGGCCGCTGTTCTGGGCGTTCTTCATCGTCGCGGCGTACCTGCTGATGCGCCAGACGGCGTCCACCGCGCGCTTCGCCGACTTCGCGAACATCCGTCGACTCCTGCAGCGGAACGGCGGGGGCACCCTGGGCTTCATGGCGACGTGGCCGGGCAACGCCTACTGGTTCAGCGACGATGGGGACTCGGCGGTGGCCTACCGCGTCATCAACGGCATCGCGATCACGACGTCGGACCCGATCTGCGCACCCGAGAACGCAGATCGCGTCATCCGGGAGTTCGCCGCGTTCTGCGACGCGAGCAGTTGGGTGCCGGTGTTCTACAGCGTGCATCCCCAGTACCTCCCCGTCTTCGAGGAGCTGGGCTGGCAGCACATGTCGGTGGGCGAGGAGACGCTCGTGCGCACCACCGGGCTCGAGCTCACTGGCAAGCCGTGGCAGAAGGTGCGGCAGGCGTTGAACCGCGGCATCAAGGAGGGCATGACCACCGTCTGGACGAGCTGGGACGAACTGCCCCGCGCCACGGTCGTCGAGATCAACGCGATCTCGGAGGAGTGGGTGTCCGAGAAGGAGCTGCCCGAGATGGGGTTCACGCTCGGCGGCATGGAGCAACTGAAGGACCGCGACGTGCGCCTGATGCTCGCGGTCGGCCCCGACGGCCGGATACAGGCCGTGACGAGCTGGCTGCCCGTGTACCGAGACGGTGAGGTGATCGGCTGGACGATCGACTTCATGCGCCGCGCCGACCACAGTATGAACGGCATCATGGAGTTCCTGATCGCGTCGGCGGCCCTGCACATGAAGGAGACGGGCGCCGAGGTGCTCAGCCTGTCGGGGGCGCCGCTGGCGGCGAAACCGCTCGCGCCGGGCGAGGAGCCGCCGGAGCCGACCGCGATGACGCGCCTGCTCGAGTTCCTCGGCCGGACGCTGGAGCCCGCCTACGGCTTCTCGTCGCTCTTCCGGTTCAAGGCGAAGTTCAACCCCGACTACGAGACGATCTCGATGGCGTACCCCGACGCGCTCGCCCTGCCGACGATCGGCGTGGCCATCGGCCGGGCGTACCTGCCCGACGTGTCGCCGAGGGAAGCGGTCGCACTCGTGCGCACCCTCACGAAGTAGCGGCCGAGGTCGATCTCGTCGTTCGCGCGTCTGACTGGATCTTCCCGCGAAGAGACGAATCAAGCGTGTCGAACGGTCGACTTCTGCCGTCGGATGTGATTAGTCTGACGACGGCGAGGGCGCATCGGGCGTCCAGCCCGCACTCACGGAGGAAACATGTTCGCGAACCTCAACGGCTGGCACGCCGTCATCATCATCGCCGTCATCCTGTTGCTGTTCGGAGCTCCGAAGATCCCACAGCTCGCGCGTTCGCTCGGCCAGTCGATGAAGATCCTGAAGACCGAGATCCGCGATGAATCGAAGCCGGCCGCCGTCGTCGAGGTCCAGGCCGCCGACGACCCGGTCGCCCGCTCGTCCATCACCGCCTGATCAGGCAGTTTCTCGGCATTCTCGACTTATGACAGTGAACTGACTAAAGATAAATGTGTCGCTTACGGCTTTCGCTTGACCAATTCGCAATTTGTGCCGTAGCGTTCGAGGAAGCGCGCATGGTGGCCCGGCCTCCAAGCGGGCTGGGAGCGCGAAGACCGGTGTGAATCAGGGCCTCGCGCGCCCGTACAGAGACTCGGTCCGGTGCGACGCGACGTGGCGTCGGAGCGGGTCTCGACACACCCCCTCTTCATGCAAAGGAGCATCATGGACGATCTGATCGATCGCGACGACAACCCCGAGCTGGGCGCGCAGCCTCGGACTCTCGCGGCGACAGCTGCTCGCAGCGACGACGGGCATGGCCGCAGCCGCCGCGCTCGGTGCTGCGGCGTTCGGCGGTGGCCCGGCCCACGCCGCGACCCGCGCCGCCGTACCCGGCGCGGTGAAGGCCGCGGGCAACGGCGTGCTGTTGCCCCCGGGCAAGCGCGGCATCATCCTCTACACGGTGCGCGACGCCATCTCGCGCGACCCGAACACGACGGACCTGGCGCCTCCGGCTTCCGGAGGTCCTCCAGGAGCTCTCCCGGATCGGCTACAAGCAGATCGAGTTCGCCGGCTACACGCCAGCACGCCAACGCCGAAGGCGGCAACGTGAACACCGTCGCCGGCGCGCCGCTGCTGCGCACGTGGCTCGACGACAACGGGCTCGAGGCCGAGGGCAACCACGGCTCGATCCCGTCGACGATCAGCGACGCGACCATCGCCGCGTTCGACGCCCAGTGCGAGGTCGCGAACATCCTCGGCTTCGGCCACATCGGCACCGGCAACGACCCGACGGGCAGCGCGTTCGTCGCGGACTGGCAGCTCGCCGCGGAGCGGTGGAACTTCTTCGGCGAGCGCGCCGCGTCGCACGGGCTGAAGCTGTACACGCACAACCACGACATCGCGTACAGCTTCCTGCTCGACAGCGGCCCGCTCGACGCGCTCGGCCGCCCGACGCGCTCGTCAGCGGCATCCGTCGCCTGGAGCACTTCCTCGCGAACACCGACCCGAGCTACGTGTACCTGGAGATGGACATCTTCTGGGCTCACGTCGCGCAGTACAAGCACCGCAGCTTCACCGCGCCCGACGGCACCGTGGTCGAGAGCATCTTCGACCCGGCCGGGGTCGTGGCGGCGCAGTCGACGCGGTTCCCGCTGTTCCACACCAAGGACGGCAAGATCAACACCGCCGTCCCCAACGGCTACGACATGGTGCCGTTCGGCCAGGGAGACATCGACTACACGACGTTCTTCCAGCGCATCGGCGCCAAGGGCTACCACAACGCCATGTGGGAGCAGGACACGGCGCCCGGCGGCAGCGCGAACCCCGGCCAGTCGCTGGCCTTCGCGCAGGTCGCGTACGACGGCATGGCCGCACTCCGCGGCTAGTCGCACAGCTGCCCCGGGCCAGGCCGTAACCCGGCCCGGGGCACTTCCACCTCCCACGACACCCCTCTTCCAAGGAGACATCCATGTCCACATCCCAGATTCCGATTGGGCGCACTCGTGCTCAGCGGACTCCTGGCGGTCACGTCGCTCACTGTGAGCGCCGGGGCCGCCGCCTTCGCACACGACGGGCACGACCACGGCGACGAGGTCAGCGCGCACGACCTGGGCCAACTACGAGAAGGTCACGCTGACGAAGGACGTCGGCGAGCCGATCGACCTCGCCGTGCTGCCCGACTCGCGCGTGCTGCACACGACCCGCAGCGGCCAGGTCCGCCTCACCGACCCGCCCGGGCACGACGACGGTCGTGAACACCATCGACGTCTACGCGAACTCCGAGGACGGCCTGCAGACGATCGCCCTCGACCCCGCTTCGAGGACAACGGCTGGGTCTACCTCTACTACGCGCCCCGCACGATGACGGCGCCGTACCCGGCGACGACGCCGACCGGCTCGGCCCCGAACTCGCTCCCGGCCGGTGCCGACGAGTCCTACTGGGACCAGTGGAAGGGCTACAACCAGCTCAGCCGATTCAAGTGGAACGCCGAGACGAGCTCGCTCGACCTCGCGAGCGAGCAGGTGATCATCAAGGTCGAGGTCGCAGCGCGGCCAGTGCTGCCACGTCGCCGGTGACGTCGCCTTCGACAACGACGGCAACCTGCTGCTCTCGACCGGCGACAACACGCCGGCCAGCACGCCCGGTGCCAACGGCTACGCGCCGAACAACGACCGCGCCGGCTTCAACCCCGGCTTCGACTCGCGTCGCGGCGCCGGCAACACGAACGACCTGCGCGGCAAGATCCTGCGGATCGACGTGCAGGACGACGGCTCGTACACGATCCCCGCGGGCAACCTCTTCGCCCCGGGAACCGAGCAAGACCCGCCCCGAGATCTACGTCATGGGCCTGCGCAACCCGTTCCGCATCGACTACGACCCCGAGACCGAGCGCCGTCACGTGGGGCGACTACGGCCCCGACGCGGGCACGGCGAGCGACCTGACGCGGCCCGATGGGCTACGTCGAGTGGCAGAGCACGACGAAGCCGATCAACGGCGGCTGGCCGTACTGCCACGGACCGAACGCGAACTACAACGACTGGGACTACGAGACGCTGACCCCGGGCGACTGGTTCGACTGCGCCGCCGGCGCCGATCAACACCTCGCGCCGAAACACCGGCCTCACGCAGCTGCCCCCGGCGACCGCGCCGCAGATCTGGTACGGCGACCAGCCCACCCACCAGCCGTGGCCCGAGCTCGGCGCCGGCGGCCAGGCCCCCATGGGCGGCCCGACCTACCGGTACGACGAGGAGAACGCGTCGACGACGAAGTTCCCCGAGTACTGGGACGGCAAGGCGTTCCTGGCCGAGTTCTCGCGCGACCGCCTCTTCGCGTTCAGCCAGGAGGACGCCGACGGCGCGGTCACGAAGATCGAGGACTTCCTGCCGAACGCCTCGCTCAACCGGCGGGCATGCCCCCGTGGACAACGTGATCGACTTCGAGTTCGGTCCGGACGGATCGCTCTACGTGCTCGACTACGGTGACGGCTTCTTCCGCCCGAACCCCGACGCCGGCCTCTACCGGGTCGACTACGTCGAGGGCACCAAGGCTCCGCGCGTCGCAGCTCGACGGCGTCGGTCGACGTCGGCCAGGGCCCGCTCGAGGTCGACTTCTCGGCCGCCGAGAGCACCCACCCGAACGGCCTCGCGCTCAGCTTCGCGTGGGACCTCGAGGGCAACGGCACCTTCACCGACGGTGACGTCGACGTGAGCCACACCTACACCGAGGACGGCCAGTACACCGCTCGCGTGCGGGTCACCGACTCCGCGGGACGCGTCAGCCTCTCGTCGGTCGTCATCACGGTCGGCAACACCGCGCCGACCATCGAGATCGTGACTCCCGACGAACGGCTCGTTCTCCGACTGGGGCGACACCGTCGCCTTCGAGGTGAAGATCACCGACCCCGAGGACGCCGACGATCGACTGCTCGCCGTGTGGCCTGGAGCTACGCCCTCGGCCACGACAACACCCACGCCCACCCGCTGTTCCCGGGCACCGGCTGCACCGCGACCATCGAGACCGCGGAGGAGGCCGGCCACGGCGAGACCGAGAACATCTACGGCCAGATCGGCGCCTCCTACACCGACGGCGGCAGCGCAACGGCGTTCCGGCCCTCTCGGCCGACGACGTGACGCTGCTCAACCCGCGGAGCTGCAGGCCGAGCACGCCGACGCCAAGGGCGGCGAGACGACGTCGTCGACGACGCGACGGCGCACGGCCTGCGCAAGGTCACGTCGTTCGACGCCGGCGACTGGCTCGCCTTCGACCCGGTGAACCTCGTCGGCATCACGGGCGTCGAGGCTCGCGCCATCGGCACCGGCACGCTCGCCCTGCGCTGGGGCGCCGCCGACGCCGAGCCGTTCCTGACGATCGACGTCGCGAACACGAGCGGCGCCTGGCAGGACATCTCGTCGCCGCTGGTGAGCGTCCCCGAGGGCACCGACCGGCTCTACGTGACGAGCACGGGCGGAGTCGAGCTCGACCAGCTGGCGTTCACCACGTCGACGAGCGACATCCGTGCACTGCTGAACGCCCTCGACGCCGATGAGCGCATCACCCACGGCGCGGCGACGTCGTTCGGCGACACGCTGGCGGAGATCGACGCGGCGCTCGCTGCCGGTGACACCGCCACGGCGATCGGCAAGCTCGAGTTCATCGTCACGCAGGTCCCGAACCGGATCCGCACCGACGCTGACGCGGCGGCGCTCGTCATCCGCGCGGCTGAGGCGGTGATCGCCGACCTCCAGTAGCGCCTCACGTAGGCGTCGAGACCCGGGAGCCCCGGTTCGCCCGATTGATCGGGCGGGTCGGGGCTTCCGCATGCCCGGCCGGCGGGATGCCCCGTTGCTGGACTCGGAACCGAGGGTGTGGGCGCGTCCGGGTGGGGGTGTCCGATGTCGCGCAGCAGCCTGCCCGCGTGGGGCGCGACGCATCGGCGAGGACCGGGAAGGCGCGACGCCGGGGGTTCGTCGCGGAACACCAGGGCCCGAAACGGCGCGTTCCGGGTCGCACCCGTAACGTGCGACCCGGAACGCTGCGCCACCCCTCTTCCAAAAGGCAGGCGACTCAGGCTAACACCGCAACCGCTGCGGGCCCCGGCCCGAGCCGGCGAATGGCCCGTGGACTGGGGGCCTCGGTACAGGCCCTCCGGCACACGACCGGGGCCCTCGGGGCGCGCACTCCGGCACACGATCGCGCGCACCCCGGCACACGACTGCGCCCCGACGATCGCGGATCGTCGGGGCGCAGGGGTGCGGTGGGGCCGTGTCTAACTCGAGCGACCCGGGCGTGCCGCGAAGCGCTGCTGCAGCAGCACCGCGACGACGATGATGACGCCCTTCACGATCGCCTGCACCGAGGTGGACAGGTTGTTCTGCGTGAAGACGTTCGTGAGCGTCGCGAAGATCAGCACGCCGAGCACGGTGCCCACGATGGTGCCGCGGCCGCCCACGAGGAGGGTGCCGCCGACGACGACGGCGGCGATCGCGTCGAGCTCGTAGAGCTGGCCGTGCGTCGAGGTGCCGGCCGTCGTGCGGCCGAGCATCATGACGGCGGCGATGCCGGCGGAGAGGCCGACGAGCACGTACAGGGCCACGAGGTGTCGCTTGACGCGGATGCCGGCGAGGCGGGCGGCCTCGAAGTTGCCGCCGATCGCGACGGTGCGACGGCCGAACGTGGTGCGGTCGAGCAGGAACCAACCGCGCGACGGCGGCGATCACGAAGATCCAGATCAGCCACGGGATGCCGATGAAGTCGCCGCGGAAGAACTCGAGGAAGCCGCTGGACCGTCACGATCTGCGTCTGCTTGTTGGAGAGCATCTCGGCCAGCCCTCGAGCGGCGACCAGCATCGCGAGCGTCGCCATGAACGGAACGACCTTGCCGTACGCGATGACGACGCCGTTGACGAAGCCCGGCGCGCGCCGCCGACGGCGATGGCGACGACGACCATGAGGAGCCAGCTGGTCTGGTCGGCGCCGGTCCTGCACCCAGGAGAGCGAGGCGACGACGGTGGCGAGGCCCATCACCGAGCCGACCGAGAGGTCGATGCCGCCGGCCGTGATGACGAAGGTCATGCCGATGCTGATGACGCCGATGATCGAGGCGAAGCGGATGATCGTGAGGATGTTCTCGACGTTCATGAACCGGTCGCCCGCGGTGATCGCGCCGACGACGATCGAGGAGGAGCAAGCGCGATGATGAGGCCGAGGTTGCGGCCGGCCGCGCCGGACAGCATTCGCTGCGCCAGGCCCCCGTCGGCTTCTCGCTGCGGTTCGGCGACCGTGGCCGCCTGGGTCGTCGGATGCGGTGGATTGCTCGCTCACGCGGCGGTTCCTTTCATGACGAGGTCGAGCACGCCGTGCTCGTCGATCTCGGTGGCGGATGTGGTGTGGAGGACGCGACCGTCGGCGATCACGAGCACCCGGTCGGAGAGGCCGAGCACCTCCTCGATCTCGCTCGACACCACGACGATCGCGGTGCCGGCGTCGGCGAGGCGCCTGATGAGCGCGTAGATCTCGGCACGGGCGCCGACGTCGACGCCGCGGGTCGGCTCGTCGAGCAGCAGCACCTCGGTGCCGTGCACGAGCCAGCGGGCCAGCATGATCTTCTGCTGGTTGCCGCCCGAGAGGGTTCCGGTGAGGCGATCCGGATCGGCCGGGCGCAGCTCGAGCGCGTCGATCTGCTCGCGGGTCACGGCTCGCTCACGACGCTCGTTGAGGACCGCTCCCCGCGCGAACCGCGCGAACGAGGAGAGCGTCACGTTCTTGAAGATGGGCTCCTCGAGGAGGAGGCCCTGGCTCTTGCGCTCCTCGGGCGACAGGCCGACGCCGGCGCTCACGGCGGCATTGACGGCGCCGGGCCGGAGGCGATCGCCGTGCACCGACACGCTGCCGGCGGTGGCGCGGCGCGCACCGTAGATCGTCTCGAGGATCTCGGAACGACCGGACCCGACGAGTCCGGCGAGTCCGACGACCTCGCCGGCGCGCACCGTGAACGAGACCTCGTCGAACATGCCGCGCAGCGCGAGCCCGTCGACGTCGAGCACGACCGGCGCATCGGCCGGCAGGTCCCGGCGCGGCGGGAAGACGAACTCGACGTTGCGCCCCGTCATGAGCCGGATGAGCTCGGGCGTCGGGGTGTCGGCGACCCTGAGACCGCTCGCCATGCTCGCGCCGTCCTTGAGCACCGTGATGCGATCGCCGATCTGCCGGATCTCCTCGAGCCGATGGGAGATGTAGATGATCGCGATGCCCTGCGCGGTGAGCTCGTGGACGACCCGGAAGAGGTTCTTCACCTCCTCCGCGTCGAGCACGGCGCTCGGCTCGTCCATGATGATGAGCTTCGTGTCGTGGGAGAGCGCGCGCGCCATGCTCACGATCTGCTTGTTCGCGGCCGAGAGCGTTCCGACCTCGCGGTGCGGCGAGAGGTCGCCGTGGCCCAGCCGCACGAGCAGCTCGCGAGTCTTGCGGGCGGCGCGCACGCGGTGGATCACGCCTCCGGTCGCGAGCTCGTGGCCGAGGAAGATGTTCTCGGCGATGGTCAGGCCGTCGACGACGTCGAGCTCCTGGTACATCGTGGCGATGCCCAGCTCGATGGCGGCGACCGGGTTCGGGATCTCGCGGGGCTCGCCCTGCCAGATGATCTCGCCGCCATCGGGCTGATGGGCGCCCGCGAGGATCTTGATCAGCGTCGACTTGCCCGCGCCGTTCTGCCCGAGCACGCAGTGCACCTCGCCCGCGACGCACGTCGAGGTCGACGCCGCGAAGGGCCGGAACGCCCGCGAATGCCTTCGTGATCCCACGCATCGCGAGTAATGACGCTGCATTGTCACCTTTGATCATGCGATGAACATAACAGATACCCGGCGTGCACGGCCAGCCTCGGTGCCGTGAATCGCTACGGAGATCAGGTGTCCGCTGCAATGCGGACGTCTGGAGCGTCGCTTCCGACACTTTATGACGATCGACAAACTTAAGTTGCCAACTCGCACGCCACTTCTGCTACGGTGACGATGTCAGCGTGGACGACGCGGCTGAGCTTCCCTCCGGGGCAGCCGTGCCAGTCGAAGCCCCGCTGGCACGTCTGCGAATCACTCACATTTGGAGGACACATGCGCACAGCGCGCACCCGACGGCGCATGTTCGCCGCAGCCGGCGCCCTGGTCGTGGCCGGCCTCGTGACCGGCTGCACGGCCGGCGCCGAAGAGGCAAACACCGGCCCCACCAACAACGCCAACAACGCCGAGTCCGGTGAGACCATCACCATCGGCTTCTCCGGCCCCGCCGCCGACCACGGCTGGCTCGGCGCCATCAACTCGGCGGCGATCGCCGAGGCCGAGAAGTACGACGACGTCGAGCTCATCGTCGCCGAGGGCACGAACGACGCGAACCTCCAGATCAGCCAGGTCGAGACGTTCATCAACGACGAGGTCGACGCGATCGTGCTGCTGCCCACCGACGGTGCGGCGCTGACCGAGGTCGCCATCAAGGCGATGGAGGCCGGCATCCCGGTCATCAACGTCGACCGCGAGTTCTCGAGCACCTTCGCCGCCCGCGTCACCATGCTCGGCGACAACTACGGCATGGGCGTCAGCGCCGGAACGTACATCTGCGAGCAGCTCGGCGACAACCCCGACGCCGTCGTCGCCGAGATCGCCGGCATCGACTCGCTGCCGCTCACGCAGGACCGGTCGCAGGGCTTCGCCGACGCGCTCGAGGACTGCGGGCTCGAGGTGAGCAACCGCGTCGCCGCCGACTTCACCGTTCAGGGTGGCGAGGCCGCTGCATCGCAGCTGCTCGCCGCCGCGCCGCAGATCGACGCGCTCTGGAACCACGACGACGACCAGGGTGTCGGCGTGCTCGCCGCGATCGACGCCGCGGGCCGCGACGAGTTCTTCATGGTCGGCGGCGCCGGCTCGAAGAACGCGATGGAGGCCATCAAGGCCGACGACACCGTGCTCGAGGCGACGGTCATCTACCCGTCGACCCAGGCTGCCGACGGCATCGCGCTCGCCCGCCTCGTCGCCCAGGGCAAGTCGCTCGGCGACCTCGTCGAGCAGGACGTGCCGACGCGCATCGTGCTCTACGCACCCGTCGTCACGAAGGAGAACGTCGACCAGTACCTGCCGACCGCCTTCACCTCCTAGCGCGACGGATCCGGGCCGCGGCCCAGGAGCCCCGCTCAACCCTCGCGGACGCCCGCGTCGCCACTCGCGACGCGGGCGTCCGCCCCGAACGGCCCGTCGAGGCCGATGTGAGAGAAGAACGATGACCTCGATGCGCGTCGCCATGATCGGCTACGGATTCATGGGCGCCGCGCACTCGCAGGGCTGGCGAGTCGCGCCGCGGTTCTTCGATCTCCCGGCTGCGCCCGAGATGACGCTGCTCGTGGGCCGCAACGGCGGGCGCCGTGGCATCCGCCGCCGAGCAAGTGGGGCTGGGCCGAGACCGCCACCGACTGGCGCGAGGCCATCGCCCGCGACGACATCGACGTCATCGACATCGTGACTCCCGGCGACACGCACGCCGAGATCGCGATCGCCGCGCTCGAGGCCGGCAAGCACGTGCTGTGCGAGAAGCCGCTCGCGAACACCGTCGCCGAGGCCGAGGCGATGGCCGCCGCCGCCGAGCGCGCCGCCGAACGCGGCATCCGCGCGATGGTCGGATTCACCTACCGCCGCGTGCCGGCGACCACCTTCGCGCGCGACCTCGTCGCCGACGGCGCCATCGGCGACGATCCGCCAGGTGCGCGCCGAGTACCTGCAGGACTGGCTCATGGACGCCGACGCGCCCGCTCACCTGGCGCATGCAGAAGGAGCACGCCGGATCCGGCGCGCTCGGCGACATCGGCGCGCACGCCGTCGATCTCGCCCAGTTCATCACCGGCCAGCGCCTCGCCAGCGTCTCGGGCATCATCGAGACGCTCGTCGCGCGAGCGCCGCTGCTCGGCGAGGGCAGCGGGCTCTCGGGGCACCGCGGCGCCGAGCGCGGCGCCGTCACCGTCGACGACGTCGCGCTGTTCACCGGCCGGTTCGACTCGGGCGCGCTCGGCATCGTTCGAGGCGACCGCGCTTCGCGCACCGGCCGCAAGAACGCGCTGCGCATCGAGGTCTCGGGCTCGCGCGGCGCGATCGCGTTCGACCTCGAGCACCTCAACGAGCTCGAGTTCTACGACGCCACGGCGCCCGACGACCGGCAGGGCTTCCCGAAGATCCTCGTGACCGAGCCGCGAGCATCCGTACCTCGCGGCCTGGTGGCCGACCGGTCATATGCTCGGCTACGAGCACGGCTTCTCGCACCAGGTCTACGACTTCGTCGAGGCGATCGCCGACGGCACCCAGCCGACGCCGTCGTTCGCCGACGGGCTGCAGGTGCAGCGCGTGCTCGACGCCGTCGAGCGCAGCTCCGATGCGCGCGGCATCTGGACCCCGACCGACTGAACCGCCGACGTCACGAACGACATCAAGGAGGGATCCGCAATGACGCGACCCATCACCCTCTTCACCGGCCAGTGGGCCGACCTGCCGCTCGAGGAGGTCGCGCGCCTCGCCTCCGGGTGGGGCTACGACGGCCTCGAGATCGCCTGCTGGGGCGACCACCTCGACCCGTGGCGCTGGGACGACGACGACTACGTGCAGAGCAAGCTCGCCCTGCTCGAGCGCACGGCCTCAAGGTCTGGGCGATCTCGAACCACCTCAAGGGCCAGGCGGTCTGCGACGACCCGATCGACTCAGCGGCACCGCGACATCCTGCCCGACCGCGTCTGGGGCGACGGCGACCCCGAGGGCGTGCGCCAGCGCGCCGCCGAGGAGATGAAGCACACCGCCCGCCTCGCCGCGAAGCTCGGCGTGAAGACGGTCGTCGGCTTCACCGGCTCGAGCGATCTGGAAGTACGTCGCGATGTTCCCGCCGGTGTCGCAGGAGCTCATCGACGCCGGCTACCAGGACTTCGCCGATCGCTGGAACCCGATCCTCGACGTCTTCGACGAGGTCGGCGTGCGCTTCGCCCACGAGGTGCACCCGACGCGAGATCGCCTACGACTACTGGACGACCGTGCGCACGCTCGAGGCGATCGGGCACCGCCCGGCGTTCGGCCTGAACTGGGACCCGTGCCACTTCGTGTGGCAGGACCTCGACCCGGTCGGCTTCCTCCGGGACTTCAAGGACCGCATCTACCACGTGGACTGCAAGGACGCGAAGCAAGCTCTGGCCAACGGCCGCAACGGCCGGCTCGGCTCGCACCTGGCCTGGGCCGACCCGCGCCGCGGCTGGGACTTCGTCTCCACCGGGCACGGCGACGTGCCGTGGGAGGACGCGTTCCGCATGCTGAACGCGATCGGCTACGACGGCCCCATCTCGGTCGAGTGGGAGGACGCCGGCATGGACCGCCTGCTCGGCGCACCCGAGGCGCTCGAGTTCGTGCGCAGACTCGCGTTCGCCGCGCCCGACGCGGCGTTCGACGCCGCCTTCAGCACCAAGGCGGAGTAGCGCCGAGACGGCCGACGCATATGACGGATGCCCCGGGGTCACCCCGGGGCATCCGTCATATGTGTTTCGCGCTGAGCGCGAACCGGTCGCGACCCGATCAGACCTTGGCCGCGGTGGGCGCGCCGATGACCATCTCCTCGATGTTCGCCGGCGAGAGTGCGTGGTGGATGGCGAGCATGCAGGCGCCGAGCACCGCGGCATCCGCCCCGGCCTTGGACTGCGTGATCTGCAGGTGCTCGGTGGCGAGCGGCATCGACCGCGTGTAGACGATCTCGCGAACGCCCGCGATGAGGTGCTCGCCGGCCTGGGCGAGCGAGCCGCCGATCGACGATGACCGACGGGTTGATCAGGCTGACGCAGGTCGTGAGGACCTCGCCGATGTCGCGGCCGGCCTGGCGCACCGCCTGGATCGCGCGTCGATGTTGCCGCCCTTGACGAGTTCGACGACGTCCTGGCTCGATTCGGGCGACATGCCCGGTGTCGCGCAGTTCGCGGGCGAGTGCGGGGCCGGAGGCGAGCGCCTCGAGGCAGCCGCGGTTGCCGCACTGGCAGGGCACTTCGGCGCCGCGCGCCACGTGCACGTGGCCGATGTCGCCGGCCGTGCCCTGCGCGCCGCGCTGCAGGATGCCGCCGGAGATGACGCCGGACCCGATGCCCGTCGCGACCTTCACGAAGATGAGGTGGTCGACCTCGGGCCAGGAGAGCTCGCGCTCGCCGAGCGCCATGATGTTGACGTCGTTGTCGACGAGCACGGGCGCCTCGAAGGTGTCGCGGAACCAGCCCGGCACGTCGAACCGGTCCCAGCCGGGCATGATCGGCGGGTTGATCGGGCGTCCGGTAGCTGTGCTCGACGGGTCCGGGGAGTCCGATGCCGATCGCGAGCGAGGTCGCCGGGCGCCCGGCCGAGCTGCTCCGAGCAGTTCGTGTGCGGCGGTGGAGCACCCAGCTCAGCACCGCCTCGGGCCCCTCGGCCACGTCGGATGCGCTCGCTGCTCTCGGCCTAGGATGCGGCCGGTGAGGTCGCTCACGGCGATCCGCACGTGCGAGGCGCCGACGTCGACGCCGAGCACGACCCGGCCGCTCGCCGCGATCGCGAACTGCGACGACGGGCGGCCGCCCGTCGAGACCGCATCGCCGACCGGCCCCACGAGACCCAGCTGCATGAGCGCGTCGATGCGCAGGGCGACCGTCGACCGGGCGAGGCCCGTCATCGACGACAGCTCGGTGCGCGTGCGCGGGCGCCCGTCGCGCAGGATCTGGAACAGGTCACTGGCGACGGAGGAACCGAGGGCGGTGATGTGCCCGTCCTGTCCGCTGCGACTTATGTCGGTCATGGGCCCATTCTTCCACAATCTGTGATCAAAGTTCCGGGAGTTCAGTCGCAAGGGGGCGCCCCTTTCGGTTGTCACGATTCAACGGGGAGGACTCCCGCCGCGCGCAGTTCACCGGCCTGCAGCACGCTCCACGGGCTGAGGATCGAGGGCATCGCCTCGACCACCCGGAGGAAGTCCGCCGGGTCGACCCACCGCCACTCCATCACCTCGTCGGGCGACGGGTCCGGGTCGGTCGGCAGCTCGGCGAAGTAGACGGGGCACACCTCGTTCTCGACGATCCCATCGGGCGCCACCGCGCGATAGCGGAACCCCGGCAGCACGGGTCGAAGCGAGGTCGGCTCGACGCCGAGCTCGAACCGCAGCCGACGACGGATCGCCGTTTCGACGTCCTCCCCCGGTGACGGGTGGCCGCAGCACGTGTTGGTCCAGACCCCGGGCCAGGTCCGCTTGCCGAGCGAACGCCGCGTCAGGAGCATCCGGCCGTCGCGGTCGAAGCCGTAGCAGGAGAACGCGAGGTGCAGCGGCGTGTCGAGGCCGTGCACGTGCGCCTTGTCCATCGACCCGACCGGCACCCCGGTCGGGTCCAGGAGCACGACCTCCTCGACGGGGAGCGCCGTGGTCACGGCGTACCCACGGGCGACCCGACCCCCGCCGCCTGCAGCACGAGGTCGCGGACACGGGCCGCGGCCACGGTGTCTCCGGCGCCGTCCCAGAACGGCAGCGCGGCATCCGAGCACAGGAGCAGCGGAGTGTCGGCGTCCGAGCTAGGGAGCCGGCCGTGCGTGCCGCGCACCCACGTGGGATCGAGCGGCACGACGTCCATCGCGTACCGCATCCCGACCTTCTTGCGCAGCAGGCCGAGGCCCGCGCGCGCCTTCGCGAATCGGTCGGCCGGGTCGAAGAAGAGCTCGGCCGGGTCGTAGCCCGGCTTGCGGTGGATGTCGACGCCGCGTGCGAACTCGGGCGCGCGATCGTCGTCGAGCCAGTAGTAGTAGGTGAACCACGCGCCGGGCTCGGCGATCACGACGAGCTCGCCCGAGCGCTCATGGTCGAGGCCGTATCGCGCCTGCGCGGCACGGTCGAGCACCTCGTCCACACCGGGCAGCCCCCTCAGCAGGTCGCGCACGCGGTCGAGGTCGTCGGGGTCGGCGACGTAGACATGCGCGATCTGGTGGTCGGCCACGGCGAAGGCCCGTGAGGTCCACGGGTCGAGCTGCTCGCGCCCCTGCTGCTCGTAGACCTCGAGGAGTCCCTCGGCGCGGAGTGCGCGGTTGAGGTCCACCGGCCGGTTCGCGGCTTCGATGCCGTACTCCGCCACCGCGATCACGGTCGCGCCGGCCGCCTGCGCGTCGTCGAGCAGCGGGGCCATCGCCGCGTCGAGCTCGCCGGCCGCCCGGTCGGCTTCGGCCGACTCGGGGCCGAAGCGCTGGAGGTCGTAGTCGAGGTGCGGCAGGTACGCCATCACGAGGTCCGAGCGCTGCTGCCGCATCACCATCCGGGTCGCCTCGACGATCCAGCGGGTCGACGCGATGGACGCCGTGGGCCCCCAGTACTGGAACAGCGGGAACTCGCCGAGGGCGCCGGTCAGCTCGTCGTGCAGTGCCGGAGGTCGAACATAGGCGTCGGGCGACTTGCGCCCGTCGGCGTGGTAGATCGGCCGGGGCGTGACGGTGATGTCGGTGCTCGCCCCCATCGCATACCACCAGCCGATGTTCGCCGCCGTGAAGCCGGGTCGCAGCCGGCGGGCCCGTTCCCAGACCTTCTCGCCCTGCACGAGCGCGTTGTGCTGCCGCCACAGGTGCACCTCGCCCTGGTCGCGGAAGTACCATCCGTTGCCGACGATGCCGTGCTCGGCCGGCGCGAGGCCGGTGAGCATCGTCGACTGCACGCTGCAGGTGACCGCGGGCAGCACCGTGCCGAGCCTGGTCCTGGCGCCGGATGCCGCGAGGGCGCTGAGCCGGGGCATGTGCGCCAACGCGCGCGGGGTCATGCCGACCACGTCGAGCAGGAGCACCGAGGTCATGCGGTCACCTCCGAGCGTGCAGGCAGCTGCGGGAGACGGATGCCGCGCCGCGCCGGCGAGCAGCTCGTCGGCCGCCCAGCGAACCTCGCCCGCGATGCCCGCCACGAGGTCGTCGACCCCGTCTGGCAGCACGCTCCAGGTGTAGGTCTCGACGTCGAGGTGGGCCTCATCACCGTGCGGGATGTCGCGGACGGCCTCCAGCGCGCTCACGAGCACGCCGGTCGTCGCCGTCAGCGGCGCGCGCGGCGCCAGGTGGAGCGGGACGTGGAAGTGCACCCGCCACGGCCCCTCGGCGGGAAGCGAGTCGAGTGCCTCCGCGAGGTCGTCGGTGGCGAGCACGGCACCGTCGGGGCTGAGCTCTCGCGTCTGGTGGAGGTAGCGCGGCTCGATGAACGCCGCGACGGCGTCCCGGCTGCGCGGCTCTGCGGGCTGTGCGACGTGCAGGGCCGCCGACGCCTGCACCTTCACGACCCGCAGCCCCGCATCGGCGATGCGACGCACCGCGGCCGCCGGATCAGCGAACGACACCGCGAGGTGGCAGGTGTCGAGGCAGACCCCGACGAACTCGGCATCGATCTCCCCGGACCGGGTCCGCGCGGCGAGCCATCCGACCACGTCGTCGACGGTGTCGAGCACGCAGCCGGGCTCGGGCTCGATCGCCAGCCGCACGGTGCGGCCGGTCTCCTCGCGGAGTGCCCGGAGCGCACGCGACACGTGCGCGAGCGACTCCGTGGCCCGGCGGTCGTGCTCGGGCGTCCACGGCTCCCGCCACCCGAGCGGGAGCGTCGAGATGCTGCCGGCGCCGCCCTCGGAGAGGAGATCGGCGAGCACCCTGGCGCAATCGAGGGTGTGGGCGACGCGGCGGGCGTCGGTCCAGTCGGGACGGTAGACGTCGAGCTTCACGACGTCGGCGTGGAACGCGCGGTACGGGAAGGCGTTGATCGTGCGCAGGACGAGTCCGTTGATCTCCAGGCGCACCTGCAGGCGACGCCGATCCTCCGCGCTCGAGGCGAGGCGGGCTGCGAGGTCGGCCGGAAGCCAGAGCCCCACGCCGAGCCGGTCGAGTCCCGCGGCCCGGCGCACCGGACCGGAGAAGGCGTCGAGCTGCTCGAGCACCCCGTCGAGGTCTTCGGCGGGGTGCACGTTGGTGCAGTAGGACAGCTCCATCAGGCCCTCGCCCCACGCAGCACCGAGTTGCCCTCGAACGTCGCCGGGGCGGGTGGCGAGTCCTCGACGAAGCCCGGCACCGGATCGAGGTGCAGGCGCCCGCTCTGCCCGTAGAACGCGACCGGGTTCTGCCAGAGCACGACATCGACGTCGTGCTCCGTGAAGCCCGCGTCGAGCATGGCCTGCGCCGTCTTGCGGGTCTTGAGCGGGTCGGATTGCCCCCAGTCCGCCGCCGAGTTCACGAGCATCCGCTCGGTGCCGTACTCGCGCAGGATCGCGACCATGCGCCGCTCGTCCATCTTGGTGTGGGGGTAGATCGAGAAGCCCATCCAGCACCCGGTGTCCGCGACCTCGCCGACCGTGGTCTCGTTGAGGTGGTCGACCACGACCCACCCGGGCGCGACCCCAGATTCGCGCACGACGTCGAGGGTTCGGGAGGTGCCTGCGGCCTTGTCGCGATGCGGGGTGTGCACGACCGCGGGAAGCCCGAAGTCGCGGGCGAACGCGAGCTGCGTTGCGAACACCTCGTCCTCCTCGGGCGTCATGGAGTCGTAGCCGAGCTCGCCCACGGCCACCACGCCGTCCTTTGCGAGATAGCGCGGCAGCACCTCGAGCACCTCACGGCAGCGAGGGTCGTTCGCCTCCTTCGGATTGAGGCCGATCGTGCAGTGGTGACGGATGCCGTACTGCGCCGCACGGAACCGCTCCCATCCGATCAGGGCGTCGAAGTAGTCGACGAAGCTCCCGACGCTCGTGCGCGGCTGGCCGAGCCAGAACGACGGCTCGACGACCGCCCGCACGCCGGACTCGTACATCGCGACGTAGTCGTCCGTGGTGCGGGCGCTCATGTGGATGTGGGGATCGAAGATTCGCATGTTCAGCCTCCTGGCGTCGTGGGGATCGTGGCGAGCCGAACCATGTCGTCGCTCACGGCGCGGCCGGCGGCCCGTCGTTCGTCGATGAGCGCCGCGGCCATGCGGGCGAGTTCGGGATCGGCGCGGTGCTCGAGGCCCGCGACGACGTCGAGGGGGATGTCCATGAAGAGCGCCTTGAGCACGCCGTGCCGCCAACCGTGCTGGTCGAGGTGCTCCGCTGCGAACGGCCCGAGGGCCGCCGCGACCAGACGCGGGTCGTTCGTGCGCAGCGCGTCCGCCACGAGCTCGACGCCGACGTCCGCCACGGCAGGCGACACGCTCGGCGAGGCGTTCAGGCCGCACAGCACGCCGCGGCGCTCGGCGTCGTCGCCGTGGCGGTACAGCTCGGCGAGCTGCGGCGCCGCCTCGGCCGCCGGAAGCGCGCCGACGAGCGCGACCACGAGCTCCTCACGGGCGCGATCGTCGACGGTGCCGTGGCGGATCCCGAGCGGGTCCGCGACCGGGTCGACCGGGGCTCGTCCCACGGCGCGGCCGGCCGCGGGGAACAACACGACGATGCGCTGGGGCTCCGCGGTCACCTCGCTCACCGCGGTGATGGTCCATTGGTGCGTCATCGTTCCCTCCAGGCGTCGTGGATGGCGTGCATGCTCCGCGACGCGACGCCCGGGGCGTCGTGCGCGTGCCGGGGCAGTTCGACGGCCGCCACGCCGCGATAGCCGATCTCTTCGAGCGTCGCGAGCGCCGCGGCGAGGTCGAGCCTGCCCCGACCGAGTTCGAGGTGCTCGTGCGCGTCCGGCATCATGTCGTCGACCTGCACGTTCACGAGCAGCGCACCGGCGGCCCGCAGGGCGCCGACGACGCCGTCGGGTTCGACGACGACGCAGTGTCCGAGATCGACGGTGATGCCGAGCCCGTCGGGCGAGCCGAGCTCCTCACGGAGTCGACCGGCGTCGGCGACGGTCTCCACGAGCATGCCGGGCTCGGGCTCCAGGCCGAGCACGACACCGGATGCGTCCGCGTACGCGACGATCTCGCGCATCCGCGGCAGCAGCCGACGCCAGCCCTCCTCGGGTGCGACCCCGTCGGGGACGACCCCCGACCAGAGCGAGACGCAATCGGCACGCAGGATCACCGCCAGGTCGATCGCGCGACGCAGGAAGCGCATGCGCGGCGCCGCATATTCGTCGACGAGGGTGGGGCGGTGCTTGGCGTACGGGTCGAGCAGGTAGCGGGTTCCGGTTTCGACCACGACGCGCCACCCCAGCTCGTCGAGGCGTTCCCGCAGGAGCGCCGCCCGGTGGTCGGCGTCCTCGGCGAACGGGTCGAGGTGCGGATGCCCGAGGGTGAGCGCCACGGCGCCGTAGCCGTTCGACTCGAGCACTCGGAGGGCGGCATCGAGGGAGTGGTCGGTGAAGCCGTTCGTGCCGTAGCCGAGGATGAAGCCGGCTCCCGGCAGCGGACCGGGAGCGACGTGCGCGGTGTCGCCGATCGCGATCGTCACGTCACGTCACCCGCCCTGCGCCGGGCCGAGAGCCCGCGGCGGACGAGATCCACGGCGGCGAGTGCCATCGCGGGGACGAGTGCACCGGTACGGGCGACGAGCGTCGCCTGCAGCGGGATCATCGCCCCGATGCCCGAGCGCGTCGCGGTGCGGACGTTGGCGGCGGACGGGTCGCCGAGGGCGGCGAGCTGGCTCGGCAGCACGGTGCCCACGTAGGCGGCGCCGCCCGCCAATGCCCCGGCCATCGCGCCGCCACGGTCGGCACCGCCGCTCACCGCGGCGATCGTCGTCGCCCCGGTCACGGCGATGCCGGCGAGCGCGACCGCGGTCGAGCCGCCGTGCACCTCACCGCGCGACTGCGCCGTGACGCCGGCCGTGTGCAACGCCACCGTCGCAGCCGCAGGTGCCGCCCTGCGAGCGCCGCCCGCGCCCATCATGACGTCGAGGCCGCGGCACGCAGCCATGCTCGCGGGGCCGACGGGGGTGTCCTTGAAGACCGTGTTGTACGACACGATGGCGGCGACGAGCGGCAGGGCCACCGCGACGGCGCGACGCCCTCCCCCCGTCGCGGCCAGGCCGAGGCCCACCGTCATGCACGCCGCCGCGATGCCGAGCGCGCGGCGCGGTGCGATCCGCCCAGACGGAATGGGGCGCTCCGGCCGCTCGACCGCATCGAGTTCCCGATCGGCGTAGTCGTTCAGGGCCATTCCGCCGCTGTAGAGGAAGACGGACGCGAGCGGCAGCAGCCAGCGCCGACCGTGCAGTCGCCCTCCGCCGGCGTATCCGCCCGCCATCGTGTCGCCGATCACGGTGAGCGCCGCAGGCGCGCGCACGAGCTCGAGGACGTCGGTGACGGTGGTCAACGTGCGGTCCCGGCGGACCGTGCCTCCGCGGGCAGCCGGGCGCCGATCGCCCGCGCCCACTCGATCAGCTCGGTGGTCTGCTGCCCGAAGTCGTGCACGTCGCTGCCCCAGGGGTCTTTGAAGAAGAAGCCCAGTTCCGGCACGACGCCGCGCGCGCCCGCGGCATCCGCCAATGCGAGCAGGCGGGCGATGTCGAGCACGAGCGGAGCGGCGAGCATGGAGTCGTAGGCGCTCCAGATCGTCTGCATGGTGATGCGCGAACCGAGGAAGCCCTCGGCATGGATGTGATCCCACGCCGTCTTGATGTCGCCGAGGTCGGGCACGTTGTCGATGTGCAACGGGGCGACGACGTGCTCGCCGACGAGGCTGCGGAGTCCGCGGGTCTTCGACGCGAGCTTGCTCTGCACCGCCTGCGGGTCGGCGAGCGTGGCGCCGTCTCCGCCGCCGAGCAGGTTCGCACCCGCCCAGGAGTGCACGTGCATGCCGCGGGCACCGAACATCGGGGCGAGCGCCGTGCGGATCAGGGTCTCCCCCGTCTTGCCGTCCTGCCCGGCGAACGGGATGCCGCGATGCACGGCGAGTGCGCGCAGGGCGGGCAGCGAGAGGCCGGCCGACGGCGTGAAGCACGCGTACGCGCTCCCGGATTCGATCGCGGCGAGCGCGGCGATCGAGCTCGACGGCAGCACCGGCGCGGTCGACTCGGCGAGCGCCCGTGTCAGGAGGGCCGCATCATGGAACTCGGGTCGGTCCTCGGCGATGGGCTCCGTCGACGAGACGTCGACGACCACGATGCGTTCGAGCCCGTGTGCGTCCCGGAACGCGGTGATGTCGCCCGCGAGGCGGAGCACCGCCTCGGCCTGGTTGCCCGTGTGGGTCGCCGGGTCGTAGCCCGGGCGGACCTCGGCATCGGCCCGCTCGAGGCCGGCCAGTGCAGCCGTCACGTAGCGCTGCGGGATCATGCCGGAGTCGGCGAGCGCCTGGGCGCGGCGGGCCAGCGGGGTCGGGCTGATGTCGTGCCCGCCGAGCACGAGGTCGGCGAAGCCGGGCAGGGGAACCCCGGCGAACTCGGCGCCGGTCGTCGCGCAGCCGGTCGGCGCCGCGAGCTCGGTCGCGAGCGCGTGCAGGCCGACGGCGACGGCGGTGGAGACGGATCCGCGCGCGCCCACGAGCCAGAGCCCGACACGGCCGTGCGACCATCCGGTCGAGGGGGTGTTCGTGGTCGTGGCGGTGTCGAGCGTCGGTGGTGTGTCGAGCATGGTCACGTCGTTCCTCCAGGGTGTTCCGGTCATCGGGTTCGGCTTCGCATCGATCGGGCGAGGTCGGCCAGGTAGGTCGCGAGGGGCGTGGGCAGGTCAGCGGAGGCGAGACGGATCCCGTGGGCCACATGGTCGTCGATCATGCGCGCGACGGCGTCGCGCGCGCCCGTGCGCAGCACGACGTCGCGGACGAGGTCGGCGTCGCGGTCGGTCGCCGTCGGCATGCCGAGCACCGCATCGAGGGTGGCCCGGTCCGCGGGGTCGGCACGTGCGTACGCCAGGCGGATGTGCTCGGTGCGCTTTCCCTGCCGCACGTCGGAGAGCACCGACTTGCCGGTCACCGCCGCAGTTCCGAAGAGGCCGAGGTCGTCGTCGGCGAGCTGGTAGGCGATGCCGAATGCGATGCCGGCGCGGTCGATGCTGCGAACGAGGTCATCGGATGCCACGCCCGCCGCGATCGCGCCCAAGCGCAGCGGGAGGGACACGCTGTAGACGGCGGTCTTGAGCTCGGCGACGCGCAGCGGCTGGGCGCGGTCGGGACGCATCAGCTCGGATCGGACGTCGAGCAGCTCGCCGATGATCGTGCGCTCGAGCGCGGCGGCGGCCTCGGCGGCCAACCGGTGGCGCACCGACAGGGGTGCGGGCGCCGTGAGCAGCGCGAGGAGGGCCGCGTTCATGGCGAGGTCGCCGGCGAGCAGGCCCGCGGCGATCGCCTGGCGCTCGGCGGCGCCGTCGGCGACACCCGCCGCGCGGTCGCCGGCCCCGTAGCGGGCGATGAGGTTCGCCGCGCCGTGACGCATGCGGTCGCCGTCGATCAGGTCGTCGTGCATGCAGAGGCCCAGGTGGAGCAGCTGCTGCGCCCCCGCGACGTCGCCGAGCAGGCTTCGGTCGACCCCGTCGAAGGCGAGGTAGGCCGCAGCCACCAGCCGCGGGCGAAGGTGCTTGCCTCCGTCCGACGCCTCGGCCTCGTCCAGGAACTCGGTCGCAACGGGGCCGACATCGGCGATCCGGGAGCGGACGCGATGCCACTGCGCGGCAGTGATGGCCGGGGACGCGGCCCCGAACGCCTCGACGTCGACCTCGAGCCGAGCTGCGGCGTCGATCGGCCTCGGAAGGACGCCCTCGGTGGTCGACGGCGCGGTCATCGGCGGTGATGACTTCATGGAGCTCCTCCGTCGACGTTGACAGGCCGGCCGACACAGACGGATGCCTGCGTCGTCCGCCCGGAACAGCGCGACCCTCACGAGGCTTCTGCCGACCGGTACGATAAAAGCCAACCTAGCGACGACGTAAGTCGAGCGCAATGGGCGGTGGTTACGAGTTGGTGTGGTACAACTTCCGGATTCCTCGCGTCGCCGCGTCCATCGCGGCATCCGCTCGTCGCATCCCGGCGCCCACCCCCGCCGCATAGTGTGAAGTGGATGCCCCAGCTGCCCGACCTCCTCGTCGCCGCGATCGCGCTCGTGCGCGACCGTCACGTGCTCATGGTGACCGCACGCGACCGCGACGTGCACTACATGCCGGGCGGCAAGATCGACGCCGGCGAGACCGCGGCCGAGGCCGCAGCGCGCGAGGCCCGTGAGGAGGTCGCCCTCGACCTCGACCCCGGCGCCCTCGAGGAGCTGTTCGAGGTGGTCGTGCAGGCCCACGGCGAGCCCGACGGGCGGCTCGTGCGCATGCGCGTCTTCCGGGCGGAGACGGATGCCGCGCCCGCCGCGTCGGCGGAGGTCGGCGCGCTGCACTGGGTGACCACGGCCGACGCCCACCGGTGTCCGCCGGCGGGAGCCGAGGTGCTGCGGCGGCTCGCGGCATCCGGCGTCATCGACTGAGCCGCGCCTAGACTGCGGGCATGGCCAGCACGCGCGAGTTCCGCAGCGGCGAGCGCGTGGTCGTGATCCGGCAGTCCGGCATCGCGGAGGGTCCCGATTACGTGCTCGTGCACGGACTCGGCATGGCCCGCGAGTACTGGGACGGGCTCGCCGACGAGCTCGAGGCCGGTGGCACCGTGTACGCGCTCGACCTGCCCGGGTTCGGCGACGCACCGGAGCCAGCTCGGCCGCTCAGCATGCCCGAGGCAGGCGCGCTGCTCGCCGAGCTGCTCGCGGCCGAGGGGCTCGATCGGCCGGTGCTCATCGGCCACTCGACCGGCGCGCAGGCCGTCGCGGAGACGGCGGCGCGGCATCCGGAGCTCGTCGAACGGCTGGTACTGATCGGGCCGACCGTGAACCCCCGCGAGCGCACGCTCGCGAAGCAGACCGCCCGGTTCCTGCAGGACGTCGCGGTGCTGAACCCGAAGGTCTTCGCGCTGGGGATCGCCGCATACGCCGAGGCCGGGCCGGGCTGGTACGTCCGCAACCTGCGACCCATGCTCGAGCACCGCATCGAGCTCGCGTTGCCCGAGATCGCCGCGCCGACGCTCGTGGTCCGCGGCGAGCACGACCGCATCGTGCCCCGGTACTGGGCCGAGGAGGTGGCCGCCCTCGTGCCCGACGGACGCTATGTCGAGGTGCAGGGCCGCGGGCACGAGACCATGGTGCTCGCGGGCCGGCTGGTCGGCGAGCTCATCGCCCGACACGCGCGCGGCGAGCCGGTCGGTCGCCCGGTCGTGCAGCCCCACGAGCCGCTGAAGGCCGAGCAGATGAACTGGCTCAGCGCCGCGGGGTGGTGGGCCCTCGACTACGTCTACGCCGGGTGGCGCCAGCTCGCGGTGCTCGGTGCTCGCCGCCTGCCGGCGGCATGGCGCACCGGCGATGCTGACAAGCCCGAGATCGTGCTCCTGCCCGGCGTGTACGAGCACTGGTCGTTCCTGCGCCCGCTCGGCGACGCGCTCAACGCCCAGGGCCACCGCGTGGCGATCGTGCACGGCCTTCGCCTGAACCGACGCCCGATCGTCGAGACCTCCGACCGGCTGGCGCGGGCGCTCGCGCGGGTGCGCGTGCGCCCCACGGGCCGGATCCTCGTCGCCCATAGCAAGGGCGGCCTCGTGGGCAAGCATCTGCTGCTCCGCGACGAGGCCGAGGCGCTCGGCCTCCGCGGGCTGGTCGCGATCTGCACGCCGTTCTCCGGCGCGCGCCGCGCGCGGCTGTTCACGGACCCGAGCATCCGGGCGCTGCTGCCGGGCGACGAGACGATCGTGATGCTCGGCAATGCGGCCTCCGTGAACGCGAGCATCGTGTCGGTGTTCGGCACGTTCGACGCGCACGTGCCCGACGGGAGTGCGCTCGACGGCGCCATGAACGTGCGAGTGCCAGTGGCCGGGCACTTCCGTGTGCTCAGCGCCCCCGAGACGATGCTCGCGGTGCGCGACGGCATCGCGATGCTCACGTCGTCTGCGGGTTGAGGAGCGACCGGATCGAGGAAGCCGCGCCAGCAGCTGTGTCGAAATCCGTACGCGTCTCGAAACGCGGGTGATTGGGCCGAAGGGTTTCGAGACGCCGCTGCGCGGCTCCTCAACCCGCAGACTTCGAGACGCCGCTGCGCGGCTCCTCAACCCGCAGGGTTTCGAGACGCCGCTGCGCGGCTCCTCAACCCGCAGAGTTCCCACACGGGTTTCGAGACGCCGCTGCGCGGCTCCTCAACCCGCTGAGTTCCACAACCCGCAGCGTTCAGTGCACGTACTCCAGCAGGTCGAGCCCGACCTGGCGCATGCCGTCGAGCACCGCGAGGCGCGACGAGAGCATCGTGTCGGCGTAGTACATCGACACGGCGTACGACACGCTCGCGCGGGGCCCGCGGAGCACGCCGACCTCGCTGCGCACGCCGCCGTCGGTGCCGGTCTTGTTCATGAGCAGCACGCCGTGATCGGGTGCGCGGTGCGCGAGCGGATCGAGTCCGAACGCGCTCGCGACCATCGAGAGGTCGGCGTTGAGCGACAGCCAGCCGACGACGCGCTGCGACACCTCGGGGCTCACGACCTCCCCGCGGGCGAGCGGCGGCGAAGAGCCACGTGAGCTCCTTCGCCGAGCCGATCGACAGCTGCGGCGCGTCGTCGGGTCCGCGGTGGTCGCGAACGAGGTCGAGGAGCGCGGTGCGGGTCAGGCCGAGCGCCTCGGTGCGCGCGCGCACGGCCTCGAGGCCGACGTAGCGGATGAGGACGTTGGTCGCGAGGTTGTCGCTCGTGGCGCCGATGAGCGCGGCGAGGTCGGCGAGCGGCAGCGACGGCGACTGCAGGTGCTGCCAGATGCCCGAGTCGCCCACGGCATCGCGCGGCGCCCGGTCGAGCACCGTGAACGCCTCGGCACTCGTGCCGACGAGCCGTGACGCGACCTCGACGAGCAGCAGCACCTTGCCGATCGAGGCGGTGGGCATCACCACGTGGTCGTCGACCGAGAAGCAGCACCTTGCCGGTGGCGAGGTCGGTGGCCCGTGCCGACACCTGCACGCCGGCGAGGGCGAGCTCGCCGAGGGCGTTGAAGCCGCGTGCGAAGTTCTCGTTGGGCTCCTCGGTGTGGTGCCGCCCGCGCCGGAAATTGGCGTGTCGTGCGCGGCGCTCGGAACCCTGCGACGACGTCACCACGGTGCTTGCATGATCTTCCTCGGACGGTCGGCGCTCCCCCACCGCAGTCTGCGGCGCGCTCGAGAACTGTTGATTCGGCGGTTGTGTTCGGCCTGCTACCAGATCGTCACCCGCTCGGCCGGCTCGAGCCAGAGCGCGTCATCGGCAGTCACACCGAAGCCAGTGTAGAACTCGTCGATGTTCCGCACGATCTGGTTGCACCGGAACTCGTTCGGCGAGTGCGGATCGATCGCGAGCAGGCGGATGACCTCCTCGTCGCGACCCTTCATCTGCCACGCCTGCGCCCACGAGAGGAAGAAGCGCTCGGCGCCCGTGAGCCCGTCGACCACCGGCGGTTCGCCGCCGTCGAGCGAGAGCACGTAGGCCCTCCAGGCGATGGCCAGGCCGCCCAGGTCGCCGATGTTCTCGCCGATGGTGAGCGCGCCGTTCACGTGGTGGTCGGGCGCCTGCGCGGGCGCGAGCGCGTCGTACTGCGCGATGAGCGCCTTCGTGCGGTCCTCGAACGCGGTGCGATCGGCCTCGGTCCACCAGTCGGTGAGGCGGCCGTCGCCGTCGTACTTCGAGCCCTGGTCGTCGAAGCCGTGCCCGATCTCGTGGCCGATGACGGCGCCGATCGCGCCGTAGTTCGCGGCGGCGTCGCGCTCGGGCGTGAAGAACGGGTACTGCAGGATCGCCGCGGGGAACACGATCTCGTTGAAGCCGGGGTTGTAGTACGCGTTGATCGTCTGCGGCGTCATGAACCACTCGTCGCGATCGATCGGCTTGCCGATCTTGCCGAGCTCGCGGTTGAACTCGAACTCGGCGGTGGCGCGCACGTTGGCCACGAGGTCGTCGGCGACGATCTCGAGCTTGGAGTAGTCGCGCCACTTCACCGGGAAGCCGATCTTGGGCGTGAACTTCGACAGCTTGTCGAGCGCGCGGGTGCGGGTCCTCTTGCCCATCCAGTCGAGCGCGGTGATCGATCGGCGGTAGGCCTCGACGAGGTTGGCGACGAGATCGTCCATGGCCTCCTTCGCGGCGGGAGGGAAGTGCCGCTCCACGTAGATGCGGCCGACGGCCTCGCCCATCGCGCCCTCCACGAGCGAGACGCCGCGCTTCCACCGCTCGCGCAACTGCGGGGTCCCGGTGAGCGTGCGGCCGTAGAAGTCGAAGTTCGCCTCGACGAAGTCGTTCGACAGGTAGGCCGCGTTCGAGCGGATCACCTGCCAGGCGAGCCAGTCCTTCCACGCGGGCAGTCGCTGCTCGGTGAGCAGCGCCCCGAGACCCTCGACGAACGAGGGCTCGCGCAGCACGAGCTCGTCGAACGCGCCCTCGGGCACGCCCATCGCGTCGCGCCACACCTGCAGGTCGACGGATGCCGCGGCCGCGGCATCCGCCCACGGGAACAGGTTGTACGTCTTCTCGCTGTCGCGCGTGTCGACGTTGTTCCAGTGCACCTTCGCGAGGTCGGTCTCGAGGTCGAAGACGCGCACGGCCCGGTCGGCCGGGTCGTCGAGCTGGGCGAGCGCGAACATCCGCTCGAGGTGGGCGTTGTAGGCGCTGCGCACGCCCTGCGAAGCGCTCCTCGCGGAAGTAGCTCTCGTCGGGCAGGCCGATGCCGCCCTGCTCCACGAAGACGAGGTAGCGGTCGGGGTCGCCGGGGTCGTTGTCGACGTAGAGCTGCAGGAAGCCCGAGACGCCCTGCCGCTCGAGCCGGCCGAGGGTCTCGAGGAACGCCTCGCACCGAGCCGATGAGCGACACGTCGACCAGCTGGCCCGCGATCGGCGTGGCGCCGAGCAGGTCGGCCCGCTGCTCGTTCATGAAGCTGGCGTAGAGGTCGCCGACCTTGCGCGCCTCGGTGCCGGGCTCGGCCTGCTGCGCCTCCTCGATGATCTCGCGCACGGCATGCTCGGCCTCCTCGTGCAGCACCAGGAAGGAACCGTAGCGGGCCTTGTCCGCGGGGATCTCGGTGCGCTCGATCCACTTGCCGTTGACGTGCCGGAACAGGTCGTCCTGCGGACGCACCTCGGCGTCGAGGTCGTCCTTCGCGATGCCTGAGGGGAGCGTGACGTCGGTCATCCCCACAGCCTACGTCGGCGTGACCGGCGGGCGGATGCCGCGACGGCGCGTCTCACGGCGCACTCGCAGCGTCGCGGCATCCGCTCGGCCCGATCGCGCGGTCGCGGGCGCCCGGGCGATCGCTCAGCGCAGCTGTGCGAAGCCCTCGGCCTTGCGGGTCGGACCGACGATGAGGATGGTGTCGTCGGCGCCGAGCACGGTGTCGGCGTCGGCGTTCGTCCAATCTGCGCCCGGCTTCTTGTATGCGGCGATGGTGACGCCGAACTCCTTTCGGAGCCCTGACTTGCCGAGCGGGATGCCGTGGAGCCGAGCCGGCGGGGACGACTTGACCACCGCGTAGCCGCGTTCGATCTCGATGTAGTCCTGCGCGGCCCCGCGCACGAGGTGCGCGACCTTGCGGCCCATGTCCTTCTCGGGGTAGATGACATGGTGCACGCCGAGCTGCTCGAGGATGATCCCGTGCCGGTCGTCGACGGCCTTCGCCCAGATCACGGGGATCTTCATGCCCAGCAGCACCGAGCAGGTGAGGATCGATCGCCGAGATGTCGTCGCCGATCGCGACGACGACCCGATCGAACTCGTCGATCGCGAGCTGTCGCAACGCCTCCTCCTTCGTCGAGTCGGCGCGCACCACCTGGGTGAGCTGGCCGTTCAGCGCCTGCACGAGCTCCTCGTCGATGTCGATGCCGAGCACCTCGGTGCCGCCCGCCATGAGTTCGAGGGCGAGCGAGCTGCCGAAGCGCCCGAGGCCGATGACGGCGACGGAGTCGGCCTCGGCGATGCGGCGCGGACGTGTCTGGCCGCCGAAGATCGAGAATCTAGCCAATTGCGGGCCTCTCCTTCGGGTACTCGTAGAGGATCTTGCGCTCGCGCAGGGCGATTGCGGAGCCGAGCGTGAGCGGGCCGAGGCGGCCGAGGAACATCAGCGCGATGAGCACGACCTTCGCGGCATCGGGCAGCGTCGGCGTGATGCCCGTCGAGAGGCCGACCGTGCCGAACGCCGAGACAGCCTCGAACAGGATGCGGTCGAGGTCGATGCCCGTGATGAACATGAGCAGGATCGTGCCCGTCATCACGGCGCCGACCGCGATGAGCGCGACGGTGATCGCCTGCCGGTGCACCGCGCGCGAGAGGCGCTTGCCGAAGATGTTCACTGCGGCCTGCGCCGCGCAGCTCGGTCGCGATGATGAAGAAGAGCACGGCGAACGTCGTGACCTTGATGCCGCCCGCGGTGCCGGCGGGGCCGGCCCCGATGAACATGAGCACGTCCGATGCCGAGCCACGACTCCGGCGCGCATGGCGCCGATGTCGATCGCGTTGAATCCCGCCGGTTCGGGTCTGCACCGACGGAAGAAGCCTGCGAGCACGCGGGCGGCCGGGTCGAGCGCGCCGAGCGTGCCCGGGTTGTTCCACTCGATCACCGTGAGGTAGACCGTGCCGACGACGAGCAGCACGATCGTGCCCCACAGCACGAGCTTCGTGTTCATCTACCAGTGCAGCGGGCCGCCGGAACTCCTTGCGCCAGAGCTGCATGATGACCGGGAAGCCGAGACCGCCGAGGATCATCGCCGCGGCGATCGGCAGGCAGATGAACGGGTCGGCCACGAAGCCGATGATGTTGTCGGACTGCAGAGGGCGAACCCGCGTTGTGAACGCCGACATCGCCGTGGAACACCGCATGCCAGGCCGCCTCGCCCACTGCCGTAGCCGTATCCGAGCCAGAACCGCAGGAAGAGCAACAGCGGCGACGACGCGCCTCGATCGAGCAGCGAGATGCACGACGATGCCGCGCACGAGGCCACGCACGTCGTCGAAGCCCACCGCTTCGCCTCGGCCGCGGTGTTGAGCCGGGACGCGCACCGAGAGCTTGCGCGCCAGCACGAGCGCCGACGAGCGCGGCGAAGATCGATGATGCCGAGGCCGCCGATCTGGATGAGCAGGAGGATCACGACCTGGCCGAAGAGCTCCAGTACGTCGCGGTGTCGACGCACGGCGAGGCCCGTGACGTCACACCGCCGAGGTCGAGGTGAAGAGCGCGTCGATGGAGGACGGCGGTGCGACCGCCTTGGCGGTCATGATCGGCAGCAGCAGCAGCATCGTGCCCACGATGATCGCGCGCGGCGAAGCCGACGACCACGGTCTGCGCCGGGTGGAGCGCGAAGCGGCGACGGCGGTCGCATCCGTCGCTCTCGCCGCACCGGCTCACGTGTGGTCACGGAGCACACACTACACCCATGCGGGGATGTTCGGCAGCACGTCCGCTCGCGCTCGCGCTCCTCGTACGGCTGCTGCTCTGCATCACGATCATCGGGACCCCCTCGGCATCGAGCTTCAGATGGTGCAGATCTCGCTGCTGCCGCTCGGCACGGAGATCGTCGATCCGACTGATCTCGCATCCACCGCCGACTTCGGCTTGACTGGAGGTCATCCACGGGGTCGCAGGCGATCAGCGCACGGGCGCTCGCCGAGCCCCTTCGAATCGAGGACGAGGTACAGGGTGACGGCGATGGGGCGGTCCTGGCGACTGGGAACGGTGGTCGTGCTCGCGCTCGGCCTGACCGCGTGCACGGCGGGCACCGATCCCGCGCCGACCGATCCGGTCGTGCAGCTCGGAGCACCGGGCCAGCCGAACCGCACGCTCTCGCCCGACGAGGCGGCACAGCTCGAGGCGCCGGAGCACGTCGAGGACGACGTGCTCTTCATGCGCGACATGATCGATCATCACTACCAGGCCATCGTGATGACCGGCTTCGTGGATGAGCGCACCGGCGACCGCGACATCCGGCTGCTCGCCGAGCGAATGAAGATCAGCCAGGAGGACGAGCTCGACCTCATGGTGCAGTGGCTCCAGGACCGAGTCCAGCCGCTGCGCGAGGACGGCCACGACGGGCACGGCGACGGGCACGAGATGCCGGGGATGCTCACCGAGGAGCAGCTCGCGCGCCTCGAAGCGGCCGAGGGCAGCACGTTCGACCGGCTGTTCCTCGAGTACATGATCCAGCACCACCAGGGCGCCCTGCAGATGGTCGACGAGCTCTACGCCGCCGGCGGCGGCCAGGAGCCGGGCGTCGACCAGTTCGCGCGTCACGTCGAGGCCGACCAGGGCATCGAGATCGGCCGCATGCAGGAGATGCTCGCCGAACGCACGTCCTGAACCGGGGCGTCGCGTCGGCCGGACGTGATGATGCCCGGCGATCCGTGGACCGCCGGGCATCGTCATCGAGTGGGGAGGCCGGTCGAGCCGGCCTCCCCGCACGGTCATCAGCCGAACGTCCCGGCGAGCGCGTCGAGCGCCTGCACGAGGTTCGAATCGGCCGGCAGCGCCCGACTTGCGAGCCGCATTGTCGAGGTGCGCCGCGATGGCGTCGGCGCTGGCAGGCCCGGCCGCGAGCTTCTCGGCCTGGTCGATGGACTTGCGCACCTGCTTCAGCGCGTTGCCGCTCAGGCTGCCGTCGCGCTCGGCCTGGTCGACGTACGACCGCACGACGGCGAAGCTCGGCGCGTGCACGAGCTTCGACTGCAGCTGCGCGTTGAACTCGTCGAGCTGGATCTCGCCGGCCGCGGCGATCTCGTTCGCCGACAGCTGGTCGCTGGGCGTGAACGCCAGGCTCTCGAAGCCGCGCGCGATCTCGCTGCCGAGCACGTTGCCGTTGTACCAGTACGTCGACCAGTACCCGCCGAGGTTCAGGCCCGACGGGTTCGGCGTGTTGATCGGCCCGCGATCGAGGAAGGCGATCTCGGTCGGGTTCGCCGTGTCGGTGAAGTCGATCACCGACAGGCCGCCCTGGTACCAGGCCTGCACCATGATGTCGCGACCCGGCACGGGGACGATCGAGCCGTTGTGCGCCACGCAGTTCTCCTGCGACGTCTGCACCACCGGGAGCTTGTAGTAGCTCGCGAACTCCAGCTTGCCGTCGACGATGTCGAAGAGCGCGTCGGCGCCCCACTGCGGCTGGTCGGTCTCGCGGCAGCGGGGTTGCGTGCCGCCGCCCCACTCGTCGGTGAAGATGACCTTGGTGCCGTCGTTGTTGAACGTCGCCGAGTGCCAGTACGAGAAGTTCGGGTCGGCGACCGCGTCGATCCGCACCGGGTTCACCGGATCCGAGATGTCGACGAGGAGGCCGTTGCCCTGGCATGCGCCCGCGAGGAGCCCGATCTCCGGGAACGCGGTGACGTCGTGGCACGTGTTCGTGTTGGGCGTGGGGCTGTACAGCGTCCCGCTCGGGTGCTGCGTCGTTCCCGGGAGGGTGTTCTGCAGGCCGTTGAACGCGCCCGTCTCCGCGTCGGTGAAGATCCTCGGCTGGCTGACGATCGCCGCCGTCTCGGGCGCCGCGAGCGGCACCTTGATGACGTCGATGCGCCACTGCGTGGGGTTGCCCGTGGTCACCGGATCGGCGGTCAGCGCGGCGTTCTCGCAGCCCGCGAGCTCCAGCGACGACCGGACGCTCGACGTGCCCGAGTTGTAGATGTAGACGTTGTCGGGGTCGTCGGGGTCGGTCACCAGCGTGTGCGTGTGCGACCCGCGACAGGCCTGCACGCCCGGCAGCTGCACCGGATTGTCGATGTCGCTGATGTCGAAGATGCGCACGCCGCGGAACCGCTCGAGGTTCACCGGACCGGGTGCGCCCTGGGCGCCGCAGTCGATCCGGCCGCGCGTCTCCTCGACCGACATGAAGAGCAGGTCGCCGTACACCGACACGTCGCCCTGGCCGCCGGGGCACACGAACGACCGACCGCAGCGTCGGAGCTGCGGCATCCGCGATGTCGTAGACCTGGAAGCCGTTGAAGCTGCCGACGATGGCGTGGTCACCGGTGAACGCCAGGTCGGAGTTCACGAAGCCGAAGTTGCCGGGCGGCGCGTCGAACGGTGCGACGCGAGGCAGGCTCTCCAGCAGCTCGATGTTGCTCGTCGCCGTCTGGGCATCGAGGTAGCCCGGCGGGAGGTCGACGCGGGGGTCGTCCTCTGCGGCGGCCGCGGTGGCCGTCAGCAGGGTCGTGCCGAGCAGCAGTGCTCCGGCGGCTGCGAGCGCTCGTCTGCGCAATCGCACGGGTCGGTGTGAGGTTCTCATCGTTGGTGCCCTCTCTTCTCGCTTCTCCCTGCGATCGATGCCCTCCGACGGGCGAGCCGCACGACGTCGTGCGCTCGCGGCCCCGAGGGCCGATCTCTGCACCAACGTATCGGGGAAGGCGGGCGGAGCGCAGCATCCGTTTTCCGCCGATGCCGCTGTCGGCGGCCGCGCCTAGGCTCGTGAGCACATGACCACCACCGCCTTCCGTCGCGCCGTCGACCGCGACATCCTGCGCCTCGCCGTGCCCGCGCTCGGCGCGCTCGTCGCCGAGCCGCTGTTCCTGCTCGCCGACACGGCGATGGTGGGGCACCTCGGCGCCACCCCGCTGGCCGGCCTCGGCCTCGCCAGCGCGGTGCTGCAGACGATCATCGGGCTGATGGTGTTCCTCGCGTACGCCACCACGCCGGCGGTGGCGCGTCGGCTCGGGGCCGGCGACGAGCGGGCGGGCGTCGCGGCCGGGGTCGACGGGCTCTGGCTCGCGCTCGGCCTCGGCGCCGTGCTCGCGCTCGTCGGGTGGTGGGCGACGCCCTGGCTCGTCGGACTGTTCGGAGCGTCCGCGGCCGTCACGGCCGAGGCATCCGTGTACCTCTCGATCTCGATGGCCGGCCTGCCGGCGATGCTCGTGGTGTTCGCCGCCACCGGCCTGCTGCGCGGCCTGCAGGACACCCGCACGCCGCTCTGGGTCGCCGGCATCGGGTTCGCGGCCAACATCGGGCTCAACGCGCTCTTCATCTACGGGCTCGGCTGGGGCATCGCCGGTTCGGCGGTCGGCACCGTCATCGCCCAGTGGGGCATGGTCGTGGTCTACCTCCTGGTCATCGCCGGGCACGTGCGCCGCGTCGGCGCGAGCCCGTGGCCGCATCACGCGGGCGTGCTGCACGGGGCGAGGTCGGGCGGCTGGCTGTTCCTGCGCACGCTGAGCCTGCGGGTCGCGCTGCTGCTCGCGACGTGGGCGGCGACCTCGCTCGGACGCGACGAACTCGCCGCCTACCAGGTGGCCATCACGATCTACTTCACGCTCGGCTTCGCGCTCGACGCGCTCGCGATCGCCGCGCAGGCGCTCATCGGCAAGGGCCTCGGCTCGGGCGACGTCGCACACGTGCGCGCGGTGCTGCGGCGGTGCGTCCAGTGGGGCCTCGCGTCGGGCGTGGTGCTCGGCGCGCTCGTCGTCGCCACCGCGTGGGTGCTGCCCCCGCTCTTCACCTCGTCGCCCGAGGTCGCCGCGCTGCTGCCGCCATCGCTCGTCGTGCTCGGCCTGTCGGCGCCGCTCGGCGGGCTCGTGTTCGTGCTCGACGGCGTGCTCATCGGCGCGGGCGACGCGCGCTACCTCGCGTGGACGGGGCTCGTGAACCTCGCCGTGTTCGTGCCGCTCGCGCTCGGCACCGTGTGGTGGGCGGATGCCGCGGGCCTGCCCGGCGCGGCGTCGCTCGCGTGGCTCACCGCGTCGTTCGCGATCGGCTACCTCGCGGCGCGGGCCGTCACGCTGTCGCTCCGGGCGCACGGCTCGGCGTGGATGGTGACGGGCGCGCCGGCCCGCTAACCGACTCGCTCAGAACGTTCAGCCCGCTCGGTCCGCTGCGACCCCTCGGCGCGCGCCGCGGTGGCCGCGCGCTCGGCCTGCCACTCCTCGAGCAGTTGCGGCATCCGGAGCTGGATGAAGTCGAAGAAGTCGCTCATCTCCTGGATGCGCTGCGAGGCGAGCGAGTCGGGGTCGTCGATCGCGTCGACCGCCTTCGCGGCGAGCGCCCCGATGTGGTCGTAGAGCGGGTTCTTGCCGATCGTCACGGTGTACCAGGGGCGCTCGGGCAGCTCGTAGACGTCTCGGCGCGAGCCCGGTTGCGAGACCCGGTGCACCATGCGGACGGTCTGCAGGTAGCGCACCGCGCCCGAGATCGCCGCCGGGCTCGCGCTGAGCCGATCGGCGAGCTCCTTGGCCGTGAGCCCGCTCGACTCGGAGGCGATGAGCGCCATGAGCACCCGCGCCGGCATGCGCGGAAAGCCCGCCGCGGTCATGGCCGCGGCGGTCTGCTCGACGAACTCCGTCAGCGCCTTCTCGTGTCGCGACATGCTTCCATCCTCACAGGTGGGGCGGGGCATCCGATGACGGGCGGATGCCCCGCCCGTGCCTCACCCCCCGAGCGCGAGGTCGCGGCGACGGAAGAGGGCCGTCGCCCCAGCCGCGACGACCGCCGCGATGCCGACCATGATCCACGCCGCCGCCCAATCGACCTCGTCGGCCGTGACGATCGGCGTGTGGCTGAACGGCGAGACGTCGCGCAGCCACTCGGGGAATCCGAAGAGGCCGCCGAGCTGGCCGAACAGGATCGCGAGGAGCAGCACGGCCCACGCGAGTCCGATCGACATGCGTGGCAGCACGGCGAACGCGAGCGCGGCGACCGCGACCACGACGAGACCCGCCGGCAGTTGCGCGAGGCCGGCTTCGGCGACGATCGACATGCGCTCGCCGGCATCCGGGGATCCGATGAGCCCCACGATCGCGCCGAGCACGGCGAACGCGAGCGCCGCGGTCACCGCCACCGCCCCGATGAGGAGGTAGGCACCGAACCAGCGGAACCGCGACACCGGCGCCGCGAGCACGATCTCGGCCGTGCCGCCGGCCTCGTCCTGCCGCGCGCGGATGATCGCCTGCACGCCGCCGACGGCGGCGAGCGCGCCGACGAACCCGAAGAGGCCCGTCGTGAACAGGTCGATGAACGTGCCTTCGGCATCAGGCCCGGCGAGTGAGGACAACACGCCGCCGATCGTCTCCGAGATGTCGGCGCCCTCAGGCGTGTTGATGAGGTCGGTGACGGTCTGGCCGACCGACCCGAGGAACAGGCCGAACAGCGCCCCGCCGATGACCCAGCCGATGACCGGGTTGCGCATCAGCCGCCACACGAGTCCGACCTGGCCCGAGAGCGACCGGGGCGCGTGGATGCGGCCGGCGCGCTCGGGAATGATGCTCGAATCGAGGTCGCGGCTCGACTGCAGCCACGCCGACACCCCGAAGAGCACCACGCCGACACCGACGCAGAGGAGCAGCGGCCACACGAGCTGGTGCGTGTACGGGGCCACGGCCTGACCCCAGCCGATGGGACTCAGCCAGCTCCACCAGCCGGCCTCCATGCTGAGCCCGTCGGGCTGCACGGTGCCCGTCGCGTCGCCCATCGCGCGGAACGCGTAGCCGAGGGTGACGATCGTCGCCGCGAGGCCGTTCGCACCGCGCGAGGTGCGCATGAGCTGCGCGCACGCGAGGCCGACGCCGAGGTAGGCGATGCCCACCGCCGCCATCGCCGCGCCGTAGAGCAGTGACCCCACGGGCTCTGCGCCGTAGAGCAGCGCGACACCGCCCATGAGCACGCCGACGGCGGCGCTCAGGATGACGCCCTCGAGCGCCGTGGCGAGGAGGGGTGCGATGCGTCCCGCCGGAGTCGAGCCGATGAGCTCGGCGCGGCCCGACTCCTCGTCGGCGCGGGTGTGCCGCACGGCCAGGAACGTGTTCATGAGCCCGATCATGAGCCCGAGGAATCCGAACAGCAGGAAGTACTGGAACGCGTCGGGCTGGGTGCCCTGCGGGGTGCCGCGCACCATCAGGATGGCCGGCGTCATGATGACGAGCTTGATGACGCTCGCGCGTTCCGCGTCGTTCCCGTAGGTCTCGGTGACGCCGGCGTGGCCGACGACCTCGAGCACAGCGAACAGGAGCAGCCAGACGAGGATCTGCAGCCGGTCGCGGCGGAACCGCAGCCACAGCAGCGTCGGAAGAGTGTTCATCGCGACGCGCCCTCGAGCGACGACGCCGCTGCGGGCTCGGCGATGTCGTCGTGGTAGTGCCGCATGAACAGCTCTTCGAGCGACGGCGGGTTGACCGTGACGCCGGTTGCGCGGAGCGCCGCCAGCGAGGCGAGCACCTCGGGCATCGCGTCGGAATCGGCGGTGAATCGCACCCGTGCGCCGTCGACGGCGAGGTCGTGCGCGCCGCGGATCGAGGCGAACTCGGCGGGGCCGAAGCCGTCGCCGGCGAACGAGACCTCGGTGCGGGTGAGGTGGCGGAGCTCGGCCAGCGTGCCGGTCTCGACCGTGCGGCCGGCCCGGATGATGCTCACGCGGTCGCAGAGGTGCTCGACCTCGGAGAGGATGTGGCTGGAGAGCAGCACCGACGCGCCGTCGCCGAGCAGCGTCGCGATCTCGCGACGGAACACCGCCTCCATGAGCGGGTCGAGGCCCGAGGTGGGCTCGTCGAGGATGTAGAGGTCGGCGGGCGTCGCGAGCGCGGCGATGAGGGCGACCTTCTGCCGGTTGCCCTTCGAGTAGGTGCGGCCCTTCTTCGACGGGTCGAACTGGAAGACCTCGACGAGGTGCTCGCGTCGCTCGGCGTAGGCGTGCTTGTCGGACGCGCCGCCGCGGAGGCGGGTGAGGAGATCGATGGCCTCGCCGCCCGAGAGGTTCGACCAGAGGCTGACATCGCCCGGCACGTACGCGATGCGCCGGTGCAGCTCGACCGCGTCGTTCCACGGGTTGCGGCCGAAGACGGTCGCGCTGCCGCCGCTCGACCGGATGAGGCCGAGCAGCACGCGGATGGTGGTGGACTTCCCCGCGCCGTTCGGGCCGAGGAATCCGTGCACCTCGCCGGCCTCGACTTCGAGGTCGAGCCCGTCGAGTGCGCGTACGCGGCCGAATCGCTTCTCGAGGCCGCGCGTCTGGATGACGGTGTTCATGAGCGCGACGATACGCCCGATTCACAAAATTGTGAATTCTCCTTAACGGAACCCTAACGGGCCATGCTCGAAGGCGTCGGCAGGGTTGTCTGCGCGGCCTCCCGAGACGCCGTCGAGGCCTCGGGCGGCGGGCCCGTCGTGTCGCCGACATGCAGCGTGCTCGTGAAGCAGACCGACTCCGGCGGCTCCCCCGCGAGCAGCTTCACGACGGCCTCGCCCGCGGCCCGGCCCTTGGCCACGCTCGGCTGCACGAGCGTCGTGAGGTCGTGCTGCAGTCCGTCGACGCGGATGCCGTCGAAGCCGAGCACGCTGAGCTCCGCGGGGATGGCCACGCCGAGCTCCTCCGCCGCCTGGAGCACGCCGGCCGCGAGCAGGTCGCTCTGCGCGATGATCGCGGTCGGCCGGTTCGCGGGGTCGGCGAGCAGCGCGCGGCCCGCCTCGAGCCCCTCCTCGATCGAGCTCGCGGCGGCGGCCCGTCCGGTGGCGTGCGGGAACACGGCGCGTGCGCCGAGCAGCCGTTCGCTCGCGGTGTCGGCGGTGCTGCCGCGCTCGAGCTCGGGCGTCAGCGGGCCGCGCGTGCGGGCGGCGTCGAACGGGAGCGTGACGAGCGCGACATCCGTGTGCCCGAGGTCGCGCAGGTACTCGGCGCCGCGCCGCGTCGCCTCGCGGTTGTCGATGGAGATCTGCGGCACGTCCTCGCCGGTCGCGCCCTCGATGGCGACCGCGGGGATGCCGCGACGCCGCAGGGCCTCGACCGAGTGCCCGAGCCTCGGGCTGCACCCGACGAGCACGACCGCGTCGACCGGCGCGCTCTCGATGCCCACGGCGTTGCCGCCCGCCTCGCCGGTGTCGGTGAGCAGCAGGAGGCCCGCCCCGAGCGGGGCGATGCCCTCGGTGATGCCGTCGAGCATCTGGATCTTCACGGGATCGAGGAAGGCCGCGCGCACCCGCTCCTCGAGCACCACGCCCACGATGCCCGAGCGGCCGCGCCGCAGCGAACGCGCACGGGGGTCGGGTCCGGCGTAGCCGAGCTCGGATGCCGCGGCGAGCACGCGCTCCTTCGTGGCATCCGACACCGGGCCCGAGCCGCTGAACGCGAGCGAGGCCGTCGACGCGGACACGCCGGCCTTCGCCGCCACGTCGGCGAGCGTCGGGCGCGGAGCGGAATCCGTCTGCATGCGCCGATTCTAGGCCGAATCGATTCGAGCCGGCTGAGTCCGCGTGCGGGCTGCGGGTTGAGGAGCGGGCTGCGGGTTGACGGAGCGGGCTGCGGGTTGAGGAGCGGGCTGCGGGTTGAGGAGCGGGCGCAGCCCGCGTCTCGAAACCCCGGCGTCCGAGCATGCGAGGTTTCGAGACGCGTGCGCGCTGCGCGCGGCGCTCTCGAAACCCCGACGGTCCGCGCGTGCGAGGTTTCGAGCGACTGCGGTTGAGGAGCTGGCGCGCGGCCCGCGTCCTCAACCCGCAGAGTGTCCGCGCGTGCGAGGTTTCGAGACGCGTCGCGCTGCGCGCGGCGCTCCTCAACCCGCAGAGTGTCCGCGCGTGCGAGGTTTCGAGACGCGTCGCGCTGCGCGCGGCGCTCCTCAACCCGCACAAGTCCGCGCGGCGCTCCTCAGCCCGCAGGGGTCACCGAGCCGGGGCGCCCACCTCGTCGCGCGCCGCCGCGAACGCCGCGACGCACCGGCGGATCTCGTCCTCCGAGTGCGCCGCCGACAGCTGCACCCGGATGCGCGCCGCCCCGCGCGGCACCACCGGGAAGCTGAACGCCGTCACGTACACGCCCCGCGCCTGCAGGGCGTCCGCGATGCGCGCCGTCAGCGCCGCGTCGCCGAACATGACGGGCACGATGGGATGCTCGCCCGGCAGCAGGTCGAAGCCCTCGGCATCCTCATCAGCGAACGGAACAGCGCCGCGTTCGCCCGCAGCGTGGTCCGCAGCTCGCCCGACTGCTCGAGCGAGCTCGAGCGCCTGCAGCGTACCCGCGACGATCGCCGGCGCGAGCGTGTTCGAGAAGAGGTACGGCCGCGCGCGCTGGCGCAGCAGCGCCACGATCTCGGCCCGGGCGGCCACGTAGCCGCCGGATGCCCCGCCGAGCGCCTTGCCGAACGTGCCGGTCGTGATGTCGACCCGGCCCTCGACGCCGCAGTACTCGGGTGTGCCGCGGCCGTGCTCGCCGACGAACCCGACGGCGTGCGAGTCGTCGACGAAGACGAGCGCGTCGTAGCGGTCGGCGAGGTCGCAGATCTCCTGCAGCGGCGCGATGTAGCCGTCCATCGAGAACACGCCGTCGGTCACGATCACGCGGCGACGGGCGTCGGCTGCCGCCACCAGCTGCGCCTCGAGGTCGGCCAGGTCGCGGTTCCTGTAGCGGTACCGCTGCGCCTTCGAGAGGCGGATCCCGTCGATGATCGACGCGTGGTTGAGCTCGTCGGAGATGATCGCGTCATCCGGCCCGAACAGCACCTCGAACACGCCGCCGTTCGCGTCGAAGCACGACGAGAACAGGATCGTGTCGTCGTAGCCCAGGAACTCCGACACCCGTCGCTCGAGCTCGAGGTGCAGCTCCTGCGTTCCGCAGATGAACCGCACGCTCGCGAGGCCGTAGCCCCACTCGTCGAGGCCGCGGTGCGCGGCAGCGACGATGCGCGGGTCGTTGGCGAGCCCGAGGTAGTTGTTGGCGCAGAAGTTCAGCACCTCGCGGCCGGCGACCTCGATCTCCGACGACTGCGGGCCGCGGATGCCGCGCTCGCGCTTCGTGAGCCCGGCCGCCTCGATCTCGTCGAGCTCGGCGCGCAGCTGGTCCTTCACCGTTCCGTACATGTCCTACAGCTCCGTCCAGTCGAGGATGACCTTGCCGACGCCGCCCGAGGCGGCCGCGTCGAACGCGGCGCGCCAGTCGCGTGCCGGGTAGCGGTCGCTGATGATCGAGGCCACGCGCGAACGCAGCTCGGAACTGGTCTGCAGCATCGCGCTCATCGAGTTCCACGTCTCGAACATCTCGCGACCGTAGATGCCCTTCATCGTGAGCATGTGCGTCACGACCTTGCCCCAGTCGATCGCGTACGGCTCCGACGGCGAGGCCGAGCAGTGCGATTCGGCCGCCGTGGTTCATGTTCTCGATCATCTGCGGCAGGGCGGATGGCGCGCCGCTCATCTCGAATCCGACGTCGAAGCCCTCGCGCATCCCGAGCTTCGGCTGCACGTCGTGGATGCGCTCGCGCGACACGTCGACCGCGGCATCCGCCCCCATCTTCAGGGCGAGCTCGAGGCGTGCGGGGCTCACGTCGCTCGCGACGATGAAGCGGGCGCCCACGTGCCGGGCGACGGCGATGGACATGAGGCCGATGGGGCCGCAGCCCGTGACCAGCACGTCCTCGCCGACCAGCGAGAACGCGAGCGCGGTGTGCACGGCGTTGCCGAACGGGTCGAAGATCGCGCCGACCTCGGGCTCGACGGACGCGTGGTGCACCCAGACGTTCTCGCCCGGGATGACGACGTACTCCGCGAAGGCGCCGTCGCGGTGCAGGCCCACGCCCTTGGTGCGGATGCACATCTGGCGGCGCCCGGCACGGCAGTTCCGGCACATGCCGCACACGATGTGCCCCTCGCCCGACACGTGGTCGCCCACTGCGACGTCGTGCACGAGCTCGCCGACCTCGACGACCTCGCCGTAGAACTCGTGCCCCGGGATGAGCGGCGCCTGGATCTCGGCGGCAGCCCAGTCGTCCCACCGCTCGATGTGCAGGTCGGTGCCGCAGATGCCGGTGCGCAGCACACGGATCTTCACGTCTGCGGGACCGGTCTCGGGCTCCGGCCGGTCGACGAGTTCGAGGCCGGCGGCGGGCGCGGGCTTGTAGAGGGCCTTCATTGGCTGGTGTCCGTTTCGTACGGGCGCCGCGGGGTCTGCGGTGCCGAGCTCGAGCACCGAGGGTCACGGCGCGCGTCGAGGTGACCCGTTCATCGTAGTCACGGCGGCGAGCGGATGACGCGGGGGTCTGGCCGCCAGCGCCAGAGGCATTTCACTGCGCTGACGTCAACCGCTTCGGAGGTGCGTGCCGAGGATCAATCGACGCTGCGTGTCGGGGTCGGCCTCGAGAAGCTCCGTTGGGGGTGGGCACGGCTCGGCGCAATGGTGGCGCCGGGGCACCGATCATGCCGCCGGCCTCGATCCGTGCGCGCTCCCGCCTTCCGCGTTCGCGCTGGTCGGCGAGTCGGGTCGGGGATTTCGTGACCGGGCGCCAGCCGCCGCCGGGGTCGAGCCAGGCGGGCGGGCGGATGTGCGGGACGCCGCGGAGCATCCGGATGCCCCAGCCGGAGGTGTCGATGGTGCGGTGGTGGAACCAGCACAGCAGCACGCCGTTGTCGGGGTGGGTGGGTCCGCCGTCGGCGTCGGGGATGACGTGGTGGATCTCGCACCAGGCGGCGGGCACGGAGCATCCGGGGATGAGGCATCCGCCGTCGCGGAGGGTGATCGCGCGACGCTGGTGCGGGGTGAAGCAGCGCTCGGGCGAGCCGAGGGTGATGATGCGGCCGTGGTCGTCGAAGACCACCGTCTGGGTGCCGCCGGTGCAGATCATGTGCCGGGCGGCTCGGAGCGAGATCGGGAGCTCCACGCCGTCGGCGTGCGCGACGCCGCGACCGGTGGCGAGGTCGGCGGCGCGGACGCTGACGAGCACCGTCGGCGCGGCACCGCCGATCGTGGGGTGCTCGCCCGACCGGGCCGCGGTGTCGATCGCGGCGGCGAGCACGTCGTGCCGTTGCTGGTCGGCGGTGCGGCTCTCGCCGGACTCGGCGAGGCTCGCCCGTTCCTCATCGGTCTGGAAGCCGGTGCCGGAGCGCGGCGACAGGTGCGCGTCGAAGAGCCGGGTGAGCTTCGCGGCGACCTCGGGCATGAGCTCGCCGGTGACCGGGATCAGTCCGTCACGGGCCCGACCGAGCCGGAACCCTCGGCGTCGCATCGCCCGCTCGTCGTCGGGTTCGCGGCCGTCTTGGTCGAGGAAGGTGGACCACGCCTGCGCCTGCACGCGCAACTCGTCGGCGGTGCAGCGCACCGGCGCGCCGTCGCCGCTGCCGGTCGCCTCGGCGACGAGTGCGTGCTCGGCGGTCGCGAGCGCGGCCGGGTCGGCGACCGTGCGGGTGCGGTCGAGTTCGCGGATGATCGTGCACGCGGCATCCGCGCCCAGCTCACCCGCGGCGAGCGCCGCCGCGACGAGCGGGAACGCGGCCTCGAGCGGCTCGCCGGTGAGGCCGGAGCGCGCCCGGGTGGCCGACCCGAGCGCGATGCGCCGGCGCGCCTCGAAGGCGGAGGCCTGCGTCACGCGCTCGACGAGCTCGACCGCGGACCGGCAGCCCCTGCGCGTGGACAGGCGCTGCTCGCCGAGCTCGACGCGGGACCGCTCGGCGACCTCGCCGGCGTAGGCGGCGCGGTGCGCGTCGACGAGCCGGCCGACCGCCTCGAGGGCGCCCATCGTGGCGAGCAACTCGTCGTCGGGCCACTCGGCATGCCTCGTCGAATCGGAGCACCTCGACGAGCGCCGAGCGGAGCTGCTCGAGTGCATCGCGGGTGCCGGTCATGGGTCCATTCTTACGGGCACCACCGACATTCGAGTCACCGAAAAGGGCTGATCAGCCTGTGAATTTTCTCGCCCTATGCGAGCCCTGTGGAGGACAAGTGCCGACCCCGTCGGGGCGGAGGATCATGGCAGGAACCACGTCCCGCCCAGTCGGCCCGCGGGCCCGATCCGGTCACCGCTCGATGATCGCGAGACGCGTCGATGGGCGGACGGTGTCGGGCATTCGGCCGGATGCCGGTCGGGTTGCTCGCTCGCGGGACCCTCCCGCCTTGCACGATGACGACGGCGTACTTGTAGGTCTCGCCGAGGGCCGCGGGCTGGCCCACGACCCAGCCCTACGCTCCCTCCCAACGCCCGTTGACGTCCGCGGAATACAATCCCGAGCAACATTCGGTATTGCGGATCGAATCGATTCGACTACACTGGACTCGACCACCCGCACGCTCCCGGCCGATCGGCCGACCTTCGACGACGAGGCAGTGATGTCGCAGCACCGAGACGACGAACCCGTTCTGGCCGAACGCGCGGAGGCGGGTCGCGACGAGAGGCGCATCCCATGCCTCCGGCGGGCGCGCCGCGGATCGCCGCCCCCGGCGCGAGCTCGTCGCCTGGCGCAACGCGATCTTCACGATCTTCTTCCTCTCCGGCCTGAGCCTCGCAAGCTGGGTCGCACGGCTTCCGGCGATCCGCGACGATGTCGACCTCAGCACGCAGGGCGTGGGCCTCGTCATCCTCTCCGGCTCGATCGCCTCGATCCTCGGCCTCATGGCCGCGCCCTGGCTCATGGCGCGCTTCGGCGCGCGCCTCGGCATGGCCGGCGTGCTCGTGACCGTCGGGGTCGGTCTCGTGCTCGTCGGGATCGGCGGTTCCATCGCGCCGTCCGTGCCGCTCGTGGTGATCGGCCTCGCCTTGTTCGGCTTCGGCAACGGGGCGGTCGACGTGATGATGAACGTGGAGGGCGCCGAGGCCGAGCGGGAGCTCGGCAAGACCGTGATGCCGCTCATGCACGCGTTCTTCAGCTTCGGCACGGTCGCCGGCGCAGGACTCGCGGTGGCGGCGTCCGCCATCGGGCTCTCCGTGTCGGTGCACCTCGGGATCATCGCCGCGCTGATCGCCGTGACCGTGATCGTCGCGGTCCGGTACGTGCCCGTACGGGAGGAGCTCGGCGACGACCCGCATACCGACGCCCCGCGCGACCCGTGGACCGTGCGGCTCAAGCGCAGCCTCCGGGTCTGGGCCGACGTGCGACTGCTCCTCATCGGCGTGGTGATGCTCGGCATGTCGTTCGCCGAGGGCAGCGCGAACGACTGGCTGGCCATCGCGGTGGTCGACGGGCACCACCTCGACGAGACCACGGGCGCCGCGGTGTTCACCGTGTTCACGATCGCGATCACGAGCGCCCGCGTGGTCGGCGGTCCGTTCATCGACCGGTTCGGACGCGTCGCGATGCTCCAGGCCATGTCGATCATCGGCGTGGCCGGCCTGGCGCTCTTCATCTTCTCGAGCGAGCCGTGGATGCTCATCCTCGGCACGCTCATGTGGGGCATCGGGTGCTCGCTCGCGTTCCCGGTCGGCATGTCGGCCGCCGCGGATGTCCCGGATCGGGCGGATGCCGCGGCGCGCGTCAGCGCCGTCGCCATGATCGGCTACTGCGCGTTCCTCGTCGGGCCGCCCCTCATCGGATTCCTCGGCGAGCAGTTCGGCATCCTCAACGGGCTCATCCTGCTGCTCGGGCTCATGGCGCTGGCGGGGCTCGCCGCGCCGGCCGCTCGGGAGCAATCCGGTCCGCGGGCGCGTCCCCGGCGCGGCGCGTAGCGACGCGGCAGGACGCGAAAGGCGGCAGCCGTAGCGCTCGCGGCGCATCGCGCCGCGACGCGTACCCGGAAGACCCGGGAACGCGACGCTTGCCCGCATCCACCGGTCCTCGCACGACCGTCGTCACCCCCTCGCCGTACACTCGACAGGTGCGTCTCGTCATCGCCCGCTGCTCCGTCGACTACGCGGGGCGCCTCTCAGCCCACCTGCCGCTCGCGACGCGGCTGCTCCTCGTGAAGGGCGACGGGAGCCTGCTCGTGCACTCCGACGGCGGCAGCTACAAGCCGCTCAACTGGATGAGCCCGCCGTGCACGCTCGAGACGCTCGACCCCGATGACGAGCAGGCCGACGCCGGCATCGTCGAGCTGTGGAAGGTCACGCACAAGAAGACCGCCGACCAGCTCGTGGTCTCGATCCACGAGGTGCTGCACGACTCAGCGCACGACCTCGGGGCGGACCCCGGGCTGCAGAAGGACGGGGTCGAGGCGCACCTGCAGCAACTGCTCGCCGAGCAGATCGAGCTCCTCGGCGAAGGGCACCGGCTCGTGCGCCGCGAGTACATGACGGCGATCGGCCCGGTCGACATCCTCGCGACGGATGCCTCGGGCGCCTCGGTCGCGGTCGAGCTCAAGCGCCGCGGCGACATCGACGGCGTCGAGCAGCTCACCCGCTACCTCGAGCTCATGAACCGCGATCCGCGGCTCGCGCCGGTGAGCGGCGTGTTCGCCGCGCAGGAGATCAAGCCCCAGGCCCGCACGCTCGCCGAGGACCGCGGCATCCGGTGCGTCGTGCTCGACTACGACGCGATGCGGGGCATAGAGGGTGGGCACGCCCGCCTGTTCTGATCCCCCCTTGCGGAGTCATCCGCGCCATGAGAACGTTCTCATCCTGAGAAACACTCAGGCTTTGTAGCCGTAGGATGTCCGGATGACTTCCACGATGCCCACCCAGACCATCGCGCCCGTGCGTACCTGGTCGGCCGTGCTGTTCGACCTCGACGGCACGATCGTCGACTCCGCCTCCGATATCACCGCATCGCTCGCGCACATGTTCACCGAGCTCGGACTCGACGTGCCCTCCGACGACGTGCTCCGCTCATACGTCGGCCCGCCGCTGCTCGACAGCCTGCGCCTGACCGCCGGCTTCGACGACGCCGAGGCCTGGGCGGCGCTCAACGTCTACCGCGACCACTACGCCGACCACGTGCTGCGCTCCCCCGTGTTCCCCGGCGTCGCCGGGGTGCTCGAGCGCCTGCACGCGGCCGGTGTACCCGTCGCCCTCGCGACCTCCAAGCCCGAGTCGATGGCCCGCGAGGTGCTCGACCACGCCGGGCTCACCCAGTACTTCACCGAGATCACCGGCGCGAGCGACGACGAGGAGCTCAGCACCAAGGCCGACGTCGTGCGCGAGGCGCTGCGACGCCTGCGCGAGCAGGGCGTCGACGTCTCCAACGCGGTGATGGTCGGCGACCGCGGCTACGACACGCTCGGCGCCGGCGCGAACGGCGTGCCCACCATCCTCGTCGAGTGGGGCTACGGCTCCCCCGCCGAGGCGGGCGACGCGATGGCGGTCGTGCACTCGACCGACCAGCTGCGCAACCTGCTGCTCGGCTGACGAAGCGGGAGTCCTCCCGCTCAGTACCCCACCGTCTCCGGAACGACCTCGACCGTGAACGTCACGCTGTCGCCGGTCTCGCTGTTGTCGAGCGTCACCTCGGTCTCGCCGACGGACGTCGCGGTGAGGCCCGGGTTGAACTGCGCACTGCCGTCGTCGCGCCCCGGCTCGAACTCGACCACGGCGGGGTCGGCGATGTCGGCCGTCCATGCCGTGTACGTCTGATCGTCGCCCGTCAGGTCGACCGACCCGCCCTCGGGCACCTGCACCGTCGTTCCGTCGACGGTGTCGAGCTCGACGATCACCGGCGGCAGCGCCGTGGACCCTCCCGACGAGCCCGTCGACGAGCAGGCGCTGAGCCCGAGCGCCACGGCCGCCAGCACCGAGACGACGGCGACGGATGCCGCGACGCGGCCCCGCCCGAACGACTTCGGGATCCCACGCATCCGAACCACCCCCACGACCGATCGTACGCCGCGGCCGCCGCAAGGGGCAGGGGAGGCAGTGCGAGGGCGAGCGGCGGCAGCCGCCCGACGCCGGCCTCCGAGGGCGACCGTCCCCGAGGGCTACTGGATGAACCGCTGCACGAACGCGAGCACCTCGTCGGCGACGGCGCGCCAGCCCGAGTCGATCGTGAGCGAGTGCCCGCGGTCCGGGATCGTGACCTCCATCGTCGTGCCCGGGTTCCTCGACTGGATCCGGTAGCTCGCGTTCGTGATCGCTGGCGGCACCGTGTGGTCCTTCTCACCGCCGATGATCAGCATCGGGCCGCGCTCGGGGTTCTTCGAATCCACCGCCGTCTCGCCGCCGAACGGGTTGAAGTTCGCGAACGCGGCCTGGAACAGCGGGGCGCCGGCGGCGGGCACGTGGAAGCTCTCGTAGAGGTGCTTCGCCTCCGCCTCGTCGAGCGCGTTGGCCCAGCCGTAGGCGAACTGCTCGAACGTGAGCGACACGCCGCGGCCGGCGTTGACCGGGTTCGCGAGCACCGGCGCCGACGACTTCAGCGACGACGCGGGCAGCGGCAGCACGCCCTTGAACGGCGCGTTGTCGATCGACACGGTCGCCGCCGCGACGCCCTCGCCGGCGATCTTCTGCGCGATGAGCCCGCCGAACGAGTGGCCGATGACCACCGGCGCCTGGTCGAGCAGGGCGATCGCCGCGAGATAGTGGTCGGTGACCTGCTGCACCATCTTCTTCGCGAACGCCTCGGGGTGCTCACGGGCCTCGGCGACCGTGGCAGGGTCGTCGGGCCAGCCCGGGGCGAGCGTGATGAACCCGTTGTCCTCGAAGAAGTCGCGCCAGGGCTGCCAGCTGCTGGAGAGCAGCCACAGGCCGTGTACGAAGACGACCGGCGTCAGGTCGGTCGCGTTGGCCCGGTCGATCTCGGCTCGCTCCCAGTCGGCCAGTGTCGGATCCGTGTGCTCGCTCATCGATGGCTCCTCTCGGCTTCGGTCGCGTCCTCGCGTCCCCGGCTCAGGCTATGTCGGTCCGCCGCGCTTCGACCAGACCCCTCCGGCGTCTGTAACGCGGTGTTCACGTCGGCGGCATCCGTGCCGCGTTCGGGGGCGATCCGGATGATTCGTGCGCCGCGCGCAACGGATCCGCGTCTCTCTCCACAGATTCCGGAAAGGCCTTCCATCGACGGCGCACCGCAGGGCAGGATGCCAGATACCGCCCCCTCAACGGGGGGCGTTGTTTCGTGCGCCGGGGCCATCCCCCGACGCACTCGGAGGGAGAAGCATGTTCGGAATTACCACTCGCGCGCGCAGGCGCGTGGTGGCGACGATTCCCGTGCTCGCGCTCGCGGCCGCCGGCTTGGCGACCATGGGCACGACCACGGCAACCGCAGCGCCATCGCACGTCTCAGCGCCGGTGATCGGCGACGACGAGTACTACATGAACTACGTCTCGCCCCGTGCCGAGGAGGCCTTCGGCACGGATGAGGAGGTCGCGACCGGCGCAGCCGCCAAGAGCACCGCCGGAGCGGGCGCCGCGATCGAGAAGGCCGACGCGCTCGACCGCAAGTTCGGGCAGGGCAACCCGGTCGCGGCCCGAGGGCTGTCGAAGCTCGAGGCGAAGTCGATCACGACCGGCAAGAGCCCGAAGGAGCTCAAGAACGCCAAGAGCTCGAAGACGACGCAGGAGGCGAAGCTCCTGACGATCCTCGTCGAGTTCGACGAGAACGCGAACGACGACTTCACCGGGTCGTACGTGCCGACCGAGTTCGGCTCGACCGAGTGCAAGCCGGGCGAGGCGCAGAGCGGGCCGCTCCACAACAACATCCCCAACCCGGCCGACTACGACCTCGAGGACAACAACTCGATGTGGGTCCCCGACTTCTCCTCCGAGCACTTCAACACGATGCTCTTCACCGACGAGGGCATCACGGAGCGCGTGCGCACCGACCTCACCGGTCCCGACGGCCAGCCCGGCTTCGACCTCTCCGGCTACACCATGAAGAACATGTACGAGGAGATGTCGCGCGGGGCATACACCGTGCACGGCTCGGCGACCCCGTGGATCACCGTCCCGCACTCCGAGGCGTACTACGGTGCGAGCCTCTGCTTCCAGAACGCGGACGGCGAGTACGAGGCCGGGGCGATCCAGGACATGCAGGGCCACCCCGAGAACCCGCTCGGCCCGGGCCAGCTGCCCATCGACGCGGTGGCGGCACTCGCGCAGGCGCAGCCCGACTTCCCGTGGGCGGACTACGACCTCGAGGACCAGGGCGACCGCGACGACGACGGCAACGTGCTCGAGCCCGACGGCGTGATCGACCACGTCGTGCTCGTGCACGCCGGTGAGGACAAGTCCGGCGGCGGCGGCGCAGAAGGCACCTACGCCCTCTGGGCGCACTCCTCGGCGGTCGCCGGCGGAGCCCCGATCCCGGGCACCGACCTGACGCTGTCGAACTACATCGTGCAGCCCGAGGACTCGGGCGTCGGCGTGTTCGCCCACGAGTACGGCCACGACCTCGGCCTGCCCGACCTCTACGACACCTCGGGCGCCGGCAGCTCCGACGTCGACTTCTGGGACCTCATGAGCTCCGGCTCGCACTCGGGCCCGATCTTCCAGTCGATGCCGACCCACATGGGCCTCTGGGACAAGTGGGTGCTCGGCTGGGCCGACCCCGTCGAGGTGAACCCCGGCGACGACGCGACCACCGTCAAGGTGGGTCAGACCTCGCGGCCGAAGAAGGGCACGCAGGACGGCGTCAAGGTCAACCTGCCCGACAAGGTGGTGACCCTGGCCGAGCCGCACGGCGGCGAGAACATGTGGTACACCGGCGCCGACCAGGACTGGGCCGACCTGCGCCTGGGCCGCACGGTCGAGAACGTCCCCGCCGACGCGAAGTTCTGGATGTGGAACAACTACGTCATCGAGGCGGATTGGGACTACGGCTTCGTCGAGGTCTCGACCGACGGCGGTTCGACGTGGACCGAGCAGAAGGTCTACGGCGAGAACGGCGCCGAGGTCTCCACGAGCGACACCTACGCCGACCCGAACGGCCGCATGGCCGACTACGGGAACAAGCAGTACGGCCTCACCGGTGACTCGCACGGTTGGGCGCACCACTACGTCGACCTCTCGTCGTACGCCGGCCAGACGGTGCAGGTGCGCCTGCGCCTCGCGACGGATGCCGCATTCCAGGAGCGCGGATGGTTCAGCGACGACTTCGCGCTGACCAGCGGCGGCACCGAGGTCTGGGCCGACGACGTCGAGAGCGGCGCGAACGGCTGGGAGACCGAGGTCGCCTCGTTCACCACGACGACCGGCCCGGGCTGGCGCATCGACACCGGAACGTCGGTCAAGGCGCAGTACTACCTCGTCGAGTGGCGCAACTTCGACGGCTTCGACGAGGGCCTGAAGTACGCCTACAACTCGACGTACAGCGTCGGCGCCTGGAAGGTCGAGAAGCTCGCCTACAACGCGCCCGGTGCCCTCGTCTGGTACCGCGACACGACGTACGGCAGCTCGAACCAGATCCTCACGAACGAGGCGGCGCTCCCGAGCTACGGCGCCAAGGGCGGCCTGCTCATCGTCGACAGCCACTTCAACCCGCTGCAGCGCACCGGCGCGGCCGCGGATGCGGACCCGACGACGCTCAACGTGATGCCGTCGCGTGCGCAGTCGTCGAACGCGGCCTTCGGCCTCGTGGAGACCCAGCCGTTCACGGAGTGCTTCACGAATGCCGCGCTCACGGAGTACTGCACCGATGTCGCGGCTGAGGCGCCGGTGAGCACCTTCACCGACGACCAGGGCTGGGTCCCCGGATTCGCGCTGCGCGAGTCGGACGGCGCACTGTTCTACCGTGACCGCGACGCCTCGGCGGTCGTCCCCTCGGTGGGCAACGCGCAGTACACCACGCCGCTCTACGACCTGCAGGGCAATCGACTGCCGGCCTACGACGGCCTGGACATCGGCCTGGGGCCGTTCGGGTCGGGCAACCCGGCCGACTCCGGCGTCGGCTACGGCACCGTGATCTCGGTCACGAAGGCCATGGACGGCAACCGCGCCGCGCTGATCAGCATCACCCCGCCCAGCGCGGAATGAGCTGAGTCACGGCACCGGCGAGGCGTCGGCTCCTTCGGGGGTCGGCGCCTCGCCGCGTCGAGAGCGATCGAGGAGCGTCCCGGTCGCCGAGCCCTGCGGCGCACTCAGTTCGTGCCGATGAGCCCGTCGAGCAGGCGCTCCACGCCCCACGTGAACTGCGCGGTCGAGTTGTGCTGCGCCGCCACGGCGGCGGTCTGCTCACTCAGCGGGAAGGTGGCGAGGTCGGTCCACAGCGCCGTGCCCGCTGCGTCCGTCATCGTGGCTCGGTCGGCGGATGCCGCGGCCTCGCGCTCGGCGTCGAGGTCGGCCGACTCGAGGGCGATCGAGCCGAGCGCGTAGACCTGCAGTGCGTAGGCGGCACGGGCGGCGTCGTCGAGCGTCAGGCCCGCCGCGACGAACGACTCGAGGAGGGTCTCGTTGAGGCGGGTGGCGTTGGGCCCGTCCAGTGGGCCGCTCATGATCAGCCCCAGCGCGCCGGCGTGGCCGGTGAGCAGCTCGCGCAGGCGCAACGCGAGCCCGAGGAGGCGAGCGCGCACCGCCGCGACGCCGGCAGGGCCGGCGGCATCCGCTTCGTCGAGGTCGCCCACGTCGAGGCGCGCGAGCAGTTGCTCGACCATCCCGCGCAGCAGGGCGTTCTTGCTCGGATAGTAGGTGTAGAGCGCGGTCGGCGTGAGGCCGAGTCCGCTGGCCACGCCGCGCACGGAGACGGCGGCGAAGCCCTTCGCCTCGAGGAGGTCGAAGGCCACGTCGAGGATCTCGGCGTGGGTGAGGCTGCGTCGGGGGCCGGGTCTCATGCTCGTGCACTCTTGCGGTTCATCTCAACACACTGTACAGTGTTACAACACTGAACAGTGTGCAGAGTTACGAGACGAGGGGCACAGGAGTCGATGATCCATCTCGCACAGCGGCCGGCGACACCGACCGTACCGCACCGCGAAGCCGGCAAGCGGACGGGGCGACCCCGGCATCCGCTGGTCCGCTCGATCGGCTGGGGAACGACCTTCCTCGCGTTCCCGATCGCCGGGTTCGCCGCGATGTCGATCGTCGGCGCGATCGACGATCCGGGGTCGGCCGCGCTCGGCGGGGCGATCGCCGGCGCCGTCATCGGGAGCGGGCAGGCGTTCGGCAGCCGCGTCCTCGATCGACAGCGCGCGCTGGATCCTCGAACGTGGATCCCGGCGAGCGCGGTCGGCATGGGCGTGGGGCTCCTCGCCGCGTCCGGCGCCGTCGGATTCGACACGCACCTCGGCTCCCTGGCGCTCATGGGCGCGATCACCGGCGTGCCGCTCGGCCTGGCGCAGGCGCTGGCGCTCCCCCACGCGCTGGCCCCGCGACGCGTGGCACGGCTGGCCTGGGGCGTCGCGATGCCGGTCGTGCTCGCCGTCGGCTGGAGCATCACGACGCTGATCGGCGTGGACGTCGAGCGGCGATACGCGATCTTCGGCGGCGCCGGAGCGGTCGTCGCGACCGCCCTCACCGGTCTGCTCCTCGCAGGGCTCGCACGATGGTCCCGCTCGAGCGCCGCCCCCGAGAAGGCCGCCGCAGTCGCGAGGGCCGTCGCATGACCGGGTCGGTGCAGGTCGTCTTCGGCTCCGGACCCGTGGGGCGGGCGACCGCGACCGCGCTCCTCCGCCGCGGCCTCGCGGTGCGCATCGTCAACCGCCGCGGCCGGGCGGCACTCGGTCGCGACGGCGAGGCGCTCCGCGACGTCGAGGTGGTCACCGGCGATGCCACGGATGCCGCGTTCGCGACGCGCGCTGCGGCGGGCGCGGCATCCGTCTACCAGACGCTGAACCCCGAGTACCACCGCTGGGCCGAGGACTTCCCGCCCCTGCAGCGCACCGTGCTCGCGGCCGCGGAGGCGAATGGCGCGCGGTTCGTGAACATGGACAACGTCTACTCGTACGGCTCGCCCGGCGGGCGTCCGCTCACCGAGCAGAGTCCGCAGCATCCGCACACCCGCAAGGGCCGGCTACGCCTCGACATGGCCGACGAGCTCTGGGCGGCGCACCGCGCCGGGCGGGTCGAGGTCGTGAGCGGTCGGGCGTCGGACTACTACGGCCCCGGGGCCGGCATCTCGACGCCGCTCGGAGACCGGGTGCTCGCCGCCGTCGTCGGCGGGAAGCGCGCCTCGCTCTTCGGCGACCCCGGCCTCGTGCACAGCTACACGTACCTGCCCGACATCGGCGAGGGCCTCGCCGTGCTCGGCACCCGATCCGGCGTCACCGGGTCGGCGTGGCACCTCCCGAACGACCCCGACCCCTGGACGAGTCGTGCGATGGTCGAAGAGCTCTTCGGACTCGCCGGCACGACCCCTCGGATCGGCAGCCTGCCGAAGATCGCACTGCGGACGGTCGGGCTCTTCAACCCCACCGTGCGCGAGCTGGTCGAGATGGCCTACGAGTTCGAGGAGCCGTTCGTCGTCGACTCGAGCCGGATCGCGGCCCTCGGCGTGCGGGCGACGCCGATCGCCGAGGCGCTCGAGCGCACGCTCGCCGCCTACCGGGCCGATCAGGCGGCTGAGGTCTGACGACGACGGCGCCCGCGTCGAGCGCAGGACGCCGCCGCCGGGTTCAGTCGGGTCGGGCGAGGAACGTCAGCACCGAACCGCCCTCCACGATCAGCGGTGCGAGAGCCTCGTTGAACGCGGTGCCGTAGCCGGCGGCGAGGTGGTCGGCGAACGCCGTCTCATCGCGGTAGGCCTCGATCACGACGAATCCGGTTCCGATCGAGCTCATGCGCCGACGGATCGCGTGCGACCCCGCCGGGGCGGGCGCCACGCGATGCGGCTCGAAGGCGAGGCATCCGGGCTCCTCACGGACCTCGGCCGTGAGCGCGAGGAGGAGGCGCGCGACCTCCTCCTCGCGCCCGGGCAGCGCGGTGAACCGGGCGATGAGCTCGACCCGGCCCTCCTCGCTCGACCAGCTCACGCGCGCGCCGCGCCCGTCATGATCGCCACGGCGTCGGTCATCGAGTGCGACTCGGGCGTGATCGTCGCCGCGCGCTTGCCGAGTCGCTGGATGTGGATGCGATCTGCCACGTCGAACACCTGCGGCATGTTGTGCGAGATCAGGATCACCGGGATGCCCTTGTCGCGCAGGTTCTTGATGAGCTCGAGCACCTGGTTCGACTCGCGCACGCCGAGGGCGGCGGTGGGCTCGTCGAGCACGACGACCTTGGAGCCGAATGCCGCGGCGCGGGCGACCGCGACCGCCTGGCGCTGGCCGCCCGAGAGGTTCTCGACGGCCACGGTCACGTCCTGCAGGGTCGAGATGCCGAGCGCCTTCAGCTCGTCCTTCGCCTTCTGCCGCATGCCCTTCTGGTCGACGCACGCGGAAGACCGAGCCGAGGAGGCCCTTCTTGCGCTCCTCGCGACCGAGGAAGAGGTTCGCGGCCACGTCGAGCGCCGGCGAGACGGCCAGGTCCTGGTAGACCGTCTCGATGCCGGCGCCACGGGCGTCCTGCGGACGCTTGAAGTGCACCTGCTTGCCGTCGAGGAAGATCTCGCCCTCGTCGGGGATCTCGGCGCCGGTGAGGCACTTGATGAGCGTGGACTTGCCCGCGCCGTTGTCGCCGATCACGGCGAGCACCTCGCCCGGGTAGAGCTCGAGGCTCACCCCGTCGAGGCCGACGACGCGGCCGAACGTCTTGACGAGACGACGGGCGCGGAGGATCGGCGTGCGCGTGTCCTCCGGCGCGGGCGGCGGGGTCGCGGCATCCGTGAACGCGCCGATGGCCTGGTCGACGTGTGCGTCGACGGGTGCGTCGCCGGCCGCTTCGGCCGGTTCGTTGGCGGTCATTTCCGTACCTTTCGGATCCACTGGTCGACCGAGACGGCGACGATGATGAGCACGCCGACGGCGAAGGTCTGCCAGAGCACGTCGAGCCCCGCGAGCGAGAGGCCGTTGCGGAAGACGCCCACGATGAGGGCGCCGAGGAGCGTGCCCCACACGGTGCCGCGACCGCCGAAGAGGCTCGTTCCGCCGATCACGACCGCCGTGATGGAGTCGAGGTTGAGGTCGACGCCCGCGTTCGGCGAGGCGGCGTTGGTGCGACCGATCTGGATCCACGCGCCGATCGCGAGGATCGCGCCGGCGGCGAGGTAGACGCTCATGAGCACGCGGTTGACCCCGATGCCCGCCAGCCGTGCCGACTCGGGGTTGTCGCCGACGGCGTACACGTGCCGGCCCCAGGCGGTCTTCGACAGGATGAGCGCGACCACGACGTAGAGGACGAGCATCATCAGCACGCCGACCGTGATGTTGACGCCGCCGAGGCTGAACGTCTCGCCGGTCCAGGTGAGCAGGTCGGGCATCTCCCCGCCGCGCACCGTGGCGCCGCCCGAGTAGAGCAGCGTGAGCGCGACGAAGATGTTGAGCGTGCCGAGGGTGACGATGAACGGCGGCAGCTTCAGGCGGGTGACCAGGAAGCCGTTGAGGGCGCCCGCGCCGAGCGCGACGACGAGGCCCAGGAAGAGGCCGAGCACCGCGGGCAGTCCCTGGTTCACGGTCGTCTGGGCGATCACCATCGAGCTCAGCACCATGACCGCGCCGACCGAGAGGTCGATGCCGGCGGTCAGGATGATGAGCGTCTGTGCGACCGCGAGCGTGCCGACCACGGCGACCTGCTGCGTGATGAGCGACAGGTTCGCGGGGTTCAGGAAGCGGTCGTTGAGCAGGCCGAACACGATCACGGACACCACCAGCACGATGGCCGGGCTGATGGCCGGGTAGCGGTGCAGGGTGTTCCGGATGCGGCTGAGCGGGGTGGTGCGGTCGAGGAACTCCTCGGCCAGGTCGAGCGCCGACGTCGGCGGCTCGGTCGTGTGCTGACTCACGTGTGTCTCTCCGATGTTCAAGAGTGAGGCGGTGCGGATCGGGCGGGGAGTGGCGGATGCCGCGGCACGGTGATGCTCACGCGACATCCGCCCCGATCCGCGCCGCCTCACGGTGCGGTGCCGGGGATCAGCCCCAGCAGATCTCGCTGCCCTCGGCCGCGTCGATCGACTCGACGCCCTCCTGCGGCTCGTCGGTGACGAGCGCGACGCCGGTGTTGAAGAAGTCGAGGCCCTCGGTGTTCTCGGGGACTTCGCCCGTGTTGACGAGGTCGTAGATCGCCTGCACGCCGAGTTCGGCCATCTTGACCGGGTACTGCTGGCTCGTCGCGCCGATGATGCCCTCCGTGACGGCGTCGATGCCGGCGCAGCCGCCGTCGACCGAGACCACGACGAGCCCGTCGGTGGTGCCCGCGGCCTTGAACGCTTCGTACGCGCCGTATGCGGCGGGTTCGTTGATCGTGTAGACGACGTTGATGGCGGGGTTCTTCGAGAGCAGCGTCTCGGCGGCGGTGCGGCCGCCGTCCTCGGCGCCCTGCGACGCCTCGTTGCCGACGATCTCGTACTCGCCGCCGCTGTAGGTGCCCGTGGCCGCCTCGTCGCCGTTCGCCGTCTCGTCGCCGAGGTCGATGCCCATGCCGTCGAGGAAGCCCTGGTCGCGGGCGACGTCGACCGACACGACCTTGTCGTCGAAGAGGTCGATCATCGCGATCGTGGCCTTCTCGCCGGCGAGCTTCGCGGCGGCCCACTTGCCGATCTCCTGGCCGGCGAGGTAGTTGTCGGTCGCGAAGGTGATGTCGACCGACTCGGGGTCGGCGGGCGGCGTGTCGAGCGCGATCACGAAGAGGCCCGCATCGCGCGCCTTGATGAGGGCATCCTCGACTGCCGGACCGTTCGGGGTGATCAGGATGCCGGCGTCGCCCTTGGAGATGGCGTTCTCGACGGCCTGGATCTGGGTGTCCTCGTCGCCGTCCTCCTTGCCCGCGGCCATGGTCAGCTCGACGCCGAGATCCTCGGCTGCCGCCTCGGCGCCCTCCTGCATGGCGACGAAGAACGGGTTCGTCGTGGTCTTCACGATGAGCGAGACGCCGACGGTGTCGTCGCCCGCCTCACCGGTCGATCCGCCGGAGCCTGAGGCGCATCCGGTGAAGGCGAGCACGGCGGCCGCAGCCAGCGAGCCCGTGGCGATGAGGCGACGACGGAGCGCGCCGGGTGCTGTGTGATTCATCGATGAATCTCCTCTTGTGATGGTGACCGTTGTCGCCCTGACAACGATGTCACGCTAGGTCTAATCCATCCAGATGTGTATAGTCAAGTCGACATTGCACATTGGAGACCAAATAGTGACATCGTTGTCAGATGCGAGGTCATCGTCGGATGGCGCGCGTTCCCGCCCGACGATGCGGCACGTGGCCGCACTCGCGGGCGTCGGGGTGAAGACCGTCTCGCGGGTGATCAACGGCGAGCCGAACGTCTCCGCCGCGACGATCGCGAAGGTCACGGCCGCGGCGCGCACCCTCGACTACCAGCCCGACCTGCACGCCGGCAACCTGCGCCGTGCCGACGGGCGCACCCGCACGCTCGGGCTCCTCGTGAGCAGCGTCGACAACCCGTTCGCGGGCGCCGTGCACCGGGCCGTCGAGGACGTCGCCCTCTCCCGCGGTGTCGCCGTCTTCGCGTCGAGCCTCGACGACGACCCCGACCGCGAGCAGGAGGCCGTCGCCGCCTTCCTCCGCCGCCGCGTGGACGGGCTCATCCTCACCACCGTGTCCGAGAGCCAGGCGTACCTCGCGCCCGAGCTCCGCCGCGGAACCCCGGTGGTGTTCGTCGACCGAGCGCCCGCGGGGATCACGTCCGATGCCGTCGTGAGCGACAACGCCGACGGCGCCGCCCTCGCCACCCGCCACCTCCTGGAGCGCGGTCACCGCCGCGTGGCGTACCTCGGAGACAAGCCGGTGATCCAGACCGCCCGCGAACGCCGACGTGGATTCCTCGAGGAGCTCGGCCGCGCCGGCGTCGCCACCCGCGCCGTGCCGGTGATCGAAGGCCTGCACGACGAGGCCTCGGCGCGCGCGGCGACGCTGGCCCTGTTCGACTCCCCCACGCCGCCGACGGCCGTCTTCAGCAGCCAGAACCTCGTGACGATCGGCGTCATCCGCGCCCTGCGGGAACTCGACCGGCACCGCGACACGGCGCTCGTCGGCTTCGACGACGTGGCACTCGCCGACCTCCTCGACCCGGGCATCACGGTCGTCGCCCAGGACCCGCAGCGCATCGGCCGCACGGCCGCCGAGCGGGTGTTCGCCCGGCTCGATGGCGACCACACGCCCGCGGCACGTACGATCGTGCCGACCCGACTGATCGAGCGCGGCTCCGGTGAGATCCCGCCGCGTGGGGAAGGCTGAGCGGATGACGAACCCGATTCCGTCGTCGAGACGGGTCACCGTCGTCGGCGACGCCCTCATCGACGAGCTGCGCGACTCGCACGGCTCCAGGGAGTTCGTCGGCGGCGCCGCGCTCAACGTGGCGGTCGGCCTCGCCCTCCTCGGCGAGGACGTCACGCTCGTCGCGATGCTCGGCGACGACGAGCCCGCCGAGCGCATCCGCTCCTACCTGCACGACTACGGCGTGCGTCTCGTCGAGAGCCCCTCGGCGCACGGCACGTCGCGGGCGATCTCCGACCGCACCGACGGCGAGCCCCGGTACGAGTTCAACGAGGCCGCGAAGCGGCGCGGCCTCGTCTTCGATGCGGCGACCCGGTCCGCCCTCGACGAGGCGGACGTCGTGGTGGTGAGCTGCTTCCCGTTCGACGACCCATGCCCAGTACGCCGAGCTCGTCGGGGCGATCGCGCGGCCGGCCGGCCGGGTCGTCGTCGACGGCAACCCGCGCGCGGGCATGCTCGCGGATCGGGCCGCGTTCCTCGCGAACTTCGAGGACTTCGCGTCGCGTGCGCTGCTCGCGAAGGTCGGCGACGAGGACGCGGACCTGCTCCTCGCGGATTCGCTCGACGCGTTCGTGGAGCGGCTGCGGGGGACGTCGGGCACCGACGCGGGAACGGCGATCCTCGCGACCGCGGGCCGCCACGGTGCCACCGTCTTCTCGGGCGACTCGGTCGTGCACGCGGACATCGTCGAGCTGCCCGGACCGATCGTCGACACGATGGGCGCCGGCGATGCGACGCTCTCCGCGATCGTCCGGCGCATCGCCGAGGACGGCCTCCCGAGCTCGGCGGATGCCTGGACCGCGGCGCTGGAGGAGGCCATGACGATCGCCGCCGCGACGGTGCGGCACGAGGGCGCGCTGCTCCGCGTGCCACGGGCGGATCCGGTCTTCCCGAGCTGAGCGACGGTCAGCCCGAGGCACAGCTCGCCGGAATCCCTCCCGCCATGACGGGTACTCGAGGATCAGCCCCAACTCGGACTTGGCCTTGGCATTGCTCGCCGCGCGGAGCTGGGTGCCGTAGTACACCGCCTGGACGCCGATCTGTGCCTCGGCCTCCTTCACTGAGACACGCGGCGGCGGAGGCGCGTTCAGGATCTCGGCCAGGTACGGCAGCCACTCGGCCTGGGGGGCGGGCTCGTCCCCCACGACGTTGTAGACGCCGGGGCTTCCCTGGTCGACCGCGTGCACCGTCGCCGACACGGCGTCGCGGACGTGGACGAACGGATACCGGCCGGCGCCGTCGCCGACGATCGGCAGGTCGCCCGACATGACGCCGGTCGCCCATTCCCCACCCGGCCCGATCGCGGTGCCCTCGCCGTAGAGGAACCCGTATCGAAGCACGAGGCCTTCGATCCCCGGTGTGCCCAGCACCAGCGCCTCGGCCGCGATGTTCGCCAGGACGTGGCTTCGGATCGGCTCCGGGGCTTCCAGGTACAGGGGCGACGACTCGTCCGTGAAGCCCGATCCGGTCGGCTGGGTCATGAAGCTGGCGCTCTGCGCGATCACCCGACGGGTGCCGGCTTCGCGAGCCGCCGTCATCAGTGTCTTCGTGCCCTCGCGCCGCAGCCGGTTCGTCACCGCCAGCCACGAGGCGTAGTCACGGGCCGGCACGGAGAGCGCCGTGATCTGGTTGATGACCACCTCCGGTTCGGCCCCGAGGATCGCCCGACGCACCGCAGCATCGTCGAGCCCGTCCATCAGCACGGGCTGCGCCCCGAGTGCCTCGATGACGGAGAAGTTCTCGGTCCGGTGGGTGCTGGCCGTGACCTCGTGGCCCCGGTCCACCAGCGCCTCGACGAGGGGCCGGCCCACGACCCCGGTTCCCCCCGCGACGAAGATTCGCATGGTCGTCTCCTTGCTGTGACGAGGCAGCCCGGTTCAGCCCTGCTGCAGGACACAGATTCACCACCCACCGTACGCGCCTCCCGGTCGCCCGGTCGGTCGACGCCCTCCGGGCACGCGGACTGTGCCTGCTCCGGCGCGACGCCGCAGCCCGGCCCCGGCCTCGGCCTCGGGGCATCCGCTCGACCCCTTGCATTGTCCGACGGACAGTGCGTAGCATCGCGCCGTTGACTGACAACGATGTCACGAGAAGCTCGTGAATCGCGCAATGAAGGGCGAACCAGACGATGACGACGAAATCACGATTGCGAGCGAGCGCGGCTGCGGTCGCGCTCGCCGCACTCACGGCGGGGCTGCTCGGAAGCCTGCCCGCGAACGCCGAGGAGGCCACCGCACCGGCCGCAGCGGCCACGCCGGCCGAGGAGCAGTTCCGGCCGTACCTGCACTTCACCCCCGAGCAGGACTGGATGAACGACCCCAACGGGCTCGTGTACGAGAACGGCACGTACCACCTGTTCTTCCAGCACAACCCGCACGGCACCCGCTGGGGCAACATGAGCTGGGGGCACGCCACCAGCACCGACCTCGTGCACTGGGAGGAGCAGCCGCTCGCGATCCCGCAGACCTTCGACGAGGACGGGGTCGCGATCGAGGACATCTTCTCGGGCTCGGTGGTCGTCGACGAGCAGAACACGAGCGGCTTCGGCACGGCCGAGAACCCGCCGATGGTGGCGATCTACACGAGCGCGTACACCCCGGCGCATCCGACGCACGCCGGGAAGCAGGCGCAGTCGCTCGCGTACAGCACCGATCACGGGCAGACCTGGACGAAGTACGCGGGCAACCCGGTGCTCGACCGCGACTCGGCGAACTTCCGCGACCCCAAGGTCTTCCGCTACACGAACCCCGAGACGGGCGAGTCGTACTGGGTGATGGTCGCCGTCGAGGCGCTGCAGTACCAGGTCGTGCTCTCGCGCAGCGACGACCTGAAGACGTGGACGCACCTCAGCGACTTCGGCCCGGCCAACGCGACGGGCGGCATCTGGGAGTGCCCCGACCTGTTCCCGCTCGCGGTCGACGGCGATCCGGCGAACACCGAGTGGGTGCTCGTCGTGAACCTCAACCCCGGCTCGGTGGCCGGCGGCTCGGGCGGCCAGTACTTCGTCGGCGACTTCGACGGCACCACCTTCACCTCCGAGAGCACCGTCGGCTCCGACACGCTCCCCGAGGGCGAGGTCTTCGCCGGATTCGACGGCGGCGACTACGAGGGCTGGACCGTCGCCAACGAGCCCGGCAACCGGCGGAACGGCCCCTGGACGGATGCCCCGGCGGCCGGCACGCTCGACGGCCAGAACCCGGTGACCGGGTTCGTGGGCGCGGGGCTCGTCAACGGCTTCGCCGACCACGACTGGCCCGTCGGCTCGATGGAGTCGCCGGCGTTCACGATCGACGCGGACCACGTGAACCTGCTCGTGGGCGGCGGCAACCACCCGCACGTCGACGGCACCCAGCTCGGCAACGAGCCGCCCGCCGGCCGCCTGCTCTTCGACGGCTTCGAGTTCGCCGACGGCACGACGCTCGCCGACACGGGCTGGGAGGCCACCGGCGACTTCGCGACCGAGCCGTGGCGCAACCCGTCGACCTCGGGCGGCGACTACGTCCTCGGCGCCAAGCGCCTGAACACCTGGGAGGGCGGCCCGCGGGGTGACGACAACCTCGGCGACCTCACCTCGCCGGCCTTCACGATCGAGCCCGGCGAAGACCACCTGTCGTTCCTCCTCGGCGGCGGCAAGCGCTTCAACGGCACGCTCGAGGTGCGGCTGCTCGTCGACGGCGAGGTCGTGCGCACGGCCACCGGTCCCGAGGCCGGCCAGCTGAACTGGCAGTCGTGGGAGGTCTCGGAGTTCGCCGGTCGCGAGGCGCAGTTCCAGGTGCACGACGACGCGACCGCGGGCTGGGGCCACCTCACCGTCGACCACCTCGTGCTCGGAGCCGCCCCGGCGCAGGCGCGCAGCGAGGAGACCTCCGTGAGCCTCGTGGTCGACGGCGAGGTCGTGCGCACCGCCACGGGCCGCAACAGCGAGACCCTCGACTGGGTGAGCTGGGACGTGTCGGAGTACGCGGGCCGCGAGGCATCCGTGCGCATCGTCGACAACAACCGATTCGGCTGGGGGCACATCCTCGTCGACGAGGTGATGTTCGCGGATGCCGCGGCCGCCCCGCGCATCGAGGGCTACGACTGGCTCGACTGGGGCCGCGACTACTACGCGACCGTCTCGTTCAACGACGCCCCCGACGGCCGGCGCGTGATGCTCGGCTGGATGAACAACTGGGACTACGCGAACGACATCCCCACCTCGACGTGGCGCAGCGCGATGGCGCTCCCCCGTGAGGTCGAGCTCGTGTCGACGCCCGAGGGCCCGCGGCTCGCGCAGGCGGTCGTGCCCGAGTTCGCCCAGCTCGAGCAGGCGGACCTCGCCTTCACGGATGCCGCGCGGCCGATCGCCTCGGGTTCCGAGACGCTCCCCGTGACGGGCGAGGTCGTGCGCATCGACGCGGTGATCGCACCGGGCGACGCCGACGCGGTCGGGCTCAGCGTGCTGGGCGACGACGAGTCGGCGACGCGGATCGGGTACGACGCGGCATCCGGTCGCCTGTTCGTGGACCGGCGCGACTCGGGGAGCACGGCATTCCACCCGGCGTTCGCCTCGATCGACGACGCACCGGTGCCGCTCGACGACGGTCGCATCGCGCTGACCGCCTACGTGGACCGCGCCTCCGTGGAGGTCTTCACGGCCGACGGCAGCACGAGCATCACCGACCAGGTGTTCCCGAACGCCGGTGCCGACGCCATCGGGCTGTGGGCCGACGGCGAGGGCGCCACGCTCGAGTCGCTCACGGTGACGCCGATGCACGGCGCGATGTGGAAGGAGGCGGGCGTCGATGGCGCGACGGCCGCCCCGCCCGCCGCCGAGGTCGCCGCGCTGACGGGCCCGAGGAGCGGCCCCGACGCCGACGGCGACTACGTCGTGAAGGTGAAGGTGGGCAAGGGCCAGCCGACCACGGTCGTGCGGCTCGTCGAGGACGGTTCGGTGATCGGCAGGGCCGTACCGCTCGGCCGCGAGCGACCGGGTGGTGGAGTTCCCGATCGCGGATGCCGCGCCGGGCGAGCACCGCTACACGGTCGAGCTCGAGAACTCGGCCGGCACCACCGACGGGTCGCGGACTCGTCGTGCGGGTCGCCGGCTGAAACCCTGCGGGTGGGATGCGGCGTTGCTGACCGCCGCATCCCGCCCGCTGTGGTTCCGCGCGAGATCCCCCCATCTCGGGTGATGGACGGCTGCCGTTGCGCGCCGCACAATGTTCAACATGGGGCGCCAACGGCGATGCACCCGGGCGACGTCGACGGCTGTCGCCATGATCGACCGCGCCGCCGGACTCCCGATCCGCACGCCCGACCAGCGCCTGCGCATCTTCGTCAGCTCGACCCTGAAGGAACTCGAACCCGAGCGCCGTGCCGCACGAGCCGCGATCGAGCGGCTGCACCTCGCCCCCGTCATGTTCGAGCTCGGAGCGCGGCCGCATCCACCGCAGCAGCTGTACCGCGCCTACCTCGAGCAGAGCGACGTGTTCGTGGGGATCTACTGGGAGCACTACGGCTGGATCGCGCCCGGCGACGAGATCTCCGGCCTCGAAGACGAATACCGGCTCGCACCGACCGACATGCCGAAGCTCATCTACCTGAAGCAGCCGGCCGAGCGCGAGCCCCGGCTCGCCGAGCTCCTCACCCGGATCCGCGACGACGACACCGCGTCGTACACGCCCTTCTCGACCGTCGAGGAGCTGGCCGAGCTCGTCGAGGCGGATCTCGCCACCCTGCTCGCCGAGCGGTTCGACGCCTCACGCGTGCCGTCAGCGCCGAGCGTCGCGGTGCGCGTGGCGGAGGGCGTCGCGGAGGTCCCGGGCGCCACGGATCACATCCCCGTGCCGTACACCGAGGCGGTCGGTCGCGAGCAGGAGGTCGCCACGCTGCTCGACTGGCTCGGCGACGATGCGCAGCGGCTGGTCACGCTCGTGGGCCCGGGCGGGATCGGCAAGAGCCGACTCGCGATCGAGGTCGCGCGAAGCGCCGGGGAGCCGTTCGACCGGGTGACCTTCGTGATGCTCGAGCACGTGCTCGATCCCGCCGACGTGCTCCCCGAGATCGCCAGGGAGCTCGGCGTGCGCGACACCGGCGACCGGCCCCTCAGCGAACAGCTCGGCGTCGCCCGGGCGGGCCGGCGCGACCTCATCGTGCTGGACAGCTTCGAGCAGGTGCTCCCGGCCACGTCCGACGTGATGTCCCTCGTCAACGACCTCCCCGACGCGACGTTCCTCGTGACGAGTCGCGCCCGGCTGCGCGTACGAGGTGAACGCGTCTTCGACGTCGAGCCGCTCGCGTTGCCGCCCGACCCGGCACGGGCATCCATCGAGGCGATCTCGGATGCGCCCGCCGTACGGCTGTTCCTTGACCGCGCGCGGGCCGCGGACCCGCGCTTCGAGCTGACCGCGGAGAACGCCGAGGGGGTCGCGCGCATCTGCCGGGCGCTGGAGGGCGTGCCGCTCGCGATCGAACTGGCCGCCGCCCGCATCCGCGCGCTCACTCCCTCGGCGATGCTGGGACGGCTCGACCGGATGCTGCCGCTGCTCGTGACGGCGGCACGCGACATTCCCGAGCGCCAACGCACCATCCAGGCGACCGTCGAGTGGAGCATCGACCTGCTCAGCGCCGATGCGCGGGCACTGTTCGTGCGCCTCGGCGTGTTCGCCGGGGACTTCAGCCTCGATGCCGTCGAAGCCGTCACGGCGCGCGCCCCGTGGGCGACCGACCTCCTCGAGAACATCCTCGAGCTCGTCGACGGGAGCCTCCTGCGCCAGCACGACGACCACGGGCTTCCGCTGTTCTCGATGCTCGTCCCGGTGCGCGAGATCGCGACGGCCCGCTTCGAGCTCGAGCCGGATGCCGCGGCCGTGCGCCGCGCACACGGCGAGCACTACCTGCGACTCGCCGCCGAGATCGAGCCGCTCCTCCAGGGCGCCACGCAGTCCAGCGCGCTGGCGAGGCTCGAGGCCGAACGCGACAACCTCCGCGCCGCCTACCGCCACCTGATCGCGGTGGGAGCGGTCGACGCCGTGGCCCGTGCCGTCTGGCGCCTCTTCCTCTACTGGTGGATCCGCAGCCAGCTGACCGAGGCGAAGGCGTGGATGGAGGACATCCTGAACGCCGGCGTGCCGTTGCGCGACCACACCCGTGCGATCGCGCTCGGACTCACGTCGTGGATCTCGTTGTCGCAGCCCGGCACGGTGGTCGACCTGGGCCCCATCGAGTGGAGCCTGGCCCTGTTCCACGCCGTGGGCGACCGGCTGGGCGAGGCCGGAGCACTCACCACCCTGAGCATCGCGTGCACGACCACCTCGCCGCCCGACATCGAACGCGCCGAAGGACTGCAGCGTCGGGCGCTCGAACTCGTCACCATCGAGGACCAGCCGACGTTCGAGGGGCTCTTCCGGGTCGCGTTGGGCAGCCTGGCTCTGCTGCAGGGTGATGCCGACGCTGCGGTGGAGACCTTCGAGGGCGTCCTCGAGGACGCGCGGCGGCAGGGTGACGTCTTCGTCGAGAGCATCACCCTCGCGAACTCCGGGTGGGCGCGGCTGGCGCGCGGCGAGGCGCGCCCCGACCTGTTCGCCCGGCATCTCGAGCTGTCGCTCCAACTCGGCAACGACGACGGCATCGGATTCGCGCTCGAGGGGCTGGCGGCCTGCGCGGCGGCCGCGGGCGAGGTCGAGCGCGCCGGCGTGCTGCTCGGCGCGGGCGAGACGGTCCGCCTGCGGACCGGGCTCGTGGATCAGCGCTCCAACCTCACGTATCGGCCGTTCGTCGAGCGGATCCTCGCATCGGATGGTGCGGCCGAGTTCGAGGCGGCTCGCGGACGCGGCCGGCGGATGTCCCGCCGCGTGGCACTCGACCTCGTGCTCGATCCGGCGGAGCCGATGGCATCATGAGCGCCGCGGCCCACGGCGCCCCGATCCGCACCCCCGACCAGCGGTTGCGGGTCTTCGTCAGCTCCACCCTGAAGGAGCTGGAGCCCGAGCGCCGCGTCGCGCGCGCCGCCGTCGAGCGGCTGCGGCTCGCCCCCGTGATGTTCGAGCTCGGCGCACGCCCGCATCCGCCGCGGCAGCTCTACCGCGCCTACCTCGATCAGAGTGACGTCTTCGTGGGGATCTACTGGCAGCAGTACGGCTGGATCGCACCGGACGAGGCGATCTCGGGACTCGAGGACGAGTACTGCCTCGCTCCCCGCGAGATGCCGAAGCTCATCTACGTGAAGCAGCCGGCCGAGCGCGAGCCTCGGCTCGCCGAACTCATCGCGCGGGTGCGCAGCGACGACACGGCGTCGTACACGCCGTTCTCGACGGCCGAGGAGCTCGCCGAGCTCGTGGCGGCCGACCTGGCGACCCTGCTCGCCGAACGGTTCGACGCCTCGCGCGCGGCGCCGGCGCCCACGGTCGACACGGTGCCCGCTGGGCGCATTCCGGCGCCCTACTCGGACGCCGTCGGCCGCGAGCGCGACCTGGCGGCGCTGCTCGAACTGGCTCGGCGAGGACGCGCATCGGCTCGTCACGCTCATCGGTCCGGGCGGGATCGGCAAGAGCCGCCTCGCCATCGAGGTCGCCCGGAACGCCGGCGCACGCTTCGACCGGGTGACGTTCGTGGCGCTGGCGCACGTGCGCGACCCCGATGAGGTGCTGGGCGCGATTGCGCGGGAACTGGGGGTCCGCGACATGGGCGATGCTCCGCTGAGCGAACAGCTGGGGATCGCGCGCGCCGGCCGACGCGACCTCATCGTGCTCGACAACTTCGAGCAGATCGTCGACGCCGCTCCCGATGTGGTCTCCCTCCTCACCGACCTGCCCGGCGCGGCCTTCCTCGTGACGAGCCGCGTCCGCCTCAGGGTGCGCGGAGAACAGGTCTTCGACGTCGAGCCGCTCGGCCTGCCGCCGGAGCCCTCCCAGGCGTCGATCCAGGCCATCCTCGAGGCTCCGTCCGTGCAGCTGTTCCGTGATCGCGCCCGGGCCGCTGACCCCAGGTTCGACGTGACCGACGACAACGCCGAGGACGTCGCCCGCATCTGCCGGGCACTCGAGGGCGTGCCGCTGGCGATCGAGCTCGCGGCCGCCCGCATCCGCGCCCTGACGCCCGCGGCCATGCGCGGGAGGCTGGACCGGATGCTGCCGCTGCTCGTCACCGCGGCGAGGGACGTGCCCGAACGCCAGCGCACGATCCGGGCGACGGTCGAGTGGAGCATCGACCTGCTCGGCGCCGACGCACGCACGCTCTTCGAGCGGCTCGGGGTGTTCGCCGGCGACTTCAGCCTCGACGCGGTCGAGGCCGTCACCGATGGCGAACCGTGGGCCGCCGACCTGCTCGGCACCGTGCTCGAGCTCGTCGACGGCAGCCTCCTGCGACAGCACGACGAGCACGGCGTGCCCCTCTTCTCGATGCTGGTTCCGGTGCGCGAGATCGCGGCTGCGCGGTTCGAGCTGGACCCGGATGCCGCAACGGTGCGACGCGCGCACGCCGAGTACTACGCGCGCCTCGCCGCCGAGACCGAGCTGCTGCTCCGTGGCGCGACGCAGTCCGCCGCGCTCGCCCGGCTCGAGGCGGAACGCGACGACCTGCGCGCCGGGTACCGCCACCTGATCGCGATCGGCGAGGTCGACGTCGTCGCCGACGCGGTGTGGCGGCTCTTCCTCTACTGGTGGATCCGGGGCCTGCTGCACGAGGTGAAGACCTGGATGGAGATCGTGCTCGAATCCGGTGGCTCCCTCTCACCCCGTACCCGCGCGATCGCGCTCGCGTTCTCGTCGTGGGTCGCGCTCTTCCAGCCCGATTCGGAGATCCGGACCGAGCCCGTGGAGGAGGTCATCGCGCTGTTCCGCGCGCTCGGCGACGAGTTCAGCGAGGGGTTGGCCCTCACGATCGCGTCGCTGTCGTACATGTCGGTCACGCCGGCCGACCTCGGCCGCGCGGAGGCGCGGCAGCGTTCGGCGCTCGAGCTGGACGCCGTGCGACGCGACCCCACCTTCCTCTCGCTGTTCCAGACCGGGCTCGGGCGCATCCTGCTCCTCCGAGGGAATCTCGCCGGAGCCGTCGAGTGCTACGAACGCGCTCGGGGGCTCGCCGAGCGCACGGGCGACCAGTTCGCCGAGACCATCGCCCTCACGCAGATCGGATGGGCGCGTCTCGCGAAGGGCGAGCCGCACCCCGAGCTGTTCACCCGGGCACTGGAGCTCTCGCTGCGCCTGCGCAACGAGGACGGCGACGCGTACGCGCTCGAGGGGCTCGCCGCATCCGCCGCCGCTCTCGGCGACCTCGAGCGCGCCGGCTTCCTCCTCGGCGCGGCCGACGCGCTGCGGGCCCGCACGGGCATCAGCGACCAGCGCTCGTACATCACGTACCAGTCGTTCGTCGACGCCGTCCTCGCCACCGACCGCGCCGCCGAGTTCGAGGCATCGCGGGTCGTCGGACGGCGGATGCCGCGACGCGCCGTGCTCGAGACCGCGCTCGACCCCGAGACCGTGGCGGCTGCCACGGGGAGTCCGCGTCCGTCGGAGGTGCTGTCGTGAACGGGGACGACCGGCCGTGAACGGCCCGTCCGGCTCGATGGGGATCCGCACGCCCGACCAGCGGCTGCGGGTGTTCGTGAGCTCGACCCTGAAGGAGCTCGAACCCGAGCGCCGTGCGGCCCGCGCTGCCATCGAGCAGCTGCGGCTCGCCCCGGTCATGTTCGAACTCGGCGCGCGCCCGCATCCCCCGCGCGAGCTGTACCGCGCCTACCTCGGGCAGAGCGACGTGTTCGTGGGGATCTACTGGCAGCAGTACGGCTGGATCGCGCCCGGCGAGGAGATCTCGGGCCTCGAGGACGAGTACCGGCTCGCACCCCGCGCGATGCCGAAGCTCATCTACGTGAAGCAGCCCGCCGAGCGCGAGGAGCGGCTCGCTGAGCTCATGGCGCGCATCCGCGACGACGACACCGCCTCCTACACGCCCTTCTCGTCGCCCGACGAGCTCGCCGAGCTCGTGGTGGCCGACCTCGCGACCCTGCTGGCCGAGCGGTTCGACGTGTCCCGTGCCGCCCCGGACGCCGCATCCGAGGCATCCGTCGCACCGACCGGGCGCATCCCTGCCCCCTACACGGAGGCGGTGGGGCGCGAGTTCGAGGTCACCGCGCTGCTCACCTGGCTGGGCGACGACGCGCAGCGCCTCGTCACCCTCGTCGGCCCCGGCGGGATCGGCAAGAGCCGCCTCGCGATCGAGGTCGCGCGCAACGCCGGCGCGCCGTTCGACCGCGTGACGTTCGTGTCCCTCGAGCACGTGCGCGAACCCGACGACGTTCTCCCGGCGATCGCGCGAGAGCTCGGGGTGCGCGACGCGGGTGACCGGCCGCTCTCCGAGCAGCTGGGCGTGGCGCGGGCCGGGCGCCGCGACCTCATCGTGCTCGACAACTTCGAGCAGGTGCTGGACGCGGCGCCCGACATCGTGACGCTCCTGACGGACCTGCCCGACGCGACGTTCCTCGTGACGAGTCGCGCTCGGCTCCGCGTGCGCGGGGAGCAGGTGTTCGACGTCGAGCCGCTCGCCGTGCCGCCGGATCCGTCGCAGGCGACCGTCGAGTCCATCCTCGAGTCGCCCGCCGTGCGGCTCTTCCGGGATCGCGCCCGGGCCGCCGACCCGCGGTTCGACGTGACCGCAGACAACGCAGCGGACGTGGCCCGCATCTGCCGCGCGCTCGAGGGCGTGCCCCTCGCGATCGAGCTGGCGTCGGCCCGCATCCGGGCCCTCACCCCGGCCGCGATGCTCGCCCGGCTCGACCGCGTGCTTCCCCTGCTCGTGACCTCGGCCCGCGACCTGCCCGAGCGGCAGCGCACGATCCAGGCCACCGTCGAGTGGAGCATCGACCTGCTCGGCGCCGACGCCCGCTCGATGTTCGTGCACCTCGGCGTCTTCGCGGGCGACTTCAGCCTCGACGCCGTGGAGGCGGTCACCGCGGGTGAACCGTGGGCGTCGGACATCCTCGGCACGCTCCTCGAACTCATCGACGGGAGCCTGCTCCGGCGACACGGCGACGCCGACGTCCCCCTGTTCTCGATGCTCGTCCCGGTGCGGGAGATCGCCGCCGCACGCTTCGACCTCGATCCGGATGCCGCGGGCGTGCGCCGCGCGCACGCGGAGCACTACGCACGGCTGGCGCTCGAGATGGAGCCGCTCCTGCGTGGAGCGACGCAGGTGTCGGCGATCGAGCGCCTCGAGGCGGAGCGGGACAACCTGCGGGCCGCGTTCCGGCACCTGTTCACCATCGGCGAGGTCGATGCGGTCGCCGACGCGGTGTGGCGGCTGATCCTGTACTGGTGGATCCGCAGCTACCTCCCCGAGGCGAAGACCTGGACCGAGGAGGTGCTCGACGTGGGCCAGCCCCTCTCGACGCGCACGCGGGCGATCGCCCTCGCGTTCCCGTCGTGGGTCTCGCTCTGGCAGACGGACGCCGAGATCAGCACCGAGGACCTGGAGCGGAGCGTGGAGCTCTTCCACGAGACGGGCGACGTGTTCAGCGAGGGCCTGGCACTCACGGTGCTCTCGCTCGCGTACATGTCGGTGGAACCCCCCGACCTCGCGCTTGCCGAACAACGGCAGCTGGCGGCCCTCGAGCTGGTGGATGTGCAGCGTGACGCGACGTTCCACGCGCTCTTCATCGGAGCGCTCGGCCGCGTTCGGCTGCTCCTCGGGCACCCTCGCGAGGGGATGGAGCTCCTCGAGGCCTCCCGGGTGGAGGCTTCGCATGCCGGCGACATCTTCGCCGAGAGCGTCGCGCTCACGCAGATCGGGTGGGCGCGGTTGGCGCTGGGCGATCCCGACCCCGACCCGTTCCTGCGGAACCTCGAGCTCGCGCTCCGGTTGGGCAACGACGTGGGGGTCGCGTTCGCGCTCGAGGGACTCGGAGCGACGGCGGTGCAGACGGGCGACCCGGAGCGCGGCGGGGAGCTCCTCGGCGCGGCGGAGAACCTGCGCACGCGCACGGGCCTCTGGGACCAGCGCGCGTTCATCACCTACCAGCCATACGTGGATGCGGTGCTCGCGGGCGAGGCGTCGGCCGAGTTCGAGGCCGCCCGCGCGCGCGGTCGCCGGATGCCACGACGTGCCGTCCTCGACCTGGCGCTCGGCCCAGAGGTCGCGGAGCGCACGGCGAGCGGCTCGACGACATAGGCGGGCGGGCCGGCACGAGCCGATGCCCCGTGGTCCGGTTCGCGGCCTCCCCCATCCGGGTGCTGGACTGCCGCGACGGCCGCGCGCACAATTGGCGCATGGGGCGTCGACGAGGATGCACCCCGTGGTCGAAGGCGTCGCCATCATGACCGGCGCCTCGGATGCGCGCGTCATCCGCACGCCCGACCAGCGCCTGCGGGTGTTCGTGAGCTCGACGCTCAAGGAACTCCAGCCCGAACGGCTCGCCGCGCGCGCCGCGATCGAGCGCCTGCATCTCGCGCCCGTGATGTTCGAGCTCGGGGCGCGACCCCACCCGCCGCGCGAGCTGTACCGCGCCTACCTCGACCAGAGCGACGTCTTCCTCGGGATCTACTGGCAGGAGTACGGCTGGATCGCGCCCGACGAGGAGGTCTCGGGCCTCGAGGACGAGTACCGCCTCGCGCCGCGCGAGATGCCGAAGCTCGTCTACGTGAAGCAGCCGGCCGAACGCGAGGAACGACTCGCCGTGCTCGTCGCACAGATCCGCGACGACGACACGACCTCGTACAAGCCGTTCTCGACGGCCGAGGAGCTCGGGAGCTCGTCGAAGCCGACCTCGCGATCCTGCTCGCCGAGCGCTTCGACGCCTCGCGCGCTCGGGGCGCTCCGACCGACACCGCGGACGCGCGCGCGGACGACGCGGCCGACCATCTCCCGTCGCCGCCCGACGAGGTGCTCGGACGCGAGACCGACCTCGGCACGCTGCTCGAGTGGCTGGGCGGCGACGACCCCCACCGGCTCGTCACCCTCGTCGGTCCGGGCGGGATCGGGAAGACCCGTCTCGCGATCGAGGCCGCACGGCTCGCCCGCGACCGGTTCGACCGGGTGACGTTCGTGGCCCTCGAGCACGTCCGCGAACCCGCCGGCGTGCTGCCGGCCGTCGCGCGGGAGCTCGGCGTGCACGACGACCTCGGCGTGCCGACCCTCGAGCGGCTCGCACTCGCGCGCAGGGGGCGAAGGGACCTCCTCGTGGTGGACAACTTCGAGCAGGTGATGGGCGCCGCGCCGGACGTCGCGTCACTGCTCGCCGCGCTTCCCGATGCCACGGTCATGGTGACGAGTCGGGCCAGGCTCCGGGTGCACGCGGAGCAGGTCTTCGACGTCGAGCCGCTGGCCCTCCCGATCGATCCGCGCGAGGTGTCGCTGGCCGAGATCGCAGACGCGCCCGCGGTCCGGCTGTTCCTCGACCGAGCGCACGCCGCCGACTCGAGGTTCGACCTGACGGCCGAGAACGCCGCGGACGTCGCGGGCATCTGCCGGTCGCTCGACGGCGTGCCGCTCGCGATCGAGCTCGCGGCCGCGTGCATCCGGGTTCTCACCCCGTCGGCCATGCTCGTGAAACTCGACCGGGTGCTCTCCCTCCTGGTGACGTCGGGCCGTGACGCCCCCGAACGCCAGCGGACGATCCAGGCCACCGTGGAGTGGAGCATCGACCTGCTCAGCCCGTTCGCCCGTGCCCTGTTCGTGCGCCTCGGGGTCTTCACGGGCGACTTCAGCCTCGACGCCGTCGAGGCAGTGGCCGCCGGCGAACCCTGGGCCGTCGACCTGCTCGGTACGCTCCTCGAGCTGGTCGACGGCAGCCTGCTGCGCCAGCGGGACATCGCCGGCACGCCCTTCTTCTCCATGCTGGCCCCGGTCCGCGAGTTCGCGGCACTCCGCTTCGCGCACGAGACGGATGAAGCGGTGGTGCGCCACGCGCATGCCGCGTACTACGTTCGTCTCGCCTCCGAGGTCGAGCCGATGCTTCACGGATCCACCCAACAGGCCGCGGTCGAACGGCTCGCGGTGGAACGGGACAACGTCCGCACGGGCTACCTCTACCTCATGGCCATCGGCGAGGTCGATACGGTCACCGACGCGGTGTGGCGACTGCGCCTCTACTGGCGGATCCGGAACCTCCTGCCGACGGCCAAGGCCTGGATGGACGATCTCCTCCAGTCCGGCGGACCTCTCGCGCAGCGCACTCGCGCGATGGCGATCACGTTGTCGTCGTGGGTCTCGCTGTCGCAGCCCGGTACCCCGGTCGACCCCGAGCCGCTCGAGGAGGCGGTCGAACTGTTCCGCGACGTCGGCGACCGGTTCGGCGAGGGCGCGGCGCTGGCCGTGCTCGGCGTCGCCTGCGCCACGTCGTCCACCCCGGATCTCGACCGCGCCGAGGAGCTGCAGCGGCGGGCGATCGACCTGGTCACCCCCGACGTCGACCCGACCTTCAACGCCGTGTTCCGCGGCCAGCTCGGGAGCATCGAGCTCCTGCGCGGGCGCGCCGGCGATGCACTCGCGATCTACGACGGGGTCATCGAGGACGCGGTGCGCATGGGCAACCGTTTCGTCGAGATGATCGAGCTCACGAACGCGGGCTGGGCGCGGCTCGCCCTCGGCGAGGCCCGCCCCGAGCTGTTCGCCAGGCACCTCGAGCTCACGCTTCGCCTCGGCAACGAGGACGGGGTCGGGAATGCGCTCGAAGGCCTGGCCGCCTGTGCGATCGTGCTCGGCGACCTCGACCAGGCGGGGGTGCTCCTCGGCGCGGTCGACACGCTGCGGACGCGCACGGGACGGTTCGACCAGCGCACCTACCCCACGTCGGGGCCGATCGTCGAGCGGGTGCTCGCCTCGGAGGGCGCGGCCGCGTTCGAGGCGGGGCGCGCCCGCGGACGCGCGATGTCGCGCCGCGCCGCGCTGCAGTTCGCCCGCGAGTACGCGAAGGCGGCTCCCGTTCGCAGCTGACCCGCGCGACGAATGAGCGGATGCCCCGAGCACGAGCGGATGCCCCGGAACCGACCGGCCCCGGGGCATCCGTCGTTCGAACGACTACTGCAGCTTGCCGCCGGAGTTGACGTCGAGGTTCGCCGGGATGTCGGCATAGCCGCCGAGCCCGCCGTTCCCGTAGGAGTAGTCGACCGCCGACGAGGCGCCGTCGATGTCGATCTTGACGGTCGGCGCGAGCGTACCGCCACGGCGGAAGTCCCCCTCGGTACCGATCGTGTCGATGAAGGACTGCACCAGTCCGCCGGGCATCACGTAGTGCGAGTACGCCTGGAAGTGCCCGATCGGCTGGTTGAAGTCCGGAGCGAACGGCTGACCTCCGAGGAAGTTCAGGTTCGTCGGGTTGCCGAGCGCCAGGCCCGAACCGGCGTTCATCGGCTGGTAGTCGCTGCGCACACCGTCGCCGACGAAACCGTAGACGCCCTCAGGACCATCGATGCCGTTCGCGAACGTGCCACGGTGGCTGATGGTGAAGAGGTAGTACTTGCCGTCCTTCATGTAGATCTGCGGCCGCTCGGTCTGGTCGGTGACGCAGTTCGCCGAGAGGATGGGCGGGAGGAACTCCCACTCGGTGAGATCCTTGTTCTTCGCCTTCGCAAGGCCGACGTTGCCGATCTGGAAGGGCGCGCCCGAGGCGTTGACCTGCTCGACCGTCTCGGCGAAGGGGTCGCCCTCGCGATAGCCGAGGTCCTCCGCGTTGCACGTCGCGGACGCGCGCGGCATGGCCGAGTTGCCCTCGAAGACCATGTAGGTCTCACCGGGGTGGGCCGGGTCCTCGAACGTGAACGGGTCGCGGAAGTTGAAGAACTCGTTCTGCTCGCCGGTCTGGTAGTAGGTGCCGTCGGCCTGGAGCAGGTCGGTGACCTTGTCGAAGCCCGTGAAGCTCACGCCGTTCTTGTTGGCGTGCACCTTGCCGACGCTCAGCGCGATGCGCGGGTCGTACGGCTTGATGTTGTTGCCCGCCGCGTCACGGTAGAACGCGACATCCGTGAAGAACAGCTTGATCTCGCCGCCCTTGGAGATGCGCGCCGACCCCGACCACTGGGTCTGGTGGCTGAACGACTGGTCCTCGAAGATCTGGCCGGTCACGCCCTCGTCGAAGACGAGGCCGCCGTAGGTCCAGCCGCCGTTCTCGGGCCGCTCGTCGGCGGGGATGCCGGCGGGGCGGAAGAAGTAGCCGATCTTCGCGAACACGTGCCGCTCATCGAAGACGAGGTTGCGGTCGGCCACGAGCGAGAAGATGATCTCCTGGCCGTTGACGCTGTACTGGTTGGCGTCCTCGTCGGTCAGGGGCCAGGAATCCCAGACCCAGACCTGCTCGTTGCTCATGTCCGGGAAGTCCTGCGGAATGGCAGGCATGGTGAGTTCGGCCGGCATCGAGTTCTGCTTCGAACCGGCGGTCGGGTCGGACAGCCGCTTGAGCTGGCGCGCGTCGGCCCGGGTCCACTTCGCGGTGAAGTCGTCCTCGGGCGCGAACGCCTCCTGCGTGTGCACCGTGGGCTCCGGGCCGGGCTGCAGGTCGTCGGGCGCGGCGACGGCTCCAGCCGTGCCGGTGAAGAGCGTCGCGACCAGCGCGCCGGCCGTGACCACTCCTCCGATGACAGGGCGCCTGATGCGCCGGATGGATGTTGACATGTTCGTGCCTTTCGATGGGTGAACGAACCAGCTGCACGTGCTCGTCGCGCGGCATTCCGCGGGCGTGGCGGTGCGCAGTCGGCATCCGACGGACCTGCGTCCGTCGAGGGGCGCGGACGGGCCTCACGCAGAGGTCGTCCGCGGCATCGCCGCCGATGGGCGCGGCGATGCCGGGGGCGGATGCCGCGACCGGACGTGGTCGCGGACGGCGGCGTCCGTCCCGGGCGGGCCCGAGCGGTCGGCGTCAGCCGATCGGTCGGGAGTCGTGGTCCGGCGCGACGTCGCGGACGGAGTCGTCGGGCACGCAGGCAGCGCGACCGGTCGGACGATACGTGCGCAGTGCACGCTCAGATGTGTTCACGTTCTTCGCTTCCGTTCACGTCGGTCGGCCCGAGCGGTGCGCGGGCCGGATCCTCGAACGTGGCGTTGTACTTCCCCCGGCACAGGAACCTATGGCCGACCTGACAACGTTGTCAAGTCGACGACGAAACCTTCCCGACCTGTGCTTTCGCATGGAAATCACCTGATCAGCGGGCTGCCGCGGATGGTCGCGCTTTCATGGCGTCGATAGCGCCGGTGAAGGTTTGCAAATCGATTTGCATCCCGTTAGCGTGGCCAGCGATTCCTCGAGTGGCGCTTGCGCTTCTCCCCGAACAGACAACTGCGATGGCGCGCCGCCGATCCGACGGACCGCATCGCAGATGCGATCCGGCAGGCACGACGGTGCGCGACCCACGACGGAGGATCATGAACCGAACACCTCGACGCGGCGCGCCGCCCGGCGCCGTTCCGCGTGCGCCCTCGCGTCCGTGGCGACGACCGGTCATCTGGACGATCGCCGCGGTCGCGACGACGGCCGCCCTCGTCGCGGGGGTCCTGATCGCGCTCGGCGCCGGCGGCGCACCGGAGGCCGATGCGCCGGTGCGGTCGGACGAGCCGACGACCTCGACGCAGTACACACGCCCGGCGGAGTGGAGCGCCTACCGCCCGGCCGTGCACCTCACGCCCGCCGAGCGCTGGATGAACGACCCGCAACGCCCGTTCTGGCTCGACGGCGCCTGGCACTACTACTACCTCTACAACGCCGACTACCCCGACGGGAACGGCACCGAGTGGTATCACGCGACCTCCACCGACCTCGTGCACTGGCGCGAGGAGGGCGTCGCGATCGAGAAATACGAGAACGGCCTCGGCGACATCGAGACCGGCAGCGCGGTGGTCGACACCGCGAACACCGCCGGGTTCGGCGCGGGCGCCGTCATCGCGATCATGACCCAGCAGGACGACGGCGTGCAGCGGCAGTCGCTCTTCGTCTCGACCGACGGCGGCTACCGCTTCGAGCCGTTCGACGGGAACCCGGTCATGGACAACCCGGGCGCGCAGCACTGGCGCGACCCCAAGATCGTGTGGGACGACGCACGCCGCGAGTGGCTCATGGTGCTCGCCGAGGGGCACAAGCTCGGCTTCTACACGTCGCCCGACCTGAAGTCCTGGACGTACCGCTCGGGCTTCGAGCGCGACGACCTCGGCATCCTCGAGTGCCCCGACCTGTTCCGGATGTCGCTCGACGGCGACCCGGCGAAGACCACCTGGGTGCTCGCGGCCGGGGTGAACGGCGGCGAGTACGGCATGACCACCGGCACCGCGTACTGGACGGGCGACTGGAACGGCGAGGCGTTCACCGCCGCAGACGCCGAGCCTGCGTGGCTCGACCACGGCGCCGACTTCTACGCCGCGGTCACGTGGGACGACCCGCGACTGCCAGAGACCGGAGCGCCTCGCCTCCCGCTACGCGATCGGCTGGCTCAACAACTGGGCCTACGCCGGCGACCTGCCCACCGACGACTGGCACGGCGGAGCCGATTCGGTGGTGCGCGAGCTCGCGCTGCGCAACGTCGACGGCCGCGCCACGCTCGTGTCGACGCCGGTCGAGGCCCTCGACGCACTCGAGGGCGAGGCCGACGTGCGCACCGACCTGCGGGTGACGGATGCCGCGGACACCCCGGATGCCGTGAGTACCACGGACACCGACGACGCCGCAGCGCTCCCGCAGCCCCGCTCCGACGCCTACCGCCTCCGCCTCGAGGTCGCCCCCGACCGAGACGACCCCGCCTCCGAGGTGCGCTTCCGCGTCAAGGAGGGCGACGGCGCGTTCGCCACCGTCGGCGTCGACTTCGCCGCGGGCGTGGCGTTCATCGCGCGCGACGCGGATGCGGCGGCGGCGGCCATGCCGCCCGCATACCGCGAGGTGCGCACGGCGCCCGCCCCCGCACGAGACGGCGTCGTGACCCTCGATGTCGTCGTCGACGCGTCGTCGGTCGAGGTGTTCGTCAACGGCGGCGAGGCGAGCCTGTCGAGTGCGGTCTTCGGTGCCCCCGGCGCGAACGGACTGTCGGTCGAATCAGTCGACGGCACCACCGACGTGCGGTCGCTGCGGCTCGCACCCCTCGCCGTCGCTCCCGTCGAGCGACTCGAACGATGATCCCTGGAGGAGCTCACGATGGTCTAGTTGCCTGACATCGTCGCCGTGCGGTGCCCGGTGGATCGCTTCGGCTGACCGGCAGCGCGGTCGCTGCTCAGCTCGCGGGCGGCGGCGCGACCGAGCCCCGCTCCACGAGCGCGCACGCGAGCAGCAGCGTCGACGGCGCATCCGTCGCCGTGCCCTCGATTCGGTCGAGGAGCGTCGTCATGCCCCAGCGGCCCATCTCGCGATGCGGCAGCGCGATCGTGGTCAGGCCGGGCTCGAGGGCCGCGGCGACGATCTCGAGGTCGTCGACCCCGATCACCGAGCAGTCCGCGGGCACCGCGAGGCCCAGGGCGGATGCCGCCTGGTAGACGCCCATCGCCATCTGGTCGTTGAAGCAGAACACCGCCGTCGGGCGCTCGGCGGGCGGGCGGTCGAGGAGCCGTCGGCCGGCGGCACGGCCGCCGTGCGCATCCGAGCTTCCGCGCTCCACGTGGGCGCCGCCGCCGTCGAGTCCGGCTTCGGCGAGCGCCGCCCGGTACCCCGCCTCGCGGCCGCGCGTCGCCGGCGCGTCGTCCGTCGTCGAGGCCATCGCGATGCGACGGTGCCCGGCGGCGACGAGGTGCGCGACCGCCGTCACGCGCGATGCCGACCTCGTCGGGAGCCACCGCCGGCACGCGCCAGCCGTCGGCCGGCACCCCGTCGACGAGCACGACCGGGGTGCCGCCGAGTGCCTCGGGTTGCGCCACCTCCTGGTGGAACATGCGGGCGAGCAGGATGCCGTCGACCCGGTGGTCGAGCAGCGCGCGGAGCTGACGCGCCTCGAGCTCGGGGTCGCCCTCGGAGTCGACGACCATGAGCACGACGCCGCGCTCGCGGGCCGCATCCTGCGCCCCCTGCACGATCCGGCCCGCGAACGGCGTCATCGCGATCCGATCGCTCGCGAGGCCGATCACGCCGGTGCGCTGCAGCCGCAGGCCGCTCGCCAGCCGGTTCGGCGTGTAGCCGAGCTCCGCCGCCGCACGGAGGACGCGCTCCCGCGTCTCCGCGCGCACCGCGCGGGTGCCGCTCAGCGCGTGCGACACCGTGGTCGGCGAGACGCCGGCCACCGCGGCGACCGCCCGGATGCTCGGACGTGGCGCCGCGGCATCCGCTCGCCCCTCCCCCAGTGCCCGCCCCATGCCCACCGAGCCTACGCTCGGCCCGTGAGCGCGAGCGCGCACGGACGACACGACACATGAACGACCTCTCGCCCCACGGCGGGCGGCGGGCGTACGATCCAGCCATGACCGCGTCCCCAACGGTGAAGACCACCGCCGATGCCCCTCCCCGACGCCGGCTCGCCGTGGAGTCCGAGGCCCTGCTCGCCGGGGCCTTCGCCGCCGGGGTCACCGGCCTCATCGCCCTGTTCCTCTTCGCCGGCAGCGTGTGGCCGCTCTGGGGCGGCCTCTCCGTCGGCATCGTCGCCGCGGTCGCCGTGCTGCTCGTCGGCATCGTCGCGGGCGCGGCCGGATACTGGCGCTCCCGCAACCTCCCCGGGCAGGAGTGGCGCCATCGGCTGAAGCCGTGGAAGTTCTCGGTCGACGTGGGCACGGTCGCCGCCGTGCACGCGATCATCGGCTTCATCCTCACGATGGTCGTCTTCGTGACGCTGCAGCGGAGCTTCGAGGGGCTCGTCGTCGACGTCTGGACGTCGATGGGCGCGGTCGCCGTGGCATCCGGGCTCGCGGCGTACTGGATCTACCTCTCGGTGTCGGCGATCACGACCCCGAAGCTCGCGATGCTGCTCATCGTCTTCATGGCCTCCGCGACCCTTGCGAGCATGGCGACGGCCCAGGACCCGCAGTGGTGGGAGTACCACTTCAGCCAGCTCGGCACGGCCGACGACTTCTCGAGCTCGCTGTTCAACCTGGCGCTCATCATCGGTGGCGCGTTCGTCACGACGTTCGCGCTCTACGTCGACCGCGACCTCACGACGCTCGTTCGGCAGGGCGTGCTCGAGCGCGCGGCGGCGCCCCGCATCGTCTCGGTCGTGTTCGTCGTCATGGGCGTGATGCTCGCCGGTGTCGGCCTGGTTCCGGTGAACGTCAGCACGCCCATCCACAATTTCTGCGCGATCGGCATGTCGCTCTCGTTCCTCGCCCTGCTCATCGGATCCCCGTGGATCCTGCGCGGCATGCCGGCGCGATTCTTCGTGTTCTGCACCGGGGGCATCGTGCTGCTCCTGGCCTCGGCGGTGCTCTTCGAGCCGATCGGCTACTACAACCTCACGGCGTTCGAGCTGGCCGCCTTCTCGATCATCTTCGGCTGGATCTCGGTGTTCATCCGCTTCGTCAGTGCGTTGACGACGCCCGACCCGACGGCTCGGAACGGCCAGTCCAACGGCACGTAGTGCACGGGCGAGGACGACTCGTGGCGGTCGAAGGGGGCGACCGGGTTCGGGGCGCGCCTCCTGATCGACCTCGCGCGCGGATTCCGGCCGACCCGCTGAGCCGTCAGCGCAGCGCGCCCGCCCGATAGGCCGCCTCGGTGCGGGTGGCCGCGCCGAGCTTGCGGAGGATCGCCGAGACGTGCACGCTCGCGGTCTTGCCGCTGATGAACAGGCGCTCGCCGATCTGGCGGTTGCTGAGGCCCTCGGCGATGAGCTCGAGCACCTGTCGTTCGCGGGCCGTGAGCTCGGCTGCCGCCAGCACGTCGGCGTCGGACGGCGTTCCCGCCACGCCGATCTCAGGAGCGGTGAGACTCGCACCGCCGCCCACGCCCTCGAGCGCCAGGCCGGCCGCCGACGCGACGCGCACGACTCGGTCGCGCACCGCCAGCACGCCGCCGGAGTCGGCGACATCGAGCGCCGCCTGGAGCGAGGCGCGAGCGGCCGTGCGATCGGCGCCGGCCAGCTCGGCCTCCGCCTGCCGCAGCAGCGCGTAGGCGACGAGGAAGCCGGGTGCCTCGGGTGCGGCGACGGCTTCCACGGCCGCGCGCCATGCGGCGACGTCGGTGCCGGAATCACCGGCGCCGGCTCCCTCGCGCCGCCTCGGCGAGCTCGGCCTCGAAGAGCGCCGCCCACACGGGATGCGTCGGCCAGTACGACAGCAACTCGAGCAGTTCGCGGAACTCGGGCACCGACGCCTCGACCTCGTCGGCGACGGTTTCGCCGACCGCATGCGGCCGGGCGCGCACCGCGGCGACGACGCGGGCGGCCACCCACAGGAACGGCAGCGCGTAGCCGGCGAGCGGCCGGTACTGCTCGTGCAACAGGTGACGGACCTCGCGCCACGCACCCGACAGGTCGTCGTTGGCGAGCGCGAGCTCGGCGGCGACCCGCCCCACGGCGAGACGGGTCTGCATCTCGACCTCCATCAGGGCCGCCATCGCCGGTCGCGCACCGCGGTAGAGCTGGGTGGCGCGCTCGGTCTCGCCGCGCCACAGCAGCGCCCAGATGCGAGCGCGCAGCAGGTAGACCGTGTCCGCCGTGGGCGGGTCGAGCGCCAGCGCGCGGTCGATGAGCTCGTCGGCGCGCTCCCACTCCCCGAGCGCGAACAGCGGATCCACCGCGTTCGAGGCGAGGATGACGCCGGTGCTGCGCTCCACGCCCTGGGCGCGCGATTGGGCCAGTCCCTCCTCGGCGAGCCGCACGGCCTCGTGGTAGTGCCCGACGAGGTAGTGCTGGTCGGACGCGTTCACCCAGTAGCGCAGCAGCGCCGTTCCGTCGCCCTCGGCGAGCTCTCGGGCGCGCTCGAGGAGGGCGAGTCCCCCCTCGACGTCGCCCCCGTCGGCGCGGCTGATGCCGGCGATGTTCGTGGCGACCGACGCGTACCGCGCGGATCCGATCTCGGTGGCCACCGCGAGTGCCCGATCGGCGGTCTCGACGGCGTCGTCGAGCCGGCCGTCGATCATGAGCCGACCGGCCAGGGCGATGAGCGTGGTGGCGCGGAGGTCGCTCGGACCGGTCTCGCCGCGGGCGTCGAGGGCGGCGAGCGCCTCCTCGAGCACGGCCACGGACCCGCCCTTGCCGACGTTCGCGAGGTAGAGCCCCTTGTCGCGAAGCAGTCGCGGGTAATTGGGGTCGTCGCGCGGACACTCGGCCAGCGCCGCCTTCACGAGCGCGAGGCTGCGCTCGCCCTCACCGGCGTTGCGCAGGTGCGAGGCCGTGCGGCCCATGAGCTCGAGCTTGCTCATGCCGGCCGCAGCGACCGGATCGGGGACCACGTCCCACAGCCCGATCGCCCGTTCGCCGAGCTGGGCGGCGGTGGCGTACGCGGCGGCGGCGCGCGCCTCCCGCATGGCCTGCATCGTGGCGGGGAACGCCTTCGCGGCGTCGTGCGCACCGAGCCAGTGGAACGAGATCTCGGCGGCGAGGCGACGCGCACCCGCGGCAGCGGCCGCCTCGTAGGCCTCGGCGTAGCGAGCGTGGAACCGGGCGCGCTCGCCCGGGAGGAGGTCGTCGAGGATCGCCTCGCGCACGAGCGCGTGCCGGAAGGCGTAGTCGTCGCCGTCGACGGTGAGCACGCCGAAGTTGACGCACTGGCGCGCGGCCGCGTCGAGCTCGTCGTCGCTGCCGCGGTAGACCTGCGCGAGCATCGCGTGGGAGACGCGGACGCCACCGGTGGAGATGAGGCGCAGGAGCTCCTGTGCCGACTCGGGCAGGCGCTCGTAGCGGGCGAGCAGCAGCTCGCGGAGCGTGTCGGGCACGAAGCCCTCATCGCGGCATCCGTCGATGCCGACCAGCTCCTCGACGAAGAAGGGGACGCCGTCGCTGCGGCGGTACACCGTGTCGAGCACGCGCTCGCTCGGCGACTCGTCGACGATCATCGACTTCGTGAGCTTGCGCACCTGACTGCGGGTGAGCCGCCCGAGCTCGAGCCGCTCGACCCATCGGTCGCGCTCGGCCTCGGAGAGGAAGTCGCGCACCGGATGCCCCCGCGTGACGTCTTCGGTGCGGTAGCTCAGCACGGTGAGCACGCGGCTCGACCCGAGCGCGCGCATGAGGAAGCGGAGCAGCGCGAGGCTGGCCGCGTCGATCCAGTGCAGGTCTTCGATCACGAAGACGATGGGTCGCTCGCGCGAGAACGTCTCGAGGAGGACCGCGATCGCCTCGTGCAGCTGACCGGTCGCGGCACCCGCGGCGGCCTGCGAACCGGACGGGGCGGGTTCGGCCCCGGGCGCCGCGAGCTCGGGGAGCAGGGCGACGAGCGCCGGGCGCCCCGGGCCCACAGCCTCGAGCACCCGCTCGGGCCCTTCTTGGGCGACGAGTGTGCGCAACGCCGCCTTGACCGGCGCGTACGGCGCCGCCACGCTGCCGAGGTCGACGCACTGGCCCGCGAGCAGCCGGACGTCGGACGGCAGGCCGGCCTCGAACTCGCGGAGGAGCCGCGTCTTGCCGATGCCGGCCTCGCCGCCCACGATGACGGTGAACGGCGCGCCCGCCCGCACCTCGCGAAGGCGCTCGTTGAGCCTCGCGAGGTCGGCGTCTCGGCCGATCATGGCCGGCGCTGACGTGGTCACCATCTCATGGTCCCACGCCCCGGTGACACTCGTGGCGACCGGGACGGTCGCGATCGCACTCGGCGGAACGCCATCGGCCACGACCGCGGCCCCGCTCACCGGAGGGCGAGCCGAGGCGCGCGGTGGTGGCCTCGGAGCCGGCGGTGCCGAGCGACGGACTCGGACGACGCCCCCGCATCGTCCGAGGCGCGCTCCGCTGCGGCCATCCGCAGGCCGAGCTCCAGTTCGGCGCGTCGCACGTCGGCCTGGTGGATGCCCAGCGCGACGAAGTCAGCCGAGAACTGCATGATTCCTCCTGGTGTCGTCCGACCGTCCGATCGGATGCCTTCAGCGTGCTCGCTAAGGTCCCCGGTGCCCATCGGGCGATCGCCCTATTTCCACGCAGGGGGGTGCTCAGGCGCCTCAGGGGGCCTGAGTCGCCCGGGCGGGAGTGGCCCCGGGCGTGCCGAACGACGGTTCCGTCGATCGGGAGGCGCGTTGCGTTCGTCGGGTCGTGGGGCTCAGAATCGCAGCGTCGGCGTGCGGCGGTAGCCGTCACGTCGGAACTGCACGAGCGAGGTCGTGGTCGCCACAGCGGCGAGCAGTCCCAGCACGATCAAGATCGCGAACATGTCGCACCTCCTTTCCATCAGGGAAGTCTGTGCTCCCGGGGGGAGCGCGTCGTCAGGGCGACCACCGAATCCGGGGTCGGGGTCCCCTCGGGGGTGAGCGTCGAGGGGACGGGCACGCCCCAGGTGCGCTCGAGCGGCACGATGCCGGCCCACGTCGAGTGGTCCTCGCCGTCGTCGGCGTCCTCGGATGCCCCGGCCGCACGCAGCTTCATCACCACGTCGTCGAGCGCCAGCCGCAGCACGCGGGTGGCGGCGGTCTCCTTGCGCGTGATGGCCCGCACCTCGGCGGAGCGGCCCGGCATGAGCCGCTCGGAGAGCGCGAGCAGCGCGGCATCCGCTCGCTCGTCGTCGACGGGCTCGAGCACGCCGTAGACCACGGCGCTGCGGTAGTTCATGGAGCTGTCGAAGAGGGAGCGGGCGAGCACGAGTCCGTCGAGCGCGGTCACGGCGAAGGCCACCGTGGCGCGCTCGGCGGCGGCGCGCAGGGCGAATCCGCCGCCCGTCGAGCCGTGCACGAGCAGGTGCTCGCCGTCGCGCGCGTAGCCCATGGGCACGACCAACGGCGTTCCGTCGACCACGGCCGCGAGGTGTCCCACGAGCTCCTCATCGAGGAGCTCGAAGAGCGCGTCGCGGTCGGTGGTCTGCCGCTCGGCGAGTCGGCGGATGCGGCGGGGGGCAGTGGTGTTCGTCGTGGTCACGCTGCTAGTCTCGCGAGCACACTGGTTGGTTGAGGAGTCCAGTTCTCGCAGCATCCACCAGTCCAGTTGAACGCGAAGGGAGGCGGGCGTGGACGGTCCGATCCTCGTCATCGACCGCGAGGCGGCGCTGCCGATCGGCATGCAGCTCGTCGAGGGCCTGCGCCGCGGCATCCTCGACGGGGCCCTGCGACCGGGCGACCCGGTGCCCTCGACGCGTGCGCTCGCGGCCGAGCTCCGCGTCTCGCGCAGCGCCGTGGTGGCCGCCTTCGAGCAGCTCGCCGGCGAGGGCTACCTCGAGATGCGGCAGGGCGCGCCGACCCGTGTGGCCGAGCTCGCGCGTCTGGATGCGGCCGGGGCGCGGCGATCCGAGATCCCGGAACACGCGGCGGAGTCATCGACGGGTCCCGAATCGTGGGCTCGGGCGCCCGGACGGCACGGGTCGCGACCCCTCGATGCGGCGACGGCCGCGCCGCCGCGCGTCGACCTGCTGCCGGGCCGCCCCTCGACCTCGCGCATCGACACCCGCGCGTGGCGCTCGGCGTGGCGGCACGCGGCATCGCTCGACATCCCGTCCGAGTCGCCGCCGCCGTTCGGCGTCGCGGCCCTGCGCGAGCAGGTCGCCGACCACCTGCGCCAGGCCCGCGGCGTCGCATGCGCGGCCGACGACGTGGTGGTCACGGCGGGCACCAGCGAGGCACTCGCGCTCGTGGCATCCGCCCTGACCACGCTCGTCGGCGGCAACCCCGCGATCGCCGTCGAGCACCCCGGCTACCCGTCGGCGCGGCGCACGCTCGAGCGCCGCGGCGCCCGCACCCCGCCGGTGGCCGTCGATGCCGACGGGATCGTGGTCGAATCATTGCGACGGATGCCGCAGGCACCCCACGCCGTCATGGTCACGCCGAGCCACCAGTACCCGCTCGGCGGTCGCCTCCCGGTCGCCGCGCGGCTGGAGCTGCTCGACTGGGCGCGCGACGCGGATGCCGTGGTGATCGAGGACGACTACGACAGCGAGTTCCGCCACCTCGGTCCGCCGCTGCCCGCGCTCGCCTCGCTCGACGACGGCGGACGGGTGGTGCTCGTCGGGAGCTTCTCGAAGGTGCTCACGCCGTGGCTGCGGCTCGGGTACCTCGTGCTGCCGCCGAACCCGGCGCTCCGGGCGGCGATCGCGCGGATCCGCGCCGACGAGCCCTGCCCGGTGCCCGGCCCCGCCCAGGACGCCGCGGCAGCGCTGCTCGCGAGCGGCGCCGTGCGCCGGCACATCGCGGTCACGCGCCGCGAGTACTCGCATCGTCGCCGCCTCGTGATCGAGGCACTCGACGGCCTGCCGGGTGCGCCGCTCTCCGGGCTCGACGGCGGGCTGCACGCGGTGGTGACGCTGCCCGACGCCGCGACCTCGGCCGCCGTGGTCGCCCGGCTCGCAGCCGAGGGCATCGCCGTCGCGCCGCTCGCCGACTACTCCGCGGTGCAGGGCGATGAGCCGCCCGGGATCGTCTTCGGGTACGCGGGACCGGGCGACACGCTCCTGGCCGAGGGCCTCGCCCGGATCCGCGCGGCGATCGTCGCAGCGACGTGAGGTCGCAGACACTCCGACCTCGCGACCGCGGCACGCCGGTGGAGAGCGGATTGCGCTTGCCCGCCCGATCGATAGGCTGTCCCGAACGGCGCGCCCGACGGAGGAGCGCCGTTCGGCACGTCGATCGGGGGGCCCGGTGAGGCGAGGAATCGGCATGGCCGCGGCATCCGCTGGGTTCGCGGCCCTGTTGCTCAGTGGATGCACGGCCGCGCCGATCCCCACCCCGCCGCCGGTCACGGTGACCGCCACCGTCACCGCCACGCCGACGCCCACACCCGAACCGCCGGCCGCGGCGCCCGCGCCCGCGCCCGCTCCGGCCCCCGACCCCGTTCCGAACGCACCCGCACCCGTCGTCGAATGGGGTCCCGCGTACGACACCGGTGCCCGCACGGGCGCCAACGGCACGCCGGTGCTCGACGGCGCCGGAGTGCCGGCGAGCTACACCGTGGTCGAGGGCGACAGCTTCTTCGACATCGCGCAGCGCTTCGAGCTGCCGCAGCAGCAACTGCTGCGCATGAATCCGCAGATCCACGATTTCGGCGAGACCGTCTACATCGGCGACGTCATCAATCTCGACTGGACGAAGACCGGCTGACGCCGCGACCTGCGGTGCTCGGGCGGCGCCTCAGTTGGCGCAGGGTCGTCAGGTCCTCGTGACGGCGTACGACGACGGAAGACGGGCGGCTCGCATCAGGCAGGTTAGGATAGCCTTTCCTGCCCGTGAGCCCGAAAGAGCCCCATGAGACCCCGCCGAATCCTCACGACCATCGCGCCGATCGCCCTCGCAGCGATCGCCCTGACCGGATGTGCCGCCGGCAACTCGGGCGCCGGCACGGAGCCCGCCGTCACCGAGGACACCCTCGTCATCTACAACGCCCAGCACGAACAGCTCACCGAGGAATGGGTGGCGGCCTTCACCGAGGAGACGGGCATCGAGGTCGTGCTGCGCAACGGCTCCGACAGCGAACTCGGCAACCAGCTCGTCGAGGAGGGCGACGCCTCGCGCGCCGACGTGTTCCTGACCGAGAACTCGCCGGCGATGTCGCTCGTCGAGAACGCCGGCCTGCTCGCGCCCGTCGACCAGTCGACGCTCGACCTCCTGCCCACGCAGTACCGCCCGTCGAGCGGGCTGTGGACGGGTATCGCGGCCCGCTCCACGGTGTTCGTCTACAACCCCGAGCTCCTCGACGAGTCCGAGCTGCCCGCTTCGCTCGTCGACCTGCAGGATGACGCGTGGAAGGGCCGCTGGGGCGCCGCACCCGGCGGAGCGGACTTCCAGGCGATCGTGTCGGCGATGCTCGAGCTCACCGGGTCCGACGCGACGGCTGAGTGGCTCGACGGCATGAAGCAGAACGCCACCGTCTACCAGAACAACATCGCCACGATGAAGGCCGTCAACGCCGGCGAGGTGCCGGGTGGCGTCATCTACCACTACTACTGGTTCCGCGACCAGGACGGCACCGGCGAGAACAGCACGAACACGAAGCTGCACTACTTCGGCAATCAGGACCCGGGCGCCTTCGTGAGCGTCTCCGGCGGCGGCGTGCTGAAGTCGAGCACGCACCAGGACGAGGCCCAGCAGTTCCTCGCGTTCCTCGCCGGCGCCACCGGCCAGCAGATCCTCGGCGAGGGCTACAGCTTCGAGTACCCGGTCGCGAGCGGCGTCCCCGCGAAGGACCCGCTGCCCTCGCTGGACACCCTCGACGCCCCCGCGGTCGATCCGTCGGCGCTCAACGGACCCGAGGTCATCGACCTCATGACGGACGCGGGCCTGCTCTGACCTCGACGGCGATCACGGTCCCGGCCCGCGCAGCGGGCCGGGCGACTGCGGCGACCGGCCGACGCCCGTCGGCCGCCCTCGTCGCGATCGTGGCCGTGTTCGCCGTCTTCATGCTCGTCCCGGTGGGCTACGTGGTGGCCACCGTGTTCGAGATCGGCTGGGACGCCCTGCAGCCGCTGATCTTCCGGCCGCGCGTGGGCGAGCTGCTGCTGAACACCGTGCTCCTGCTCGTGCTCGGCGTGCCCGCGACGATCGTGCTCGGTGTGGGCGGCGCGTGGCTCGTCGAGCGCACCGACCTGCCCGGGCGCCGGTTCTTCGCCGTGGTGCTCGTGGCGCCGCTCGCGATCCCGGCGTTCGTGTCGAGCTACGGGTGGGCGAGCGCGATCCCGTCGATCCACGGCCTCGGCGGCGGCCTGCTCGTGGCGACGCTCGCGTACTACCCGCTCGTGTACCTGCCGGCGCTCGCGACCATCCGCGGGCTCGACCCGGCGCTGGAGGAGTCCGCGCGATCGCTCGGCCTCGGCTCGTGGTCGGTGTTCGCCCGGGTCGTCCTGCCGCAGCTCCGTCTCGCCGTGCTCGGCGGCGGGCTCATCGTCGCGCTGCACCTGCTCGCCGAGTACGGCGCCTTCGCCTTCATCCGGTTCGACACGTTCACCACGGCGATCGTGGTGGCCTACCAGTCCACCTTCGCCGGCTCGTCCGCGGCCGCGCTGGGCGTCGTGCTCGCGTCGCTGTGCCTCGTGCTCCTCGTGATCGAGGCGGCCGCGCGCGGGCGGGCCCGCTACGCCCGCGTCGGCAGCGGCAGCCCCCATCCGGCCCCGCTGGTCAGGCTCGGGCGTACGACGCCCGTCGCTCTCGCCGCACTCACCGTGCTCGGCATCGCCGCCACGATCGTGCCCCTTTCGAGCGTGCTGCGCTGGCTCGCAGCGTCGGATGCCGCGGCGTTCGCCGAGATCCCTGCTGCCGTCGTGCAGACCGTGCTGCTCGCCGTCGGCGGTGCGATCGGCGCGATCGTGGTCGCGCTGCCGGTCGCCTGGCTCTCGGCCCGGTACCCGGGCCGCACCAGCCGGGTGCTCGAAGCCCCCTACTACGTCGCGAGCAGCCTCCCCGCGATCATCGTGGCGCTCGCGCTCGTCACGGTGACCCTCCGACTCGTGCCGCCGCTCTACCAGACGGTCGTCACCGTGATGGCGGCCTACGTCGTGATCTTCCTTCCGCGCGCCCTCGTGTCGTTGCGGGCGGGCATCGCGCAGGTGCCCGAGTCGCTCGAGGAGGCGGCACGGTCGCTCGGCTCGTCACCCGTCGCCGCCCGCCTGCGCATCACCGGGCCGCTGCTCGCCCCGGCCATCGCCGCGGGCGCCGTGCTCGTCGCCCTGGGCGCCGCGAACGAGCTCACCGCGACCCTGCTGCTCGCGCCGACCGGCACGCGCACCCTCGCCACGCAGTTCTGGTCTGCCGCGTCGGCGATCGACTATGCGGGAGCAGCCCCCTACGCGCTGCTGCTCATCCTGCTCTCGATCCCCGCCGTCGTCCTCATGTTCACGCAGACCCTGGGAGGTCGAACCCGATGAAGCTCACCGTCACGGGCGTCTCGAAGGCGTTCGGTTCCACCCCGGTGCTCGACGACATCTCGCTCGAGGTGCCGCAAGGCTCGCGCACCGCCATCGTCGGGGCATCCGGCAGCGGCAAGAGCACGCTGCTCCGGCTCATCGCCGGATTCGAGGACCCCGATGCCGGGAGCATCCGCCTCGGCGACAGCACGCTCGCGGCGCCGGGTTCCTCGGTGCCCGCGCACCGGCGCGGCATCGGGTACGTGGCACAGGACGGCGCGCTGTTCCCCCACCTCTCTGCGGCCGCCAACATCGCCTTCGGCCTCCCACGCCGGCCCGATCGCACGGCCCGCGTCCACGAGGTGATGGAGCTCGCGGCGCTCGATCCCGAGCTCGCCGGCCGGTATCCCCACCAGCTCTCGGGCGGTCAGCAGCAACGGGTGGCGCTTGCGCGCGCGCTGGCGCCACGCCCCGACATCATCCTGCTCGACGAGCCCTTCAGCGCCCTCGACACGGGCCTGCGCGAGCAGACGCGACGCGCGGTGATCGACGCGCTCGAGCGCAGCGGCACCACCGCGGTGCTCGTCACGCACGATCAGGACGAGGCACTGACGTTCGGCCACGCGATCGGCGTGATGGTCGAGGGCCGCCTCGCCCAGGCCGGCGTGCCGTCCGCCGTCTTCGACAACCCCGAGACTCCCGACATCGCGGCGTTCCTCGGCCCCGCGGTGCTGCTGCCCGCCTCTCGGGGCGAGGGGTGCGCCGACTGCGCCCTCGGCCGGATCCCGGTTCGCCATGACCGCAGTGGCGAGTCGGCGAGCGCGCTCGTGATGGTGCGCCCGGCCCAGCTCGAGGTCGGCGCGGACGCCGTTGAGCCGAATGCCGTCGTCGAGGCGCTCCGCCCGATGGGCGCGGCGGTCGAGGTGGTGCTCCTCGCCGGCGTGGAGGCCCGGAGGATCGAGCTCCGGCTGCCGCACCACGAGATCGCCGGACTCCGGCCCGGGTCCCACGTGACCGTGCGCGTCGACGGCGGTGCCGTGCTCTACCCCGCCGACGCGCCGAGCGCGCCGATCACGCCCGCGCCCTCGCTGACGCCCGGCGCCTGAGCGACCGGCCGATCCGGGCGACCAGGAACGTGTAGCCCTTCCACACCGCCACGCCGATCGCGAGCGAGAGGAGGGTGGCGAGCCACGGCACGTGATCCTCGAGCGGCGGGTACACCTGCCAGTGGGTCAGGTAGATGAACATCGACGCGCCGGCGAGCACGCCCACGAGCGGGACGAGCGGCCGCACCACGGGCAGCGTGGGGAACCACAGCAGCGCGAGGATGCCGACGAGCACGATCGCCTCGCGGCCCGGCTCGCCGAAGAAGCCCGGCACCGCCACGAGCAGCGACGGCCGAGGTCAGCAGGCGCCGTCGCAGCGTGGTCGACCGCGCCACCAGCCAGCCGAGCGCGATGCACCACACCACCATGAGTGTCGTGTAGCGCTCGGTCGCCTGCGCCTCGGCGCCGCCCAGGAGCGCGAAGCGAGCGGCGAGCGTCACGCGCGAGCACCCCGAGCGCGAATCCGAACGGATGCCGCCGCTCGAACCGGTCCACGTGCGGGATCGCGAACACGGCCGCCAGCGCGAGCGATCGTCCAGACGACCGACCTCGATGAACCAGAACTGCCAATGCACGTTCCAGGCGGAGTCGCCGCCGAAGTTGTTGACGAGCAGCACGGTCGAGAGGCGGTATCCGCCGGTCAGGAGCGCCACCGCGCCGATCCAGATCACGCGCCGGCACGACGAGCTGCGCGGTGCTCTTCAGGATGCCGAGCGATCGGCTGCGGCCCGCGACATCCGCGAGCTGGAATCGGGCGAGGTTGTACCCGGCGACCGCCAGCAGCAGGTGGGCGCCGCCCTTCAGGTCGAAGAGATTGGCGTGGGTGCCGACGATGAGCACGATCGCCAGCGCGCGCAGCACGGCCGGGGTCTCGACGCGGGCATCCACCGGCGCTTGCGGGCGGCCCGGGCGACGGTCGGTGCTGCCTCGACGGATGCCGCCACCGACCCGCGGGCGGCGGGTCCGTCGGGCGCGGGCGGCGCCGGTGCCGAAGGGCCTTCGGCTGCGACGGATGCCTCGGGCCCGGCCGGATCCGCCAGCTCGGCGAGCTCGGCGCGCCGACATCGACGGCCACTCGCGCGGCAGCGCGCCGAGCAGCTCCTCGAGCCGCAGCGACACCTCGACGTAGCTCAGCGAGTCGCCGCCGAGGCCCGCGAAGGAGTCGCTCGGCTTCGGCGTCGGGCCGACCGAGCAGCTCGGCGTAGAGGGCTCGGATCGTCTCGGGCGTGACACCGTCGCCGCGCGAGACGCCGGCCTGCGCGGCCTCGAGCTCGGCGGCGTACCGCACGAGCGCTGCCGTGTCGGGCTTGCCGCTCGCCGTGCGCGGGAACTCCGCGACGGCATGCACGCGCACGGCGTGGGCCGGCAGGCCGGTGATCGCCATCGCGCGCTCGCGGGCGCGATCGATGAACCGCTCGGCCGTGACGAACAGCAGCAGGCGCTCGTCGGAGCTCGCGGCGCGCACCGGCACGCCGTCCTCTGTCGATGAGGCGCTCGACGCGGTCGAGGTCGATGCGCAGCCCGAACACCTTCACGAACCGGCTCGCGCGGCCGACGATCTCGAAGAGCCCGTCGGGGCGTAGCCGGGCGAGGTCGCCGGTGCGGAGCTCGTCGACGGTGCGTCCCACTGCGAAGTCCGCCGGTTCGGTCGCGTAGCCCATCATCACGTTCGGCCCGTCGTACACGAGCTCCCCGACGCCCTCCGCGGATGGCATCGTCGATGCGGAACCGGCCGCCCGGGATGGGGACGCCGATCGCCGCCCGCGGCGCTCTCGGCGAGTCGCGGCGGCAGGTAGGCCATCCGGGCCGTGGCCTCGGTCTGGCCGTACATGACGAAGAACTCGAAGCCGCGCTCCCGCCCAATCGCGGCGAAGCGCCGCACGCGGTCGGGGGCGAGCCGGCCGCCGGCCTGGGTGACGTAGCGCAGGCTCGGGAGCGCCCGGTCGCTCGAAGCCGCTCGCCTCGAGCAGGTCGAAGGTGTAGGGGACGCCGGCGAACGACGTCGCGCCGGCCGCGCCGAACTCGTCCCAGAACTGCTCCTCGACGACGGAGCGCGAGGTGAGCAGGAGGCTGCCACCCGCGACGAGGTGGCTGTTCACGACCGACAGTCCGTAGCAGTAGTGCAGCGGCAGCGTCGTCGCCGCGCGGTCGCCCTCGCCGAGGCCGAGGTAATCGCCGATCGCGACGGCGTTGCTCAGCAGGTTGTCGCGGCGAGCCGCACGAGCTTGGGCGACCCGGTCGACCCCGAGGTGCTCAGCGAGCAGGGCGAGATCGGGGTGCAGCTCGTGCCGGGTGCCGGGCCGCCGCTCCTCCAGCGCCCACCGCGCCGTCGTCGGTCGCGACGACGTCGGGGTCGAACCGCTCGATGAGGCCGCGGCGATGCTCATCGGCGCCCGGGCGAGTGCGGTCTCCGTCGACGAACAGCACGGGATGGCCGCCCTCGAGCGCCGCGAGGTAGGTCACGATCGGCTCGACCTCGTTCGCGCCGGCGATCATGACGAGGCGGCGAACAGATCCCAGCTCGCTCCGTCGGGCATCGACTCGGTCCTGCAGGTCGCCGAAGCTGACCGTCGAGTCGCCGATGATGAGGGCGGTCTCTGTCGGGCTGCCGTGCGCGAGGCGCAGGTCGCCGGTCGTGAGCGAACGAGTGGGCACGCCGGGCCTCCGGGGATCGTTTGGGGGGTCTCGACGACGACGCGTCACGGAAGTGAGATAAGGCTAACCTAAGCGGCTCGTCGTGACGAATCCTCGCGACCTCGACCGCGACATCCGCCGACATGGAGGGCGTAGCGTGGAGATCGTGCTCACTCCCCCCATGACCGAGAAGCGACCGACCGAACGCGTGCACCACGGTGACGTGGTGATCGACGAGTACGAATGGCTCCGCACGAAGGACGATCCGGCCGTCATCGCCCACCTGCACGAGGAGAACGCGTACACGAAGGCGAAGACCGAGCACCTCGCGATCCTGCAGGAGCAGCTCTTCGAGGAGATCAGGGCGCGCACCAAGGAGACCGACCTCAGCGTGCCGAGCCGCGAGGGCGACTGGTGGTACTACTCGCGGACCGTCGAGGGCCTGCAGTACGGCATCCACTGCCGCGCGCCGATCGCGGGCCCAGACGATTGGGAGCCGCCGGTGCTGCCCGAGGCCCCTCTGCGTGTTGAGTCTGGCGAAACGACGGATGCCACGGCCGCCGCGATCCCCGGCGAGCAGGTGCTGCTCGACGACAACCTCGAGGCGAAGGGCCACGAGTTCTACTCGCTCGGCAGCTTCGACGTGACCGCCGACGGGTCGACGATGCTCTACGCCACCGACGTCGAGGGCGACGAGCGCTACACGATCCGCCTGCGCGCGATCGACGGATCCGACCGCGAGTACGACGACGTCATCGAGGGCACCGCCGCCGGCGCGGTGTTCGACCCGAGCGGCCGGTACCTCTACTACGCGACGGTCGACGAGGCGTGGCGCCCCGACACGATCTGGCGTCACGAGGTGGGCACCGCGGCATCCGACGACGTCTCGGTCTTCCACGAGCCCGACGAGCGGTTCTGGCTGGGCGTCGGCCTCACCCGCAGCCGGAAGTACCTCATGATCGAGGCCGGCTCGAACGTCACGAGCGAGACCTGGCTGCTCGACGCCGACGAGCCCGCGGGCGAGTTCACCGTGGTGTGGCCGCGCAAGGAGGGTGTCGAGTACGACGTCGAGCACGTCGTGGCGGGCGGCAAGGATCGCCTGCTGGTCGTGCACAACGACGACGCCGTGAACTTCGAGCTCGTGAGCGTCGCGGCATCCGACCCGCAGGGACCGCGACGGATGCTGCTGCCGCACAACCCCGACGTGCGCCTCGAGGGCGTCGACGCGTTCCGCGACTTCGTCGCCGTCGAGTACCGCCGCGAGGGCCTGCCGCGGGTCGCGATCGCCAAGGTGCCGCCGGCCGGCATCCCCGCGACAGCGCCGACGGAAGCTGGCACGGCAGACGACACCCTGCACGAGCTCCCGTTCGACGAGGCGCTGTTCTCGGTGGGCGTCGGCGGCAACCCGGCATGGGAGCAGCCGATGCTGCGCATCGGGTACTCGAGCTTCGTCACGCCGTCGACCGTGTACGACGTCGTGATCGCGACGGGCGAGCGGAAGCTGCGCAAGCGGCAGGCGGTGCTCGGCGACTACGACGCCACCCGGTACGCCCAGCGGCGGGAGTGGGCGGTCGCCGACGACGGCACGCGCATCCCGATCTCGCTCGTGTACCGCCACGACCTCGTCGACCTCGGAACGCCCGCGCCGACGCTGCTCTACGGATACGGCTCGTACGAGCACGCCATCGACCCCGCGTTCGGGATCCCCCGCCTGTCGCTGCTCGACCGGGGCATGATCTTCGCGGTCGCGCACGTGCGCGGTGGCGGCGAGATGGGCCGGCTCTGGTACGAGCACGGCAAGAAGCTCGAGAAGCGCAACACGTTCACCGACTTCGTCGCCGTGGCCCGCCACCTCATCGACGAGGACGTGACCGCACCGGACCGGCTCGTCGCGCAGGGCGGCAGCGCGGGCGGCCTGCTGGTCGGCGCCGTGGCGAACATGGCGCCCCGGCATTTCTCCGGCATCCTCGCCGAGGTGCCCTTCGTCGACCCGCTGACGTCGATCCTCGACCCCTCGCTGCCGCTCACGGTGATCGAGTGGGACGAGTGGGGCAACCCGCTCGACGACGCCGAGGTGTACGCGTACATGAAGTCGTACTCCCCCATCGAGAACGTGCACGCCAGCGCCAATGGGGGCGGGCACTACCCGCCGATCCTCGCGGTGACGAGCCTCAACGACACCCGCGTGCTCTACGTGGAGCCCGCGAAGTGGGTGGCTCGCCTGCGCGACGCCGGGGCGGACCCGCTGCTGAAGGTCGAGATGGCGGCCGGGCACGGCGGGGTCTCCGGTCGGTATTCGGCGTGGCGGGAGCGGGCGTTCGCGTACGCGTGGGTGATCGACCGGGCGAAGGCGCACCCGAGCGGGGAGTGACCGGGTCGGCTCGACGGTGTAACGCACGTCGTGCCGCCTGAGCGACGGCGAGCCGACGTCAATCACAGGAGATGGACGCCGACTGTCGGCGATTGTCGAGCAGCCACCTACACCCTTTGAGTCGGCCATCTGCAGGTGCTCGTGGACTTCAAGTTTGCGAGTCACAACCGAGTAAGTGCTCCGTTGCTCGGTCGAGGCGGTGTATCGCCGCCGCGCGATCGGGAATCAGGTCAGTGCCTCACCGTCCCAGGGCGGTCGCGTCTCGACGATGGTGACATGCCGATCGGCGATATCGCACTCGACCCGCGCCTGATCCGGAGATGCTCGGAGCACACGTTCGCCGCACCAGCGGCCGATACGCAGCAGGTCGGTCTCGGGAATCGCCATGCTGCCATTCTCCACATGACATCGCAGGGCAGCACAGCCCGTTCGGGGCGGTACATGCTTTGATCTTCGGATTGGACGCTTCGGACTCATTGCACGCCGCGCTGAAGGAGTCCAAAGTTTATGACATACTTTGGCCATGACGCCGGAGGATTCACGCCACTCATCGTGGGCGGTGAGCGACTCAGCGTCGAGTTCAATCAGATCGCCGCACGCTCAACGCCGACGACATCGTCGACGCGGTGATCTGTCTCGCCAACGGCGAGGGCGGCGACCTCTGATCGGCATCGAGGACGATGGCTCGATCACGGCCGCGAACACGCGGCTCGCGCGACTCGGTCGATGCGAGCACGTTGCCCGCGATGATCGCGAACAGGACCGTCCCGCAGGTCGTCGTTCGTGCCGAGGTCATCCCGATCGACCACGTCACGTGCTTCGAGTCCGCGTCGAACTGCGCCGACGGTCTCGGAACGCGAGCGGATCTACCTACGCCCGCACTTGGCGCGACGGCCGGCCTTCGTGTCTCCGTTCCTCGCGCACGAGATGCTCGCCGACCGCATCGCGCGCGGCGAAGCCGACTACGCGTCGATCCCCGAGCCGCAGGCCACGACGACGATCTCGACCCCGATGAGTTCGACCGGTTTCGTCGCCTCGCCGACCTCGCGGGTGGGTCATCCGCCACCCTTGCGAGCCTCAGCAACACTGACATCCTCAGCGCGCTCGGAGTCGCCGAAGTCCGCGGCGACGATGTGCTCTTGAAACGTGGCGCCATCATGCTGTTCGGGCGAAGCGCATCGATGAGCGATACGTGCCCACTATCGAGACCAAGCTGCAACTCCTCGAGCATGGCGTGCTCCGTCTGAACAGCATTGCTCGCGACCCACTGTTCAAGAGCGCACAGACCCTCTTCGAGCAGCTTCGCGCTCGCAACGTCGAAGACGAGGTGGTCATCGGCCTGATTCGCGTGCAGATCGACCGCATTCCTGAAGTCGTCGCGCGTGAACTCGTCGCGAACGCCCTCGTGCACCGCGACTACACGGTCATGGGGTCGGTCGCCGTGCAACTCGCCGACGACGAACTCACGATCAGCGAGCACCGGCGGGTTCCCTCGCGGTGTCACGCTCGACAACTTCCTGGAGCGAACAAGCCCACGCAGTCGCATCCTCGCAGATTCATTCCTCGTGCCGGCCTCGTCGACCGCAGCGGACGGGCATCAACCGTGTCTCGAGGTGCTTCGCGGGGGACATCCCGAACCGGAATACGGTCGCTCTGACGCCCATCAGGTAGTCGTGTCGATCGCAGGTGGGTGGAACCGACATCGAGGGTTCGGTTCGTCATCGACCACGATGAGGTCGCCGGGCCCATTCGATCGCGCAGCTTGCAGATCGTCCGGTCACTCCGCGACGACCCCCGGCTCACGCTGGGCGAGATCTCCCGAGTCCTGCAGCACTCCGAGCAATGGGCACGAACCCGACTAACTCGCCTGCTGGAGGAAGGCGTGATCGGAATGCGCGGGGACGGCCGAGCCCGCCGCTACACGCTGAGCGGCGCCACCTACCGCGCTTTCGCCAACGCCTCGAGTTACGTGCGCGTGCGGGCGTTCGATGGACCCCAACAGGAGCAGATCGATTCTCAACTTCGTCGACGCGCACGGCAGCATCTCCCGTGGAGAGGCCGCGGAACTCTGCGGAACGAGCCCAGAGGCTGCGAAACGGCTGCTCCTCCGAATGCGCGACCAGGGCACGCTCGTCATCGAGGGCGAGCGGCGGACGGCACGCTATCGGCGCGCCTGACCTCGCGAGGGCAATCAGGTCACTCCGATAGAGACTTCGAGGCCCGTTGTTGCGGGATTCGTGCGCTCGGGCTCGACGCAGTGCGGCTCCTCGAGTTCGTCGCCGCTTCCCAGCCCGACGAGTGGGCGAAGCTCGAGCAGATACGGGGCATCCGTCACCGAGAAGGCGCCGCAAGGCGTCCGTGAGGAGATCGACGAGGCCGGAAAGCCCGCCTGACGGCCTCGAGACGCATGCGAACGCAGCGATTCAGCGCTGAGCGAGCACCGTTCCCCTTGTCGGAGGCCGCTGCAAGACTGGCGCAATGTCGATCCTCTCTGATCTGAGTGAACGCGTTCCGGGCCGAGCACACGGTCCGGGCGCCACCGAATACGACGCCGGTCGCACCGTCTTCGCCGGCGTCGGCGAACCCGAGGTCGTCGTGCGACCTCGCACGGCACAGGAGGTCGCGGCGGCCGTCGGCCTCGCCGCGGCATCCGGCCTGCCCATCGCCGTGCGCAGCGGCGGGCACGGCATGATGCCGGTCGAAGACGGACTCGTGATCGACCTCGCCGAGCTCACGTCGATCGAGGTCGGCGCCGGCGGCCTCGTGAGCGTCGGGGGCGGCGCCCGCTGGGCCGACGTGGCAGCGGTCCTCGCCCCGCACGGACTCGCGATCAGCTCCGGCGACACCCGCGACGTCGGCGTCGGCGGCCTCGCGCTCGGCGGCGGCATCGGCTGGCTCGTGCGCCAGCAGGGCCTCACGATCGATGCGCTTGCGCGAGGTCGAGCTCGTCACCGCGTCCGGCGAGGTGCTCACGGTCAACGCCGACCAGCACCCCGACGTGTTCTGGGCCGTGCGCGGCGGCGGCGGCAACTTCGGCGTCGTGACCCGCTTCGTGTTCCAGGCGGTGCCGGGCGACGGCCTCGTCGGCGGGCACGTGCAGTTCGACACCTCCGACGTGCCGGCTGTGCTGCGCGCGTGGCGCGACGTGATGCGCGCCGGACCCGACGAGCTCAACTCGACGCTCACGGTCCTGCCGGCGTTCGCACCCGGGATGCCGGTCGGCCCGCAGCTCGCCATCGCCCTGCAGGGCGGCGAGGAGCGGTTGCGCGAGCTGCTCGCGCCGCTGCTGTCGCTGCCCTCGGTGACCGACGTGTCGCTCGCGCCCATCGGCTACGGCGACCTGCTCGAGGACGCCCCGCCCGGTCGCCCACCGCTCCTGTTCGTCGGCGGCAACGGGTTCGTGCCCGACCTCTCCGACGAGGCGCTCGACGCGATCGCCGCCGCCTACGCCCGCGAGGTGCCCACGATGGTGCTGCTCAGGGCGACTCGGTGGCGCGTTCTCGCGTGTCGCCCCCGATGCCACGGCCATCGCGCACCGCGACGCCGAGGCGTTCCTCATCGTCAACGGGGTGCTGCCACCCGACGCCTCGCCCGAGCAGATCGCGGCGACGAAGGTGGCGAGCGACGCGGCGCTCGCCTTCACGAGCGGCATGTACGGCAACTTCTCGATCGAGTTCGGCGACCATGTGATCGCGGCGATGTATCCGCCCGCCACCCTCGAGCGGCTGCGCCGGGTGAAGGCCGAGCTCGACCCGGGCAACGTGTTCCGGCAGAACCACAACATCAGGCCGGCCGGCTGAGCGGGCGCGTTCGGATGCCGCGGCCTCCTGGTCGTGGCATCCGAACGAGACTCGGCGACGGCCCGGTCAGTCGAGCGGCGGATCCTCGTGCAGATCGGCGTCGGCGCGGCGTGAGCTCCCAGCTCGGTGAAGCGCACCTCGAGGTCGGCGCGCATGGGGGCGCACACCATCGGGCCGGCGGATGCCGCGCCCGCCGTGAACGGGGCGACGCGCAGCGTGCGCCATCCGCTCGTCCCGGTGCGTGCGCGCAGGGTCACCGAGTCGCCGGCCACGCCGCCCCGGCTGGCCCGGATCGTCACGAGCTCGCCGGCCCACTCGGGCACGGGCGCGAGCGACCAGTCCGAGACGCCGTTCGTGACCACGGCGCCGAGGTGCAGCACGCCGTCGGAGACCTCGAGGCCGGTCTTGATCCACTGCTCCGGCCCGACCCAGAGCAGCAGCCCCGCCTGGTCGTAGAGCCCGGTGAGGCTGGACGCGTCGAAGGTCGTCTCGACCGCGGATGCCGCAGGCCAGTCGACGAGCAGCCCGTGACCGTCGTCGTGGAGGAAGCCGTAGTGCGTCGTGCGCCACCAGTCGCTGCCCTCTGACGCCCCGACCACGAGGTCGGTCGCCGTCGAGCCGCGACGTGGCGGGCTCCCTCGTCCACGTTCCCGCCGCCCAGTCAACACGCCGTCGTTCCATGGCTCCAACGCTAGCGTGGCGCGGATCGCGCCCGCCGGCCAGATCGAACGCGCCATGCCGTCGGATCGTCGATCGGCAGCGCATAGACTGCGCTCTATGAATGCGACCGGGGCGGCGCACGGCCTCCGCCTGCTGACCGACCCGACCCGGATGCGCATCCTCGGCCTGATCCAGGAGAGCCCCGACGGACGCGCCCTCGTCGGGCGTCTCGCCGACGAGCTCGACCTCACGCAGCCGACCGTGAGCCACCACGTGAAGGTGCTCCACGACGCGGGCGTGCTCGATCGCTCCCCCGAGGGCCGGCTCGCCTGGTACTCCATCGCCCCGGCGGCGGCCGACCGGGTGCACGAGGTGCTGCAGACGGATGCCGCGACGCATGCCTCGGCCGAGGTGCTCGCGCGCGTGGCATCCGACCTCGCCGATCGGTTCGAGGGCGTGTTCTCGCCCGAGACCGTCGGGCGCTACGTGCGCGACAGCCACGACCTGCTCGTGGAGCGTTCGGGCCTCACCCGCTATGTGCCGTCGCGCACCGCGGCCTTCGCGGCCGAGCGGCTCGAGGCGATGGCGACGGAACGGGCACCCTCGCGCGACCGGCCGCAGGTGCTGTTCGTCTGCGTGCAGAACTCCGGACGTTCGCAGCTCGCGGCCGCCCTGCTGCGACAGCTCGCGGGCGACCGCGTGCGCGTGCACACCGCCGGATCCGCGCCCGCGAGCGAGGTGCGGTCCACGATCGTGGCGGCGCTCGACGAGGTCGGCGTTCCGATCGGCGGCGAGTTCCCGAAGCCGCTCACCGACGAGGTGGTGCGGGCCTCCGACGTGGTGATCACGATGGGCTGCGGCGATGCGTGCCCGGTGTACCCCGGGCGCCGCTACCTCGACTGGGAGCTCGACGACCCGGCCGACCTGCCGCTCGCGCGGGTCCGGGGCATCCGGGACGACATCGAGGGACGCGTCCGCGGGTTGATCGATGAACTCGCGCTGAACGCGGCGTGAACACCCGCCCGCACGGGCGGGGCAGCGGCGGTCGCCGGCCGTGGCGTCAGCCCGACCAGGCACCGAACGAGTCGTCGAGCTCGTCGAGCGCCTCGCGTCGACGCCGGGCGTCGGCGACCTCGCGTTCGAGCTCGAGCGTGAGGCCGCGCATCCGCTCGTCCCGCTCGAGCTCGTAGGCCTCGTCGACCTCGATCTCGGGCCACTCGTGGGCCAGGCGCTGATCGATGACCCCGGCGATCTCGGCCCACGCCTCCTGCCGCGCCCGCTCGGCGAACTCGGCGAGGTAGGCGTCGTCGCCGCGCAGCTCCGTCAGTCGCTGCGCCACGGCGGCGTTCACCCGTTCGCGCAGGCGCAGGTTCCAGGCATCCGCGCGGTGGTAGTCGTGCTGGTGGGCCGATCGGCCCTCGCGCTGGGCGGCGGATTCGCGTTCCGACGCCGACCACTCGGCGACCTCGTCCATCTCGCGCACGAGTTCGTACAGCACCTCGCGCGCGGTGGCGGCGGCGCGGTCGGCGTCGAACGGCTCGTCGCCTCGCAGTGCCATGACGATGATGCGGTTCTTCAGCGCCATGCGGGCCGCGGCCTCCGAGACGAGCAGCCCTTCGGCGAAGGACTCCTCGAACGTGAGCGGCTCCACCTCGGGCAGCGCGGCGCGGTCGAACGGCGTGAACCGCTTCCGCTTCCGTCTCCACCACGTGGGCATGCCTGTCGCCTCCGAACGCCGATGTCCGCCGCCGGGTCGGCGGTCGGAGACCGAGCCTACCCGGCCCGCATGGCGCCCGCGGAGTGTCGGCGGTCGTGCGTAGCCTGCCTGCATGAGCGAAGCGGATGCCGCGGGCAGCCGCGCTGCGGATGCCGCCGCCGAGGGTACGGTGGGCGTCTCCGCGACGGCCCCGGGCCGGCCTCCCCGAAGGTGCGGCATCGTGCTCGCCGACGGCACGCGGTGTGAGTCGCCGGTCGACGCCGACGCACCCGTCAACCTCTGCACGCCGCATCTCCTCGAGGCCCACGACTGGGTCGCCCGCCGGGTCGGCGCCACCGACCTGTTGCCGTCACCCTGCCGCGCCTGCGGCTCGCGAGTCGGCGTGCGCTACCCGTCGGGCTGGGTGTGCGCGGAGTGCGAGTGGCGAGTCGGCGACGTGCCCGACGACGAGCTCGAGCGGCCACGCGTCGAGGTCGTGTACTACATCCGCTACCGCGACCAGATCAAGATCGGCACGTCGGTCAACCCTCGGATGCGGCTCGCGAGCCTGCCGCACGACGAGGTGCTCGCCTTCGAGCGAGGGGGCCGTTCGCTCGAGCAGCGCCGGCACGTGCAGTTCGCCGACCATCGGTTCCCGGGCACCGAGTGGTTCGCGGTGCACGATGCGCTGCTCGCGCACATCTCGGAGCTCGCCGCCGGTGTCGACGACCCATGGGCCGAGTACGAGCGCTGGGTGCTGCGCCGCGTCGCCCTCCGCGACGCCTGAGGTCACGCGCCCTCACCCGCAGCGGATCGCAGACCGCACGCGACGCCACGACGCTCTCACCGGCGTCCCAACCGCACAACCGCACAACCGCACCACCGCACCACCGCACCAGCCCACGGTCCACGACACCCCCATGCATCACCGGGCGCCAGGGCCACAAGGCGTCGCGGCACTACGGCACCACGGCACCGCACGGCACCACGGCACCACGGCACCACGGCACCACGGCACCAGTGCGTCGACCTGCGGTCGCGACCGCACAACCGCACAACCGCACCTGTTCACCGGCTGACGGGAAAGCAGCGCCACGCGCCCGGGGCATTACGGCTACGGCATCGCGGCACCACGTCACCACGTCATCTCGCCGCGTGAGTCGGTGCGGCACGACCGCACTACCGCCAACCGCACAACCGCACCACCGCACCACCGCACAACCGCACCACCGCACAACCGCGCCACCGCACCGGGATTCTCGGCGCGGCGGTCAGCTCCGCTGCTCCAGGACGGCGCGCTGCGTCGCCTCCGAGATCACGGGCAGTGCAGCTGGGTGCGCTCCCCCGAGCGGTCGATCTCGTGCTCGGACATCGGAGCGCCGCAGAGCGGGCACGCCGCCGGGCGGGTGGGCGCGGGCTCCTCGTCGTACGGGCCGAGGGGCGGCGGTCCGAGCCAGGGAAGGAGTCGCGCGTTCAGTCGCTCGATGAACCCCGCGTAGCCGCGCGTGCCGGTCCGCTCGTCGCGGGTGCGTCGTGTCATAATGATTAGTGTACTAACTATTCGCCTGCACCGCATACTGGAGCCATGGACCAACGAGCCGCCACGCGCACTGCGTCCCTCGAGGTGGAGAGCGCACCCCTCGACTCGACCGACGCAGCATCCGACGACCTGCTCGCGCTCGAGAACCAGGTGTGCTTCGCGCTGGCGGTGGCGGCGCGCGGGGTGATCGGCGTGTACCGGCCGATCCTCGAGCCGCTCGGGCTCACCCACCCGCAGTACCTCGTCATGCTCGCCCTCTGGGGTCGCAGCCCGCGCACCGTGCGCGACCTCGGCGAGGCGCTGCAACTCGAACCCGCGACGCTCTCGCCCCTGCTGAAGCGCCTCGAGGCGCAGGGCTACCTCACCCGCGAGCGCAACCACCGCGACGAGCGCGCCCTCGACGTCACGCTGACGGATGCCGGGCGGGCCCTGCGTGAACGCGCGCTGGCGATCCCGCCGCAGGTCGTCGACCGGCTGGGCATGAGCCTCGACGAGCTGGGCTTGCTGCGCGATCGCCTCACCGAGGTCATCGCAGCGGTGCAGCGCGGCTGACGACCGCGACGAGCCGGGCGATCGGGGAGGCGACCCTCCTGCCGTCACTCGCGCACCGAGACGCCGCTCAGCTCGAGGTCAACGCCGCCGCACCGAACGAGACGCTGAACTGCACGCACCAGAGATCCACCGTCGGGTACGCGGCGAGGTCGACGTCGGCGGGGATGTCGTAGACCTGGTTGCCCTGGTTCCCCTTGATCAGGCCGAGGTCGACGTAGGGGTGGCCGCCGGCCGTGAACCAGCCGTCGAAGCCCTCGACGACCGGTCCTGCGCTGAGCCACACGTGCACGTCGGGGCCGTTCGTGGTCTCGAGGTTCTCGATCGCGAGCTGCCGGGAGCCGTCGGGCAACTGGATGACGCGCACGGTGCCGGACGTCTCGTGCTCGTGGCTGATGAGCGTTCCGCTCGCGAGGTCGACCGGTCCGGCCGGTGCCGGCGGCGCGGTGGCTGTGGCCGCGGGCTCACCTGGCGCCGGCGTGGCCGACCCGGAGGGGTCGGGGGTGCTCGAGGCGGCCGCCGCCGGGATCTCGTCATCGACGCGCACATCGATGAACAGCAGCCACGGCTGGAACACGAGAGCGGCGGCGATCGCCAGGGCGACGAGCACGCCGCCGCCCACCCACCACCAGAGGCGGCGGCGGTGCGGCGCAGGCCCAGGCCCGGGTGCATCCGTCATCGGCGTCCCATCACGCCTCGGGGTCGAAGCCCGCGACGCGGCCGTCGGCCGACGCGTACTTCACGATGAGGCTGCAGTCCTTGCCGCCGAACCCCTCCGCGATGAGCCGCTCGAACTGGTCGAGGGCGATGCCCGCGGCCGGCAGGTGGAGTCCGGCCTGCTCCCCCGCCGCGAGCGCGAACGAGAGGTCCTTCTCGGCGAGCACGGTGGTGAACGTGGCGTCGAAGTTGCGGTTCGCGGGACTCGTCGGCACGACGCCTGGCGCGGGGTACCACGTGCGCAGCGGCCACGAATCGCCGGACGAGACCGACGCGACCTTGAAGAACGTCTCGGCGTCGAGGCCGAGCTCGGCCGCGAGCTGCGACCCCTCGGCGAGGCCGAGCAGCGAGACGAAGAGCATGAGGTTGTTCGCGAGCTTCGCGGCGATGCCCATGGTCGGACCGCCGACGCGGAACACGTGCCCGGCCATCGGCTCCACGAACCGAGCGGCCTCGGCGACCGCAGCCTCCTCGCCGCCCAGCATGAACGTGAGCGTGCCGGCCGTCGCGCCCGCGATGCCGCCGGAGACGGGCGAATCCACGAAGCGGAACCCGCGTTCGGCGGAGGCCTCGTGGCAGAACCGCGAGGTCTCGACGTCGACGGTCGACGTGTCGAGGAGCAGGGCGGTCGCGGGCGCGGTCGCCCACACCCCACCCTCGCCGCCCAGCACCTCGCGGACGTGCTCGCCGCGCGGCAGCGACGTGAACACGGCATCCGCGCCCGCGACGGCCTCGGCGATCGTGTCGACCACGAGCACGCCGCGATCCGCGGCCGCGGCCCGGCACGACGCGTCGGGGTCGACGCCCCGCACCTCGTGCCCGGCGGCGATGAGATTGCCCGACATCGGGCCGCCCATGTGCCCCAGACCGATCCAGGCGATGGTCGCCATGGTCCCTCCCGACGTCGTCGACGCGAAGTGCGCTCGGTGCGGATGGCCCCGACGGGCTCCCGCGATTCCACATTACGTTCGCCGCATCCGCCCGGCAACGGATGCCGCGGCCCGGCGGCATCCGCTCAGAACCGGATGACCTGCCTGATGGCGGCGCCGTCGGCGAGGGTGTCCATCGCCGCGTTGACCTCGTCGAGCGCGATGCGCGACGAGATGAGCGCCTCCACGGGCAGCCGTCCCTGCCGCCAGAGCTCCGCATAGCGCGGGATGTCACGCGACGGCACGGCCGAACCGAGGTAGCTGCCGACGATCGTGCGCGCCTCGGCGGTGATCGTGAGCGGCGAGAGCTCCACGCGCGCCGCCGGCGACGGCAGCCCGACCGTGACGGTGCGCCCGCCGGGTGCGGTCAGCGCGAACGCGGCCTCGAAGGCGCGCGGATGCCCCGCCGCCTCCACGACGACGGGTGCCCGCAGGCCCGCCGCCATCGCCTCGTCGGGAGTGAACGCCGCGGTCGCGCCGAGCTCACGCGCCCGGTCGAGCTTCGCCGGCACCGCGTCGACCCCGATGACGCGTCCGTGTCCGAGCGACACGGCGGTGATCAGGGCGGCCATGCCGACTCCGCCGAGTCCGACGACCACGACGTCCTCGCCCGGGCGCACCGCGCCGGCGTTCACGACCGCCCCGCCGCCGGTGAGCACCGCGCAGCCGAGGACGGCCGCGACATCGGGCGGCACGTCGGCGCCGACCACCACCGCCGAGCGGCGATCCACGACCGCGTGCGTCGCGAATCCCGAGACGCCGAGGTGGTGGTGCACCGGTCGGCCGTCGCGCCGCAGGCGGATGCCGCCGTCGAACAGCGTGCCCGCCGTGTTCGCGGCCGTCCCGGGGGTGCAGGGCATGACCCCGTCGGTGCGGCATCCGTCGCATTCGCCGCATCGGGGCAGGAATGCGGTGACGACCCGATCGCCGACGGCGAAGCCCGCAGCGGATGCCGCGGCCCCGACCTGTTCGACGATGCCCGCCGCCTCGTGGCCCAGCAGCATCGGAACCGGCCGCGCGCGGTTGCCGTCGACGACCGACAGGTCGGAGTGGCAGACGCCCGCCGCCTCGATGCGCACGAGCAGCTCGTCAGGACCCGGCGGGTCGAGCTCGAGCTCGCCGATCGTGATCGGGCGGGAGCGAGCGAAGGGACGCTCGCGGCCGGGCTCCTCGAGCACGGCGCCCGTGATGGTGCGGGTGGCGGTGGTCATGCGGTTCCTCCGTCTCGGGCTCGAGTGGGCGATGTTGGCGGGTCGACTCCGATCGGAGCCGCCAACATCGCCCACTCGCGTGAATGGCGCGGACGCGCGGACGGCGCGGATGCGCGCGGACGCGCGGACGCGCGCGATGCCGCGGCACGACCGGCTCGCGAGGAGCCCGCCGACCGCGGCATCCGCTCGGTGGTTACGCGTCGACCTTCTCGGCGAGCTGCTCGCGGTCGGCGTCGTCGATCGAGCGCAGCGAGATGCCGACCGTCTCGCGGAGGGCGATGACCGCGACGAGGGTCACGCCTGCGGCGAGCGCGAGGTAGATCGCGACCGGCACCCAGCTGCCGTACGTCGACAGCAGCAACGTCGCGATGATCGGCGCGAGCGAGCCCGCCACGATCGACGTGACCTGGTAGCCGAGCGAGACGCCCGAGTACCGCATCCGGGTCGGGAACATCTCGGCCATGATGGCCGGCTGTCCGGCGTACATCAGCGCGTGGATGGCGAGGCCGAGGATGAGGACGCCGACGATCAGCCAGTCGTTCTGCGTGTCGAAGAGCGGGAAGGCCACGAAGCCCCAGAGCGCGGCGAGCACTGCACCGACCGCGTACACGGGCTTGCGGCCGAGCTTGTCGCTGAACCGCCCGACGACCGGGATCACGAAGAAGTGCACGACGTGCGCGAACAGCACCAGCGTGAGGATGGTCGACGTGTCCATGCCGAGGTGGGCCGACATGTAGGTGATCGAGAACGTCACCACGAGGTAGTACATGATGTTCTCGCCGAAGCGGAGGCCCATGGCGGTGAAGACGCCGCGCGGGTAGCGCTTCAGCACCTCGATGACGCCGTAGTTCGTCTTCTTCGCGGCCTCGACCTCCTTCTGCGCCTCGATGAAGATCGGCGCGTCGGTGACCTTGGTGCGGATGTAATAGCCGACCGCCACGATCACGACCGAGAGCCAGAAGCCCACGCGCCAGCCCCAGCTGAGGAACTGCTCCTCCGTGAGGGTGCGCGACAGCGTGAGCAGCACGACGGTGGCGAGCAGGTTGCCGGCGGGCACGGCGGCCTGCGGCCAGCTCGCCCAGAACCCGCGCTGCTTGTCGGGCGAGTGCTCGGCGACGAGGAGCACCGCGCCGCCCCACTCGCCGCCGACGGCGAAGCCCTGGAAGAAGCGGAGCACGATGAGCAGGATCGGGGCGGCGTAGCCGATCTGGTCGAACGTGGGCAGGCAGCCCATCAGGAACGTCGTGACGCCGACCAGGATGATCGCGAGCTGCAGCAGCTTCTTGCGGCCGTACTTGTCGCCGAAGTGCCCGAACACGATGCCGCCGAGCGGACGCGCGACGAAGCCGACCGCGTAGGTGAGGAACGCCTTGATGATGTTGTCGAGCGGGTTGTCGCTCGGCGGGAAGAAGATGACGTTGAAGACCAGCGTCGCGGCCGTGGCGTAGAGGAAGAACTCGTACCACTCGACGATCGTGCCCGCCATCGAGGCGGCGACGACCTTTCGGAGCCCGGTGGGGACGTGGGAACCCTGCTGGTCTGGGGATGTGCGGGACGTGCCCTGGGTCGAATTGTCGACGGCCATCGGCGACTACCTCCTTGTAGTTGGCGACGCGATTAGGGGGAGATCGCGATGCTGGCGATTCTGACGGTGTGCACGGGTGTGCGGCAATCGCGTATCCCGCACAGCGGGTGTGCATCCGTGCACACCTCGGGCCCGATACCGGGCGACGCACGGATGCCGCGGCCGCCCCTGAGCTACGCCATGCCCTCGGCCGTCTGCTCGAGGTCGGACTTCGGGCGTTCACGCTGGGTGGCGATCGCCGTGCCGGCCGCGCCGCAGACGACGGCGATCGCGATCACCTCGACCGGCGTGAACGTCTCGGAGAGCACGAGCCAGCCGAACAGCGCGGCGATGACGGGACCGAAGCTCGTGATGATCGCGTAGAGCCGCGGCGTGATGCGCCGCAGGATGAAGGTGTCGAGGCTGTACGGCAGCGCCGACGAGAGCACGCCGACGCCGAGAAGCAGCGCGACCACGCGCCAGTCGATCACCGCGGGATCGAAGGTCGCGATCGCGAACGGCAGCAGCAGGGCGAGGCTCACGATGCTCGCCACGGTGAGTCCCTCGAGCCCCGGCAGGCCCACGGCCACGCGCCGCGTCAGCACGATGTACCCGGCCCAGCTCGCGGCGGCCGTCAGCGCGAGCGCGACGCCCCACGGGTCGATCGACGCGGCATCCGACGAGCCGGGGCCGATGAGCAGCACGACGCCGGCGCCCGCGGCGAGCGCGCAGCCCACGTCGAGCAGCCGACGGGAGGTCGCGAGCGCGAGCGCGAGCGGTCCGAGGAACTCGATCGTCGCGGCGACGCCGAGCCCGAGCAGGTGCACGGACTCGTAGAACGCGAGGTTCATGACGGCGAGCACGACGCCGAGCGCGAGCGCCGGCCAGAGCCGCCGCCACGTGAGCTCGGCGCGCTTCGGCCGGTAGAAGGGCAGCACTGCGGCGACCATCACGACCTGGCGCACGGCGACGACGACGAACGATCCGACGATCGGGATCACGAGGCCGGCGAGCGAGGACCCGAAGTTGATCGACACCTCGGTGCCGAGCTGCGTCGCGGCGCCCGCGAACCGGCGGCGGCGGAGCGCGGCATCCGGGTCATGGGTCTGGCGCTGCACCGTTCGACGATACCGGCCGGTCGCGGATGCCGGCGGACGGTCCGGTCGCGGATGCTTCGGCTCCTCCCCGGCTCACTCGCCGGCGAGCCGGCGGCGCGCCGCGTCGAGGAGCCGCCCCGTGCCGGGTGAGACCACCTCGGCGACGACGAACCCGTCGCGGCGCACGAGGTACACCCGATCGACGCGGAGCCGCCGATGCGGGTCCCTGGGGAACGCGTGCGCCTCCACGCCGAGCTCCGCGCCGATGCGTCGCACCGCGCGCTCGGGCGCGCCGTAGCCGTGCACCTGCCACTGCATCGAGCGCAGCACGTCGTAGTTGCCGCCCGTCCACGGGAGCCGCACGCCGACGACGTCGTCGCGGGGCGTGCCAGGGACATCCGGCACCCGATAGCGGATGCGCGTCTGCGAGACGTACCCGAACACGCGCCGGCCGCCCACGAGGCGCGGCACCAGTCGGAAGGCGACCGGCCCGAGGCGCGGAACGATGCGCCCCCGGATGAAGCGGGCGAGCTGGGAGTCCGACGTCACGGCGGCGAACGCGCGGTCGGTCGTGGCGACGAGGATCTTGCCGACCGGCCGGCGCTCGGCCTCGTACCGGTCGAGCCGGGCGTCGGGCATGCCGCCGACGAGCACGTCGGCGAATGCGCAGGCGAGGTTGTGCGCCTCCTGGAGGCCCGTGTTCATGCCCTGCGCGCCCACGGGCGAGTGGATGTGCGCGGCATCCCCCACGAGGAAGCACGGCCCATCCCGGAATCGCGCGGCGAGCCGATGGTGCAGCCGATAGGTCGCGAACCAGGCGGAGTCGCCGTACTCGACGCCGAACTCCCGTCGCACGAGCGCGCGAACGAGGGACTCGGGCAGCTCTCCGTGCTCGTCGCGGTCGCGGTCGCGCACGACGCCCAGCAGCCGCTGCCTGCCCGGCCCCATCGGGAAGGCGAGCAGGAAGTGCTCCTCGGTGACCCGCATGTTGATGGCGCCGTCGACGAGTCCCTCGACGCCCGAGGCGTCGGCGACGTAGAAGGTGTGCTCGTTCGTGACGCCCTCGAACGGGATGCCGAGCGCCTCGCGCACCGGCGAGTGCGCGCCGTCGGCGCCGACGCAGTACCGGGCCCGCACGGTCACCTCGCCGTCGGGCCCGTCGAGCGTCGCGATGACGGATGCCGCGCCGTCGGCCGCACCCGACCGCGGCACGACCTCGAGCCGCTCGAGCCGATGCCGCCAGAGCACCTCGCGCCCGAGCTCGCCGAGCGCGTCGACGAGGAGACGCTCGTTGCGGCTCTGCTCGAACACCGTGACCTCGCGGTACGGCGTGGTGCCCTCGGCCAGGCCGCGCAGCTCGAGGCGACCGAAGATGTGCTCGCGGGTGCCGGGCACGAGCATCGTCGCCGGCGACCGCTCGGCGAGCACGCGGTCGACCAGCCCGAGCTGGTCGTACAGCTCCATCGACCGCGCCTGCACGGCGAGCGCCCGCGACTCTCGGGTCGGACCGTCCTTGCCGTCGACGATCACGACATCGACGCCGAGTTTCGCAAGGCAGACCGCGAGCATGAGCCCGCTCGGGCCCGCGCCCACCACGAGCACGTCGGTGCGGAGATCCTCGCCCTCGGCCATGCCTCCACTGTGGCACCGCGGCGGCATCCGATGCCAGACTCGGACGGTGACGGGGGACGATGACCGGAGCAGCCGGCCGAGAGCCGCGCTTCCTGACGCTCGCGGCCCCCGACGACACGCGGGCGTCACGCGAACTAGGTGATGCCGCCCGCGGCATCCGCTCGCTATGGTGGGCACGAGCGCGGGTCTGGGCGGCTCGCGGATCGGAGTCCCTCATGTGGTGGACCAGGAGGCGAGCGACAGCGCAAGGCGGCAGCTGACGCACGCGAAAGCCGAGGCGCAGGCCGAGGCGCAGGCCGAGGCGGAGGCGAACATGCCGCTCTCGAAGCACCGCAACGCGTTCATCCTCATGGGGATCGGCGGTGCCGCCCTCGCGTCGTTCGGCATCGCCGCCATCGCCGGGCATCTTCGGCCCGGTGTTCTTCGCACTCGTGCTCACCATCTGCGTGCACCCGCTGCGGGTGTGGCTCGAGAAGCGCGGCGTGCCGCGCGGCATCGCCACCGGCTCGGTGATCACCGCCGTGACGCTGCTGCTGCTCGGGTTCGGATACCTCGTCCTCATCGCGTTCGGGCAGTTCGCCGAGCTGCTGCCGCAGTTCAAGGACCAGATCGCCGCGTTCGGGCAGGACGTCGCCGCGTGGCTCACCTCGATCGGCATCAACGCCGACGAGATCGAGCGACGTCGCCAAGGGATTCGACCCGGCGACGCTGCTCGGGTTCGTCGGCGGCCTTGTCGGCGGTCTCACGGGCTGGATCACGCTCCTCGTCATCCTCTTCACGATGCTGCTGCTCATGGCCATGGATGCCGGGTTCGTGCCGACCGTGCTGCGGGAGCTGTACCCGGCACGGCCGCTCGTCGCGGTCTCGCTCGTGAGCTACGGCAACAACGTGCGCCGGTACATGGTGGTGACCACGGTGCTCGGGATGGCGCAGGGCATCATCAACTGGATCGCGTTGGTCATCCTCGGCGTGCCCGGCGCGTTCATCTGGGGACTGCTCGCGTTCGTCTGCTCCTTCATCCCGAACATCGGCTACTTCATCGCGATCATCCCGCCGATCATCTTCGGCGGGCTCGTCGGCGGGCTGGCCCACGGTGATCGCCGTCATCGTCGTCTACGGCGTCATCAACGGCATCATCCAGTCCGTGATCCAGCCGCGCGTCGTCGGCAAGGCCGTGAACCTGAGCCAGACGATCACGTTCTTCTCGGTGCTGTTCTGGGCCGTCGTGATCGGACCGATCGGGGCGATCCTCGCGATCCCGCTGACGCTGCTCGTTCGCCTGCTCCTCGTTGACACCAACCAGGCGATGGACTGGATCCGGCCGATGCTCGGCGAGCTGGACGACACGAAGAAGATCATGGCCCAGTTCGATGCCGAGGCGAAGGCGGCGCGCAAGGAGCGCAAGGCGGCGAAGGCCGGCGCGCCGGCGCCTGGACCGGCGCCGGCACCGGCGCCGGACGCCGCGGCGGGCGGGGCCTAGAGCAGGATCTCGTCGGGCTCCTCGACGAGCCGCCAGCCGATCTCGGCGATGGTCGCGGGCATGCGGTCGGCCGCCACGAGTTCGGGCATCGAGAGCCGCGTGAGCGCCGCGATGTCGGCGATGGGCACCTGGAACGTGCGGAACGGGCCGAGCGGCGGCGCCTCGCCGGGCACGGGCTCGCGCACCGCCGCGCGTGTCGACGAGCGGCGCCTGGTCGACGACGAAGCCGATCGCGGCGAGGCTGCCCCCATCGGAGTCGGCGTCGCCGGTGTTCCACGCCGCGATCTTCCAGAACCGCAGGGGCACTCGGATGCCGCGGTAGGGCGGGTCGCCCGCACCCAGCACCGGCGCCGTGTACACGCTGAGCCGCTGGCGGTGCACCCTCGCGTGCTCGAGCACGTGGTCTTCGAGGCCCAGCCACAGCTCCTTGGACTGGTTGAAGCCCGACGCCTGCGGCGCCGCGTTCGGTGTAGCGGAACGTGTCGCTGTTCGCGCGTGCGGCCACCTCGGGGCTGCCCCACACGGGATCGCGACGCCGCACGAGGTGGCCGCGATCGAGGTCGTTGTCGGCGTAGACCAGGGCGCCGCCTGCCAGTCGGCGGGGATGCGCTCGTCGAACTGCCATCGGTCGCCGCGCTCGAGCTCGACGAGCAGCGCCCCGTCGACGTTGACGCCCGTGACCCGCGCGAAGCGGCGGGCGGAATCGAGCACCACGGTGAAGTGCACGTAGTCGAGCTCGACGGATGCCGCGGCATCCGCTTCGCCCACTCGCGGCATGGGTGCCGCCACCCCCAGGAACAGCGCGTCGAAGCCCATGCCCCCACTCGACCACGACCCGCCGACACCCGGCAACCGTCATGTGGGGGTGTGGACTCGTCGGGGAGGGAAACCAGAATGGGCGGACGGGCGATCGCCGCCCGCGACAAGGGGGATGCGCAAATGTCGGAATCGACGCCGGACAGCCACGACCAGCAGGGATCGGCCGACCCGGCCTTCCCGTACCACGATCGGCGCGACGTCGACGACGCCCGCCGGGGCTTCATCGCCACGATCGAGCCGGGCGTGATCCGCGGTGCCGCGGGCAACGTGGTCTACGACATCGACTCGTTCGGGTTCCTCAGCGGAGCGGGTTCGCCGACGGTGCATCCGAGCCTCTGGCGGCAGTCGGCGCTCGTGCAGCAGCACGGCCTCTTCGAGGTCGTCGAGGGCATCTACCAGGTGCGCAACTTCGACCTGTCGAACATCACGTTCGTCGAGGGCGACACGGGCGTCATCGTGATCGACCCGTTGATCTCGGCCGAGACCGCGGCGGCGGCGCTCGCGCTCTACCGGGAGCATCGTGGTGACCGGCCCGTGGTGGCCGTCATCTACACGCACTCGCACATCGACCACTTCGGCGGCGTGAAGGGCGTCGTCTCGCAGGAGGAGGTCGACGCCGGCGTGCCGGTGATCGCGCCCGAGGGATTCCTCGAGCACGCCATCTCCGAGAACGTCTACGCCGGCACCGCCATGGGCCGCCGCGCCGCCTACATGTACGGCGCGGCCCTGCCGCGGAGCGAGCGGGGCAGCGTCGGGGCGGGCCTCGGGCAGTCGACATCGAGCGGCACGGTGACGCTCATCGCGCCGACCGTGTACATCACGCGCACCGGCGAGGAGCACACCATCGACGGCGTGCGCATCGTGTTCCAGATGGCACCCGGAACCGAAGCGCCATCCGAGATGCACTTCTACTTCCCCGATCGCAAGGCGCTGTGCATGGCCGAGAACGCGACGCACACCCTGCACAACCTGCTGACGCTGCGCGGGGCCGTGGTGCGCGACCCGCACGCGTGGGCCGGCTACCTGACGGAGGCCATCGAGACCTTCGGCGGCGAGGCCGAGGTCGCCTTCGCGTCCCATCACTGGCCCACCTGGGGCACCGAGCGCATCGTCGAGTTCCTCTCGACGCAGCGCGACCTCTACGCCTACCTGCACGATCAGACGCTCCGGCTGCTGAACCAGGGCTTCACCGGCATCGAGATCGCCGAGCTGATCGAGCTGCCGCCGGCCATCGAGGCGGCCTGGCACACGCACGGCTACTACGGCTCGATCAGCCACAACGTGAAGGCGATCTACCAGCGCTACATGGGCTGGTACGACGGCAACCCGTCGCACCTCTGGCAGCACACGCCGGTCGAAGCGGGCAAGCGGTACGTCGAGTTCATGGGAGGCGCCGACGCCGTCGTCGAGAAGGCGCGCGCGTCGTTCGAGGCCGGCGACCTGCGCTGGACGGCGCAGGTGCTCGATCACGTCGTCTTCGCCGAACCCGACCACGAGGGCGCGAAGGCCCTGCTCGCCGACGCGCTCGAGCAGCTCGGCTTCGGCAGCGAGAACGGCACGTGGCGCGCCGCCTTCCTCTCCGGCTCGATGGAGCTGCGCGGCGCCGCGTTCGGCACGCCGACCAACCCGGCCGCCGCCGACATCCTCGCGCAGCTCAGCCCCGAGCTGTTCTTCGACGCGGTCGCCGTGCAGGTGGACGGCCCCAGGGCGTGGGAGCTCGACGTCGCGACGCGGTGGGTGTTCCCCGAGCGCGGATGGCGCGACCTACCGGGTGACGCTGAAGAACGGGGTGCTCACCCACGTGCGCGAGGGACGCGGCGAGGTCACCCTGACGGTGACGGTGCCGAGGGCCGCCCTCGCGCCGCTCGCCATGGGCGACGTGGAGGCGGCGATGGCCGGCGGGCTCACGCTCGACGGCGACGCGAGCGTGCTCCAGTCGATGCTCGGCGTGCTCGATCCGGGCGACCCCGCCTTCAACATCGTGACGCCGTAGCGACGCGCCCGCGCCCCTCCGGTCGCGCCCACCCGCGGCAGCAACGGTGGCGGGTCCTCGCCGCGCCAATCCGCGGAAGCGCCCGCTGCGAACTCCCTGCGGCGGGCGCTTCGGTCGCCTGCGGATGCGGAGGCGCACGTCATGGCGGCGAAGTCGGGCCCGAAGCGGCTCTGGTTCTGGGCGGCACTCGCGGGCGTCGTGAGCGCGGCGGCCTTCCTCGCGGTCGCCGAACTCGTGGCGTTGCTCGTCGCGCGCGACGGCAGCCCGATCCTCGCGGTGGGGTCGTTCGTCATCGACATCGTGCCGCAGCCGTTCAAGGAGTTCGCGATCGCGACCTTCGGCGCCATACGACAAGCTCGCCCTGCTCGTGGGCCTCGGGCTCGGCGTCGTCGTCGCCTCAGCGGCAGCCGGGATGCTGCAGTTCCTCAGGCCGCCGCTCGGGGTGATCGCGCTCGGCATCGCCGGCGGGCTGTCGGTCGCGGCGATCGTGACGCGCGCGGGCGCCACGCCGTTCGCGTCCCGGCGCCGGCCATCGCCGGCACGGCGGTCGGATGCCTCGCTGCTCGACCATCCTCGTGCGGCCGCCTGCGCGCGTGGCGCGATGACCGGTCGACGCCGACGCCCGACCCCGAGCGCGCGGGCGTCGATCGGCGCTCGTTCTTCCGGATCGCGGCGATCGCCGGGGCATCCGCGATCATCGCCGGCGTGGGCGCCCGTGCTCGTGAACGCCACCACCTCGTCGATCGCCGCCGTACGGAGGGCGTTGAAGCTGCCCGCGCCGGCGTCGACGGTCGTCGTCCCCGACGGCGCCGAGCTGGACATCCCCGGCATCTCGCCGCTGTTCACCTCGAATCGCGACTTCTACCGGGTCGACACCGCACTGACCGTGCCGTCGGTCGACCCGTCGACGTGGCGTCTGGTCGTCGACGGCATGGTCGATCGCCGTCTGGAGCTCACGTTCGACGACCTCGTCGGCATGGGGCTCGACGAGTACGCCATCACCCTCACCTGCGTGTCGAACGAGGTGGGCGGCGACCTGCTCGGCACCGCGAAGTGGCTCGGCGTGCCGGTGCGCGAGGTGCTGCGGCAGGCGGGGCCGGCCCGGCGCCGACATGGTGCTCTCGCGGAGCATCGACGGGTTCACCGCGAGCACGCCCCTCGAGGCGCTCACCGACGACGGGCTCGACGCGATCCTCGCCGTCGGCATGAACGGCGAGCCGCTGCCGCTCGAGCACGGATTCCCCGTGCGCATGGTGGTGCCCGGCCTCTACGGCTACGTCTCGGCGACGAAGTGGCTCACCGAGCTGAAGGTCACGACGTTCGACGCGGACGAGGCCTACTGGACGCCGCGCGGGTACAGCGCGAAGGCACCCATCAAGCTGTCCTCGCGCATCGACACCCCGCGCCTCGACCGGGCGATCACCGCGGGCCCCACGACCATCGCGGGCGTCGCGTGGGCCCAGACCGTGGGCATCGAACGCGTCGAGGTGCAGGTCGACGACGGACCGTGGCAGCCGGCGACGCTCTCGACGCCGATCAACCGCGACACCTGGGTGCAGTGGTACCTCGAGTGGGACGCAACCCCCGGGACGCACTACGTCGCCGTGCGCGCGACCGACCGGAACGGCATGCTGCAGATCGAGGAGCGCGCGCCGATCGCACCAGACGGGTCGACCGGCTGGCAGCGCACGCTGCTGCGGGTGACCTGACGGCGGACGCCTCGGTCGACTCCGGGCGGCTGCCTCGGTCGACCCCGGGCGGATGCCTCGGTCAGACCAGGATGTCGTCGGGCGACGTGATCGGCCGCCATCCCCCGACCGAGCGAGGCAGGTGCTCGGCCGCGACGAGCTCGGGCATGTCGAGACCGGTCAGCGCGACGATGTCGGCGATCGCGCACCTGGAAGGTCCGGAACGGCCCCAGTGGCGGTGGCGCGCCGAGCTCGCGGGGAAGTTCGTCGGTGTCGATGAGCGGTGACTGGTCGACCACGAATCCCGTCGTCGCGAGTGCGTCGCCGGTGCTCCACGCCGCGATCTTCCAGAACTTCAGCGGGATGCGGATGCCGCGGTAGGGCGGGTCGTCGTCGGCGAGCACCGGCCCGGTGAACACGCTGAGCTTGAGCTCGTGCGCCCGGGCGTGCTCGAGCACGTGGTCCTCGAGGCCCAGCCACAGCTCCCTCGACTGGTTGAAGCCCGAGGCCTGCGGCGCCGCGTTCGTGAACCGGAACGTGTCGGTGTTGGCCCGTGCCGCCACGTCGGGACTCCCCCACACGGGGTCGTTGCGTCGCACGAGGTGCCCGCGATCGAGGTCGTTGTCCGCGTAGACCTCTGGCCCCGCCTGCAGGTCGGCGGAGAGGCGCTCGTCGAACTCCCACCGATCCTCGCGCGGAACCTTGACGAGCCGGGCGCCGTCGATGTTCACGCCCGTGACCGCGGCGAACCGCCTCGCGGTGTCGAGCAGCACCGAGAAGTGCACGTAGTCGAGCCCGACGGATGCCGCGACGCCGCGATTCGGGCACCCGCGGCATCGCGGCATCCACTCCGAGGAACCCGGCATCGAAGCCGGGCGCCTCGCTCGACGCCGACCCGGCGGCTGCTGGCGGTGTGCCGTGTTCATCCCTGCTCGTACTGACCGACATGATCGGCCCCTTTCACTGAGTGTTCCTCAGCTTGAGTTGTACACCCGTGAAGCCGCCGCCGGGTCAGGGACGACCCGGAACGAGGAGCCCGGCACCTGCGCCGCGCAGCCGGGCCTCACGACGTCGTGGGCGCCGCCCGCGCGGCGTTCCGCTGCCGTGAGCGCTCTCTTCGGCGGCATCGCGCGCGACGCGAAGAGAAGCGCGCATCAATGTGCGCGTCAGAGTCGGATCTCGCACACGTATCGTGCGTGTTACGCGGGCTTCACTGCGCGATTTTGCGAACGATCAGGTCGGTGTGCAACGCTGCTCTGGGCCCTCCGCCGCCACCCCCGTCCAGACCCGTTCCTCGCAGCCGCATGCCGTTCGCGCACCAGGACCGGGTTCGATCAGGAATCGCGAGCGGTGGCCGCCAGTCGAGAGGAAGACCGATGAACCCCACGGACGCATCCGCGGCATCCGCGACGGACCAGGCGGACCCCACCCGCATGCACGCCGTCTCCGGCGAGACCACCGACCTCGTCGACCTCGTGCTCGACTACTCACGCCGGCGCATGCTCGCCAGCGACACCCCGCTCGACAAGCCGGAGTCCGAGTTCGAGCTCGCGCCGCCTCGCCGGCCGCACGATCGACGAGCGCGGCATCGGCGCCGCCCGCGCCCTCTCGCTCTTCGAGCACGTGCTCGCCCCCGCGTGCATCACGACCGACCACCCGCAGTACCTGTCGTTCATCCCGACCGCGCCGACCAAGGCCGCGATCGCGTTCGACCTCGTCGTGTCGGCGAGCGCCGTCTACGGCGGCTCCTGGCTCGAGGGCGCCGGCGCCGTCTACGCCGAGAACGAGGTGCTCGCCTGGCTCGCCGGCGAGTTCGGGCTGCCCGCGACCGCAGGCGGCGTCTTCGTGCAGGGCGGCACGCTCGGCAATCTCTCCGCGCTCGTCGCGGCCCGCGAGCACGCGCGCTTCGCCGCACACGCGAGGGCACGGCCGCCCCGGCCCGCTGGAAGGTCGTGTGCAGCGCCGAGGCGCACTCCTCGATCGCGTCGGCGGCGCGCGTGATGGACGTCGACGTCGTGCCGGTCGCCCCCGGCGCCGACGGGATGCTGCGCGGCGACGCCGTGCGTGCCGCACTCGAGGAGCACGGGGCATCCGTGTTCGCGGTCGTCGCCACCGCGCGGCTCGACCAACTTCGGCATCGTCGACGACGTCGCCTCGATCGCCGCGCTCAAGCAGGACCTCGACTTCTGGCTGCACGTCGACGGCGCCTACGGCCTCGCGGCCATGCTGTCGCCGCTCGCGCGTCACCGCTTCGCGGGCGTCGAGCACGCGGACTCCGTGATCGTCGACCCGCACAAGTGGCTCTTCGCGCCGTTCGACGCGTGCGCGCTCATCTACCGCGACCCCGAGGCCGGTCGCCGTGCCCACACGCAGCACGCCGAGTACCTCGACACGCTCACCGAGACGAGCGAGTGGAGCCCGTCCGACTACGCGGCGCACCTCACCCGCCGCGCCCGCGGCCTCCCGCTCTGGTTCTCGCTCGCGACCTACGGCGGCGGCGCCTACCGCGAGGCGATCACGAGCTCGATCCGGCTCGCGCACGACATCGCCCGTGAGATCGAGTCGCGCGAGGGCCTGCGACTCGTGCGCGATCCGCAGCTCTCGGTGGTCGTGTTCGAGCGCGAGGGCTGGACGCGCGAGGACTACAACGCGTGGTCGGCGCGCCTGCTCGACGAGCAGCGCGCGTTCGTGACGCCGAGCTCGCACGCCGGCCGCCCCAACACGCGCTTCGCGATCGTGAACCCGACGACCACGTTCGAGCAGCTGGTCGGCATCCTCGACACGATGTAGTCGAGCGGACGAGCCGGGACGCCGGAACCCCTTGCGGTCGGGGGGCGAGGTGTGAGACGTTCGGGGACGATGTTGACGTCAACATCCACAGATCGAGGCGCATCGACGCGCCGCGAATGATTGGAGACCGATGAGAAACGCACTCGGGATCGCCCTCGGGGCGGCCCTCCTGCTGGCAGGGGCCGTTCCGCTCCCGGCCGTCGCCGCTCCCTCGACCGGCCCTACCGGTACGAGTGAGTTCCGCGGGGTCAACTGGGCCGACCCTCGCGACAACTACGCCGACGACGAGGTCGTGCCCTCGGGGCTGAGCACCGGCGACGATTACCGCACCACCTACGCCAAGGCGTCGGACGTCGTCCTGGAGTTCCGCCACGAGGTGGGCGCCAATACCGTGCGGCTGCCCATCAATCCCTCGAGCGTCGGGACGGAGTGGTGGGAGTCCTACCAGGGCGCCATCGACGCCGCCGTCGACCGAGGCTTCAAGGTCATCCTCAGCTACTGGGAGGGCGACAACGCGAAGGACGGTCGCGTCGACGACCAGGCCGCCTTCGACGCCATGTGGGACACCGTGGTCGCGGAGTACGGCAAGAACCCTCGCGTCTACTTCGAGCCGATGAACGAGCCGTTCGGCTACACGCTCGACGAGTGGGTCTCGCTGACCTCCGGGTGGCTCGACGACCACAGCGACGTGCCGCGCAAGAGGGTGATCATCTCGGGGACCGGGTACAACGACAACGTCACCGGCGTCGGCGCGGCCGAGGAGCTCGAGGGCACGCTGCTGTCGCTGCACTTCTACGGGTTCTGGGCCGACCACACCACCGAGGAGGAGTGGAAGCAGAACCTGCTGCCGCGGATCGGCGAGTACGGCTGGCGAACGGTCGTCTGCGAGGCCGGCTCGCCCATGACGACGGGCCTCAACTACGGCAATCACGAGGGCGACGTCTACACCTCGTATCTCGGCGCCCTCACCGAGGTGGCTCGGGACCAGGGCATCGGCCTCGTCTACTGGCCGGGACTTCGCACGAACGACGCCTACACCCTCACGACCATGGTCGGCGACGGCGACCTCGAGGTGACGAACGAGTCGGGCCTGGCGCAGATCCAGTGGGGCTGGGGCCTCCTCAAGGAGGAGCAGCTCAACGACCAGCCCCCGGCCCCTCCGGGCGAGCCGCTGGTGAGCGTGAAGCACGGGGTGTGCGTCGACGTTCCCGGCTTCTCCACGACAGCCGGGACGACGCTCGGGCTCTGGTACTGCAACGGCGGCGGGAATCAGTCGTTCGACTGGACGACCGAGCAGGAGCTCTCCATCTACGGCGACATGTGCGTGGCACCGGTCGGTGGCGTCGTCGCGGGCGCCCAGGTGATGATCACCGACTGCACCGGAGCCGTCGACCAGCAGTGGGAGCTCAGCAGCGACCTCACCGTCAGCAGCGTCGCCGATCCCGGCCTGTGCCTGGCGACTCCGGAGAACGAGTGGGGCGTGGCGCTCGCGTCGTGCGACGCGACGGCCGCGACCCAGCAGTGGACCCGCGGGTAGCAGACAGCCGCTCCTGAAGCGCCTGCCTCCGTCCGTCGGGAGGGAGGCAGGCGCCCTGAGCCGGGCTTGCAGCGCCCCCGATCCGGGACGAGACTGGCGAGCGAGACGGGTCGGCAGTGTTCTGGCAGTCGTCCGCCGGACGCTGCGCCGGGGCGGAGGATCGATGGTCGAGTCACGGCCCCTTTCGCGGGGCGGAATGCCGTGGTCACCGGAGGCACCGGAGGGATCGGCAGGGCCGCGGCGATGGGGCTCGCCGCCCTCGGCGCGCGCGTCGGCATCGTCGGGCGGGATCGAGCACGGCTCGCCGCCGCGGCCGAGGACCTCAGCCGACAGTCGGGCAACGACTCGATCGACGTCTTCGAGGCCGACCTCTCGTCGCAGGAGCAGGTGCGTCGCATCGCTACGGAAGTTGCCGGAGCTCTACCCGCGACTCGATGTGCTCGTCAACAACGTGGGCGGGTTCTGGGCGCACCGCCATGTCACCGAAGACGGGCTCGAGCTGACGTTCGCACTCAACCATCTCGCGCCGTTCCTGCTCACGAACCTCCTGCTCGATGGATGGTCGCGCAGGGCGGCGCTCGAATCGTCACCGTCACCTCGAGCGCAGAGGCGCTCGGCCGGATCGACTTCGACGACCTTCAAGGGAGCCGCGCGGTACTCCGGCCAGCGCGCCTACAACCAGTCCAAGCTCGCCAACGTGCTCTTCACGTACGAGCTGGCGCGCCGCCTGAATGGAACCCCGGTCACCGCGAACGTGGTGCACCCGGGCGTCACCCGCACCGCCTTCGGCGCGGAGGACCAGATGAGGCTGTACGCCGCGACGAGCGGTGTGGCGCGTCCGTTCATGCGCTCCCCCGAGCGCGGCGCGGACACGGTCGTCTGGCGCGGCTTCGTCGCCTGAGCTCGACGGCGTCACGGGCGGCTACTTCCACGACCGTCGCCCGAAGCGCTCGTCGCCGCGCTCGCACGACGAGGCGACGGCGGAGCGCCTCTGGCAGGTCAGCGAGGAGTTGGTCGGCATCTCCTGATGGCCTTGCGTGACGGTCTCCTTCGCGCTGTCGGCCAACGTCTCCATCCGAACGCCAGAGGGAGTTCCTCTGCAGAATCAGTCAACTTGTCAACTTGTCGATTTGTCGATTTGTCGACTCAGCGACTTGTCGACCGGTTCTGCGGAGAGACGGTGCTTCCCCAGCGCAGAATTCCGGGGCGAACCGGGGGCGAATAGGATGCGCCAGGAGATATTGAACTTTTCGGTTCAGTGTTATACACTGAACCACATGGTTCAGCAACTGGCACTCGACCGGGCGTTCGCCGCCCTCGCCGACGAGACGCGCCGCGGCATCCTCACGCGCCTCGGCGACGGCCCGGCGACGATCACCGAGCTCGCGGAGCCCACGGGCATGACGCTCACGGGCATGCGCAAGCACGTCGACGTGCTCGAGGCCGCCGGCCTCGTCACCACCGAGAAGGTCGGCCGGGTGCGGCAGGTCCAGCTCGGCACCGAGCGCTTGGACGACGCGATGGCATGGATCAGCTTCTACCAGCGACTCTGGGAGCGTCGCCTCGACGGCCTCCAGGTCTACTTCACCCTCAGGAAGGGGACGGAATCATGAGCGACATCGACACGAGCGAGACCATCGGGCTGCGGATGACGCGGGAACTCCCGGCGACGCCCGAGGAGGTCTTCGACGCCTACACCGACGCCGAGAAGCAGAAGATCTGGTACTCGATCCTCGACGAGGAGCCGGGCGTCGTCGAGATCGAGGTCGACCTCCGGGTCGGCGGCAAGCAGGTCGCCGTGTGGGGGCCGAACCGCGACACGTTGTTCCGCGAGGAGCAGGTGTTCCTCGAGATCGACCGCCCGCACCGGCTCGTCACCGAGTCGTCGGGCAGCGACCCGAGCGGCCAGACGATGTCAACGCACGTCGTCGTCACGTTCGTGGCGATCGAGGCGGGGACCCTCGTGACTGTCGAGCAGACCGGGTTCCCGACCCCCGAGGTCCGCGACTTCTTCCAGACCATGGTCTGGGTCGGTGCGTTCGACCGCATCGAGGCGTTCCTCACGCGGGCATAGCGGCACTGCTGCGGGTTGGGAGCCGGCTCAGCCGGCGCTCGAAACCCCTTCCGGCAGACGTGCGGGTTTCGAGACTCGTCGGCTGCGTCGGCGCTCCTCAACCCGCGGTCGGTGCGGTCGCCGTCGCGATGTGCGCGGCGAGGGCGCTCGTCGGCGCGACGGCGTCCAGCGCGGCGGCGCCGTCGAGCGGATGGGCCTCGCCGATGCGGATCTCCGCCCCCGGCAGGCGCTCCAGCACCGCCGACGTGAAGGCGCGGGCCAGCGCGGTACCGCCGAAGACGCCGCCGACGGCGCGGATCCGCGGCGCCGCGGCATCCGCTTCACCGACGCGTCGCAGGCCGGCGATCACGGATGCCGCGAGCTCGCGCCCGGCCTCGGACACGATCGACCAGCGCGACGGCGTCGCCCGCGGCCGCCGCGTCGGCGACGTGCCGCGCGTACGCGGCGATGCGCCCGACCCGTGCCGAGATCCACCTGCAGCTCGATGTACGCCCGGTCGAGGTCGGGGAACTCCGCGAGCGCGAACTCGCTGAGCGCGGTCGGTTCGCCACGGCCGTCGTGCGCACGCATCACGGCGTCGAGCGCGGCGCGGCCCAGCCAGTACCCGCTGCCCGCATCGCCGATGAGGTAGCCCCATCCGTCGACCCGCGCCACCTCGGTGCGGCCCACCGCGAGCGTGACGACGCCGGTGCCCGAGGCGACGACGGCACCGCGGTCGTCGCCGAGTGCACCGAGGTACGCGGTGATCGAGTCGTGCGCGAGATGAACGACTCGAACACCGTGCTGCACCGCGGCCGCGAGCAGGTACCCGGCGTCGGACTCCTCCGACGTCAGCCCCGACACCCCGAGTCCGACCGTGCCGAACGTGCGACCCGCGGCGACCGAGTCCTCCATGACGCGCGCGAGCTGCGGCAGCAGCGGCAGGTCGGTGCGGATGCCGGGTCCGGCCCATTCGGACACGCCCGCGGCATCCGCATGGCGCACCTTGATGCCCGACTGGCCCGCGTCGATCGCGAGCGAACCGCCGACGGTCACGTTCCACTCCGTCGGGCGGCGATCATGACGTCATCGAGCCCGGTGAGCGGATGCGGCATGCGCTCGCTCGATTCGGCCAGCCGCTCCGCGAGCCATGCCGCCTGCCTGGGCCAGTGCACGCCCGCGCCGCCCTCGTGCCCGTTGAAGGCGTACTCCACGATGTCGGCCCGCAGTCCGGCGTCGTTCATCGAGCCCCAGTGGTTACGGGCCGCGTACACCGTCGACGGCGGGCAGACGAGGTCCATGATGCCGACCGAGAACAGGCCCGGCGCGGTCGCGCGCTTCGCGAAGGTGACCCCGTCGAAGTACGAGAGCGTCTCGAAGACGCGCGGCCAGGCGTCGCGGTGCACCGAGAGGTAGCGCACGATCTCCTGGTACGGGTCGCGGTCGGTCATGCCCACGGCGCGCTCGAAGTGGCAGAGGAACGGCACCTCGGGCATCGCGCCCACGAGCCCCGGGGTGAGACCGGCGGCGGCGATCGCGATGCCGCCGCCCTGGCTGCCGCCGCACACCGCGACACGGTCGGCGTCGACGGCGTCGAGCGACCGCACCGCGTCGACCGCGAGCACGGCATCGGTGAAGACTCGGCGGTAGTAGTAGGCGGCCGGGTCGTCGATGCCGCGTGTCATGAAGCCGGGAGCCGAAGGGCCCGTGCCGTGCGGGTCGGCGGTCCCGCCGCCGGCGCCCCACGTGCTGCCCTGCCCGCGGGTGTCCATGAAGAAGTACGCATGGCCGGATGCCGCCCACGCGAGCCGCTCGTGCGGCAGGCCGCGCCCGCCGCCGTAGCCGTTGTACTCGATGACCGTCGGCAGCGGCCCGTCGGCAGCGGTCGGCACGATGAACCAGCCGCCGACCGGATCGCCGCCGAAGCCGCTGAACGACACGTCATAGACCTCGAACGAGCTGAGTGCCGAGTCCACGCGCGTCAGTCGGGGCGCCTCGGCGAGCGCACGGGACTCCGCGAGGGTCGTCGCCCAGAACTCGTCGAAGTCGGCCGGCTCCGCGACCTCGGGCCGGTACGCGCGGAGTTCGTCCACGGGCAGATCGAAACGGGGCACGGCTCCTCCTTCGGATCACTGCGCGCGTCGGCATCCGCGCAGTCAGCGGGCGGACGCCCAGCGTATCGAACCGCCGCCGGGGTGCCGCTCGTATGCTGGACTCGAACGCCGAGGACGGCGCCGGGAGGGGGCGACATGAGCGACGAACCCGAAGGGCCGCGCCCGCCGAAGCGCGTGATCGTCGTCGTGGTGCTCACCTACATCTCGGGCGTCCTCGACATCATCGCCGGAATCCTCCTGATCCTGCTCCGCTACGACGACGCGGTGCGGGCGTCGGGCGACGCATACCCGGTCACACTCTGGGGAGCCGGCATGATCCTCCTCGGGCTCCTCACGATCGCCATGGCCTCGGGGCTGACGCGCGGCAGGAACTCGGCGCGCATCTTCGTCACGGTGCTGCTCTCGCTGTCGGCCCTGGTCTCGGCCATCGACGTCATCGCCAACCCTGCCGACGCGGGTTCGTGGTCGTCGTTCGGGATCGGCGGCGTCGTGACCGCCTTGATCATCCTCGCGTTGTGGGTGGGACGGTCGGCGGAGTTCTTCCGTCGGTCGATGGCGGCACGCCCGGAGCCGTCCGCCTGACCGTCGCGACGAGCGCGGCGGGCACCGAGGGCACCATCCGTCGCACGGCTCGTCGATGCACGAACCTCACCACTTCGACACCCGCGATCGAGGTCACGGATGCCGCGATCACGAGCAGCGCCGTGGGCAGCGTCAGCTCGACGAACTGCAGGAAGTCGGCCACGGGCGGGATGGCGAAGACGAGCACGAGGCCGATCATCATCGCGCCGATGATGACGATCTTCCAGCCGTCGATCGGACGCGACAGCACGGTGAGCACCCAGAGGCCGACGATGCCGAGGATCATCGTCGACCCGGTGCGGAGCTCGTCCTCGGGGATGCCGGCATCCGTGGCCATGCGACTGTAGAGCGCCAGCACGAGCGCGATGATGATGCCGGCCGGGATCGCGAAGGTCAGCGAGCGCAGGAGGAACCCGGGTATGTAGCGGCGCGCGTTCGGCATGAGCGCGAGGAAGAACGCGGGGATGCCGATCGTGAGGCCGTCGGTCACCGACAGCTGGCGCGGCAGGAACGGGAACGGCAGCAGCATCACGCCGAAGAGCACCGCGAGTGCCGTGGAGTAGGCGGTCTTCGTGAGGAAGAGCATCGACACCCGCTCGATGTTCGCGATGACCTGGCGACCCTCGGCGACGACGCCCGGCAGCTGCGAGAACCGGCCGTCGAGGAGCACCAGTCGGGCCACCGCCTTGGTGGCGGCCGACCCCGAGTCCATCGCGATGCCGATGTCGGCCTCCTTGATGGCCAGTGCGTCGTTGACGCCGTCGCCCGTCATCGCGACCGTGTGCCCGCGACGCTGCAGCGCGGTGACGATGTCCTTCTTCTGCGACGGGCGTGACCCGGCCGAACACCACGTGCTCTTCGAGCGCCTCGCCGAGCTCGTCGAGGTCGGTCGGCAGCTCGCGTGCGTCGTAGCCCCGGGCGGCGTCGACGCCCACCTCCCGCGCGATCGCGGCCACCGTCTGCGGGTTGTCGCCCGAGATGATGCGCACGGCGACGCCCTGGGCGGCGAAGAACTCGAGCGTGTCGCGGGCGTCGGGTCGTACGCTCTCGCGGAAGGTCAGCAGCGTCACCGCGGTGAGCGACCCGGGCAGGCGCTCGGCCTCGGCGCGCTCGTCGGTGAGCTCCTCGGGGCTGTGCGCGAGCACGAGGGTGCGACGGCCGGTGGCGGCCAGCTGGGCGGCCTTGGCGCGCAGGTCGCCACGCGCCGCGGCATCAGTCGCCATCGTCGTGCTGGTCGCGGCATCCGGCGCCGTGGCGCCGCTCGCACTCGGGTCGCCGGATGCCGCGAACACCATCTCGGGCCCGCCGAGCACCCACGTGCCCGACCCGGGGAACCCGACCGCGCTCCACTTGCGCGCCGACGAGAACGCGATGCGCGCCGCGGGCTCGAGGATCCGCTGCACGGGATACGGTTCGATGAGGCAGCGCGCGGTGGCGTTGGCCTCGGGTTCGGCGCCGTACCAGGCGAGCACGTCGGTCCAGCCGTCGGGCGCCTGCGAGGCGAGCGGATGCGCCGCGTCGAACACGATGTCGCCCTCGGTGAGTGTGCCGGTCTTGTCGAGGCAGATGAGGTCGACGCGGGCGAGCCCCTCCACGGCGGGCAGCTCCTGCACGAGCACGTTCCGGTTCGCGAGCCGCACGGCGCCGACCGCGAACGCGATGCTGGTCATGAGCACGAGGCCGAGCGGGATCATCGCGACGATCGCCGCGATCGACGCCACCGCGGCATCCTGCCACGCGCCGCTCTCGATGGCCTCGACCCAGCCACCCTTCGTCACCATCTGCGCATTGAGCACCAGCAGGCTGATCGGGCCGATGATCCAGGCGATCCAGCCCAGCAGGCGGTTGATGGAGGAACGCAGCTCGGATGCCACGAGCGAGAACTGCTTGGCCTCGCTCGAGAGCTTGTTGGCGAACGAGTCCGCGCCCACCTTGTCGACCACTGCGGTGCCGCCGCCGCCGATCACGATCGAGCCCGACAGCACCGCGTCATCCGCCGCCTTGTCGACCGGATCGGACTCCCCCGTGAGCATCGACTCGTCGAGCTGCAGGCGTTCGGAGCTGAGGACCTGCGCGTCGGCGGCGACCTGGTCGCCCGCCCGCAGCACGAGCAGGTCGCCGAGCACGACGTCGGCGAGCGCGACCTCCTGCTCAGTGCCGTCGCGAAGCACCCGCGCGTGCGGGGCGTGCATGAGCGCGAGCCTGTCGAGCGAGCGCTTGGCGCGGAACTCCTGCACCGAGCCGATGATCGTGTTGGCGATGGCGCTGAACCCGAAGAGCGCGTCCTGCCAGCGGCCGATGAGGAGCAGCATCAGGAAGCAGGCCGCGATGATGGCGTTGAAGATCGTGAACACGTTGGCGCGGATGATGCTCCACGCGCTGCGGCTCGTCGGGCTCTCGAACGCGTTGGTCTCGCCGCGGGTGACCCGCTCCGCGACCTCCGCGGAACTCAGCCCCGTTGCGCTCGCGACGATCGCCCCCACCCCGTCATCCCACCACACGAGGAGGCCCCTGCGACAGTGGCGCAGGGGCTTCCCGTGTGGCCCGGCTAACTGCTGGGCGTCAGAGCAGGCCCTCCTGCCACTCGATGAGATCGGCGATCTTCTCGACGAGGACCTCATCCTGGATGCCGTGCGCCTTGGCCCAGGCCTGGTTCAGCGTGGCAACCGCCGCCGAGTGGTCGCCGGCGTCTGCCGACGCCTCCGCCTCCGCGAGGTACGCGGCGACGTCACCGCCGAGCTGCGTGTTCTTCGACCGACGCGGGGACGCCGGCGAGGATCTCGTCGACCTCACTGAACGTGACGCAGTCGCCGCCACCGCTCACGACGCCTGCGGTCCACTCGATGCCGGCCAGGATGTGCTCGAGGAAGAGCGGGTCCGCCCACGACGCATCGGTGTGTCCGGCACCCTCGTACCAGGAGCGTCCGCCCTCGAAGTTCTGGCACCAGGCGATCGGGTGGTCGGTGCCCATTGCACCGTTGCCCGGGCTGTACGTCGACTCGTCGAGGGTGATGAGGACGTGGACGTCCTCACGCGGGTTCGTCGTGAAGTTGTACCACTCGTCGAAGCGCACCCACTCGGTCGGCAGCATCTCGGTCGACGGGTGCGCCGGGCTCTCGACGCGCATCGTGGCGGTCTGCTGCGCGGGGTGGTTGAGGAAGCGCGCTCCGCCGCCGGTGAGCTCGCTGTACCACGACACCGTGTGCATCGAGTCGGTCGCGGCGTGCAGGCCGACGTATCCGCCGCCGTCGCGGATGTAGCCCTGGAACGCTTCGAGCTCGGAGTCGTTGAGCAGTCGCGGACGGTTGGGGTCGAGGTTGTTTGTCGCGTCCACCGGCGAGGCGAAGATGATCGTCTCGTACTTCGAGAGATCAGCCGCGGTCGTGAACGGGGTCGACGCGAGCGTGAGGCTCGGCTGGCGAGAGTCCCAGACGTCAACGCTGAACCCGTTCTCCTCGCCCATCCGGATGACGGCATTGGTCGTGTCGTCGATGTGCGAGTGGCGGAACCCGAGTGTCTGACCCACCACGAGCACGCTGTACTCGTCAGTGCTCTCGGCAAAGGCGGGGGCTGCGACGAGCCCCAGGCTGGCGGTGACACCGATGGCGCAGACCCCGGTGATCAGGCGACGGACGCGTTGCTTCATTGGTCGTTCTCTCCTTCGAGCTGGACCTTGCGGAAGTCGCCTGCCACATCGTGGTGAATATGTTGCCACAGACGACATATAGTGCCTCGACACTAATGCTGGTGAGATCCATATGTCAACGAAGGTCCGGCTCTTACCTGCCCGCTCCACGCACATCTTTTGCATGGCTGACAGAAGAACCTCCCGCGGTGGCGGCATCCGGACGCTCGCGTTATCGTGGCCGCGCGTTTCGACTCGACGAGGAGAGGGAGGACCGGATGGTGCTCACGTATGTGCGACCGGATGCCGCGACCGACGACCTGCACTGGAACGACGAGATCGAGGGCGTGACCATCGGCTCGCAGGTGTCGCTGATCTTCGTGTACTCGTCACGCGACGGGGCGGGGCCGCGGCTGCACCAGCACCCGTACACCGAGACCTTCGTGGTGCGGCACGGGCGGGCGGTGTTCACCGTGGGCGACGAGCGGCTCGAGGCATCCGGCGGGCAGGTCCTCGTCGTGCCGGCCTTCACGCCGCACAAGTTCGCGGTCGTGGGGGGCGAGCCGTTCGTGTCGACGAACATCCACGCGAACCCGACGTTCGAGACGGAGTGGCTCGAGTAGGGAGTGGCTCGAGTAGCGGTCGGTGCGGCGCCGAGCCTCCCGGGTCAGCGCAGCAGGCCGCGGGCGGCGAGGGATCGGTAGAGGGCGTCGATGCCGAACGTCCACGGCGGCGCCGACTCGCTCGACCGCACCCGGTTGACGAGGGTGCCGAGTCGCGGCTCGGCGATGCGCACGAGGTCGCCGTCGTGGTGGGTGAATCCCCGGCCCGGCTCGTTGCGGTCGTCGACGGGGGCGAACATCGTGCCGAGGTAGAGCACGAAGCCGTCGGGGTACTGATGATGGGCGCCGATCACCTGTTGCACCAGTTCGTCCGGGTCGCGGCTGATGCGTGCGAGCTCGCTCGTTTCGTCGAGGCGGTACCCGTCGCTGCCGGCGACCGAGAGCCGCACGACCGAGGCCCGGAGCGCGTCGAGGTCGTAGCCGGCGTCGAACAGTCGGATGAACGGGCCGACCGAGGCTGACGCGTTGTTGTCCTTGGCCTTGCCGAGGAGCAGGGCGCTCCGGCCCTCCACGTCGCGCAGGTTGACGTCGTTGCCGAGGCTCGCCCCGACGATCCGCCCGTCGGATGACACGACGAGCACCACCTCGGGCTCGGGGTTGTTCCACGCCGATGCGGAGTGCACGCCGACGTCGACGCAGGCGCCCACCGTCGAGAGCACGGGCGCCTTCGTGAACACCTCGGCGTCGGGCCCGATCCCCACCTCGAGGTACTGGCTCCACCATCCGCGCTCGATGAGGAGCGACTTGAGTCGGGTGGCCTCGGCGGAGCCCGGTCGCAGGGTGTCGAGCGCGCCGCCGATCGCCGCGTGGATCTCCGCTCGGATCGCGGCGGCCGTGTCCTGGTCGCCGCGAGCCCGTTCCTCGATGACCCGCTCGAGCATCGACACCGGGAAGGTGACGCCGGCCGCCTTCACGACGTGCAGGTCGATCGGCGACAGCAGCCAGGGGCGATCGGTGCGGCGCTGCTCGGGCGGCGTGTTGACGACGAGGTCCCCCAACGTCCCGATCGCGGGGCCGGTGGCCGCCGCGACGGCCGCAGCAGGGTCGGGCGACTCCGTGAGCGCGCGCATCGTCGGGAACGTCGCGGAGACGTCGACGACGCCCGACGCGCGGATCGCCACGACGCTCGGTCCGCCGACCTCCGGCACCCAGGCACGCCCGACCAGGGTGCCGGCGTACCCGTCGTCGGGCAGCAGGTCCGTGGCATCCGTCGGCCAGCTCGTCGTGCTCATGGCCTCATCCTGTCGCACGCATGCGGCCCCGCCCCTGCGTCACGCCAGAATGTACGGATGACCGATCACGTCTTCATCGCCGGGCCCGCCTCCTGGAATCGCATCGTGCTGCTCGACCACCTGCCCGAGCCGGTACCGCACATGCAGTTCGCCCTCGGCGACTGGGAGACGGTCGGCGGCACCTCGGCGGGCAAGGCGCTCGGGCTCGCGGGCCTCGGGCGCCCGGTGACCCTGCACGCCCTGCTCGGCGGCGACGTCGAGGGCGAGCGGGTGCGCCGGGTGCTCGGCGAGGCCGGCGTCGACCTGCTCGCGGGCGACGGCGGCACCACCGAGCGCCACCTCAACCTCATGACGCGCGACGGCGAGCGCGTCTCGCTCTACCTCGCCACGCCGCAGGACCTCGACGGTCGGCCGGCTCCCGACGCGGTCGCGGCGATGACGGATGCCGCCGCGATCGTGCTCGACCTCGCTCCGCTCTCGCTCGGGCTCATCGAGGCGGCACGCGCCACCGGCCGACCGATCTGGACCGACATCCACGACTACGACGGCGAGGCCGGGTTCCATCGCCCGTTCATCGAGGCGGCCGACGCGATCTTCATGAACGCCGATCGGATCGGCGATGACCCGCTGCCGTTCATGGAGCGCTGCATCGAGGGCGGTGCGTCGCTCGTGGTGTGCACGCTTGGGGCACGCGGCGCCGTCGCGGTCGACCAGCGGATGACCCGGCACCGGGTCGCGGCGGAGCCGGTCGACGTGCGCGACACCAACGGCGCGGGCGACGCCTTCATGGCGGGCGTCCTCGACGCGACGCTCACGGGGTCGCCGCTGCCGGAGGCGTTGCGGGCCGGCGCTCGGCACGCGGCATCCGTGCTCGTGACCCGGCACCTGCACCCGCGCCTCGACGCGCTGCTCGGCGCCTGACCGCATCTGCGGGTTGAGGAGCCCGCGCGCACTCTGCGGGTTGAGGAGCCCGCGCAGCGGGCGTCTCGGTTCTGCGGGTTGAGGAGCGCGCGCACTCTGCGGGTTGAGGAGCCCGCGCAGCAGGCGTCTCGAAACCCTCCCCCAGCCCCGGTCGCCGACCTACTGCGGCCGGATGTTCGCGTTGTCGCGGAACAGGTTCTCGGGGTCGACCTGTGCCTTGATCGCGCGCAGCCGCGCGAGCGTCGCGGGCGGGAACGCCGCCTCGACCTGCTCGTCGCCCTGCTCGGTGTCGAAGCTCAGGTAGGCGCCGTCGAGGTGGGGGCCGATGAGCTCCCGCCACCGGGCGCTCGTCTGCTGGCGGTTCGAGCCGAACGCGACCACCGAGAACTCCGCCGACCGGTGCGCGAACGCCGTGGCATCCGCCGGCACGTCGTGCACCGCGCCGCCGACCGCCCGCAGCTGGAAGAAGTACGTGGCGCCGCTCTCGAGGAACCGCGCGGCGTCGCGGGCGAACTCCGGCGTGATGCGGCCGATGAGCCCCGACCTGCGCGGTCGGCTCGCCCTCGGCCGCCGTGCGCCGAGTCGTCGGAGTTCGAGATGACCGCCCGGTAGCTCGTGATGCGCACGTCCTGGGCGACGAGCGGCGCGGCCTCGGCGAGCGGCTGGAGGCGGGCGAGCACCGTCTCGGGGTCGTCGGAGTCGACCGCCGCCATGACCTGCGCGACCGGCGGCTCCCCCGGCCGGGCGCCGCCCATGATGAGGAAGCTCGTGAGGTCGCGTGGTGCGTCGACCACCCAGTCGCCCCACGCCTGCAGGAATCCGGCCGTGTCGCTCGCGTCGAAGGCGAGCCGGGCGAACCCGATGTCGCCGACCTCGTCGACCTCGAACTCGAACGCGGTGACGATGCCGAGGTTCGCGCCGGCGCCGCGAACGGCCCAGAAGAGCTCCGGATGCTGCGCGGCATCCGCTCGCACGATGCTGCCGTCGGCGAGCACCAGCTCGACGGCCCGCACGTGGTCGATCGTGAGCCCGTGCTCGCGCACCAGCCACCCGATGCCGCCCGCCGTGGCGAGGCCGCCGACGCCGACGCCGCCGTAGTCGCCCGAGCTCAGCGCCCAGCCGTGCGGCGCGAGGAAGGCCGCGACGTCCTTCCAGCGGGCGCCCGCCCCGATGCGCACGAGCCGCGCGGACTCGTCGAGCACCTCCATCGCGTCGAGTCGGCCGAGGTCGATGACGATGCCGCCGTCGTTCGTCGACCGGCCGCTGATGCCGTGGCCGCCGCTGCGCACGCCGAGCGGCACGTCGCGGTGGGCACGCGCGAACGCCACGGCGAGCGCGACCTCCTCCGCGTCGCCGGGCCGGAGCACGAGTCCCGGAGCGCCGCCCCGCAGGTACGTGGACCTCACGCGCGCGTAGCCGGCGTCGCCGGGCTCGACCGCGTGGGCGGCGAGCGCCGTGGGCAGTCCGTCGTAGTCGATGCCGTCGCGGCGCTTCGCGCGCACCGCGGTGCTGCGACCGACCCAGGTCGGAGCGGCGACCGTCGCGGCATCCGTGCGGCGCACCTCGCGCGCGACGGCCTCGCGGAGCGCGGGCGCGACCTCCTCGGCGAAGTGCTGCATCGTTCCGGGGTCGTCGCTCGCGAGGATGAACGTGCCGACGCCGTCGTCGACGACGTACGGCAGCAGCTGCTCCACCCACTGCGCGGCCGGCCCGTCGAGGAACCCGCCGCCGGCCGCCGAGAACCGCCCGCCGATGTTCACGATGCGCCGGATCTCGCGCGGGTCGCGTCCGGCGGCGACGCGCAGCCTCGTCGATCGTCGCGTTCGACTCAGCGAACTGGCCGGGCTTCATGTAGCCGAGGGTGGGCAGCCAGCCATCGCCCTTGCGACCGGTGAGCCGCAGCATCCGCGGCTTGTAGGCGCCGATCCAGATCGGGATGTTGTGCGCGGGTGCCGGCCCGCGCTTCGCGCCGCTGACCCGGTAGTACTGCCCGTCGACTTCCAACCGCGCGCGCTCGCCCTGGTCCCAGACGCCGCGGATGACGTCGATGGCCTCGGAGAGCGCGTCGACGGCCTGACCCGGCGTGAGGCGGCGGCCGCCCATGGCCTCGATCGCGTCCCAGAAGCCGCCGGCGCCGAGGCCGAGCTCGAATCGACCGCCCGAGAGCAGGTCGAGGCTCGCGGCGGCGCGGGCGAGCACCGCCGGCGGGCGCAACGGCAGGTTGGTGACGTTCGCCGCCAGGTGGATGCGCTCGGTGCGCGCCGCGACCCACGTGAGGAGCGTCGACGTGTCGTGGAATCGCGGCTGGTAGGGATGGTCCTGGAACGTGACGAGGTCGTATCCGGATGCCTCGGCGAGCTCGGCGAGACGGACGGCCGCCTGCGGCGGGTCGTTCGTCGGCGTGATGAAGGTGCCGAACTGCAGCTCGTGGCCGTAGTACATCGTGCTCCGATCGGTCGGTAGGGGTGCGTGCTCTCCATGGTGGTGCACGGGACGCCGCGCCGCATCCCGGTGGTAAGCTGCTTACTTGAAGTAAGCAGGAGGTGGCCGTGAAGCGCACGACCAGCGCACGACTCGAGGAGCTCGGGCACATCGACGAGGAGGCGTGCCGGAGATTCCAGTCGACGGTCGAGTTCGCCGGACGCAAGTGGAACGCGGCGATCCTGCTCGCGGGCGTGCGCGGGGCGCGACGGTTCTCGGAGTACCGCGTCGCCGTCACCGGCATCTCCGATCGCGTGCTCGCCGCACGCCTACGCGAGCTCGAGGCCGAGGGGCTCATCGAGCGACACGTGCGGGCGACGACCCCGGTGACGATCAACTACTCGCCGAGCACCGACGGCCTCCGGCTCATCGAGCTGTTGCAGCCGCTCACCGAGTGGGGACTCGCGCACGACAGATCGGCCCGCACGCTGCCGCATCCGGCGGCCTGAGGTCGGCCTGCAGGGCCGACCGAGGCCTCATCACACCCCCCGCATGCGGTCTGGCGGGAGCGCCGCAGCGCGGATAGCGTCGCGGGCGTAGGGCGTGGCCAGCTGTACTGCACGCGCGGACAAGGGGGTCCCAAGCCATGACGCTGCCGGGGAACACCGGCGACACCGGCGACACCGGCGACACCGTCGACACGACGCTCCATCCAGAGGATGGGGAGTCTGGCCCGCCCCCGCGGAGGGGTCGGGTGGCTCGCCGCGTCGACGTCTTCCTCCAGCCGCGAAACTTTCGCTTGCGAATCGCCCTCGCTTTGGCGGCGATCTCTCTCGTCAGCGCCTACGTTTCGTACGTGGCCGGCGAGCGCGCCGGAATAGCCGCAGACCTCGACGCCCTCGCATCCCAGCAGTGGGCCGAGGAGCAACAGGTCCAGCAGCAGATCGACGCCGTGGTGGCCCAGGACCAGCGGATCACTGCGTACCTCGACCAGGACGTGTACGCCTTGGGCGCGAGGGTCGAGGACGCCGAGGCTGCTCGGACCGAGGATCCTGAGCGGGCTGCGCAGTCGGACCTCGGGGCGCAGACGGCTGTCGCCCGCTACGCCCAGCTCTGTGCGCTTCCTCCGCGCCGGGCAACCGGACTCGACCAGCGGGGACGCACGTGTACGACGCCGATGACGCCGGCGCCTCGCCCTCAACTCCGACTGGCGGTTGTTCCGGGTATCCAGCGAGCTGACCGGGCCGAAGCCGACCGTGCCGCCGAGCTGACCACATACACCGTCCTGGTCGTCGTGATCCTGGTGTCCGCACTGTTCCTGCTCACGCTCGCCCACGTGGCTGGGGGACGACGCGGTCTCTGGCTCGCGTCACTCGGGGCGGCAAGCGCTCTCGGTGGAATCGTCTACTTCGCTACGCTCGATCTCGCCGCGGCGCTGCCGATCCTCGTCGGTGCGACCGCGGTCGCCTTTGCACTGATTGCGACCCGAATTCCGCGCGTCCATAGGTGGCTGGAGGGCATGGAACGAGACGACATCGTAGGCGATGTGGCTGCCGTGCCGACCCGACCGGGGGCGACGGCGAGTACGAATCCGAGCGACCCGCCCACGTCGCGATTCACGCGTTACATCGCCATAGCCATTGCGGTCGCGACATTGCTCGGAGCGGGCGTCGGCTACCTCCACGGCCGAGCATCGAGCAGCTCCGATGACGAAGCGTGGCGCGCCCGGGATCTGGGCGTGGAGGCGATCGGAGCCCTGCGCTCAGCCGAGGAAGCTCTGGCGGTCCAGATCGACTCGTACCAGTTGGCGCTCTCCGCGCACGTCGATGCCTGGGACGCGGCACAACGCGCGTCATATGCCGCGTGGTCGGGCGACACTGCGGAGGCGGATCGGATGACCCGCGAAGCCGGGAAGTTCGACGAGCTCGCCCAACGCCATGAGGAACGCAGCGAACTGGCGGACGACTTGGGAAGCGCCGGTGTGTCGAGCGAAGCGCTTCGTGACGTTCGCGCCGAGGTCTGGGAGGCGTCGGCGAGATTGGCGGCATTGCAGGATGCCGCCAACGCCGCCTCCCGGGCGTGGGGTGCTCGCGCCGGGGCGTACCTGTCGGTGCTCGCGTGGCTCGCGGTGGCGGCCTACCTACTCGGCCTGTCGCTGATCTTTCGGGATCGCCGCGTCCGACAGGTTCTGGCGTCAGTCGGAACTGTGCTGATCCTCGCCGCCGCCGCGCGGAGCGGGATGGCCCTCGCCGAACCCGTGCCAGCCTCCGGTACGCAGGCGGCGGCCGCTGCGAAGGCGTACGCGGCCGGCTTCGTTGCTCAAGCCCGGCAGGACCCGGTCGAAGCAGAGGAGCAATTCGCCACGGCGATCGAAGAGCGGCCGGAATTCGGATTGGCGCACCGCGAACGAGCACATGCGCTCATGCAGGCGGGCAGCGCACCCGGCCTCGGGCTCCGCGCGGCGTTCACCGAACATGCGGTGAATGAAGCGATCGCGGAGCTCGAGGCCGCCCGTGAGAATCGCGCCGATTCCGCCGGTGTCTTCCTCAACCTCGGGGCGATGCTGTTCCACCGCTCGATCCAGACCGGGCTCGATGGCCGACATGGAGGAGAGCCTGGGGTATACCCGCGCAGGGTTGGATCTCGGCGCGGCCTACGAGGAGGAACACGGCGCGCCCCATGTCAACCAGCTCATCGGCGAGATGAACCTGGGCCTGGCGTTGCTCGGGACCGGCGACGTGTTGGGTGCGGAGAACGCGTACCGTTCGGTCGGCGAGCAGGTCGCTCTGTTGCCGCCTAACCAGCAACGGGACCTGGTGAGCGCAGCGCTGACACCCCTGGGTCTCCTTCGCGAAGCAGCCGATCCGCCATCGGACGACGACATCACCGCAATGAAGGAACTTATGGTGGCGACGAGCTATGGAGTTGGAAATGACGACTCTCCCGCCCTGGTCAACTCGGCGCGGGCCGAGGTGTTCGCGTCGATCCTGCAATGGAAGGCGGCGATTCCCGGGTTCGATCCGATGCAGGATCGGCTCACCGTTCAGTGGTACAGCTTGGATGACGTCGTCGAGGCATGGAATGGCATGCCTCTGATGTCCGGGCGCCTGACCTACGACGCCTTCGACTTCGGGGGCCAGTTCCACCCCGAGACAGCGAGCGGGGTCGACGCGTACTGGGGCAACACCGGCGCAGCCGTGACCGACGTCCCCGCCACGTGCGTCCGACCTGGTCGATACCGCGTCGAGCTCTACCTCAATGGCCGCCTCCAGGGCGACGCCGAGACGGATGCCGGCTCCGAGCAGTACCAGGCGTTCGTGGCCCGCGACGTTGGTGTGGCGATGTGCCGTCCCCCCGACTGGTCCGTGAGCGGGAAGCCGGGACTGTCGACTGTCGCGGCATCCGAAGACGGATCCCGCGGTGTGGCGATCTTCCGCGTCCATCAACCACGAAGCCCAAGCGGACCCGACCCGAGGGTCAGTGCGCTCGAGCGCGTCATCCTCAGCGGTCCGGACGAGCTGCCGGAGCGGCCTGGACAGCAACGACGTGCTCGACCCCGCGACCCAGCCAACGGTGCTCTACCGCAACGACTCAGTGTGGCGCCTTTACGCCTACCCGGGCGGGATGGTGAAGGCAGTCGGCCATCGACCCCGGCCCGGCTACGGCACCGTGACAGTCGTCTGCGTCTACGGTCCAGCGCAGTGGGTGAACTCCGAGGAAGCCAACCAGCTGATCCTGTCGGTCGTCCCATACTGAACTCTTCGTTGAGCCGGAGGTCCGGCTGATCGTCTGGACCGTCGATCTGCCGTTCGTCGCTCAGATCGCGCGGTGGTCGACGAACGCCATGCGCGGCCCGCGCCGCGGCCGGCCGCGCACCCCGGCCGCGCCCAGCAGGCGCACCACCCGGTAGCGGTGGCCCGCCCACGGCGTCATCGCGTCGACCATCTCGTCGTCGGTCATGTCGCGGCCCCAGAGCGCATGGCCCACGTAGTTCGACAGGTGGTAGTCGCCCACCGAGAGCGCGTCGGCGTCGCCGAGGGCACGCTGCGCGACCTCGGCGGCGGTCCACGCGCCGACGCCGGGCATGAGGGTGAGGCGAGCCGCGGCATCCGCGGGGCTCATGCCCACCGCCTCCTCGAGGCGTGACGCGTACCGCGCCGCGTTCACGATCGTGCGCGCACGGCGCGGGTCGACGCCGGCCTTGTGCCACTCCCACGTGGGGATCGACGCCCAGCTCTCGGCCGACGGCGCCACCCGCATCCTCCGCGGCGTCGGGCCCGGTGCCTCGTCGCCGAATCCCCACACGAGCCGGCGCCACGAGTCGTGCGCCTGCAGGGTGATGACCTTCTGCTCGAGGATCGCGGGCGCCAGTGCCTCGAACACGCGGCCGGTGCGCGGGATGCGCAGGCCCGGATTGCGCCGATGCGCGTCGTCGAGCAGGCGGATGCCGGGCTCGAAGCTCGCCGGATCGTCACGTTCGCCGAGCAGCTCGGGTGCCGACGCGACCGCCGCGCGCGCGCCGGGACCCCAGCCCTCGCAGCGCAGCTCGTCGGGCGCGGGCTGGGTGTAGCGCAGGGTCGCGACGCCCTCGTCGGTGCGCGTGGTGCGCCACACCGCGCCGCGCTCGTCGCGGTGGTAGGTCGGATCGCCGCCTCCACGCCGGAGCGCACCGATGGTCTGGAGGAGGTCGGTCGGATGCCGCGGGCTCCAGGTCAGGGCATGCTCGGCGATCACGGCTCCAGTGTGCACCACCGGGCTGACACCTCGATGCGAGCGCACCGCGCTCAGCGTCCGTGCACCACGAGCACCGGGCAGTGCGCGTGCTCGGCGCACGCCGCGCTGACGGACCCGAGCAGGAGCCCGGCGAAACCGCCGTGCCCGCGACTGCCGAGCACGAGCATCTCGGCGTGGGAGGACTCGTCGATGAGCACCTCCGCAGGCCGGCCGCGGCGGGTCCGCGTCGCGAACCACTCGGGCGTCACCTCGCCGAACACCTCCTCGGCCGTCATGCGCACGATGCGTTCGGCGTCGTTCTCCGGCGTCCAGTCGAGCTCGGGATAGTACCCGCCGTAGACGAACGACGGGTAGTTCCACACCGCGAGCGCGCGCACGTGGAGGTCGAGCCGCGGCGCGAGGCCGGCGGCGTACCGGAGCGCCGCGACCGAGGACTCCGAGCCGTCGACGCCCACGATCATGGCGGGCGGTCCGGGCTCCGGTTCGGGGTGCGGATCGGGCGGATGCGGGTCCCGAAGGCTCTCGGGCATGTCCGAATCCTCCTCGCCGACGACAGCGGCCGCAAGGGCGGGGATCCGGTGGGCGCCGCCGGCCCCGGCGCTGGCCGCAGCGCCGGGCTCGCGGTCGCCACCTTCCGGAGTCGCCGAGCTCAGCGCGGGGCGAACGCGGCGTGGAAGATCGCCCGCGCCCGCCTGGCCACGGCGCGACGCTCCGCGACATCCGTGCGGGCCAGCACGTCGGCGAGCATCGTGACGGCGAGCAGCACGTCGGCGGTCTCGACGTGGTCGCCGATGCGTCCGGCCGCGTGCTCGCGGGCGAGCACGGTCTCGGCGACGCGCCCGAGCCGGACGCTCAGGTGCGCCACGTGCTCGTCGTGCCGGTTCGACCAGATCAGGTCGATGAGCGCGGTCGAGACCACGGCCTGCTCGATGATCGCCTCGAGCAGGTCGTCGAGCGTGGCCTCGGGCGGCTCCACGGATGCCTCGAGCTCGTCGATGTTCTCGTCGAACACGGCCACCGCGAGCGCGAGCCGATCGGGGAAGTGCCGGTAGAGGCTGCCCTGGCCGACGCCGGCCTTCTTCGCCACGGCGCTGAAGGGCGCCTGCAGCCCGTCGGCGGCGAAGACCTCGCGCGCGGCGGCGATGAGCGCACGGCGATTCGCGGGGCCGGCGGCCGGGCCGCGGTTGGGTTTCGCGGGCGGCGGAACTCCCTTCCCACGTTCAGGCATGGGTGTTACCTTACTACCGGACAACGGTGTCCGGTAGGAGCACGCGGCCGAGGCATCCGACGTCGACGCTGCCACTCGCAGCGCCGCAGCCGAAGAAAGAGAAGGAACCACCATGAGCACCCCCAAGCCCCTCACCGGCGACGACTCGATCAAGACCTGGCTCGAGCACCCCGTCGGCGGCCCGATCATCCGCGACCTGCTCGCGCAGGCCGGCCAGGACCCCGACGTGCTCAAGCCCGTGCAGCGTCTCGCGATCAAGCGCCTCGTCAAGCTGAGCAAGGGCCAGTTCAGCCAGCAGATGGTCGACGACCTGGTCGCGCGCGCGGCCGCCGGCGAGGTTCCCACCGGCGCAGCGGATGCCTCGACCGAGGCGCCCGAGCCCACCACCGAGGCGGCCGACGCGATCCCCGAGGTCGAGCGCCCCGAGTGGGTCGAGCGCATCGACCAGGGCCGCTTCACCGGCAAGACCGTGATCGTGACCGGCGCCGGCTCCGGCATCGGCCGCGCCACCGCGTCGCGCATCGCCCGCGAGGGCGGCCGCGTGATCGCCGTCGACGTCTCCCAGGAGCGCCTCGACGAGTTCGCCGGCGAGCACGCCGGCGCCGACATCGTGACCCTCGTGGCCGACATCACCGACGACGCGAAGGTCGCCGAGATCGTCGCGGCCGCGGGCGAGCGCATCGACGGCCTCGCGAACATCGCCGGGATCATGGACGACATGACCCCGATCGGCGAGCTCACCGACGCCGTGTGGAAGCGCGTCTTCTCGGTGAACGTCGACGGCACCATGAAGCTCATGCGCGCGGTCGTGCCGACGATGCTCGCGCAGGGCGCCGGCTCGATCGTGAACACCGCGTCCGAGGCCGCGCTCCGCGGCTCGGCCGCCGGCGTCGCCTACACCGCGTCGAAGCACGCGGTGGTCGGCCTCACGAAGTCGACCGCGTTCATGTACGGCCCGAGCGGCCTGCGCGTGAACGCCGTGGCCCCCGGCCCGACCATCACGAACATCGAGGCCAGCTTCGCCTCGCCGCTCGGCGCCGAGCGCGTGCGCCAGGCCATGGCGATCCTGCCGGATGCCGCAGAGGCCGAGGCGCTCGCCGCGTCGATCACGTTCCTCCTGAGCGACGACGGCGTGAACGTCAACGGCGTCGTGCTCGCGTCGGACGGCGGCTGGTCGGCGACCTGATCCGTGACGAGCGGGTGGGCCGGCGCGCGACACCGCGCCGGCCCACCCGTCTCCACGCCGACCGCGGCATCCGTCGTACCCTGAAGCCACCATGCGCTTCGGAACCCTCGACTTCACGCCCGCCCTCGATTCCCCAGGCCTGCTCGCCGCGCCGACCGCCGCCGCGATCGAGGCATCGGATGCCGCGGATGCCGCCGACGTGCTCGTGTCGGCCATCGACCCCGGCCTCGCGGACACCGCCGCCTTCTGCGAGCACTACGAGATCTCGATGGCCGACGGCGCGAACTGCGTGGTCGTGCAGGCGCGCCGCGGCGAGCGCACGTGGTACGCCGCATGCCTCGTGCGCGGGTCCGATCGCGCCGACGTGAACGGCTTCCGTGCGGCGGCACCTCGGCGCCCGCAAGCTCTCGTTCGCGTCGATGGACGACGCCGTCGCCCTGACCGGCATGGAGTACGGCGGCATCACCCCGGTCGGGCTGCCCGCCGACTGGCCGATCCTCGTCGAGGAGTCGGTCGCCGGTCACGGGCGACTCATCGTGGGCAGCGGCATCCGCGGATCGAAGCTGCTCGTGACCGGGGCGTTCCTCGCAGGGCTGCCGAACGCCGAGGTGCTGCCGATCGCGCTGGCGGGCTAGAGCGCTGCGCCGAGCTCTAGTGTCGGCGCAGTTCCACCACTGGAATCACTCGGGAGGTGCGTTGCTCGTACTGACTGAAGCCCGGGCTGGCCGCGGTGAATCGCGTCCAGGCGGCGTCGCGCTCGCTGCCCAGCAGTACCCGCGCATGCACCTCGACGACGCCGTCGTCAGGGGTCTCGATCGAGACGTCAGGGTTGGCGCGCAGGTTGTGGTACCAGGCCGGGTGCTCCGGTGCGCCGGCATTCGACGCAGCGATGAACCAGGTGTCATCGTCCACGCGGATGCTCATGACCGGCGTCATCGCGCTCGATACCGCTCTTCGCCCCCACGTGGTGCATCGAGAACGAGGCTCCGTCCGAATCGGTCGACGATGCCGCCGGTCGCACGGAACTCGTCGATGATCTGGTCGTTGAAATGCCCGTACCGATCTGACATTTGCTGGCCTCTCAGAACCTTTCCGCGCCGTGCGGGCGCTGGTGAACGTCGCGTGCGTTGATGGTGAGGCTGTGGGCGTTTGTGTCGGGTTCGTCGAGCCCGAAGCTGATGATGCGTTCGGGGTGGATGCGGATGGTCGGTCCGAGTCGTGGGTCGACGACCGTTTCTGCACGGCCGCGAATCTCGACGCATCGGGGACGCCAGGGCCGCACTGACGCGAGGTCGTCGACCACGAACGCCACTCGGCCGTTGTCCGCGACGTTCCGATACTTCCTGCTCTGCGCCATCCGGTACCCGGTGATGTCGATGGTGCCGGTGGCGGGGTTGACTCGGAATCCGACCGGGCTGACCTGGAGGGTGCCGTTCGGCTGTGCAGTGGCGAGTCGGCCGAGTGGCTGCCCGGCGAGGTAGGCCAGCTCCTCCTGGGTGAATGACCTGTCGCGCTCCATCTGGATCCTCTTCTCCATCAGCGGTCAGCGAGCCGACGACGGGCGCCGCACGCCGATGAACCAGGCCACGCCGGCGACGATGTGCATCGCGGCCAACGCCAGCCCCGGTCTGCAGGTCCTCGGCGACCATGAGCGGGCTGGGAAGCGAGACCAACGCGACCCCGAGACCGAGCCATGCCGCCCACGTGCGGAACACCGGCCGGCGTCGGGCGATGAACCAGGTGACGACGCCGGCGACGGCCAGCGGCGCGGCGGTGGCCAGCACCACCATCACCACGTCGATCGGGTCGTGCGCGGGCAGATCGATCATCATCGACGCGCCCGCTGCTGCCCCCGCCCGACCAGGAACCCGTTCAACACGACCGCTGCCGCGATCGCGATCGCCAGCCGTGCCCGACTGAACGGCTCGGCCGCGGCGGTTGTCGATGGAATCCGGGTCGCCGTCTCATTCGCCATGTGTCTTCTCCTCGATGCCTGGGTTGATTCGGGCACCACCGTACCAGATTACTTTACAAACTCAACTGTTGACCAGATGCGGTATTCTGTGGGGATGTCAGATCGCGAGGCCGAACTCGAGGAATCCCGCCGTCTGTCCCGGATGCTCATCCTCGTGGCCGAGCGCGCCAAGATGACGTTCGCTGAGAGCGTGACCCCGTTCGAGCTTCCCGTCCCGCTCGCTCGTGCATTGCTGATGCTCGCAACGCCGACGCCGATGCGTGCACTCGCCGACCATCTGGCCTGCGATCCGTCGTATATCACGGGTCTCGCCGACCAGCTCGAGGAACGCGGCTTGGCTCGGCGCTGCCCGGGAAAGGATCGGCGTGTCAAATTCCTCGAGGCGACCGAGGAGGGGTCTGCGCTGCGCGACCGGATCAGCGTTGCGGTCGACCGATCGCTCGTTCATCACGCAGCGGCTCGACCCCTCTGAACGCGACGCACTGGCCCGACTCCTCGAGAAGATCCTGGACGAATAGGCGCGCCCGCGCAGCGTTGAGTCGAGCAGCGATCATAAGCGCGTGCTCAACGTCGGCGGACGGGTGCAGACTGGCAGCATGTGCGGACGCTTCGCCAACGACGCCAAGGTCGACGAGATGATCCAGGAGTTCGTCGCGCAGGGCGGCGACTACCGCGACTGGAGACCTCAGTACTCCATCGCGCCCACCGAGCTCGTGCCGATCGTGCGCGAGCGCAAGAACGCCGACACCGGCGAGGTCGCCCGCTCGATCGACGCCGCGGTGTGGAACTTCCATCCCTCCTTCATGAAGGATTCCAAGCGGCCGCAGTTCAACACGCGCATCGAGACCGTCGCCACCAACGGGCTGTGGAAGGGCGCGTTCGCGTCGTCGCGCTGCCTGGTGCCGATGCGGGGCTACTACGAGTGGACGGGCGAGCCCGGCAACAAGCAGGCGTGGTTCCTGCACGGCGAGGCGCCGCTGCTCGCCGCCGCCGGCATCTACACCGCACGCAAGGTCGACGACGAGTGGGAGGTCTCGATGTCGATCATCACGCGTGAGGCGCGCGACGCGTCGGGCGAGATCCACGACCGCATGCCGGTGTTCCTCGAGCGCGACGTCTGGGACGAGTACCTCACTCCGGTCAAGCTCGACGACGCCGGCAAGGAGGAGATGGTCGCGCTCCTCACGGGCGAGTCCGAGAAGGTGGCGACGACCATCTCGTCGTACGAGGTCGACCGCCGCGTGAACAACACCCGCACGGTCGACCCGACGGATGCCTCGCTGATCGAGCCGCTCGCCTGATCAGGTGCGTGGCGACCGGGCGCTACCTCGGGCGCCGCGCACCCGGGCGCGGTGACGCCTGCGACGACACGGCCGCGATCGTGCGCAGTGCCTCGACGACGGTGGCGACCTGGTCGCGGGAGAGATCGCGGATGAGTTCGGCCTCCGCGCCGACGAGCTGTCGCATCGCGGCATCCACGCGGCTCCGGCCTTCGGGCAGGAGCGTCACGAGCCTCGAGCGCAGGTCGTCGGGATGATCCGTCCGGGTGACCATCCCGCGCGCGACGAGGCGATCGACCCGATAGGTCGCCGTCGCCGTCGCCGTGCTCGTGATCGCCGACAGCTGCGACGGCGTCATCGATTCGCCGTTCGGCGCCCGCCGCAGGTTCGAGAGGATGTCGAACTCCCAGGCGCGGAGCCCCGCCGCCGCGAATGCGCTCTCGCGGATCCCGTGCAGGTCGCGCGCCACGCGGCGCAGGCGCGACATGACATCCAGCGGCGTGAGGTCGAGGTCCGGCAGGATCTCCGACCACGCGTCGATCACGGAGTCGACGTCATCATCCGACCAGTCCACCGTGGGCTCCCTCCGGTCGCCGGCCCCCGAGGCCGCCGTCCTTCGACTCCCTACCAGTATCCGCGGATGCCGCCGCGCTCAGAACCCAGTCTTTCACGTCCTCGACGCTACGCCCGGGTTCGTCGGCCGAGGGAGGTACTGCCGGTACCCGGAACACCGCGCACTCCCTCATCCGGCGGCATTCGCGTTGCATGGATGAGGACAGACACGAGACATCCGCTCTGGAGGACTTCTTTTTCATGCGAGCAGCATTCATGTACGGGGCCGGCGACGTTCGGATCGAGACCGTTCCCGACCCCGTCATCATCAAGCCGACCGACGCGATCGTTCGGATCGTGCGCAGCGTGCATCTGCGGCAGCGACCTGCACCCGTACCACGACCTCCCGGCGACCCCCGGCGGAACCCCCATGGGCCACGAGTTCATCGGCGTCGTCGAGGAGATCGGATCCGACGTCACGACCCTCGACGATCGGCGACTTCGTGATCGCACCTTTCGCCTGGTCGGACGGCACGTGCGACTTCTGCCGCGAGGGCCTGCAGACTTCGTGCCGGCATGGTGGCTTCTGGGCAGGCAACGGCATCGGCGGCGGCCAGGCCGAGGCGGTGCGCGTGCCGCTGGCCGACGGCACGCTGGTGAAGGTGCCCGTCGGGGTCGACGCGTCGCTGCACCCGTCGCTCCTCACCCTCTCCGACGTCTACGGCACCGGCTACCACGCGGCGCTGATGGGTGGCGTCGACCTCGGGCAGGAGTCACCGTGATCGGCGACGGGGCGGTCGGCCTCCTCGCCGTCCTCTCGGCGAGGCAGCTCGGCGCCGAGCGCATCATCCTCATGGGCCGCCACCAGGCCCGCACCGACCTCGGCCGCGAGTTCGGGGCGACCGACGTCGTCGCCGCACGCGGCGAGGAGGGCATCGCGCAGGTGCGCGACCTCACCGGCGGCGACGGGACGCACGTCGTGCTCGAGGCCGTCGGCCACCTGCCCGCGTACGAGCAGGCCGTCGGCGTCGTGCGCCCCGGCGGCGTGATCAGTCGCGTCGGCGTGCCGCAGTACGAGCAGGCACCCGTCGGGTTCGGGTCCTGTTCGGCCCGAACATCACGCTCACCGGCGGTCCGGCGCCGTGCGCGCCTACATCGACCTGCTCCTCCCGCGTGCTCGACGGCACGGTCGACCCCGGTCGCGTTTCGACCGCACGGTCTCCCTCGACAAGGTCCCCGAGGGCTACCGCGAGATGGACGAGCGCACCGCGCTCAAGGTGATCGTCGAGCCGTGACGCTCGACGGCGCAGAATGGAGGAACGATGAGCACCTGGACCGAGGATGAACTGCGCCGCATCGGCGGCGCCGAGGAACTGAAGGTCGCGTCGTACCGGCGCGACGGGACGCTGCGGCCGTACGTGACGATCTGGGTCGTGCGCGCGGGCGACGACGTGATCGTGCGATCGGCCTACGGCCCCGACAACGGGTGGTTCCGCCGGGCGCAGGCGAGCCGCCGGGGCCGCATCCGTGCCGGCGGCGTCGAACGCGACGTCGAGTTCACGGATGCCGCGCCCGACGCTCACACCGCGATCGACGCCGCGTACCACACGAAGTACGACCGCTATGGACCGCGGATCGTGAGCACGGTGGTGGGCGACCAGGTGATCGAGACGACCTTCCGGCTCGTGCCCGCGCAGGACTAGCGCTCGGTCGCCCGGGGCAGCACGCGGAAGCGAGCGCGACACCGCCCGACTCATTCGAACAGGGGCGACAGGAACCGGCGCTCGTACCGGCGGATGCACTTCGTCTGAGCCGCGAACCGGTACGCCTCGATGCACTCCGCGTCTTCCGCCGCTGCAGCGCGGTACTGCTCGTACGCGGCGAGCGACGGGAAGCTGAACAGCGCGAACGCCTCATCGCTGTCGCCTTCACTCGGCAGGAAGTAGCCGTGGTGGGTGCCGCCGAGCTTGTTGACGAGGTGGATCCATCGACGCCCGTACTCCGCGAAGTCGGAAAGCTTGTCGGCGTCGATCTCATAGCGGAGGTGCACGGTGATCATCGATGGAGCCTATTGCGTCTTGGCCCGCTCCCGAACGCTACGCGAACGCCGGCATGACCCGGTCATGGATCAGCCGGAGCTGCGTGTCGACGTCTGCGACGCCCTCGAGCTCGCGGCCCATGAGTGCCTTGACGAGGGCGGCGTCCGTGATCGCGAGGATCATGTGGTTGATCCCCGTGGGCGAGATCTCCCGCTGGATCTTCTCGACGCACTCCTCGGGCGTGCCTGCGATCGAGAGCTTCTCGGCAAGCTCGGGCGAGGTGAGCTCGATTCCCCGGGCGAGGTTTCCCGCACCGATCGCCTCGATGATCGGCGCGACCTCCTCGGGCTCGACGCCGTTGCGGCGCAGCTGCTCGTGCGGCATCGAAGAGGCGTAGAGCCCGACCATGGAGCGCGCCGCATCCTTGGCCTTCGCGGAATCCTCTCCGACCGAGAAGACGACCCAGGCACCCAGGTCGAGGTCCTGCACGTTCTTGCCCGCCCGCTCGGCACCGATCGTGCAGTGCTCGATCATGTACTCGTATGCCTCGCGCGTGTAGCTCAGGGCGTGGTGGCAGCCGTCCGAGAACTCCGCGGCGGCCTCGAACGACTTGGGCCCGCGCATCGCGCCCATCTTGACCGGGAGGCGCTCCTGAACGGGTCGCGCGAACGTGAACAGGCCCGAGTACGAGAAGAACTCACCCTTCATCGTGATCGAGCCGTCGTCGAGAAACGTCCGGACGACCTTCACGCCCTCCAAGACCCGCGAGAGCGACTTCGTGCCGGTCCAGTCGATGTCGTACTCCGCGAGCAGGCCGAAGTTGCCGCTCGACAGCACAACCTCGGCACGACCGTTCGTGAGCTCGTCGAGGGTCGCGGCCGCCTGGGCGATCAGCGTCGGCTCGCGCAGGGTGACGCCGGAGGCGCTCGGGCCGAACCGCACGTTCGTCGTCTTGTCGGCGGCCGCGGCGAAGAGGAGCCAGAGGTCCTTGTGCCAGGTCTCGTCCGCGGCGTACACGGCGTAGAAGCCGAGCTCGTCGGCGAGCTGGATCGACCGCAGCGACTGGTCCAACGGGTAGTCGGGAAGCATGACGTAGCTGAACTTCATGATGATCTCCTTCGGATGCGGGTGCCGAACAGGAAGTGCGGTCATCGACGGGCGGCGGGATCACCCCGCATCCTCGGCGTCGACCTCGGCGAGCAGCTCCGAACCCGTCACGACCTTCGTCGCGAAGTGGGCGTGCATCCAGGCGAGGTGGTCGCCACGCGCGTTCATGATCCGCAGCGAGTCCCAGTTCGGAAAGGTCTGCTGGAGGACCCAGCGCTCCATGAGCCGCGGATCCACCTCGTAGACGTGCTCGTGCGTCGTGATCGCGACATCCGTCACCCGGCGGGGCGCGGGCGGCTGCATCTGCTCGTCGTAGCGGAACGACATCTCAGCCCTCCTCCGGGTAGGCCCGGTCGAGCAGGTACTTGCCCGGGTTCATGATGTTGTGCGGGTCGAGGGTGCGCTTGATGTCGAGCATGAGGTCGAACCCGCGGCCGAGCTCCTCGGGCACGAGGTCCACCTCGCCGTCGCGGCACGAGCCATGGCACGCGCTGATCGAGCCGCCGTGGTCGAGCGTGACGCGTGCGATCCTTCGCTTCGCGTCGACCCACATGCCCCAGGCGCGATCATCGAGCTGCTGCTCCCAGATGCCCACGTCGATCTCGGTGAGGTAGTCCACGCCGGTGCTCCCGGAGGTGTACGCGAACATCCCCCAGTCGTCGAAGACGTCGGTGCGACGTCTCAGGTCGGCGACGATCTCGTGCCAGGCCTTCGAGACCGACGGCACGTCCGAGTAGTTGATGGCCGCGTCCTCGCAGTGCCAGCTCATCGGCACGACCTGGCCGTCCTTGGTCCGGCCATGCAGGGGGGTCGCATAGCGATCGTGCCGTGCCGCCCAGTCACCCTCCGAGATCTCGTCCCCGAGGTAGCGTGCGCCGTGCTCCTTCGCGATCCGGAACAGTCGCTTGCCGCCCGCTCGCACCTCGTCCTCCCAGCCGTACATCGCCGCGCACACGAGCGCCCGCACATCGGAGGGCTGCGGGATGTACGCCTCGTCGTCACGCCGCAGGTACGCCACCTTGTGCTCATCGAAGAGCACCGCCCCCGCGAACGTCGCCACGCCGGCCCGGGCGAGCGCGCCGGTGCACGCGTACGCGTCGTCGTAGTTGTCGAACGCCCAGAACGGCGAGAGCTCGGCCTCGGGCTTCGGGAAGAGCTTGAGGGTCGCGCGCGTCGCGATGCCGAGCGTGCCCTGGTGCCCCATGAAGAGGTGCTTGAGCTGGTAACCGCTCGAGGACTTCGACACCTTGCGCCCGATGCCGTCACCGACGTGGATCGTCTCGCCCGTCGGGAGCACGTGGTCGAAGCTCAGCACGAGGTCGCGGGTGTGACCGTAGCGCGCGCCGATGAGCGACCACCCGCTCGTGCCGATCCGTCCGCCCACGAGCGAGCACGGGTACGACGCCGGGTCGTCGGGGTAGAAGAGGCCGTGCGGGGCGAGCTCCTCGTTGAGCTTGAGCATGTTGATGCCCGTGCCGACCGTGACCGTGCGGTTCACGAGGTCCAGCTCGTGAACCTGGTTCATGCGCTTGACGTCGATCAGGATGCCGCCGCGCAGCGGCACCGCACCGTCGGTGAGCCCCGTGCCACCGTCGCGCGGAACGACCGGCACCCGCAGGTCGTGGGCGATCTTGACGACCGCGGCGACCTCCTCGGTCGAGGTCGGGAGCACGACGAGGTCGGGGACCCGCTCGGCCCAGCGGTGCACCGGGAACGGCGCCGGGACCCTCGCCCGATTGTAGCGGTCGGCGCGGCCCGTGAGGATCTGCTCGTCGGCGAGCACGGTGCGCAGGGCGCGGACGACCTCGTCGACGTCCTCGAGCATCATCGTCATCGGTGCGCTCCCCTCAGCCGTCGCCCGCGCCGGAACCGCCGCTGCTCTTGGTGCGGCGTAAGCGCCCCGGGGCGCCGGTGCGCACCTGCGCGAACCGGCGGTCGCCGGTCTCACCGCGCGAGCCGCCGACCTCGATGCCGAGCGAGGTCGCGAGCAGCTCGTGGATGTCGAGCACGTCGATGTCGACGTCGTCGCCCGCTTCGGTGAGCGGGCGCTCGGACCACGGACACGCGCTCACGAGCGTGTCGACGTCGAGCTTTCCGGCGTGGTCCAGGCGGCGTGCGCTGATCGCGGCCGTGAGCTCGGGCTTCTCGACCGCGAGCCCGCCACCGGCGCCCGAGCAGTACGACCACTGGGTGACCCGGTCGACATCCTCGAACCGCAGCCCGGGGATCGCGCGGAGCACCTCGCGGGGCTCCTTCCAGATGCCCTTGCGCTTGTTGAGCCGGCAGGGGTCGTGGTACGTGATGGCGCGGTCCACCGGGACGTCGGGGACGAGCCGGCCGTCGCGGATCATCTCGGCGAACAGCTCGACGATGAGCACCACCTCGAGGTCGAAGTCCGCCCCGAAGTACTTCGGGTAGTCCTCGGTGAAGGCGATGTAGTCGTGCGGGTCGAGCACGAGGAGCCGCTTCGTACCGGTGGCGCGCCACGACGCCATGTTGTGCTCGGCGAAGGCGCGAGCCTGGTCGACGTAGCCCATCTCGGCGGCCGGGCTGCCGCAGCACCACTGCTCCCCCATGAGTCCGAACTCGTAGCCCGCCTTCTTGAGCACCTGCGCCACGGCGCGCGGCACCGAGGTGCGGTAGAAGGCGGCCTCGCAGTCCACGAAGAGGATCGACTCGCCGCCGACCGGGAGGTCGAGACCGTCGGCCCAGTCGCGCACCGTGTCCTGCCCGACGGGCACCTCGCCGAGCACGGGCTCGTGGCTGCGTTCCGCCGTGCGGGCGTTCCACGAACGGTAGCCCTCCTGGTGGATGCCGGAGTCGACCGCGAGCGCCCGCGCCGCCTTGACGACGTCGACCGTGCGTGTGCGGAACCGATAGAAGTCTCCCGTGTACAGGGTGTTGGGGCATCGCAACTCGCATGCACCGCAGCCTGTGCAGTTCACGTAGTCCGCGGCGACGTCCTCGATGGTCAGCTCACCGCGCTCCATCGCGACGACGTTCGCGTGGAACGCCGTCGGACTCCACGACTCGTTGCGAGTCTCGGTCACGACGGGGCAGACCTCGCGGCAGAACTTGTGGCCCGACGAATAGCAGTTGTACGAGGCGTTGCGCCACTCCTCGACGAACTCGCGGGTCTTCACGTCGGCGAGCGGGATGACGACCTGTGGCACGATCTCGTCGTTCCGAGTCAACTCGGCGAGTTCGGGGGGATTGTCGTGCATTCCGGGCGTGAACGGCTTCAGCAGCGGATCGGCGGACGACGGTCCGTCTGGGTCGAGGTCGGCCACGGGAACCCCCTGGGCGAGAAAGCCCGGCCCGGCGTGTGTCCGGAACGAGCAAGTGACGTCGGACTACGACGTGAGACATCCTCGCGGACACGACCCATCAAATCAAGGGGCTGCCGGGATCGACCGTGATGAAGAGGGATCCCCGTGGTGCGCGAGGGGGGACTTGAACCCCCACACCCTTGCGAGTACTGGCACCTGAAGCCAGCGCGTCTGCCAATTCCGCCACTCGCGCACGTGTGGATGCACCGGAGTGCGTCCAACCACGAGAGACTAACATCTCGCGGCCCCCAGCACCATTCGGGGTCACCGCTCGCGGTGGCCGAGCCGAGACCGAGCGGATGCCGCAAGCACCCTTCGTGATTCCTCCGAGTCCGACTTCGGCCTCGCGCTCGCC
>CAWCWD010000013.1:0-12925 GCA_963799015.1 uncultured Actinomycetota bacterium | reverse complement strand
TGGGCAGTCACCGCCGCGGCCGACCCGACATTGACGATGGCGGCACCCCTGCGCATGAGGGGAGCGAGGTGGCGGATGCCGAGAGTCGGGCCGATCGCGTTGACTGCGTACACCCGCGCGAGGTCCTCGCCGGCCACCTCGTCGATCCGCGCTCGCCACGTCACGCCGGCGCAGTTGACGAGCCCCGCCACGAACACGTCGCGCGCGATCAGGTCGGCGGCAAGCTCCACCCACGCCTGCTCGGCTGAGACGTCGAACTCCCGGGCCTCGAGAATGCCGGCCGAGTCCGGCTGGCGGCGATCGAGCGCGATGACGGCTGCGCCGCGCGCGACGAGCAGTTCGACGAGTGCCGCCCCGATGCCACCGGTCGCGCCCGTGACGACAACCGCCCCATGATCCGATTCGCTCCTGCTCATCCCTGCTCCTTGCTTTCGAGGACGTGCGCACACTCTAGGCCGCGCCACGGAACAGGGGCCGGCACGGGTATCCATGGACCTGATGTCACCTATTGAAGAATTCACGTTGCCTGATACCGGCGGCGGGCCGAAAGTGGAAGGACGAGCCTCGCGCTCCGTACCGACCACACGACCGATCAAAGGATCAACGATGATCAAGCTCCTCTCCCACCTCGCGCATATCGAGATCGCCGCGCCGGATGTCGCGGCATCCGTCGACTTCTACGAGAAGCTCGTCGGCGTGCGGGCCATCGCGAACGCGCATGGCAAGACCTACCTGCGCTCGTGGGGCGACTACTACGACTACAGCCTCGTGATTTCACAGGGACCGGAACCGGCCCTCGTGGAGATGGCCTGGCGCACGACCAGCGACGAAGCCCTCGACGAGGCCGCCAGCCGTATCGAGGCGACCGGCATCGAAGGCGTCTGGCACGACTCGGGCTTCGGCCACGGTCGGTCCTACACGTTCACCGGACCGTTCGGCCACACCATGAAGCTCTTCTGGGAGGTCGAGAAGTACCGGGGTGAAGGCGAGTTCGCCTCGATCTACCCCGACCGACCCGAGCGCCGTTCCCGCCACGCCGGTCGCCCCCGCCAGCTCGATCACGTCACCATCGCCGCGCGAGACGTGAAGGCGTTCGCGGAGTGGTACCGCGACGTGCTCGGCTTCCGCATCATGGCCTACACGTCGCTCGACGAGGCGCCCATCACGGTGTTCGGGGTCATCACGACGAACGAGAAGTCCCACGACCTCGGTGTGGTGCTCGACACGTCGGAGCGCCCCGGCCGCATCAACCACTACGCCTTCTGGGTTGACACCCGCGAGGACCTGTTGCAGGCGGCCGACGTGCTCATGGAGAACGGCACCGACATCGAGTACGGCCCGTCGATCCACGGCATCGGCGAGCAGAACTTCCTCTACTTCCGCGACCCAAGCGGCATGCGCGTCGAGGTCAACACGGGCGGCTACCGCAACTACGTGCCCGACTGGGAGCCCAACGACTGGAAGCCGTCGCACGGATCGAACAACTTCTACCGCAACGGGGCGATGCCGATGTCGATGACCGAATCCTTCCCGCCGGATGCCGCACCCACGGCGACCGAGGAGGGCCTGCACCCCGACACCCACGACCGGATCGTGGCCGACGCCCTCGCGAACCCGTACGCCAAGCCCGGCCAAGGCTGACCACCGACCCTCCGGTGACCGAGCGGGTGTGAACGACTGACCGTCGACTCACACCCGCTTGTTGGCTCAGACGCGCTCGAACACCGCCGCGAGGGCCTGCCCGCCGCCGATGCACATGGTCTCGAGCGCGAGCGAGCCGTCGAGTGCCGGCAGCTCGTGCGCGAGCGTCGCGAGCATCCGGATGCCGGTGGCGCCGATCGGGTGGCCGATCGAGATGCCGCTGCCACGCGGGTTGAGTCGTGGGTCCTCGGCGTCGATGCCCCAGTCGGCGAGGCACGCGAGCACCTGCACGGCGAAGGCTTCGTTGAGCTCGACCAGGTCGAGGTCGGCGAAACGGATGCCGGCGCGCGCGAGCGCGAGGTTCGCCGCGGGAACCGGCGCGATGCCGAAGCGCCGCGGGTCGACCCCTGCGACCGCCCAGGACCGGAGCCGGAGCATCGGCGCGAGTCCGAGCGCCGCCGCCGACCCGGGGTGGTGACGATGCACGCCGCAGCGGCGTCGTTCTGCCCGCTCGAGTTGCCTGCGGTGACGGTGGCCGCGGCATCCGATCGCTGAAGCACCGGACGGAGCGCGGCGAGCGCTTCGAGCGAGGTGTCGGCGCGCGGGTGCTCGTCGCGGTCGACGACGGTGCTGCCGCGGCGGCCGGGAACCTCGACCGGCACGAGCTCGGCGTCGAATGCGCCCGACTCCTGCGCAGCGACCGCGCGCTGATGGGAGCGAAGTGCGAGCGCGTCCTGAGCCTCACGCGCGATGCCGTACTCGGCACGCAGGGTCTCAGCGGTTCCGACGTTGCCCTCGGGAGTCGGGTAGTCACGGCCGCCGACCGTTTCTCGGCCGCGGGCGAGGGCATCGCGCAGGAGGAGTCCGCCCGGCGGCACCCCTCGGCGTCCCTGCTCGGTGTAGAGCGGAGCGTTCGACATCGACTCGACGCCGAGCGCGACGACGACGTCGCTCACTCCCGTCTGCACCTCCATCGCCGCGTTCAGCACGGCCTGGAGTCCCGAGCCGCAGCGGCGATCCAATTGGTAGCCGGTCGTCGTCACCGGGAAGCCGGCGTCGAGCGCGGCGACCCGTCCGATCGCGGGCGCCTCCATGGTCGGATAGCCCTGTGCGCCGATGACCCCGTCGACGCGTGCCGGGTCGACGCCGCTGCGCTCCACGAGTGCGCGCAGCACCGTCGTCGCGAGTTCCAGCGCCGACAGCGGCGGCGAGTGCGCCGCCCATCCGCCCGACCGGCGTGCGCAGCGGGGAGCAGATCACCACCTCGCGCAGCTCGGTCATGCGTCGGCCGCCTCGAGCGCGGGGTCGATCGCGAGTGGGGCGCCCGTGGCATCCGTCACCTCGGCGACCGTGACCCCGGGGGCGAGCTCCCGCAGTACGAGCCCCTCATCGGTCACGTCGATGACCGCGAGGTCGGTGATGATGCGGTCGATGCACGCGCGACCGGTGAGCGGCAGGGTGCACTGCTCGACAAGCTTGGCCGAGCCGTCCTTCGCGACGTGCTCCATGACCACGATCACCCGTGCGGCGCCGTTCACGAGATCCATTGCGCCGCCCATGCCCTTGACCATCTTGCCGGGCACGGCCCAGTTGGCGATGTCGCCGCCGGCGGAGACCTGCATGGCCCCGAGCACGGCCGTGGCGACGCGACCGCCGCGGATCATGCCGAAGCTCGCGGCCGAGTCGAAGTAGCTCGCGCCGGGCAGCACGGTGACGGTCTCCTTGCCGGCGTTGATGAGCTTCGGATCCTCCTCGCCCTCCCACGGGTAGGGTCCGACGCCGAGGATGCCGTTCTCGGAATGCAGCACCACGTGCACGCCGTCGGGCAGGTGATTCGGGATGAGCGTCGGCAGGCCGATACCGAGGTTCACGTACGTGCCGTCCTCGAGCTCGGCCGCAGCGCGGGCAGCCATCTCGTCGCGGGTGCAGGGGCATCAGGCGTCCTCTCCGGATGCCGCGGGCCGGGGCCGCACGGTGACCTTCTCGATCGGCAGCTCGGTCGCCTGCTCCCGGGTGAGCTCGATCACCCGGTCGACGTAGATCCCGGGCAGGTGGATGTCGTCGGGATCGAGCACGCCGGGCTCGACGAGCTCGTCGACCTCGGCGATCGTCAGGCGGCCGGCCATGCCGGCGAGCGGGTTGAAGTTGCGGGCAGACTTCTCGAACCGGAGGTTGCCGTGCCGATCGCCGACGGCGGCACGCACGAGGCCGTAGTCGGTGTGGATCGCCTGCTCGAGCACGTACTCCCGGGTGCGCCCGAACGCGTCGAACGGGCGCAACTCCTTGGGCACGGATGCCTCGGCGACCGTGCCGTCGACTGCGTACCGGATCGGCATGCCGCCGTCGGAGACCGCGGTGCCGGCGCCGGTCGCCGTGTAGAACGCCGGGATGCCCACGCCGCCCGCGCGCAGCCGCTCGGCGAGCGTGCCCTGCGGGGTGAGCTCGACCTCGACCTCGCCGCTCAGGTACTGCCGCGCGAACTCCTTGTTCTCGCCGATGTAGCTCGCGATCACGCGTCGGATGCGACCGGCGGCGAGCAGTTCGCCGAGCCCCCACCCGTCGACGCCGCAGTTGTTCGACACGACCTCGAGGCCGCTCGTGCCGCGGGCCAGCAGCGCCCGGATCAGCACGATCGGCACGCCCGACAGGCCGAAGCCGCCGACCGCGAGCGAGGCACCGTCGGGGATGTCGGCGACGGCCTCGGCCGCGCTCGCGAAGGTCTTATCCACCGTGCTCCTCCTGGTCATCATCGGTGTCGCTCTTCGCGTCGAGCTCGGCGAAGACCTCGCGTGCGATGCCGATAGCGGCGTTGGCGGCCGGCAGGCCCGCGTAGAGCGCGGTGTGCAGCATCACTTCCGTGATCTCGTTCGGGGTGAGCCCGTTGCGCAGCGCCGCGCGCACGTGCATCCGGATCTCGGCCTCGTGGCCGCCGGTGACGAGCGACGCGAGGGTGGCGATCGACCGCTCCCGCCGGCTCAGCTCCGGGCGTGCCCAGATCTCGCCCCACGCGTAGCGGGTGATGAAGTCCTGGAAGGCGGCCGTCTCGGGGGTGATCGCGGCGGACGCGGCGTCCACGTGCGCGTCGCCGAGCACGGCGCGGCGCACGGCCATGCCGGTGGCGCGCGCATCCTCCCGCCGGCTCCGCTGCCGGTCCCGCTGCGGCTCCCCCGCTGCCGCGGATGAGGTCGACGAGCGGCGCGGCCGACTCGACCGGTTTCTCGAGCGGGGCGAGGTGGGCTGCGCCGGCGATCTCGGCGAAGCGCGGCGTCGGGCAGCGCCTCGGCGAAAGCGCGCATCGACGCGGTCGTCGTGACGAGGTCGTGCTCGCCGCTGGATCAGGGCGGGCACCGCGGACGTCGGCGAGCGACGCCGTGCGGTCGAAGACGCCGAGCGCGTCAGTGCAGAGCGCGTACGACTCGTCGTCGACGTCGACCAGTTCCGCGAGTCCGTGGGCGCCCGGCCCGTCGGGGAAGGCCTCGAGATGAGCCCGGTGCGTACCAGCGTGCGGCGCTGCCCGTCACGAGTGAGGCGGTTCCCGCTAGCGCGCACCTGCGCGGCGCGCTCGCCCCACCCCGCTGCGTCGCCGATACGTGATCCGCTGCAGACATCGGCGAGGCTGAGCACCCGATCGGGATACGCCGCTGCCAGTTCGAGGGCGATCGCTCCGCCGAGCGAGAGCCCGGCGACGTGGAAGCGTCCGCCGCCGGTCTCGTCGACGAGCCGGAGCGTCGCGTCGGCAAGCTCGGCGATCGTGAACGGCTCGCGCGTGGCGGGGCTGGCACCGTGCCCGGGCAGGTCGACGCGCAGGATGCGCAGTTCGGGCAGCGCGCGGCGCGCAGGCTGGGCGACGACGCCGTCCCACACGGCCGTCGTCGTGCCGAGCGAAGGGAGCAGCACGAGCAGCCCGCTCGCGGTGGCGTCGGGAGACGCGGGCGTGACCGAGCCGAGCAGGCGGGGGATCGTCATGACGCGTCCTTCGTGGTCAGCGATCGGAACCGTGCCGTGGCAGCGGCGACGATGCGGGCCGATGCCGCGAGCGTCGCTGGCAGGGTCGTCTCGACGGCGCGCGCCATCGCCGCGTTCCGGGCGACGGCATCACGCTCGATCGTGAGGCCCTCGGCGAGGCCTGCCGCGGCATCCGCACTCTCGAGCGCGAGCCGCACGAGCCCGCGCAGGGCCTGCCACTCGGCGTGCCACTCGCCGGCCGGCCGGGCATCCTGTGAGACGGATGCCGCGTGCACGGTCGCGATGAGACCCGGCGCGCGCAGCCCGTTGCGCGTGAGGAGCACCGCGTCGACGGGATTGCGCTTGTGCGGCATCGCCGAGGAGCCGCCCGGCGCGGCGAGCGCGACCTCGCCGATCTCGGTGCGCGCGAGGAATGCGATCTCGCGGCCGATGCGGCCGAGTGCCGCGGCGACGAGCGCGGCGGCGCGCCGCGATGTGCAGGATCGGCGATGCGCTCGGTGTGCCACGAACGACCGGGGTCGGCGAGACCGAGTTCCGCGGCGAGCGCGGCGCGGAGCTCGGTGGCGGCGCCAGGCCCTGCCGTGCCACGCGATCGAACTGCCTCGCCGGTGCCGACCGCTCCGCCGAGCTGCACGGGGAAGGCCGTGCCGTCGACGGCCTCGATGGCCGAGCTCACGCCGTCGAGCCATCCGGCGACGGTGACGCCGAGTCGTGCTCGGCTCCGCGTGCTGCCCGAGCGTGCGGGCGATCGAGATGGTGTCGCGCTCCCGCTCGGCGAGCGCGACGAGCGCGGTGCCGGCGGTCGCGAGGTGCCCAGCGGGCTTCGGCGAGCGCCGCGCTGCGCGACCAGCACGAGGGCCGTGTCGAGGATGTCCTGGCTCGTCGCGCCGGCGTGCACGCGATCGCCCGGCGCCATCGGCGATCGCCTCGGCCTGTGCGCGCAGCTGCTCGACGAGCGGGACGACCGGCACCCCGCCGCGACCTCGCGCCCGCGAGCAGGGCCGCCGCGATCGAGCGCGCCGGCGTCGAGCGGCAGCGGCGATGGCAGAGACGGTCGTCGTCGAGCACGCGCGCCCCACGCGCGAATCAGCCCGCGTTCGACCTCGACGAGCGCCGCGAGCACCGCGTCGTCGGAGGTCGCCGATGCCGCGGCGCCGAGCGGTTCGAGCAGTCCCCAGTCGTCATCGCCATCGGTCTCCGCATCGAAGTCGAGGAAGACGGTCTCGCCGTCGCCCTGCAGCCTGATGTCGAAACGGTAGCTCGCTTCGCCGTCGGCCGCGCGCGATGAGCGTCGAACGCCGCGCCGGATCCAGGTCGCCGAGCAGGCGGTCGCCGGTCGTTGCGGTCGGGCTCGTCGTCGAAGTAGGCCCGCGTGAAGAGGTGGTGCATGAGCCCGCGGGCGAACACCGTGACGAGCAGGTAGGGCGCAGCATCCGGCGCGCGTCGACGCCGGGCTTGATCGTCGTGAAGGAGTAGTGCCCGTCGCGGTCGACCGCCGCACGGCCGAAGCCCGTGACGGCGTGGCCGTCGCGCGCGAGGCTGCCACGTTCGGCGATGATGCCGCCCGCGGCATCCGCGCCCCAGATCTCGACCACGGCGTCGGGGATGCCGTCGCCCGCGCCGTCGAACACGCGTGCCGTGCAACCGGATCGCGTCGACGGATGCCACGGCGGCGCGCACCTCGGGGCCGCCCTCGTACGGCAGGGCGTAGCCGAAGAAGGGCCCGACGGTCTGCGACGGGGTCTGCAGGAACGGGGTCTCAGGCATGGTCGGCGTCCTCCGGTTCCATCCACGTCGACCGCGGGACCGGTGAGCACGACGTCCCAGCGGTAGCCGATCGCCCACTCGGGCTCGCTCACATCGTGGTCGTAGGCAGCGACGAGCCGAGCCCGTGCGGCGGGGTCGACGATCGACTGGTAGATCGGGTCGAGCCCGAACAGCGGGTCGCCCGGGAAGTACATCTGCGTGATCGAGCCGCTGCGTGAACGCCGTGCCGAAGAACGAGAAGTGGATGTGCGCGGGCCGCCAGGCGTTGCGGTGGTTCTTCCACGGATACGCGCCGGGCTTGATCGTCGTCAGCCGGTAGCCGCCGTCGTCGCCCGTGATGAGGCGGCCGACGCCCGTGAAGTTGGGGTCGAGCGGCGCGGGATGCTGGTCGCGCTTGTGCACGTACCGGCCCGAGGCGTTCGCCTGCCAGATCTCGACGAGCTGGTTGCGCACCGGGCGGCCCTCGCCGTCGAGCACGCGCCCGGTCACGATGATCCGCTCACCGAGCGGCTCGCCCGAGTGCTGGATCGTCAGGTCGCTCTCCTCGGCCGCGACATCGGTGTGACCGAACGCCGGCGAGACGAGCTCGATCTCCTCGGGGTCGGCCCGCACGAGCTCGTGCGTCGGATGCCGCAGCGCCGACGCTGCGGTAGGGCGCGAAGTCGCGCGGCGGGTGCGACCGGGAGCGCGCGGCCCGCTGGCATCCGCTCGCTCACGGTACGCCTCGTGCGATCGCGGCGATCTCGGCGGAGATCGATCTCCTGCGTCAGGACCGGTGGCTGGTCGGCGCTCATGCTGGCTCCTCAGAACGGCAGGCCGGCGTACTGCTCGGCGAGGCTCTGGCGGGCGTGCGACGGACCGGTGACGTACTCGAGCTGACCGACCTGGCTGCGGTAGCGGAATGCGCGCGCCGAGGCATCGGGAACCTCGTGGTGCACGTGCAGCATCTCGGTCATCCACTGCGAGAAGTGCTGCACCTTCCATTGCCGCGCCAGCGCCCGGTCGCTGTACCCGGCGAGGCCGGGCGTCATCGCCCGCGCGGTGGTCGAGGAGGGCGCGACCGAGCAGGGCGACGTCGGCGATCGCGGAGTTCAGCCCCTTCGCGCCGGTGGGCGGCACGATGTGGCCGGCGTCGCCGGCGAGGAAGAGGCGACCGTGCGCGAGGGTCGAGGCGACGAAGCAGCGCATCGGCGTGATCGACTTCTCGGTGATCGCCCCCTCGGTCAGCGTCCAGCCGTCACGCCGAGCCGCGTCTGCAGCGCCTCCCAGATGCGGGCGTCGCTCCAGTCGTCGATCGACTCGTCGGGGTCCGACCTGCAGGTACAGGCGCGACACCTGCAGCGAACGCATCGAGTGCATCGCGAACCCGTCGGGGTGCAGCGCGTAGATGAGGTCGTCGGTCGACGGCGCGCACGTCGGCCAGGATGCCGAGCCAGCCGAACGGGTAGCTCGCGCTCGAACGACCTGCAGTTCGCCGCGCCGGAATCGCTCGGCCGGCAGACGCCGTGGTAGCCGTCGGCGCCGACGATGACGTCGCAGTCGAGCTCGTGCACGTCGCCGTCGTGGCGGTAGATGACGCGCGGGTCTTCGACCCTCGAAGCCGATCGGCTGCGACGTCCTCGGCCTCGAAGACGATCGTCGAGCCGAGACGCTCGTGCTCGGCGAGCAGGTCGGTGACGAGCGCCTGCTGGCCGTAGACCGTCACCGTGCGCCCGACGAGCTCGCGGAAGTCGATGTGGTGCCGCTCCCCCTCGTACTGCAGGTAGATGCCGCCGTGCTCGAGGCCGCGGGCGCGCAGGTTGGCGTCGAGGCCGAGCTCGGCGAGCGATGTCGACCGCTGCCCTGCTCGAGCACGCCGGCGCGGATGCGGCCGAGCACGTACTCACGGGACTGTGCTGCTCGAGGATGACGAACGGCACGCCTGCCTGGTGCAGGATGTGCCCGAGGAGCAGCCCGGCGGGTCCGGCTCCGATGATCGCCACGCTCGTCTGCACGCAGATGCCGCCTCTCACGTCGATGGGATCGTGATTCCATCGTCACGCCGCCGCGGAGCAGGCGCGGGCAGCTTCCATCAGCGGAGGATTGCCGCTCGAGGTCGGAAGCGATCTCGACCGGGGTCGGGTCAGGGTCGCCAGCCGAGCGCGGCCGAGATGCCGCGGGCGGCCATGCGCACGCCGAGCGCGAACTGCGGCTCGTCGAGTCGTTCGACGTGCGCGATGATCGACACTGCGGCGACGACCGCCCCGGTCGCATCTCGCACCGGCGCCGCCACCGAGAATGCGCCGCGGGTCAGCGCCTCGACCGAGGTCGAGAGGCCGGTCGCGCGAATGCCGGCGAGCCGCGCGCGCAGCTCCGCTCCGTCGTGAGCGTGTTCGGCAGGTACTTGCGCGGCCCGGCCGCGAGCACCTCGTCGAAGACGTCGGGCGCGGAGTAGGCGAGCAGCACGAGCCCCACACCGGTGGCGTGCAACGGCAGCCGCGAACCGACATCCGAGATCACCGGAACCGCGTCGGCGCCGGAGAGCCGCTCGAGGTAGATCGCTCCGAGCCCGTCGCGCACCGCGAGGTGCACGTGCTCGCGCGTCGCGTCGAGCAGATCCTCGAGGTAGGGCCGCGCGAGGGTGCGCAGCCGCCGCGCCGTGGGTTGGCGGACACCGAGACGCCAGAGCTTCAGACCCACCCGATAGCACCCGTCCTCGCCACGTGCGAGCCCGCCCCACTCGACCCACTCGGCCAGCAGCCGGTGCGCCGTCGACAGCGGCAGCCCGGCCCTGGCCGCGATCTCGCTGAGCGTCAGCTCGTCACCGCCCTGGAACGCGTCCGCGATGGCGAACAGCTTGTCCGCCACGCTCCGGTCATCCCGCGCGCCACCCGCCATGCGCTCAGCCTAAGTGCACCGCGTCATGACGGTGCCGATCGTCCCGTGGCCTCGGATCACGTCGAGCCCGTCAGGACAATTGCAGTGTGACCGACCCGCCGCGACCCGCCGCATCCGAACGAATGCGGGAGACGCAGGGGCAGATCTTGCTGCGGGCGTCGCGCTGACGCTCACTGTAGAACACGTCGCGGTGGTCGATGTCGCCGTGTACGTCGATGATGCGGGCTTCGCAGAGGCCGCATTCGCCCTTGCGGCAGTCGGAGAGCGGATCGGCTCCCGCCGCCTCGAGCGCCTCGAGCAGCGTCTGATCGCGCGAGACAGTCGTCTCTACGCCGAGCGCTGGGATGCTCACCCGAAATGCCTCCGGTTCGAACCAGCCGCTATTGCCGAATGTCTCGAACCGCAGGTCGGGGGCGCTGCGTCCCGCGTGGGTCCACGCCCGGCGCACCGCATCCATCAGCCGGATCGGCCCGCACAGGTAGACCTCGGCGCGCTCGGGTACGGCGGCGACGAAGTCGGGAACGTCGAGGGTCGTGCCCTCAGCTCCGACGTGCAGCTCGAGCCGGTCGCCGTGGACGGCGCGCAGCTCGTCGAGGTAGGCCATCGCTTCACGCGACCGGCCGCAGTAGACGAAGCGGTAGTCGGCACCGGCTGCTCTCAGTGCCGAAGCCATTCCGGCGATCGCGGTGATGCCGATGCCGCCGGCGATGAGCACATAAGCGGGCGCGCCGAACCGCAGCGGGAAGTCCTGCAGGGGCTGGGTCAGGCGCACGCGATCGCCAGGCGCGAGGGCATGCATGACCTCCGCGCCGCCCCGGCTCGCCTCCGAGAGGTACACGCTCAGCGCGATGCGGGTGCCGTCGGAGTGGCATCCACCACCGAGTACGACCGCTCGGCACGTGCACCGCGCACGATCACGTCGACGTCGACGTGGGCGCCGGGCTGGCGGGCACGGGCTGCTCGGGCGCGAGCACGATCCGACGGATGCGGCTGGTCAGGGCCACGGACTCGATGACGGTCGCCTTCTGCCAGACCGTCGTGTGCGAAGCCGCCATCAGCGGACGGCGATGGGGTCGGCCGCAGGGGAGGCGACGACGTCGGCTGGACGAGCACCATGGTCGGCGACTACGGGGCGGGCAACCTCATCCCGACCTTCTGCCGCGAGGGCGCGCTCGAGGATGCGCCGCACCCACATGCCGCCGGCATCGATGTTGAGGCTGTAGAACTCGTAGTCGGGGTTCGCGTCGATCGCCTCCTGCTGAGCGATGAGCATCGCTTCGTCTTCGCCGAAGACGCCGTGCACACCGTTGCGCAGCTGCGTGGTGATGAGCTGGCTGTCGAGCCGGTAGTTGCGCTGAAACGACCAGAAGTGGTCGACGTGCGGTCGGTCTCCGGCGAGATCGTGTTCATGACGTAGCCGTTCACACCCTGGCTTCGATCGCCCTCGGGCGCGCCGGTTCCCGCCTTCGCGGCGCCCACGTCAATGCGGATCGTCGAAGGCGCCTCGTAGTGGATGATCTGCCACCGGTCGACCTTGCCCGTGAAGCCCGGGAACTTGTCGCGCATGTTCTTCAGCCAGAACGGCGGTGCATCGATGTCCAGCATCCAACGCTCGACCGTGACGGTCGTGTCGGTGTGGGTCGTGATGAACTCGGACTCGCTGAGCTCTTCCTGGCCGATGCTCGACGTGTGCACGAACTCCTCGTGAGTGAGGTCCATGAGGTTGTCGAGCACGAGCTGGTAGTTGCACTGGGCGTGGATCGTCATGCCGTCGCCCGCCCAGGCGGGGTCGGTCATCTGCTGCATGTCGGGGATGCGGGCGGTGTCGGCGAGGGCCGGATCGCCGAGCCAGACCCACACATAGCGGTAGCGGTCGACGATGGGGAACGAGGGCACCATCGCGCTCGGGTTGAGGGTCTCCTGGGCGGGCATCCCGGTGCAGCGGCCGGCCGGGTTGTAGCGAAGGCCGTGGTACGGGCATTGGATGTCCTCCGGGCCCACCGTCTTGCCCATCGACAAGGGTGCAAGGCGGTGCCAGCACGCGTCCGCGAGCGCTACCGGGCGGCCGTCCTCCGTGCGGTAGAGCGCGAGGGGTCGGCCCGCAATCGTGCGCGCGAGCGGCTTGCGCGTGATCTCGTAGTCCCACGCGGCGACATACCAGGCGTTGCGTGGGTAGTCGAGAATCTTCGCAGCGGCGGTCTGCATCACCTGACTCCTTCGTCACTCACTATCTATGAACATAGATAGTGAGTGGAGAATAGCGCTGCCGGAACCGTGGCCGCAAACGGGCAGAATCGACTCATGAGCCTCCGCTACGCGCTCCTGGCCGTTCTCACCGCCCAGCCGATGACCGGGTACGACCTGGCGCGCACCTTCCACGCATCCGTGGGACACGTCTGGAACGCGCCGAACTCGCAGATCTACCCCGAGCTGCACCGCATGGAGAACGACGAGCTCATCGCCGGCGAGGACGTCACCTGGGGGTCCCGCGGAACCAAGCGGCGGTATTCGATCACGGATGCCGGCATCGGAGCCTTCCGTGCTTGGATGACCCAGCCCCTCGACTACGCCCCCGAACGTGATCCCGCCCACCTGAAGGCCGCCTATTTCGAGTGGACAGATGCGGATTCCGCCCGCGAGCAGCTGCGCAGGCACGCCGAGCTATACCGCGAGC
>CAWCWD010000012.1:0-50324 GCA_963799015.1 uncultured Actinomycetota bacterium | reverse complement strand
GTGCCGACGGCCCAGGGAGCGCCGTAGCGGCGCGGGCGACGCACCTGGTGCGCCGAGTCGTCCCCGGCGACGGGGCGACACGGCACCGTGACGCGCAGTTCGGGTTCCGTTCGCGTGTTCTCCACGCCCTGTTCAGGCTGGTGGGATGTGCTCGACGACGATGGAGTTCCGCCAACTCGAGATCTTCCGCGCGATCGCGCATGAACTTCACTTCGGCCGAGCGGCCGAGCAGCTGTATCTCGCCCAGCCCACCGTGAGCCAGCAGCTGCGGCGCCTCGAGGAAGAGCTCGGAGTTCGGCTCGTGCATCGGACGTCCCGCTCGGTGAGCCTGACGCCGGCCGGCACCGCATTCCTCGCGAGCGCGGATCGCATCTTCGCGACCGTGGAGCACGCCGTGCGAGTGGCGCGGCAGGCGGCGGCTGGGCAACAGGGGACGGTGCGCATCGCTGCCAACTATCCGGCGAGCCGCCTGCTGCTGCTCCCCCTGCTGGAGCGCCTGCGAGCGCACAGCCCGGGTCTCACCATGATGCTGCGCGAGCTCGGATCCCCCCAGCAGTTCCGGGAGCTGCACCGCCAGGACCTCGACGTCGGGCTCGTCTACGGGCCGGTCGACGAGGTCGGCCTCGAACACGTGCACCTGCTCGACGTGCCCGTCGTCGCCGTCGTGCGCGCGGGACATCCGCTCGCCGCTCGCCGGGAGCTGGCGTTCGCCGATGTGGCGGCGTTCCCGTACATCACGAGCTTCGCCGGCGGCAGCACGGTGATCGAGGACGCGATCGTCGCCGCGGCCGCGCGCCACGGGTCGAGGTTCAGGCGCTCGCCGAGCCCGACCGATCTCTCCGGCCACCTGCTCGAACTCGAGACGACCGACGCGATCGGCTTCAGCTCGCTGCCGCGCGGGGAGCAGAGCCGCGCGAACGGGATGCACCTGTTGCGGCTGTCACCCGTCGAGCCGACCCTCGAACTCCATGCGGCGTGGAACCCCGACGGGGATGAACCGTTCGTGAACACCGTGGTTGCCGAGCTCAAGCGGCTTGCGGAAGCGGTCGACGGTGGGTGAGAGTGCGCGGTTTCAACGATTGCGTGGCGCGATCGAACCTTCGCGATCCGGCCGTTGATCGCGCACGGTGGTTTCGCCGAGCATGAGTGCGCGTCCGAATGCGGCGCCGCGGCCCCGGCCGCGTACCGACAGCGAAGGATCCCACGACCACGATGCAATTGACCCCACTCGGATGCGTCGCCGGCATGCCCGCAGACGGCGTCGGCAGCTCCGGCTACCTCGTCACGCACGGTGAGCACCGCGTCATGCTGGATGCCGGCCCGGGGACCGCGCTCGAGCTGAGCCGGCACCTCACGTCGGGCCGCCTCACCGCGGTGTTCATCAGCCACCATCACTCCGATCACATCCTCGACCTCCTCGCGGTCGGCAAGACCGTGCTCGCCGACCGCCTGCGGCGCGATCCGGCGTCAGGCGAGCTCACCCTCGACGAGGCCGTGCCACGGGTGCGGCTCTTCCTGCCCGCCGGATCGCTTCCGGTCATGCGTCGGCTCGCGGCGCTCTTCCCGGTGACGACCCACCCGTTGCTCGACGAGGCGTTCGAGCTCGGATTCGACGTGCACGAGTACGAATCGGGGGAACGGGTCGACCTCGACGGCCTCCGGTTGCGGTTCGAGCTGCTCCGCCATGCCGCACCCGACTGCGGCATCCGCATCGAGGCCGATGACGCCTCGCTCGTCTACACGGGAGACACGGGGCTCACCGATGCCCTCCCGCGGCTCGCGGCCGGTGCGGGAACGCTCCTCAGCGAGAGCACGCTCCGCGAGACCGATACGAGTGCTCACGGCCATCTCTGTTCGCGCGACGCCGGTCGGATCGCGCGCGAGGCGGATGTCGGCGAACTCGTGCTCACCCACTTCACCTCGACCGCCCCCGACGACCTCGACTGGCACCTTCGCAGCGCGTCCGCGGAGTTCGCCGGTCCGGTCTCGATCGCCCGTCCCGGAACCCCCATCACCGTCGCCCCCACCCGAAAGGTCAACGCATGAACCGCTCAACTCGCCTCCTCGGCGTCGCAACCACTGCCGCCGCGGTGATCCTCGCCGTCGCCGCGTGCTCGTCGTCCGCCGCGCCCTCACCGGCCGCCGACGAGCCGGTCACCATCACGTTCAGCTCGTACAACTACGGCACGCAGGGCGCTGCCGGCACGGGCACCCAGGCGCTGCTCGACCGCTTCGCCGAGGAGCACCCCGAGATCACGGTGGTTCCGCAGGCCGTGCCCACCGCCGACGTGCTCACCAAGGCCAAGACCGACGTCGCTGCGGGCAGTGCTCCCGATGTCGTGCAGATCGGCTACAGCAAGCTCGCCGAGGCGTTCGAGACCTTGCCGGTGCGTTCGCTCGAGGACATCGCCGGTGACGAGTGGGACGCGCACGTCGAGGGCATCAACCAGGCGCTCGTCGAGACCGGAACGCACGAGGGCTCGATCGCGGCGCTGCCGTACACGATCTCGATCCCCACCGTGTTCTACAACGCCGACCTGTTCCGCGCGGCGGGCCTCGACCCCGACGACCCGCCCGCGACGATCGACGAGGTGCGCGAGAGTGCCGAGGCGATCAGCGCGACCGGCCACCACGGCGTGTACTTCGGACTCGTCGACGCGGGCAAGTCGGACTACCTCACGCAGTCGGTGATCGACAGCGCAGGCGGGTCGACCGTCGATGAGGAGGGGAACGTCGCGATCGACTCCGACGAGGCGATCGCCGGCATCGAGGCGATCCAGTCGCTCACGGTCGACGGGTTGCAGCCCGCGGTGGCGCTCGAGGACGCACTTGCGAGCTTCTCCTCCGGCGACCTCGGCATGTTCGTCGTGAGCACGGCGGTGAGCGGCACCCTGCAGCAGGCCGCGGAGGGCAGCTTCGAGCTGCGCACGACGGGATTCCCGAGCTTCGGCGATGGCGACGCCAAGCCGACCTTCTCCGGCGCCGGCCTCATCGTCCTCAGCGACGACCCGGCGAAGCAGCGCGCCGCGTGGGAGCTCATCGAGTTCCTCACGAGCGCGGAGGGGTACACCATGATCACCGAGGGCATCGGCTACCTGCCGTTGCGGGAGGACCTGGCCGGGGATCCCGCGTACCTGCAGGACTTCTTCGACGAGAACAGCCTGCTCGTGCCGCCGCTGGAGCAACTCGCCTCGGTGTCGCCGTACCGTTCGTTCCCGGGAGTGAACGCCAACCAGGCGGTCGTCGTGCTGCAGGACGAGGCGATCGAGCCGATCGTACTCCGCGGCGCCGACGCGAGCGCGACGCTCTCGGACGCCGCGGCCCGCATCCGCGAGCTGACGGGCCGGTGACCTCACCCCTGACCCGGGGCCGGGATGCGGCCACCACCCGCATCCCGGCCCCGCCGCGCCGCGGGCACTGGCCGTATCTCACCCCGCTGCTGCTGGTCCTGACGGTGTGGGTGTACGGCCCCGCGGTGTTCACGTTCGTGCTCTCGTTCCTCGAGTGGAACCTCACCACGCCGCCCTCCGGGTTCGTCGGGTTCGACAACTACGCGGGCCTGTTCCGGTACCCGGAGTTCTCGCGGGCGGCCTGGCAGACGGTGCTGACCGCGCTCGCGTTGCTGCCGTTCTCGACCGTGGTCCCGCTCGTGCTCGCGGTCATGCTGTGGCAGCGCCCCGGCCGTGCGAGCACGGCCTACCGCTCGCTGCTGTTCCTCCCGGTGATCATGGCCCCCGTCGCCGTCGCCGTCTGCGTGGCGATTCCTCCTGAACCCGCTTCAGGGCCTCGTCAACGACGGCCTCGGCCTCATCGGGGTGGCCCCCGTCAATTGGCTCGGAGACCCGGCGACCGCGCTCCCGGTCATCGTCGCGGTCACGGCCGCGAAGGTGATCGCGTTCAACCTGCTGCTCTACAGCGCGGCGCTCGCCACGATCGACCGCCGTACCGTGGAGGCGGCGCGGCTCGAAGGCGCGAGCTCCTACGACGTCGCACGATTCGTCGTCGTTCCGCAGGTCATTCGCACGACGGTCCTGCTCGCCCTGTTGAGCATCGTCCTCGCCGGGCAGTGGACCTTCGCGAACATCTCGGTGCTCACGCAGGGCGGCCCCGACGGCCTCACCGACAACGTGTACTTCCGCATCTACACCCTCGGCTTCCAGTTCTTCGAGATCGGGCCGGCGTCGGCCGCGGCCGTGCTCGTGCTCGCCGCTTTCGCGATCGTCGGAACCGTGTGGCGCATGGTGAGGAGGTCGGATGCCGCGCAGTGACCCATTCCACCGCATGATCGGCCGCCTGCTCTGGCATGCCGTGCTGGCCGGCACGGCGCTGGCGATGAGCTTCCCCGTGCTCTGGGCCCTCATCACGTCGTTCAAGCCGCCGGGCGACGTGTTCACCTCGGCGCCGGTGCCGGTTCCGCCCGACGATCGACAACTACGCGAACGTGCTCGCGAGCTGGCCGGCCGCGACCCTGGTCGCGAACACCTTCGTCATGTCCGCCGGCGTCGCGATCGGCCAGCTCGTGATCGCGACACTCGCCGCGTTCGCACTCGTGCACTTCGCACCGCGATCCCGCACGGCGATCCTGCTCGCCGCGACCGTCGCGCTCGTCATCCCGCCGCAGGCGATCGTCATCCCGCAGTTCCTCCTCGCCACGAGGATCGGCTGGCAGAACACCGACGCCGGGCTCATCGTGCCGCAGCTCGGTGCATCGGCGCTCGCCGTCCTCCTCCTCGTGCAGCACGTCGCGGCGATTCCGCGGCCGCTCTCCGAAGCCGCCCGCCTCGAAGGTGCCAGGTCGTGGGAGACGCTGTGGCACGTCGTGCTGCCGAGCCTCAGGCCGGCGATCGCCGCGGTGGGCATCCTCGTCTTCATCAGCACGTGGAACGAGTACCTCTGGCCGCTCCTCATCGCCCCGCGGGCCGAAGACGCGACGGTGCAGATCGGACTGAGCCAGTTCCAGACCGAGGGCGGCACCGACTATGGCGCCCTCATGGCGGCCGCGACCCTCGCCAGCCTGCCGATCGCGCTCGTCTACGCGATCGCCTCCCGCCGCATCACCGATGCCTTCCTCCAGTCAGGACTGAGATGACCCGCCTCCTCGACCAGCCCGCCACGGCCGTCCCGGGCGGCCTCGACCTCGTGGGCATCACCCGTCGCTTCGGTGATACGACGGCGCTCGACGCCGTCGACCTCCACATCCCCGCCGGATCGCTCACCGCGATCGTCGGGCCGTCGGGCTGCGGCAAGTCGACACTGCTGCGCATCCTCGCCGGACTCGATGTCCCGAGCGTCGGGGAGGTGCGCGTCGGCGGGGAGGACATCGCCTCCCGACCGCTCGGCCAGCGAGACGTCGCGATGGTCTTCCAGGACTACGCCCTCTATCCGCACATGACGGTCGAGCGGAACATCTCGTTCGGACTCAGGCTGGCACGGCGCCACGACCGCGTGGCGGGTCCGTCGAAGGCCGAGATCGCGAGCCGCGTCGACGAGGTCGCACGCCTCCTCGGCCTCGGTGGCATGCTCGGGCGCAAGCCGGGGCAGCTCAGCGGCGGGCAGCGCCAGCGCGTCGCGCTCGCTCGCGCCATCATCCGGCGGCCTGACGTGCTCCTGCTCGATGAGCCGCTCTCGGCACTCGACGTGGCCCTGCGGGCGAGCGCCCGATCCGAGATCCTGCGATTGCACCGGGAGATCGGGGCGACCCTCGTCCTCGTGACCCACGACCAGCATGAGGCGCTCTCGATGGCCTCGCACCTCGTCGTGATGGATCACGGACGGGTCGTGCAGAGCGGCACCCCTCAGGAGGTGTACCGGCGTCCAGCGTCGGTGTTCGTCGGTGGATTCGTCGGGTCGCCGGCGATGAACCTCACGCATGGTGATGACGGCTGGACTGGCTGGCGCCCGACCGATGCTCGCATCGCCCCGGCCGGTGCGGTGGACGCGCGGCCGGGGGATCTCCTCCTCGCAGGCACGATCGAGCTGTGCGAGTTCACGGGTGCGGGTCAGGAGCTCCGCTGTCGTGACGGCGACACGGCATTCACGCTCGTGCAGCGCGAGGGCGAGCGCTGGCTCGCGCCCGGTGACGCGGTCGTCGCGATCGTCCCCGCGGCATCCGTGCATCGATTCGACTCCGATGGCCGGCGGATCGATGGCTGATCGCGCGCCGGTCACCGTCGTCTGGAGCGACTTCGGGGGAGTGCTCACCGCACCCGTCGCCGACGCCGCCACCGCGGTAGCGGTCGCGGCGGGCATCCCATGGCACGTGCTCTGGGACGCCGTGCAGCAGGTCGCAGCCGACGAGGGCCTCTCGGGCCTCGGCCCGCTCGAGCTGGGTCGGATGTCGCAGGCGGAGTGGGGGGCGCGCGTGTCCGACCGCCTGCCTCGGGGCACACGCTCCCGCGTCGACCTCGGTGCGTGGGGCGACCACTGGTACCGCCGTCGAACCGTCAATCGCGAGCTCGCCGCCGAGCTCACCCGCATCCGCTCGTCGGGCATCCCCCTCGGCCTCCTCACCAACAGCGTGCGGGAATGGGAGCCGCACCGAGCACGGATCCTCGCGGACGGACCGCCGTTCGACGCGTTCGTCCGCTCGCACGAGCTCGGCGTGGCGAAACCGTCGCCCGAGATCTACCGGCGCGCCGAGTCGCTGCTGCCCGCCGCCCACGGCGTTCCGCTCCTCATCGACGACGTGTTCGAGAACTGCGCCGCGGCGAGTCGCCGCGGCTGGCGGGCGATCCACCACGTGGACACGTCCCGGACGCTCGCGGCGCTCGCCCGCGAACTCGCTCCCCGGCCGCCGGGGCCGTGAACCCACCGATCGTCGCGACCGGGACCGGTCCTCGCCTCACCCGCGAGGAGCGAACGTGAGCCGCGTCAGGCGTCGTTGATCGCGAGGAGCAGGTGGCCGCTCGAGACGGTCGAGCCGGCCTCGGCATTGACGAGCCCGATAACGCCGTCCTTGTGCGCCACGATGGGCTGCTCCATCTTCATCGCCTCGAGCACGAGCACGAGGTCGCCCTTGACGACCTTGTCGCCCTCGGCGACGGCGACCTTCACGACGGTGGCCTGCATCGGGGCCTTCACGGCGTCGCCGGTGGCGGTGTCGACCGAGTGGGAGGCGGTGCGGCGACGCGGCGCGGGGCCACCCGTGGTCGTGCCGCTCGCGGATGCGCCGCCGACGAGCTTCTTCGGCAGGGTCACCTCGACGCGACGGCCGGCGACCTCGACGACCACGCTGGTGCGCGCGGCGGGGTCGTTCGACTCGGCGAGCTCGCCCGACCACGGTTCGATTCGGTTGTCGTACTCGGTCTCGATCCAGCGCGTGTACACCGAGAAGGGCTCGTCGCCGTCGGGTGCGAACGCTGTGTTGCGCACGATGTCGCGGTGGAAGGGCAGCACGGTGGGAAGCCCGGCCACGTCGAACTCGTCGAGGGCACGGCGGGAACGCTCGAGGGCGTCCTTCCGGGAGGACCCGGTGACGATGAGCTTCGCGAGGAGCGAGTCGAATGCGCCCGAGATCTCGTCGCCGGTGGTCACGCCGGAGTCGACGCGGACGCCGGGCCCGCCGGGGAAGCGCAGCACGTGCACCGGACCGGGCGAGGGGAGGAAGTTGCGGCCCGGGTCCTCGCCGTTGATGCGGAACTCGATGGAGTGGCCGTTCGCGACCGGGTCGGGGTAGTCGAGCGCGCCGCCCTCGGCGAGGCGGAACTGCTCGCGCACGAGGTCGATGCCGGTGATCTCCTCCGAGACGGGGTGCTCGACCTGCAGTCGGGTGTTCACCTCGAGGAACGAGACGGTGCCGTCCTGGCCGATGAGGAACTCGCAGGTGCCGGCGCCGACGTAGCCGACCTCCTTGAGGATCGCCTTGGACGCCTCGTAGAGCGCGCGATTCTGCTCCTCGGTGAGGAACGGCGCGGGCGCCTCCTCCACGAGCTTCTGGTGCCGGCGCTGCAGTGAGCAGTCGCGGGTCGACACCACCACGACGTTGCCGTGCTGGTCGGCGAGGCACTGGGTCTCGACATGGCGCGGCTTGTCGAGGTACTTCTCGACGAAGCACTCGCCGCGGCCGAACGCCGCGACCGCCTCGCGGGTGGCCGAGTCGAAGAGCTCGGGCACCTCCTCGCGCGTCCGGGCGACCTTGAGGCCGCGGCCGCCGCCGCCGAAGGCCGCCTTGATCGCCACGGGAAGGCCGTGCACGTCGACGAACTCGAGCACCTCTGCGGCATCCGCCACCGGGTTGAGCGTGCCGGGCGCGAGCGGCGCGCCCACCTTCTCGGCGACGTGGCGGGCCGAGACCTTGTCGCCGAGGCGCTCGATGGCCTCGGGCGACGGGCCGATCCAGGTCAGGCCGGCGTCGATCACGGCGCGGGCGAAGTCGGAGTTCTCGGCGAGGAAGCCGTAGCCCGGGTGCACGGCGTCGGCGCCGGAGCGGCGCGCGACCGAGAGGAGCTTGTCGATCACGAGGTAGGTCTCGGCGCTCGTGGTGCCGTCGAGCGCGTAGGCCTCGTCGGCGAGCTTCGCGTGGCGGGCGTCGCGGTCCTGGTCGGCGTAGACGGCGACCGAGCCGATGCCGGCGTCGCGGGCGGCGCGGATGACGCGGACGGCGATCTCTCCACGGTTGGCGATGAGGACCTTGGTGATACGCGGCATAATGCTCAAGCCTATTGGGCCGCCCGGGCTCCCATTTGGGTCGCTTCCACAAAAAAGGTCGACGACCCTTGCGGGCGTCGACAATGGCCGCGCGAGTGGATGCCGCCGCGCTGCCGCGCGATCACGGGCCCGGCGTCGCGGAGGGCATCACCTCAGCCTCGGTTCCAGAGCGTTGGCCAGTCGACGCCGAGTTCCCTCACGAGGTCGCGCAGCGTGGAGAGCGAGAGGCCCACCACGGTGGACGGGTCGCCCTCGACGCGTCGGATGAACGGGCCGCCCAGGCTGTCGATGGTGAACGCCCCCGCCACGAGGAGCGGCTCGCCCGTGGCGATGTAGGCGTCGATCTCGTCGTCGTCGAGGGCCGCGAAGCGCACGGTGGCGACATCCGCTCGGCCGACGGCGCCGTGCGCGCGGCCGTGGCGGTGATCGATGAGCCAGTGGCCAGACCAGAGGTCGCCGTGCCCGCCGTTCTGGGCGAGCCAGCGCTCCTTCGCGACGTCGGGGCGGTGCGGCTTGCCGTGGATCCGGCCGCCAGTGAGGAACGCGGAGTCGCCGCCGAGGATGAGCCCGTCGATCGGCTCGCCCTCGTGCGTGCGCCCGACGATCGCCTCGGCCTTCGCCTTGGCGAGCACCTGCACCATCTCGGCGGCCTCGAGCGGCCCGGACTCCGCCTCCACGGCGGCCACGACGGCCGCCTCGTCGACGTCCGGCGCGATCGCGATCGGCTCGATCCCCGCGGCGCGGAGGGTCTGGAGCCGGGCGGGCGACGTGGAGGCGAGGTAGAGACGCATGCCCCCATCCTGCCGGTACCCGCTCGCGCTGTGGAATGCTCGAAGCATGGCTGAGACCCGTCGACCCCGTCGCCAGAGTCCGCGTGCGCGGGCGGGGCGTCGGGCCGGCCCGGTCGCGCCCGACCTCGACGGCCCGGTGGTCGAGCTCGAGGTCGAGCGGGTCGCCCACGGTGGCGTCTTCGTCGCGCACCACGAGGGCCGCGTCGTGTTCGTGTCCGATGCGATCCCCGGCGAGCGCGTGTCGGCGCGCATCACCGACCGCCGGCACGACCGCTTCTGGCGGGCCGAGACGCTGGAGGTGCTGACCGCCTCGCCCGATCGCCAGGAGCACGTGTGGCGCGAGGCCTCCGTCGATCGCGCGCCGGGACGGCGGGCCGGCGGGGCCGAGTTCGGCCACATCCGAATGGAGCGGCAGCACGCACTGAAGGGCGAGGTGCTGCGCGACGCACTCGCGCGCATGGGCGGCGTCGACCTCGACGTGGAGGTGCGCCCGGTCGACCCGGCGCTCGCCCTCGGCGTCACACCCGAGGGGACCGGCTGGCGCACCCGCGTGCGGCTCCACGTGGGCGACGACGGTGCGGTCGGCCCCTACGCGGCCCGCAGCCACACCGTGGTGCACGTGGCATCCGTGCCCCTGGCCGTTCCCGCGCTCGCCGACCTCGCGCCGCTCGACGACCGGTTCCCCGGCGCGCGTGCCGTCGACCTCGTCGCACCGAGCGAGGGCGAACCCGCGCGTCGTCGTGGTCGAGGGCGAGCGGATGCCGCGCGGCCCGCGCCCGACGATCGAGGAGCGCGTCGGCGACCGCACGTTCCGACTCGACCGCGACGGCTTCTGGCAGGTGCATCGCGGAGCGGCCGCCACGCTCACGAGGGCCGTGCAGGACCTGATCGACGCCGATCTCTTCGATCCCCGCGCCGCCAACCTCGACCTGTACGGCGGCGTCGGGCTTCTCGCCGCCGCGGTCGGCGACCGGTTCGGCGAGACCGTGCGCATCACGACGGTCGAGTCGGAGGGCCGCGCCACCGAGCACGCGGGCGCCAACCTCGCGGACTGGGTCGGCGCGCGCGCCGTCACTGCGCGGGTCGACCGGTTCCTCGATGACCTCGCGACCGATGCGTCGTCCGGCGAGCGGGCGCGCCTCCGCGACGCGACCGTCGTGCTCGACCCGCCGCGATCCGGCGCGGGCCGCGCGGTCGTCGATCGGCTCGCGGAGCTCCGCCCCCGCCAGCTCGTGTACGTCGCCTGCGACCCGGTCGCGCTCGCCCGCGACGTCGGACTCCTGCGCGAGCGGGGTTACGAGCTCGCCGGCCTCGCCGCCTTCGACCTCTTCCCGAACACGCATCATGTCGAGGCCGTGGCGAGACTGACCGCTATCGTGTGACTGTCGGGGAAAGGTGGACAGCGCGTGACGGGTGAAGGGGCTGCGCACGGGGCGACCGTCGCGATCGTCGACGACCACGAGGCCGTGCGGCTGGGGCTGCGCGCCGCCTGCCTCGACGCCGGCTACGAGGTGGTCGCCGAGACCTCGAACGTTCCCGACCTCCTCGGCGCGCTCGACGGCGGTGCGTGCGACGTCGTCGTGCTCGACCTCTCGCTCGGCGACGGCTCCTCGGTGACCGAGAACGTGCGCGCCGTGCTCGCGACCGGCAGCGCCGTGCTCGTGCACAGCATCGCCGATCGGGTGGCCGCCGTGCGCGAGGCGCTCGCCGCAGGCGCAGCGGGGGTCATCCCGAAGGCCTCGCCGATGTCGTCGGTGATCGGCGCCATCGCCCTGGTCGCGAAGGGCGAGGTGCTCAACAACGTCGAATGGGCGAGCGCGATCGAGGCCGACCGCGACTTCGCGAAGGCGCAGCTCGGCCGGCGTGAGCGCGACGTGCTGCACCTCTACGCATCCGGCCTGCCGCTGAAGCTCGTGGCGATGCAGCTCGGCATCGCGCACTCGACCGCCCGCGAGTACCTCGACCGGATCCGCGCGAAGTACGTCGAGGTCGGACGTCCGGCTCCGACCAAGGTCGACCTGCTGCGGCGCGCGGTCGAGGACGGCATCCTGCCCGGCCTCGATGGCGAGGGCGGGGATGCCCGCCGCTGAATGGCGGGTCGCGCGACTCGCGACGCGCCGCAGAGCCGCCGTCACCCGCGCACAGGTCGAGACGGTCTCGGGTCGTGCGCTCGGCCTGTTCGGACTCGTGTTCGGGGCGCAGACGCTGCCGGTCGCCCTCGACCAGTCCTCGGCGCTCGTCGAGGGGGCCGGTGCGGCGCTCATGGCCGTGCTGTACGGCGCCATGGCGGCGCTCGCGGTCGCGAGCATCGCGAAGGTCGCCGTGCGCGGCACGGCGCTCGCCTTCGCCGTGCTCTACGCCCTCGCCCTCCTCGCGTGGCCGATCCTCGTCGTCGATCCCGCCCAGCTGGAGGGCCAGGCGCCGTGGCTGTACTACCTCTGCACGGTGGCGACCACGGCGGCCGTCGTCGCGGTGTCCGCACCGCTCGCCACCGGATACACCATCGTCGTGCCCGCCGTGTACGGCGTGATCCGCCTGCTCCCCGCGGGCGGGGCGGCCCTGCCGCTGCTCGCGGTGCTCGATGCGATGTACGCGGTCATCCTCGGCGTCGTGGTGCTCATCATCGTCACGATGCTGCGGCAGGCCGCCGAGGCCGTGGACACCGCCCAGGAGGCCGCGCTCCAGCGCTACGACCTCGCCGCCCGCCAGCACGCCACCGAGAACGAGCGGGTGAAGGTCGACGCGCTCGTGCACGACAGCGTGCTGACGACGCTGCTCTCGGCCGCCGCCGCCACGTCGCCCGCCGAACAGGCCCTCGCCGCGCGCATGGCGCTCGATGCCGTGCAGCGCCTCGACGAGGCCGGCGCCGCCGGTCCCCAGGCGCTCGAGACGGTCGGCCTGCCCGTACTCGTCAGGCGGCTGCGGGCGGCACTCACCACGTTCTCCGCGCCGTTCACCGTGCGCGTCGTCGATGCGGGCGGTGTCGAGTTGCCCGTCGAGGCCGTGGAGGCGCTCTACTCCGCATCGGTGCAGGCGATGGTGAACAGCATGCAGCACGCCGACGAGCCCGGACACCTCACACGACGGGAGCTGCGCATCCGTGGCGTGCGCAGGGGCGGCTGCGTCATCGAGGTGGCCGACAATGGCGTGGGCTTCGACCGCCACGACGTGCCCGACGAGCGGCTCGGGCTGCGTGTCTCCATCGAGGAGCGCATCGCGAACGCCGGAGGCGCCGCAGAGATCGAATCGCAGCCGGGGCACGGCACCACGGTCACGGTCGCCTGGCCGGCCGGTGCGGCGGGAGGCGACGACACATGATCGCCGTACCCCGTTGGCTGCTCCTCGTGCTCGGGGCGCTCTTCTCGGCGTACCACGTCATCCTCGGCATCTACTCGCTCGACGTCCCGCGCTCGCCGGTGCCCACGATCGTCGCGCTGGCCCTGTACACGATCGCCACGGTCCTGAGCCTGTGGCCGGCCGAGCACATGCGCATGCCCGACTGGCTGGCCGCCTTCGACCTGGCCGTGAGCATCGTGCTGCCGCTGCTGGTCACGAGCCAGCTCGACGCCGACGCCGACAACGGGTACGCCACGTGGTACGTCGCCGCCGTCGGCACCCTCATGACCATCGCCGCCGCTCGGCGCCAGCTCGCTGCGGCGTGGCTGGGCGTCATCGCGCTCGCCGTGCAGAGCGTCGTCTGGGCGGGTCCGCTGTCGCTCGGCGCCCTCGGCGTGATCGGCAGCATCGTCTGGGTGGCCATCGCGCACATGCTGACGACCGCGCTCACCACGGCGGCCCGTGAGACCCGCCGGTACGCCCAGGCCGAACGGGAGGCCGCCGCCTGGCAGGCCGCGCAGGACGCGCACCTCTTCGAGGGCCGGATGCGGCTCGCCCAGACCAACCGCATCGCCGCGCCGATGCTCCGGCGGATCGCCGACCGCGGCGGCGACCTCACGGACGGGCAACGGCGGGAGTGCCGCATGCTCGAGGCCGCGATCCGCGACGAGATCCGCGGACGGATGCTGCTCACCGACGCGGTGCGCGTCGAGGTGCAGCGCGCCCGCGAACGGGGCTCGATCGTGACGCTCCTCGACGAGGGCGGCATCGACGACCTCGACGAGCCTGCGCGCGACCGCGTCGCTGTCGCGCCTCGCGGAGGCGGTCGCGCGATCCAGCGCCGACCGGATCATCGCGAGGACGGCGGCCGAGGGCTCACCGGTTGCGGTGACGGTGGTCGGCCTGCGCGAACCCGACCCCGCCGCGCCGTCGGAGAACACCGACGACCTCGAAGTCGAGTTCTGGCTCGAGATCCCGCGGACCTGAAGGTCGAGTATCGCCCGGACATGAAGGTGGGGGGCCGATCTCGGATCGACCCCCCATCAAGCCCGAGCCACGGCGACAACCCGAATATCGCCCTGACTCGCCCCCAACGGTCACCGGTTACCCGACCGGCGACGGTGGCGACTCCCAGAGGAGCCTGCGATCCCATACTGGCGCACCCCGCAACCGGCGTGAAGTCAGCATTTCGGGGGACATGCGGGATTCGGGGACATCCGGACGTCCGTCGGCCCCGTCGACCCACGCAATGCGGGCCATCCGGCCGGGTGAGCAATACGGGGTCCCCGTGGAACGGGGGACATTTCGGGTTCAGCGACCCGAATGGACCCAGGCGCCCGGCCCGACGGCGAACGGCGTTCGCAGAGACCGTGCGCTCTGCACCCAGGCGCTGCGGGCGGGCTCGGCGACGGATGCCGCCGCGGAACGCTCGTCGAGCGCGGCCAGCAGCACCGCGGTGACCGCCGCGGCGTCCTCGTCGCTGACCGCCCGCGTGACGAACCGGATGGCGTCGGCCCGCGCGTCGGACTCGTCTGCGCCGGCTCCGCCGGTTCGTGATGTCGTCGATCATGCTGCCCCCTAGAGCGGGATGTTCCCGTGCTTCTTCGGCGGCAGGCTCGCCCGCTTGCCGCGGAGCGCGCGGAGCGCCTTCACGACCGCGACGCGCGTCGCCGCCGGCTCGATGATGCCGTCGAGCTCGCCCCGCTCGGCGGCGAGGAACGGCGAGGCGACGTTGTACGTGTACTCGTTCGCGAGCTTGGTGCGCACGGCCGCGACATCCTCGCCGGCCTCCTCGGCGCGCTTGATCTCGGCGCGGTAGAGGATGTTCACCGCGCCCTGGCCGCCCATGACCGCGATCTCGGCGGTGGGCCACGCGAGGTTGATGTCGGCGCCGAGCTGCTTCGAACCCATGACGATGTACGCGCCGCCGTAGGCCTTGCGCATGATCACGGTGACCAGCGGCACGGTCGCCTCGGCGTACGCGTAGAGCAGCTTCGCGCCGCGGCGGATGACGCCGGTCCACTCCTGGTCGGTGCCGGGGAGGTAGCCGGGCACGTCGACGAGGGTCACGATCGGGATCGAGAACGCGTCGCAGAACCGCACGAAGCGGCGAGGCCTTCTCGCCGGCCTCGATGTTCAGCGTGCCGGCCATCTGCGACGGCTGGTTCGCGATGATGCCGACCGAGCGTCCCTCGATGCGGGCGAAGCCGATGACGATGTTCGGCGCGAACAGCGGCTGCACCTCGAGGAAGTCGCCGTGGTCGACGATGTGCCGCGATGACGGTGTGGATGTCGTAGGGCTGGTTCGGCGAGTCGGGGATGATCGTGTTGAGCCGGCGGTCGTCGTCCGTGGTCTCGAACTCGAACTCGGCGTCGTAGACCGGGGCATCCGCCATGTTGTTGTCGGGGAGGAACGAGATGAGCGTGCGGACGTAGTCGATCGCGTCGGCCTCGTCGCTCGGCGAGGTAGTGCGCGACGCCCGAGACGCGTGTTGTGCGTGAGCGCGCCGCCGAGCTCCTCCATGCCGACGTCTTCGCCGGTGACGGTCTTGATGACGTCGGGGCCGGTGACGAACATCTGGCTGGTCTTGTCGACCATGATGACGAAGTCGGTGAGGGCGGGGGAGTAGACGGCGCCGCCGGCCGCCGGGCCGCATGATGATCGAGATCTGCGGGATGACGCCGGATGCCGCGGTGTTGCGCCGGAAGATCTCGCCGTACTTGCCGAGGGCGACGACGCCCTCCTGGATGCGCGCGCCGCCGGAGTCGAGGATGCCGATGATCGGCATGCCCGTCTTCAGCGCGAGCTCCATGACCTTGATGATCTTCTCGCCGGCGACCTCGCCGAGCGAGCCGCCGAAGATCGTGAAGTCCTGGGCGTACACCGCGACCTGCCGGCCGTGGATGGTGCCGATGCCGGTGACGACGGCGTCGCCGTAGGGGCGCTTCGCCTCCATGCCGAACGCGTGCGTGCGGTGGCGCACGAACTCGTCGAGCTCGACGAACGAGCCGGGGTCGAGCAGCTCGGCGATGCGCTCGCGGGCGGTCATCTTGCCCTTGGCGTGCTGCTTCTCGATGGCGGCTTCGCCCGACGCGGTCACGGCTTCGTGATAGCGCTGCTTGAGGTCGGCGAGCTTGCCGGCGGTCGTGGAGAGGTCGGGGCCGTCAGTCGCTTCGGTCACGCCGTTCACTCTACCGGCGAGCATCAGGGGCGGTTCGTTGACGGTTTCCTACAAATACGCCCGCCGACGTGGTGTGTTCCCGTCACGCGCGGAACTGGGAGACTGTCGGCATGGACCTTCCGCTGAGCCGCGCGGCGGTGCCGCGCCTCGAGTTCCTCGCTTCGGCCGGCTCGACGAACGACGAGATGCGCGAGGCCGCCACCGGGCCCGACGCCGCGGCGTGGCCGCACGGCGCGGTCATCGTCACCGACGACCAGACGCGCGGCCGGGGCCGCCTCGGCCGCACCTGGCTCGCGCCGACGGGCAAGTCGCTCGCCATCTCGGTGCTGCTGCGTCCCGAGCTGCCGGGCGGCGCCCAGTTCCCGCCCGAGGGCTACGGGTGGATCCCGCTCATCGCGGGCGCGGCCATGACCGAGGCCGTGCGACGCGCGGTGGACGCCGCGGCATCTCGCGGCGCCCGCGGCACCCGCAGAACGACGACGACACGGGCGGCGTCGAAGTCGAGCTGAAGTGGCCGAACGACGTGCTCGTGTCGGGCTACAAGGTCTGCGGCATCCTGTCGGAGCTGCTGCCCGAGACGGGGGCGGTCGTCGTCGGCGCCGGCCTCAACCTGACGCTCGACGAGCATGACCTGCCCACACTCACGTCGACCTCGCTGCTGCTGGTCACCGGCGTGCAACCCGATGCCGACGCGGTGCTCGCGGACTTCCTCAGCACCTTCCTCAGGCTCATGCGCACGTTCGCCGAGCATGGGGCGGATGCCGCCGCGAGCGGGATCGCCGACCGGGTCAGCACGCTCTGCGGCACGCTCGGCGCCGAGGTGCGGGTCGAGCTCCCGGCAGGCGCAGAGCTCATCGGCGTGGCCGAACGGCTCGACGCCGACGGCAGGCTCGTCGTGCGCGACGGGAATGGCGAGCCCCAGTCTGTCGCCGCGGGCGACGTCACGCACCTGAGGTATTAATGGGCGTATGAGCCCAGCCGCGAGCAAGGCTGCCGCCCAGCCAGCAGCACCCGTCGAGCGAGTCGTCGCTCGCCTGCGGCGTCACGCGCGAGTGCTCATCCTCCCGGCGATGCTCCTCGTCGCCACGGCGGGCGTCGCCACCTACGCCCTCCTCGCGCTGCCCGAGCTCTGGCAGCGCCTCGCCGTGGCAGCGGCGGCGGTGCTCGTCGTGCTGCTCGGATGCCTCCTGCCGTTCCTCGCGTGGCTCGCGCGTCGCACCACGATCACGACGCGTCGCATCATCCTGCGCAGCGGAGTGTTCGCCCGCGTGCGCCGCGAACTCCTGCACAGCCGCGGCTACGACGTCGTGGTGCGGCGCACCTGGATCCAGAGCGCATTCGGGTCGGGCGACGTGCGCATCAACACGGGTCACGAACATCCGTTCGTGATCCGCGACGTGCCGAGCCCGCTTCCAGGTGCAGGCCGCCCTCCACGAGCTCATGGAGGAGGCGCATACGCTCGTCGCCGACCGGCGCCGGGCCGAGCAGTCGATCGTCGACGGCGACACGATCGCGTGGGGCGGGCGCTGAGCCGCACGCTCAGTGGAGCGGCATCCGCTCGGAGCGCGTAACGTAGAACGGTGGTCTCGCGCGCCCCTCGAGCGCGAGCCGCGCGATGAAGGGTTCCAGTTGGCCGACGAATGCATCCACGGTTTCGATGACGGCCTCTGCGCCATCTGCTTCCCGCCGAAGGAGCCCGAGCCGAGGCCGGTCGCCGCGGCGGCACCGCGGACCCGGAGCGCCGGCGGAACCCGCGCCTCGCGTCCCGCGCCCCGAGTCGCGGGCAGCGCCCGCGTCGGCGCCTCCCTCGTCGACACGCCGATCGACCCCAAGACGCTCCGCATCTACCACGTGACCCACGTCGACAACCTCGCCCCGATCCTCGGGGAGGGCGCGGTGCTCGCCGACGGCGCCGGCGCCGCACCGGTCGTCGACATGTCGGCGCCCGACGCCCGCGCATTCCGCCGCGACGCCTCCGTCGACGGCGTCGACGCGGTGGTGGCCGATTACGTGCCGTTCCTCCTCTCCACCGATGCGCACGTCTGGAACGCCGTGCGGACCGGCACCCCCGACCCGCGCCTCGCCGCAGGAGCCGTCGAGCGCCAGCCCGCCGACCACGTCATCCTCGTGAGCTCGGTGGCTGGCGCGGTCGGCGCGCGCACCGACACGGTCGGCACCGTCGTCGTCACCGACGCGGATGCCGCGGCCGGCGGGGTCGCGGCGGCATCCGAGTGGCCCGACGTGCTGCGCATGCTGCAGCGCCTGCACCGCCAGGAGGACGGCTCGCGCCTGCTGTCGGCGGAGTTCCTCGTGCGCGAGTGCCTTCCGCTCGAGCGGGTGCTCCTCATCGCCGTCGGCAACGACCGCGTGCGCGACCGCGTGCGCGCGGCCCTCGACGCGGTGGGGCTCAGGACCCGCGTGGCCGTGTACCCGCCGTGGTTCCAGCCGACGGCCGAGGCGGACGAGGAGTAGCGGGCGCCTCCGTCTCGGCGGCGGCCTCCGTCCCGGGGACGGCCTCGGTCCTGGGGACCGGGGCGGTATCCGCCGTCGCCGTCGCCGGCTCCTCGAACAGTGCGCGCTGCGCCTCCTCGACCCGGTCGAGGTTGGAGAGCCCGTCGGCCCGGTGGTGCCCGTAGACCCAGTACCGGTAGAGCAGGAACCGGAACGACGTACCGAGCGCGAGGCCCACCACGTTCGTGGCGATGTTGTCGGCGATGATGCTCGTCATCCCGAGCCCGTAGTGGCTGATCCAGAGACAGATGAGCGCGATCAGCATGCCGCCGAGCGAGACGATCACGTACTCCGCGAACTCGCGTACGTAGTTGCGGCGGCGATGGCGGCGGAAGGTCCAGTACCGGTTGCCCAGCCAGTTGAAGACGATGGCCACGCTCGTGGAGATCGTCTTGGCGCCGATGGCCGACTGCGCCCAGTGGTCGTCCCCGAACACGCCCAGCCGCAGCAGGTTGAACAGCGTCACGTCGATCACGAGGCCGATCAGCCCGACGATGCCGAACTTCACCGCGTAGGCAAGCAGACCGTGCCAGAGGCTCGCGAGGGCACTGCCGACCTGGGTGGACACCGCCACATCCTATGCCTGCGGGCTCGGCCTAGACTGAACGGGGCGCCGGAGGCGGCGCCCGGGCCGACGGCGAATGGAGTGCACGGGTGCGGGTCGGAGTGATCGGCGGCGGGCAGCTCGCCCGGATGATGATTCCCGCGGCGATCGAACTCGGCGTCGAACTGCGGGTGCTCGCCGAGACCGAGGGCATGTCCGCGGCGATGGCCGCCCACCGCGTGGGCGACTACACCGACGCCGACACGGTGCTCGCGTTCGCCCGCGAGGTCGACGTCATCACGTTCGACCACGAACACGTCCCCCAGGACGTGCTGCACGTGCTCGTCGCCGCCGGCATCCCGGTGCATCCCGGGCCCGATGCGCTGCGCTTCGCGCAGGACAAGCTCCTCATGCGCGAACGGCTCTCCGAGCTCGGCCTTCCCGTGCCCGACTGGGCCCGTGCGGAGACGCCGGCCGACCTCGACGACTTCATCGCCGACCACGGCGGCGCCGCCGTGGTCAAGACCCCGCGCGGGGGCTACGACGGCAAGGGCGTGCGCGTGGTGCGATCCGCCGCCGAGGTGGCGGAGTGGTTCGCGACGATCGCGGAGGACGGCCGCGGCGGCGCCCTGCTCGTCGAGGAGCTCGTCGACTTCCGGCGCGAGCTCGCGCAACTCGTCGCCCGCCGCCCGTCGGGCGAGATCGCCGCGTGGCCGGTCGTCGAGACCGTGCAGGTCGGCGGCGTGTGCAGCGAGGTCATCGCGCCCGCACCCCGCTCCGCCGGCCGGCTCGCGGATGTCGCCGCGGATGTCGCGATCACGATCGCCGACGGGCTGGGCGTCACCGGCGTGCTCGCCGTCGAGCTCTTCGAGACCACCGACGACCGGATCCTCGTGAACGAGCTCGCCATGCGCCCGCACAACAGCGGCCACTGGTCGATGGACGGATCGACGACCGGGCAGTTCGAACAGCACCTGCGCGCGGTGCTCGACCTGCCGCTCGGCGGCACGGGCAGCCACGAGACGTGGTCCGTGATGGTCAACGTGCTCGGGGGCCCCGCTGAGGGCGCCCTCAGCGACCGCTACGCCGAGGCGCTGGCGGGGCACCCGACCGTCAAGCTGCACAACTACGGCAAGGCGCCGCGCCCCGGGCGCAAGGTCGGGCACGTCACCGCGATCGGCGCCGACCTCGACGATGTCGTGTACGAGGCGCGTGCCGCGGCGGCGGTCTTCCAGGACTGAGCCGCCCGCGACGGATTTCCGCGTCTGCGACGGGTGCCTGCGCGCCCTCCGGGCATCTCACAGCACCCGGCCCTAGGATCGTCGGGTGACTGCAGCAACCAGCCCGCTCGTCGGCGTCGTGATGGGCTCCGACTCCGACTGGAACGTGATGCGCGAGGCATCCGCGCTCCTGGACGAGTTCGGCGTCGCGCACGAGGTGGAGGTCGTCTCCGCGCACCGCACGCCCGAGAAGATGATCGCGTACGGCAAGGGGGCTGCTGCACGCGGCCTCAAGGTCATCATCGCGGGCGCCGGGGGAGCGGCCCATTTGCCCGGCATGCTGGCCTCGGTCACGACGCTCCCGGTGGTGGGCGTCCCCGTGCCCCTGTCGCGGCTCGACGGGCTCGACTCGCTGCTGTCCATCGTGCAGATGCCCGCGGGCGTGCCCGTCGCGACCGTGTCCATCGGCGGCGCGAAGAACGCCGGCCTCATCGCCGTCAAGATCCTCGCGACGTCGGATGCCGCGTTGAGCAGCGCGCTCGAGGAGTACTCCGCCGCCCTTGCCGCCTCCGTCGAGGAGAAGAACGAACGGCTCAAGTCGAACCGATGAGCATCGCCGCCAGCCCGATCCGCTTCCCGGACCTCACCTCGCGCACGGTCATGACCCGTCGCGCGTGGTGGCTCGTCGCGCTGAACTTCCTCATCCCCGGTTCCCCCCAGGTGCTCGCGGGCGACCGCAAACTCGGCCGATTCGGGCTCGGTGCGACGCTCACGCTCTGGTTCCTCGCCGTCGTCGCCGTCGTGGTCTGGCTGGTCTGGCCCGCGGTGATCTACACCCTGTTCTCGACGAGCATCACGCTCTGGATCGTCGCGGCGGTGCTCGCGTTCTACGCGGTGCTCTGGATGGTGCTCACCTTCGACACGCTTCGACTCGTGCGACTCGTGAAGACGGCGCCGTCGGCGCGCGCCTGGGTGGCCGCGCTCACGGTCGTCGTGATGGTCGCGGTGTCCGGCACGGCCGCCTACGGCGCGTACCTCGCGACCACGGCGAGCGGGTTCCTCTCCTCCGTGTTCGTGGCCGGCCCGAGCGAGCCGCCCATCGACGGGAAGTACAACATCCTGTTGCTCGGCGGCGACGCCGGACCCGACCGCGACGGGCTCCGGCCCGACAGCATCCGGGTGGTGAGCATCGACGCCGAGACCGGCCAGGCGGTGACCATCGGCCTGCCGCGCAACATGGTCGACGTGCCGTTCGACGCCGACTCGCCGCTCGCCGCCCTCTACCCCGAGGGGTACGGGGCCATCGACGGCTGCGAGGTCGACGTCTGCATGCTCAACTCGATCTACACCGAGGTCGAGTTGAAGAGCCCTGACATGTATCCCGATGCCGCGTCCCAGGGCTCGGAGCCGGGGATCGAGGCGATGAGGGACGCCGCGGAGGGCATCACCGGGCTGCCGATCCACTACTACGTGCTCATCGACATGGCCGGCTTCCAACAGCTCATCGACGCGCTCGGAGGCGTGACGGTGAACGTCCCCGAGGACGTGCCGATCCACGCCGACGAGACGTTCACGACCGTGGCCGAGTGGATCCCGGCCGGCGAGCAGCACCTCGACGGCTACCACGCGCTCTGGTACGCCCGGTCGCGCCACGGCACCAGCGACTACGACCGGATGGCGCGCCAGTTGCAGATCCAGGAGGCGGTGCTCGCCCAGTTCAACCCGGCGAACGTGCTCTCCAAGTTCCAGGAGATCGCCGCTGCCGGCTCGCAGGTCGTGAAGACCGACGTGCCGCAGGGCATGCTCGGCTATTTCGTGAACCTCGCCTCGAAGACGAAGGAGCTGCCGGTCATCGACGTGCCGCTCGTGCCCGACAACGGCGTGGACCCCGAGGATCCCGACTACGAGTTCATCCGGCAGCTCGTGCAGCAGGCGGTCTTCCCGCCCGAGGAGCCGGCCGAGGGATAGGTGGTCGTCCGGCCGCTCAGATCTCGGCGTGCAGCTGCCACACCCGCTCGCCGGCGTCGCGCCAGCTGAACGCCCGGCTGCGGTCGCTTCCGGCGATCGCGAGGCGCTCGGCGAGGCTGCGGTCGCTGACGACTGACGTGATGGCGGCGGCGAGCCGGTCGGCGTAACCGGCGTCGGCATTGCCCACCGGCACGGTGAGGCCGGAGCCGCCCGACACCTCGACGAACGCGGGCGCGTCCGAGTGGATCACGGGCGTGCCGAGGCTGAACGCCTCGATGAGTGCGGTGCCCGAGCCCTCGTCGTGGCTCGGCACGACGAATGCGAGTGCTCCGTGGATGACCACCGCGAGGTCGGCGGCGTCGAGGTCGTCGAGGTGGAGGATGCGGGCGGCGTCCACGCCGCTCTCCTCGGCGACCGTGGCGACGTGCTGGTCGCCCCAGGTGTCGGGGCCCAGCACCACGACCGGGACCTCGGGGACGCCGCGCCGTCCGAGGGCCGTGAGCACGTCGACGAGTCCCTTGCGCGGCTCGAGCGTGCCGGGCACCGCGATGTACTCTCGCGGGAGCCCGAGGCGCGCGGCGCGCTGCGCGGCGTCGGGGCCGACCACGAGGCCGGACCGCGGAGCCGTGCCGATCACGCGGACGCGGTCGCCGAAGTCGGCGACGTTGGCGAGGCGCTCGGCGAGCGCGTGGGTCGGCACCACGACCGCGTCGGCGTGCTTGCGTGCCCGCTTCATCATGCCCTTCTGCCAGGCCACGGATGCCGCGCTGAGCGCCTCGGGGTGGGTCCACGCGAGCACGTCGTGCACGGTGACCACGACCTGGTTGGCCTCGGTCGTGCGATCGTGCTTGCGGAGCGGCGCGAAGAGACTGGTGCCGTGGATCATGCCGCTGCCGGGCGACGTCGTGATGCCGAGCTGCCAGGCGGCGGCGAGCTCGCGCCGGGCGAGGGTGGTGCGGTAGAGGCCCGCGAGACCCGGCACCTCCTGACGCACCCGGTCGTAGTCGTCAGGGAGGGACGAGGAGACGATCGCCTCGACCTCGCAGCCGGCAGGAGCCGCCGCGACGATTGCGCGCCCGAGGTCGCGGGTGTACCGGCCGAGGGGGCCGGGCACCGGCGCGACGATCTGGTCGAGGATGACGCGCAGGGTGGTCGTCACTCGTGCTTCCTTTCGCAGTAGGGGCGTGCATCGGATGCCCAGCCCACCCTAGCCCGGTTCGCGGTCGACGATCACCGAGCGGAGAACCGCGGCGAAGGGCGCTTCCATGGCTCTCGGAAACGGAGGTCGTTCTCCGTCGGCGGGCCGCTGTCGGTCGGTCGATCACGGCCTTCGGCCCACCCAGGTCAGCTGATCAGTGCCTTCAGCCACCCGGGGATCATGCCCCGTCGGCGGAACAGTCCGTGCACCGTACCGGTGGTGATGGCGAGCACCTGAGCGATGCGCTGGGGTCCGCTCACCATCGAGACGATCATTCCGCCCATCTCGCGCTTCAGCACACTGAGCACCCACCGCGGCCGCCGTCGGAAGTTGCGGAGGATCAGGTCGATGTTGTTCCTCGCGATGTAGTAGCGGCGGAAGGGCGAGTGGTACTGGTACGTGGAGATCCGACCGGTCCGCCGATGGCGCATCGGGATGCCGAACGGGCGGAGCTCCGCGCGCCGCCCGATCGAGTGACGGATGTCGGTCCCGGTCGCGACCGCGATCCTGAATCCCCGGTCGCGCGTCCGGAGGCAGTACTCGGTGTCCACGCAGTCGATCACCAGCCGTTCGTCGAACAGGCCGACGGTCTCGAGGCACTCGCGGCTGATGACGAATCCCGTCTGGATCGCCTCGGGGACCAGCCCGAATCCCTCGGGAGAGATCCACGTCGGCAGTGCCGGCGCTCCGTTGACCGCGTCGACGCACACGATGCCGAGTCGCGTCACCGGGTTGCCGCGTCCGAAGAGGTCGAGGGCGATCGAAACGTATTCGGCCGGGAGGTCGGTGTCCTGATCGAGGTTGAGCACGTAGTCGGCGCCGTCGGCGAGGGCGGCGCGCACCCCTGCGTTCAGGGCCGCGGCGATGCCGGAGTTGCGCTCCAGCCGGCGCACCACGATGCCCATCGCGGCGGCGCGATCGAGCACCCGGTCGGCGCCGGCGCCGGAGCCGTCGTCGACGACGATGACCTCGTGTACCTGCTCCGCGAGCGAGCGCAGGCGCCCGAGGACGCCGTCATCAGGGTGGAAGGTGGGAACGACGGCGATGATGCGTTCGGCGGGCGAGCTCACTCCGGGCGGTCTCGTCGAGGGCATTAGGCTAGTTTAGGTCCGCCGTCGAGAGGAAGAGATCCACGTGAGTGCCGCCCCGAACGAGACGTGGTCCGATGCACGGCCGGGAGCCGTCGTGAGCGCCGAAGCGGAGCTCGCCGAGGATCGACTCGCGTTCGCCGACCGGATCATCGGCCTGGAGCAGCAGGTCAAAGAACTGCAGGCCGCCAGCCTGCTGTCTCCCAGCGAGACGGTGGCCGTCGAGGCGAACCTGGCCGGAATGAAGGCGTCGCTCACCTGGCGCGCCGGTCGCGTCGTCACGCTCCCGGTGCGCGTGCTCCGCTACGTCAAGCGCCGAGCGCTCGGATGACGGTCACCGACCCCGCGCTCGCGGCCCGCGTGGAGGCCTGGATCGATTCGGCTGGTCATACCCCCGCCGAGGTGGTGCGTACGGCGCAGGCGGTGCTGGACGCGGGCTTCGATCCGTCGGCCGTCAGCGTCGTCGTCGATGCCGCCGCCCTGGAGGACACCGCCGAGATGATCGCCGGCGCGGCATCCGTCGGTGTGAGCGTGCTCCCGGCGACCCCGTCGGAGCTCAACGCGCGCCTGCAGTCGAGCACGGCCGAGTACCTCTTCGTGGTGCGATGGGGTCTCGTCGCCGGCGACCTCCTTCCGAAAGCCGTCGGCTTCCTCGATCGGTTCCCAGGCGTCGACGTGACGTTCGGCGACTCGGTCACCGAACTGGGCCATCCCCTCTTCCGCCCGCTCTTCTCGCCGATCCGACTGCGGAGCAACGACTACCTCGGCCCCGTCGTCGTGGCGCGCATCGGTGCGATCCGGGCGCTCGGCGGGTTCCGAGACGAGGCCCGGCGCGCCCAGGTGCTCGACCTCGCGCTGCGGGCGCACGCGGGCGGGCGCACCGTCGCCCTGGTGCCGGAGGTGCTCGCGACGGAGGATCTCGCCCCCGGGGACTTCGCCGGAACGGTGGCGGCACAGGCGGCGATCGTCGCCTCCCATCTCGAGGGACTCGGCGTCCGGGCAACCGTCGACGAGGTCGAGCCGTTCGTGCGGCGGGTGCGCTATGAGATCGTCGGCGAGCCGCTCGTCTCCATCGTCATCCCGACCCGCGGCGGACGGGCGGAGATCGCCGGCTCCGACCGGGTACTGGTCCTGGAGGCGATCCGGGGGATCGTCGAGCGGTCCACCTACCAGAACATCGAGTTCGTGGTCGTCGCCGACCGGGAGACGCCCGACGACGTCGTCGTCGCGCTCGAGGAGCTCTGCGGGAATCGGCTGCGCCTCGTGCTGTGGGATGCCCCGTTCAACTTCAGCGCCAAGATGAACCGAGGTGCGGTCGCCGCCCGACGGCGAGTACCTGCTCCTGCTCAACGACGACGTGGAGGTCGTGACCGACGACTGGATCGAGACCCTGCTCGGGCTCGCGCAACAGGACGGCGTCGGCATCGTGGGCGCCCAGCTCTACTTCGAGGACAGCACGGTGCAGCACGCCGGCCAGATCTACACCGGCGGAGTCGCCGGGCACGCGGCCTTCGGCTGGGTGGGCGGCCGCGACGACTCCATCAAGTCGATGTCCACCGAGCACGAGGTCTCCGGCGTCACCGCCGCGTGCGCGCTGATCGCGACGCGACCTGTACTTCGAGGTGGGCGGCTTCACGCTCGCGCTGCCGGGCAACTACAACGACGTCGACCTGAACATGAAGGTGCGGTCCACCGGCCGGTCGGCCGTGTTCAGTCCGTGGGCACGCCTGTACCATTTCGAGTCGAAGACGCGCGACCCGCGCATCCTCGACTCCGATCTCTCCACGCTGCAGGGGCGTTGGGCACGGCGGATGCAGGTCGAGCTCTACTCGCGCATGATGTGATCCGAGGGGTGGCCGCCGCCCACGGGCGAACCGCGGGCGATCGCCGGTCTCCCGCCCGCTACGCCGCGCCGGCGCCGGCGTCAGGCGGCGAACACTCCTCGGGCGACCGCGTCGGAGAGCGCCTCACGCCAGTCGCGCATGGGCGCGAGGCCGGCCGCTCGCCACGCGTCGTGGCCGAGCACCGAGTACGACGGACGCGGCGCCGGGCGCACGAAGGCGCTGCTGTCGGTCCGCGTGATGCGGTCGGGGTCGAGCCCGTTCTGCTCGAGCACGGCCTGCGCGAAGTCGAACCAGCTCGCGCGTCCGGCATTCGTGCCGTGGTAGATGCCCGGAGCGGCATCCGCGTCGAGCATCGCCACGATCTGCTCGGCGAGGTCGGCCGTCCACGTCGGCTGGCCCACCTGGTCGTCGACGACGGACCAGGTGTCCTTCGACGCAGCCAGGCCGAGCATCGTCTTGGCGAAGTTCGGACCGTGCTGGCCGTAGAGCCAGGCGGTGCGCACGATGAACGTCCCGGTCGGGGTTCCGTTCGAGGGCGAGTCGTTCGCCGGCGGCCTTGGTGCGCCCGTAGGCGGAGATCGGATCGTACGGCGCCGATTCGCGGTAGGGCTCGGTGGCGGATCCGTTGAAGACGTAGTCGGTCGACAGCTGCACGAGCCGGGCGCCCGTCTCCGCGGCCGCGGCCGCGAGGTTCGCCGGTCCGGTGGCGTTCACCGCATAGGCGGCATCCTCGTGGCTCTCGGCGTCGTCGACCTTCGTGTACGCCGCGCAGTTCACGATCACGTCGTGGCCGGCCACCGCAGCGCGCACGGCGTCGACCTCGGTGACATCGAGATCCACGCGGCCGAGCGCCGTCACGTCGCGACCCGCGAGCGCGACCTGCAGGTCGCGTCCGAGCATGCCGGAGGCGCCGGTGATGAGGTAGCGCATCCGCCTACTGCCCCTGCGCCTTGTAGCGTGCCTCGGTGGCGTCCTTCTGCGGCGCCCACCACGCCTCGTTGTCGCGGTACCAGGCGACGGTGTCGGCCAGGCCGGCCTCGAAGTCGGAGAACTTCGGGGTCCAGCCCAGCTCGGTGCGGAGTCGCGTCGAGTCGATCGCGTACCGCAGGTCGTGGCCGGGGCGGTCGACGACGTGGTCGTAGGCGTCCGCCGGCCGGCCGAGCGTCGTGAGGATGAGCTCGACGACCTCCTTGTTGTTCTTCTCGCCGTCGGCGCCGATGAGGTACGTCTCGCCGATGGCGCCCTGCTCGAGGATCGTGAGCACGGCGGAGGAGTGGTCGTTCGCGTGGATCCAGTCGCGCACGTTCTCGCCCGCTCCATAGAGCTTCGGGCGCTCGCCGCGTAGGACGTTCGTGATCTGGCGCGGGATGAACTTCTCGACGTGCTGGTACGGACCGTAGTTGTTCGAGCAGTTGGAGATCGTCGCCTTCACGCCGAAGGAGCGCACCCAGGCACGCACGAGCAGGTCGCTGCCCGCCTTCGTCGACGAGTAGGGGCTCGACGGGTTGTACGGCGTCTGCTCGGTGAACCTGGCCGGGTCGTCGAGCTCGAGGTCGCCGTACACCTCGTCGGTCGAGATGTGGTGGAACCGGATGTCGTGCTTCCGGGCCGCCTCCAGCAGCGTGTAGGTGCCGATGATGTTCGTGTCGAGGAACGGGCGCGGGTTCTCGAGCGAGTTGTCGTTGTGGCTCTCGGCCGCGTAGTGCACCACCGCGTCGTGCTCGGCGAACAGGCCGTCGACGAGTTCCGCGTCGGCGATGTCGCCGCGGACGAATCGGAATCGGTCCTCCGGCAGGCCCTCGAGGGAGGCGAGGTTGCCCGCGTAGGTCAGCTTGTCGAGCACCGTGACGGTGTGATCGGTGCTGGCGAGGAGGTAGTGCACGAAGTTCGAGCCGATGAAGCCGGCTCCGCCGGTCACGAGGATTCTCATGGGGTTGGATGTCTCCTGACGATGAGTGAGGCCGATCGAGTCTACCGGGCCGTCCCTGAGCGAGACCGGCGAAGGCGTGCCCCGCTGCGCGTAGGCTGTGCTGATACCCGATCGAAGGGCGGCGCACATGACGATGATCGACGGAGCAGCGCCCGGCGGGTCCGTGCGCCTGACTCCCGCTCCAGCCTGGTTGAGCCCCGCGTCGTACTGGCAGCCCGCGCACGTCGTCACGTCGGCGTGGCTGGAGCATGCGCCGTTCGCGTTCTGGCTGGTCGACGCCGTGCGTCCGCGCTCGGTGGTCGAACTGGGCACCCATCACGGATTCTCCTGCTTCGTCTTCGCCGAGGCCGTCAAGCGGCTCGGACTCGACGCCGACATCCATGCGCTCGACACCTGGGCCGGCGACGACCAGGCGGGCTTCTACGGCGAGGAGGTGTACGCCTCGGTCCAGGCGATCGCCGAGTCCGACTATCCCGGCCTGGTCCACCTGCTGCGCGGCTGGTTCTCCGACTCGCGCCCGGCGATCGCCGACGGCACCGTCGACCTCCTCCACATCGATGGCCGACACGGGTACGACGACGTCCGGGAGGATTTCGAGCAGTGGGTCACCGTCGTCCGCGACGGCGGCATCGTCCTCTTCCACGATATCGAGGAGCGGGACCGCGGCTTCGGCGTCTGGCGCCTCTGGGAGGAGCTCGCGTCGGAGCACCCGTCGTTCGCCTTCACCCACGGCCACGGACTGGGCGTCATCGGCGTGGATCGAGTGGAGAGTGCCGCGGTCCGGGAGCTGTTCGCGGCCGATGACGGCGGCGCGGGCACGCATCCGCGCGCAGTACGAGGCGCTCGGCGCCGTCGTCTCCCGTCAGGCGGACTTCGAGGCGATGCCCGCCGAGATCGACTCCCTGCACGCGCTCGTCGCCTCCCTCAACGGCGACGTGTCCAGGTTGCGCGACGAGGTCCGGCAGCGCGAGGACGTGATCTCGGACTACCGGAAGAGCACGAGCTGGAGGATCACCCGCCCGCTCAGGGCGATCGGCGGAATGCTGCATCGAGACCGCTGACGGAGCGCGCCGGCGGCGACCACGGTAGGCTTGCGTCCCGTGCAGATCCGAGAACTGAGCATTCCCGACAGCTACGAGATCACCCCTCGGCAATTCCCCGACGACCGCGGCGTCTTCCTCGAGTGGTACCGGTTCGACGCATTGGCAGAGGCGGTGGGACATCCGCTCGACCTTGCGCAGGGCAACACGTCCGTCTCGAAGCGAGGGGTCGTGCGCGGCATCCACTTCGCGGACGTGCCGCCGAGCCAGGCCAAGTACGTCACCGCCAATCGGGGCGCAGTCCTCGACTTCGTCATCGACATCCGGGTGGGCTCGCCCACCTTCGGGCGATGGGACTCCGTGCTGCTGGACGACGTCGATCGGCGCGCCATCTACATCGCCGAGGGTCTCGGGCACTGCTTCGTCTCGTTGACGGACGATGCCACGGTGAGCTACCTCGTGACCTCGACCTTCAACGCCGAGCGCGAGCACGGGATCGACCCGACCGATCCCGAGATCGGGCTCGAGTTCCCCGAGGCGGCGGGCGAACTGCTGCTCTCGCCCAAGGACACGGCCGCACCCAGCCTCGCCGAGGCCGCACGCTCCGGCCTGCTGCCGACGTGGGATGCCGCACGCGAGTACTACGACGCACTGAACGCGAGGGGCTGACATGCGTGGAATCATCCTGGCCGGCGGATCCGGCACCCGGTTGTGGCCGATCACCAAGGGCATCTCGAAGCAACTGATGCCGATCTACGACAAGCCGATGGTCTACTACCCGCTGTCGACGCTGATGATGGCCGGCATCAACGAGATCCTGATCATCACCACCCCGGAGTACAACGAGCAGTTCCGGGCCCTGCTCGGCGACGGGACCGCACTCGGGATCCGCCTCGAGTACGCGGTGCAGCCGAGCCCCGACGGCCTCGCGCAGGCGTTCATCATCGGCGAGGAGTTCATCGGCGACGACTCCGTCGCACTGGTGCTGGGCGACAACATCTTCCACGGCACGGGGCTGGGCTCCGCGCTCCGCCACAATGCGCAGATCGACGGGGCGGTGATCTTCGCCTACCAGGTGAGCAACCCGAGCGCCTACGGCGTCGTCGAGTTCGACGAGCACAACACGGCGATCTCGATCGAGGAGAAGCCCGAGTCGCCCAAGAGCAAGTTCGCGGTGCCGGGCCTGTACTTCTACGACAACAGCGTCGTCGAGATCGCCAAGACGATCGAGCCGAGCGCACGCGGCGAGCTCGAGATCTCGACCGTCAACGAGCGCTACCTGCAGCAGGGCAAGCTCCAGGTCCAGGTCCTCGACCGGGGAACCGCATGGCTCGACACCGGCACCTTCGAGTCGATGATGCAGGCGTCGGAGTACGTGCGCGTGATCGAGGATCGACAGGGGTTCAAGATCGGCTGCATCGAGGAGATCGCCTGGCGGGCCGGCTGGATCGACGACGCCCGCCTCCAAGCTCTCGCCGAGCCGCTCGTCAAGAGCGGGTACGGCGCGTACCTGCGCTCCCTGCTCGAGGCAGGTCGACTAGCTCCATTCGGCGCTCGGGCGGACCTTCATACGTGCTTACTACGCCGTGAGTCCAGCGATGGCGAAATACTTCGAGCGCGCGACGCCATTGAACCGGGTCGCTCGAGGTGCCCTCGACGCCGTAATTCGCAGAATCGAAAAGACCGCTGCCCGCAGTATGATGAGCGCACCCGCACAACCCTTTCCCGAGGGGATTGTGGACAATGCCCGACCGCGCGTCCCGGAAGACCTGGACCGCTCGACGTTGGAATGACCCCGAGCCGCGTCCGTTCCTCGGCCGAGCGCCGGCAAGGAGCGGGCATGTGGCTTTCGGCCGCCTGGGAGGGACTGCCCTCGCCCTCCTCGTTCTCGCGCTCGTGGGATGCGCGTCGTACGGCGGACAAGCGACGCCGAGCCCCACCCCGGCGCCGACTGCAACCTCCACGCCTTACCCGGGCGGAGACGAGGCCACATTCCTGATCGAGTGCTTCTACCCCGACGGCAGCGAGGTTGGAACGTTCACTCGGCTCGAGGAGGCCTGGGCGTCGACCAACTACGTGCGCATTGACCATTGCGAGGCGCAGGTCGGGCCATCCGGCGAATTCGAGCTCAGCAGCGAGCAGGAAGCCGTCGCGGACGTGGCAGCGGCCGGGCTGCCTGGCAAGGACCCGACCGAGCTCCTCCTACGCACCCTGGCCGCGTGCGTGCGTGTCGTGCCCGATGGAGACCACGGCATGGCGAGCGTGCCCACATCGATCCTCGAGGCCGCCCTCGTGCTGTGCCCGGAGGCGCCGCACGCCGGGATCATCGAGACGGAAGTGGAGACGAGGGGGTGACGGATGTCTCGAGATGCGCTCACAGTCACCCGCCGGATGGCGCTCCGGCTCGGTGTCGTGGCGGCGTGGTTCGTCGGCGTGTTCGCCTTCGTACCGGCGCAGGAGGTCGCGGCCGTTCCGACGGCCGGGCTTGCGGCTGCCACCGGCGACGAGCCGGACTCGCCGCGCTACAGGTTCGACAGCGTCACGCCGCTACCCGATTTCGCGCTGCTCGGCAGGCTGGAGGAAGTGTGGGCGAGACCCGGATACATGACCATCACCGATTGCATCGTGAGCTATATCGGGGCGGAGCCGTTCCTCCTCACCGCTGAAGAGTCGGCGATCGTGGATGTCGCTGAGGCATCCGGGGCCGTCGTCGACGACCGGCCCGGGCTCTACCTCCTGATTCTGGCGGCCAGCACGCGCATCGACCCCGCCAGATTCGACGCGAAGCTCGCGGAGCTGGGGCGACCGGTCGTCACCGCATCGCTCGCGCTCGCGCCAGAGGCGCCGCAAGCGGCTCGCTTCGCTGGGTGGCTGGAGGCGACGGCCTGATCCGGAGTCGGCCGGCTCCTCAGTGGCTCGCCCGCGCTCAGGCGAGTTGCGCGGTGAGCGCGCCGATGACCGCCGCTTCCACGCCCGAACCGCCCGCGCGGAAGTGGCCGATCTGCGGATAGACGGTCATGCTGCCCCCGGCGATCCCCGGGTAGTCCGGATCCCAACCGCCCTCATAGCTGCCCCGCGACGGCGCCAGCGGCGGCAGGAAGTTGTTCGCCGGCACGTAGGAGTTGGTCTCATTGGCAAAGCCGCCGATGAAGAGCGCGTTCGCTCCGCCATAGCGGGCGCGGAAATAGGCTCCGTAACCGCTCACCAGCTCACCCCCCACGAACCCCATCTTCAGGGCTGGACTGCCGACGATACGCCACACTTGAGACGGATTGAGCACGCTCGTCGCGTAGGTACCGTTGTCGATGCGTGCGATCATCCGCTGGGCGTGACGCTGGTACCAGGCCGGCTGGCCCGACGGGTTCTGCATCCGGGTGGCGAAGGCGGCGCGCACGGCAGCGAGGTTGCCCGGCGTCGGAGTGACGTCAAGCGGCAGCGTCACATCGCGCAGCTGTGAGTAGATCGGACCGGGCAGCGTGCGGCCGGCCGTTGCTGCCGCGTTGACGACGGCATACCCGAGGGCGTTGCCGTGGTCATTGCGCAGAGCCCAGCTACGGACGCCGATCGGATCCTGGTCACCGGCGGGGCCGGGGATGAAGAGGGCGAACGCTCCGGTCACATCCTCCACGACGTCGCACGCCTCGCCGGGCCAGTCGCCGTCCCACTGTTCCTGCCAGCCGGCGCTGACCGGGTGGCAGCCGTAGCTGAACAGCACCGCGCGGGGGGTGCCGTTGCTGCGGCGCGCAGTGAGCACGGGCACGACCGTCTCCACGGTCGGGAGGCCGACCCTGTTGAACGCGAAGTTCATCGAGGTCGTGCGGTAGTCGAGTGTCACCGTCGTGCGTGCGGCCGCGAGCGCGCTCTTCACCACGGCGACGATGCGGTCCTGTAGCCACGTCGTGTAGGAGTTGACGAGACCGAGATTGCTGAGGTTGTACGCAATATACGGGTCCAAGAGGTTCCCGATGACCGGCCCGTTGTGCGTGTGGGTAGCGACGACCACGATGTCGGAGGACGCCCAGTTCGCGAGCTGCACCAAACGCGGTCGCACCGCCTGGTGCACGCCACGCGGAAGTCCCAGGATGTCGAGCGAGATGATCGCATTCGGGTACCCGTTGTCCCAGAGCACGACGCATCGGGCGTACAGAGGCTGAGAGAACGGGGTATTGCTCGCCACCACGCGGGGGATGCCTTGAACGCCGTATCCGGCCATGTAGGGGTTCGCGCCCGCTGCCGGCGTGATGACGACTTTCGCCGTCGAAACCGTGAAGGCCATCGGACCGGCCCCTCTCGCGAGAGAGGTCCTGCGCGTCTCCGCGTCTGCGCGGAGGCGAACTGACACACTCTCAGCTCAGTGTGTTCGTTCAACTTCATCGTAACGCCGAAGGTCTCTCAACTCCTGGCGCCCCTTCTGGGGGGCCCAGCACTCGACCGATTCGATGGGCCAGTCAGCTGCGGTCCGCGGCTGGCAGGTCACCACACCTAGTTAGGTGGCGGATGCCGCCGCATCCGCCACCGGTGGTGCCAGGAGGTCTCGTACTGGCCCACGAACTTCGTGACCGCCACGGAGAGCGGCACCTCGCGGAACGGCTGCAACGCCCCGTCGCTGGCGAGCTCTTCGGCGCCCGACTCGGTCATCGACAGGATGCCCTCGGCCTACACCCGCGGCACGCGGACCTATACTCGCCTCACACGCTTGAGGGGGAGCAGACCACGGTGAAGAGGCGCACGGCTTGGGTGCTCGGGGCCGCGCTCACGGTGGCGGTTGTTGTGATCGCCGGAGCGGCCATCGTCAGTGCGGCGACCGCGCCACCTCCACCGGCGCCAGCCATCGCGGTCGTGCCGCAGCCGGTCGAGGTGAGGGGGGTTCGCGGCGAGGCTTTCCGGCTCGCGCCCGATGCGCGCATCGTCTTGGACGCTGAGCCGCGAACGGCAGGGACCGTGGCCGAGCAGCTCGCCGGCCTGCTCCGGCCCGCCAGCGGTTCGAGCTGCCCATCGTGCGCGGCGAGGCCGAGCCCAGCGACCTCACGCTCGTGGTGGCTGCGGACGAAGCGCCCGAGGACCACGCCGCCGAGGGGTACCGGCTCCGAGTCGAGGGCGCAGGCGTCCGCATCGGTGCCGCCACGGCCGCGGGGCTCTCGAACGGCATGCAGACGTTCCGACAGCTCCTGCCGGCTGCGGTCGAGGGCGGGCAGCCGCTCGCCGATCCGCTCGAGGTCGTCGCGGTCGAGATCACCGACTACCCGCGGTTCGCCTATCGCAGCGCGATGCTCGACGTCGCCCGGCACTTCTTCTCCGTGGAGGAGGTCGAGCGGTTCATCGACGAGATCGCGATGCTCAAGATCAACACCCTGCACCTGCACCTCGCCAACGACCAGGGCTGGCGCATCGAGATCGAGGGATGGCCGCTCCTGACGGACGTCGGCGGCCTGTACGAGGTGGACGGGGGCCCCGGTGGCTTCTACACCCAGCAGGAGTTCGCCGGCATCGTCGACTACGCCGCGGAGCGGAACGTCACGATCGTGCCCGAGGCCAACATGCCCGGCCATGCACACGCCGCACTCACCGCGTATTCCGAGCTCACCTGCGATGGCGTCGTGCGGCAGCCGCACACGCTCGCCGCGGGAGGCGGGAGCTCCCTGTGCCCCACCAGCATCGACGCGGAACGGATGGCCGAGGACGTCATCCGCCAGCTCGCCGCCCTGACCCCCGGACCCTACCTGCACCTCGGCGGCGACGAGGTCTCCGGGTACACGGAAGCGGAGTACGTGTACTTCATGGGGCTGACGGCGGCCGTCGCCGCGGACGAGGGCAAGACCGTCGTCGGCTGGCAGGAGCTCGGCGCATCCGACGCGCTGCCGATCGGCACGATCGGACAGTACTGGGGCACCACCGAGCCGAACGAGCTCGGTACCGAGCTCATGCACTCGTTCCTGAATCAGGGCGGAGCGATCATCATGTCGCCGCCCGACGTCGCCTACCTCGACCAGGTGTACCCCGACGACACCAGCCTCGGGCTCGACTGGGCCGGTCCGACCGACGTCGAGGACGCCTACGACTGGGATCCCGCCCGCGTCCTCGACGGGGTCGGCGACGACCAGGTGCTCGGCATCGAGGCGCCGCTCTGGACGGAGACCGTCGCCACGATCGAGGACGCCGAGTTCCTGGCGTTCCCCCGCCTCGGCGCACTCGCCGAGATCGGATGGTCGCGCGCTCCGCCCGACGGAGCGCGTCGCGACTTCGACGAGTTCGCGCCGCGCCTCGTCGACTTCCTCGAGCGCTTCGACGAACTCGGGGTCGATTACCACCGCTCGGGCGACCTGCCCTGGTGAAAGCCGATCTCGCGGTCGCCGCACACCCACTTGGTGGGCCGGCTACTTCACGCTGCCCGCCGTGAGGCCGCCGACGAGCCGCTTCTCGATGATCATGAAGAGCACGACCACGGGGATGATCGCCACGATCGAGATGCCGAACACGTAGCGCAGGCGTCCCGGCGGCGGATGCCGCGGCATCGTCTTCGCGGCCGTCAGGAGTTGAGTTGAATCACGGTGCCCATGGCGTCCTCGGTGTAGAGGGGGCGGCGGTGCCGAAACTGTCCAGGGTCGCGACCCAGAAGTCTTCGTACAGCGCGTGAGTCTCGGTGTGCGGGTACTCGCCACCGGACTCCATTCTGTAGTAATCGCCGACCGCGCTGGTCTGGGCGAAACCCGCAGCGAGCAGAGCGGCCGCCACCGCTTCGCTGTCAGCGTCCGAGACGATCGTGACGGAGGTCGAAAGACCTCGCTCGCTCCCCGGCAACACCCACGTGCAGCTCACGCTCTCGTTGGCCTCGATCACTGCCTGGAGCGACGCCTCGGGGGCTCCGTAGCCGCCCTGTCCCGGACCGCTCGTGTCGCCGAGCGGCTCGAGTCCTTCGGCCGTGAGCGCCGCCTCAGTCGATTCCGGGAAGAGGTCTTCGCAACTGGGGAGCACGAGTTCCTCCGGCGAGACTGGGCTCTCGCTCGCAGCTCGCGTGGACGGATTCGGACTGGGCGTGGGGCTTGATTCGCCCGGCGCTGAAGGAGCGCAGCCGCTGAGCAGCAGGAGCGCAGCGAAGGTGGAGATGATGACATGTCGCGGGCGAGCCATGGCCGATCCCTTCGGCGAGATGTTATCGCTCAACGGCGGCAGCTGCTAGCGCGTCGCGCGTCGCTCGGCGAGCGTCGACCGCAGGCGCAGTCCGGTGAGCAGCACGACCCGGACCGGCCAGAGCACCGGTGCGCCGTACTTCTTCCTGATGAACCGTTCGGCGCTCCGATGGTGCGCCCGGATCATGGCCGCCGACTCGCCGGCCGTCGAGTGCCCGCCGGTATGGGTGACCTCCGCGGCCGGAGTGAAGCGGTTCCGCCAGCCGGCTCGCGTGAGGCGATGACCGAGGTCGACGTCCTCGAAGTACATGAAGAAGCCCTCGTCGAAGCCGCCGATCGCCTCGAAGGCCGCCCGGCGCACCATCACGCAGGAGCCCGACAGCCACCCTGCGTCCCGCTCGGTATCGGTCGAGGCCGCTGCGTGATAGCGGCGGGTCCAGGGGTTCGACGGCCAGACGTTCGAGAAGAGCGCGTGCCCGGAGCCGACGCGGATGCCGGGCACGGCCCTCGCGGACGGGTAGACGGTGCCGTCCTCGTTGCGCACGACGGGACCGACGGCGCCGATGTCGGGCGCCTCGGCCCCCGTCGCCAGCATCCGGTCGATCGCGCCGGGGTGGAACACGACGTCGGGGTTCGTGACCATCACCCACGCGATGTGCTCGGGAAGGCCCCGGACCGCCGCGTTGATCGCCCCGCCGTAGCCGAGGTTCGACCGCATCGGCAGGTAGGTGCCACCCGCGTGGCCGACGACCTCGCTCGTGGTGCCCTGTTCGGGCCGGTTGTCGGCGACCACGACGAGCAGCGGCATTCGACGACGCGGCCGGCAGGCTGTCCAGCATCGCCTCGAGCTCGGCCTCCGAGCCGTAGCTCACGGAGACGACGGCGACGGAGGGCGGCTCCGACCCGGTCATGCGACGATCGGCGTCACGGTGCCGGATGCCTCGAACTGCACGACGCCGGCGCCGACCGGGTCGTCTGCGAAGTCGAGGGTGCACGCCGGGTCGAGCAGCACGATCGGCTCGCCGCCGCCATCCGTCGCTCCCGCGCTGACGACGAGCCGGTTGAAGCCGAAGTTGGTGGAGGGGATCACGAATCGCACGTCGTAGCGGCCAGGCACCGTGGGCAGCTCGAGGTCGAGCCCCTCGCTGTTGAGGCGGTAGACGATCTGCCCGAGCGTCGAGTGCAGGCTGAACCCCGTGACCCACTCGATCGGCTCGTGGAGGTGCGCGTGGATCGTCAGCGCCAGGTCGGTGCCGCGCGGGAGCGGGGCTCCGCCGAGCGGACGTCCGTCGATGCCGCTCACGGTGACCGAGTCGATCTCCACGGCGGGACGCGCGGGCTCGCCGGACGCGTGCTCCTCACCGGCGAGCCGGTCGCGCTCGTAGCCCTCTCGCAGGACGCGGATGCCGGTTCCGACGTCGCCGTCGTGCACGATCCGTCCGCCGTCGAGCACGACGGCGCGAGTGCAGACGTCGGCGACCTGCTCGGAGGAGTGGCTGACGAGGATGATCGTACGACCCTCCTTCTGGAAGTGGCGGATCTTGTTCATGCACTTGAGCTGGAAGGGCTCGTCGCCCACGGCGAGCACCTCGTCGACGAGCAGGAGGTCGGGATCCGAGTGGACGGCGACGGCGAACGCGAGCCGGACGTACATGCCGGAGGAGTAGAACTTGACCTGCGAGTCGATGAACTCGCCGATGCCCGAGAACTCGACGATGTCGTCGAACACCGCGTCGGTCTCGGCCGTGGACATGCCCAGCAGCGCGGCGTTGAGGTAGACGTTCTCGCGGCCGGAGAGGTCGGGATGGAATCCCGCACCCAGCTCCAGCAGGGCCGCGACCCGCCCTCGCCGGAACACGTCGCCGTGGCTGGCCTCGATGATGCCGCCGATCACCTTCAGGAGCGTGCTCTTGCCCGAGCCGTTGTGGCCGATGAGGCCGACGGTCTCACCGAGTCCGATCTCGAGGTCCACGTCGTCGAGCGCGAGGAACTCCGAGCGGGACTTCGAACGGGATCCCCAGTAGAGCACCCGGTCCTTGATGGACTTGTCCTTGTGGAGCACGAACTTCTTGAAGACGTGCTCGATCCTGACCAGCGGTTCTGCCATTGTTGCGACGCTCACAGTTCCTGCGCGAAGTTGCTCTGGAGTCGGGAGAAGACCCGCTGCGCGACCAGCAGCAGGATCCCGCAGACGACGAGCGCGATGAGCATTCGGAGCCAGAGGAACTCGGGCCAGTACTGCGTCGGATCCTCGGATCCCGAGACCCACATGGCCTTCTGCATGCCGAGCACGCCGAGCGTGACGGGATTGGCGAGGTAGATCTCCTCGAGGATCGTGCCGCCGATCGCCGTGTGCACGAAGCCCATGGAGTACACGATGGGGGAGGCCCAGAAGAGGACGAGCAGCAGGATCTCGATCAGGTGCTGCACGTCGCGCAGGTAGACGTTCAGGGCCGACAGGACCAGTGCGAGCGCCGTGGCGAACGTCAGGATGAGCAGCACGCTGAGTGGCAGGTACGCCAGGTCGGCGTGCAGCGGAGGCTGGCCGAGCACGATCGTCGCGACGACGAGGATGGCGAACTGGACGAGGAAGTTGAAGATCGACGCACCGACCGCCGCGAGCGGGAAGATCTCCCGGGGCACGTAGACCTTCTTGACCAGCCCCGAGTTGTTGACGATCGAGTTCGTGCCGGCGGTGATGATCTCGCTGTAGAGGCTCCATGCGGTCAGGCCGGTGAAGACGAAGATCGCGAAGTCGGGGATGGACCGGGCCGCACCCAGGAACTGTCCGATCGCCACGTAGTAGATGAGCAGCTGCGCAAGCGGCCGCATGAGCGACCAGACGATGCCCAGGCTGCTGTTCTTGTACTTCGCGCGCACCTCGCGGCTGACGAGCCGGCCGAGGAGCTCGCGGTGGTCGAACACCTCAACCAGCGACATCCAGGTGCCACGGCCCAGCGAGTTGTCGCGCCCGATGCGTCGCAACGGCTCGTTGACGACGCGCACGCCATGGGCGTCGCTGCGTTCCGGCATATCCACGTACTTCCACTCTCGGGTAATCCCAACGATCCTACCGACTCGTCACCTGAGCTTCGGCCGCAAGCGCCCGGTCACCGCCCCGAAATGCGCGAGATGCCGCCTCGACGCGCCTGCGCCCGTCCGCTGTGTCGCTCATCACCCGCGGGAGGATCCTGCCATACCCTGAGCTCGTCGGCTCCGGCCGGCGCCTTGCAGTCGACCCGGGGGGAACCGATGACGGATGCACGGGCGACGTTCCGCGTCCTGCTGGTCGTCGCAGCCCTCATCGCAGCGGTGCTCGTGCCCACGGCTGCGCAACCGGAACGCGCCGAAGCCCTGAGCGCCGCCGACTGGGATCCCGGCTACATCATCAGCGACGAGAACTTCTACAACGGCGCCGCGATGTCCGAGGCCGAGATCCAACGGTTTCTCGAGACGACCGTCGGCACCTGCCAGAACTCCAACTGCCTCGCGGTCTACCGAGAGGACACCCCGACGAGGACGTGGTCCTTCGGAACCTGTTCGACGTACGTGGGCGCGGCCGGCGAGTCCGCAGCGCGGATCATCTTCAAGGTCCAGCAGGCCTGCAACCTGAGCGCCAAGGTCATCCTCGTAACCTTGCAGAAGGAGCAGAGCCTCGTCACGAATCGGGCGCCGTCGGACGGGATCATGCGGAAGGCCATGGGGTACGGTTGCCCCGACACCGCGGCATGCGATTCGACCTATTACGGGTTCTTCAACCAGATCTTCGCCGCAGGCCGCCAGCTGACGTGGTACGGGAATCCCGCGGGATCATTCACGTCGATCCGCGTCGGGCAGTTCAACGCGATCCAGTACCACCCCAACGCCGGCTGCGGCACGAAGGACGTGCTCGTGCGGAACCGCGCGACCGCCGCGCTCTACTACTACACGCCCTACACGCCCAACGCTGCGGCGATGGCCAACCTCGGAGGGATCGGCGACAGCTGCAGCGCCTACGGCAACCGGAACTTCTGGGTCTTCTACAGCAACTGGTTCGGTCCCACGACCGGCTCCCGGGATCCGATGGCGTATGTCGACACCGCGCGGCTCGACATGTCGGCCACGGAAGCGAGCATCCTCATCTCCGGCTGGGCGATGGACCCGGCGGATCGTTCGCGATCGATCGAGGTCCACGTGTACGTCGATCAGCCCGACGGCACCACGCAGGGCTTCGCACTCGCGGCGAACGGATCCAGGCCCGATGTCGCCGCCGCCTACCCGGGTGCCGGGGAGTATCACGGCTATTCGCTCCGTGCTCCGGTGCGCATGGCCGGAACGTACAAGGCATGCGTGTTCCCGATCACCGGTGGGGCGGGCTGGCTCCTCGGTTGCCACACCTTCGAGGCGCGCCCGGCCCTGCCGATCGGCAGCCTGGATTCGGTCGACGCCGAGCAGACCGCGACCGAGGCGCGGATCGTGGTCGGCGGCTGGGCGTTCGACTCGGCGGCGCCGTCATCCATCTCGCAGGTGCACGTCTACGTCGACCGGCCGGACGGAACGACGATCGGTCGTGCGGTGGAAGCGAGTGCGGCCAGGCCCGACGTGGGATCCGTGTTCCCGGCTGCCGGTCCCAATCACGGCTTCGTGACCACCGTCCTCGTCGACCGGCCCGGAACGTACCGGGTCTGCGCATTCGCGATCGGCGCATCGCCCTTCGGCTCCACGAGTGCGCTGCTCGGCTGCCGCTCCCTCGTCTTCGGTCCGTCCAGTCCCATTGGCGTGCTCGACGGCGCCTGGTTCGCCGTGTCGGCCGGGGGCGCCGGTGCGATCGCGTTCTCGGGGTGGGCGATCGACAACGGCAACCCGACCACGGCCATCCCAGTGCACGTGTACGTCGACTATCCCGACGGGAGGGTCCGGGGAGTTGCACTCACCTCGGACCTCGTCCGCGACGATGTCGCCCGGGCGTTCCCCGGCGCCGGACCGAGCCATGGTTTCGCCGGCAGCGCTCCCGCAGACTTGCCGGGAAGGTACCGTGTGTGCGCCTACGCAATCGGCCGATCCGCCTTCGGGTCGACCAACGCGGGCCTCGGTTGCCGGCAGGTCGACGTGGGCGGAGCGCCCGCGACCGGAGCCCTGGACGCCGTGGCCGTCTCGAGGAGCCCCGAGGGTGTCTCCACGTTGACTGTCGACGGGTGGTCCTTCGACCCCGCTTCACCGGCGACCGCCAACCAGGTGCACGTCTACGTGGATCGCCCCGATGGCGTGACCACCGGGATCGCGACGACCGCCGATCGACCGAGGCCGGACGTCGGTGCCGTCTTCCCCCACGCCGGCCCCGGTCACGGCTTCACGCGGTCTGGGACGCATCCGGACCGGGCACATACAACGTCTGCGCATTCGGCATCCCGCTGACCTCGCTCGGAACGAGCGCGCTCCTCGGTTGCATTAGGGTGAATGTGCCCTGAAAGGATCGCCTGAGTGTCGCACCCCCCCACTGGACCGCGTCCGACCTCGACGACCCGCCGAACGTGGCTCTGGGACGTGGTCGCGTGCCTGCTCATCGTCGTCGCGTCGATCGCCGTCGTGGTCGTCCACGTACCGAAGCACACCGCTGTATCGCCGATCGACGAGTACGTCTACATCGACTATTACGCCAAGGTGCTCGACCAGGGGATCGTCCATCGAGGTGAGGAGACGGGCGCGTACGCGCGCGAGTACCTCGCCTGCCACGGGGTTCGGGCCATCGGGGTCTATCCGGAGGCGCTCTGCCGCACCGATGGCATCGGACGCGACGCGGCCTATCCGAATGCCGGAGTGACGTCGGCGGACCTCTACACGCCCCTCTACTTCGCCCTCACGCGGGTACTCGCCCAACCGCTCGTGTGGCTCGGCGTCGAGTTGACCGATGCCGGGCGATACGTCGGGGCGATCTGGCTGGCGATCGGCGCGATCCTGCTCTATCTCACCGTCCGCCGGGCGGCCAGGCAGCCGACTCCTCGCCGGCGGCGTGAGCCTTCTCGCGGTCGGCTCGCTACCGGCGTACTGGTCGAACACCTACATCAGCACCGACGCGACCGCGATCCTGGCGGGCTCGCTCATGCTGTTCGTGGCGATTCCCCTGCTGACCGAGGCGACGAGGTCCAGGATCATCATGCTGAGCGCCGCCGCCGCCGTGGTCACGGCGCTCAAGCTCCGAACCTCCTCGCGGTCGGGGTCGTCGCGGTCTGGCTCCTCGGTGTCGCGCTCGTCGACGCGTGGCGGTCGTCGACCACCGCCCGGAGTCGGCTCGCCGCCTGGATCCGGGACCGCCGATCCATCGCAGCCCTCGCCGCGGTCGTCACCGGCTTGATCGTCCAGGTCCTCTGGGTGGTCACGCGAGCCGCGCTCGCGGTGGTCCTCAGCCGGATCAGGGTGTCGGGGTGCCGTTCTCCCGGAAGGCGACTTCCTCGAGTCGTTCAAGTTCCTGCCTGGAATCGCAAATGGCGCGCTGACTCCCGAGGCGGTGGGCGAGTTCGGCATTCCGGTGGCGACGATCCTGACCGTGATCATCGCGGCGGGCGTGTTCGGCCTCGCGGTGCGAGCACGATCGGGTTCGACCGATGAGGTACTGGGAATCACTGTGCTCGGGGTCGCGATCGTCGCGGCGCCGCTCCTCGCCGTCGCGAACGTCATCGTCGGTGGCTTCTACTTCGTACTTCCCGCCCGTTATGGATCGGCCCTGCTGCCCGCGATGCTGCTGTGCGCGGCGCTCCTGTGCAACGTCGGGAAGCGATGGGTGCCGCCGATCATCCTGTTCGCGGGAGCGCTGGCTTTCGTGCTCTCGCTCGGCTTCGCCGGGGAGTGAATACGCCGCTGCTCGCGCGGGACGGCGAGGTGCCGGCTCGCTCGACAGTCCCGGGCGCGTCAGCTTCGAGTGCTCCATCACGGTGGTCGGGCATAGGAATCGGATCAGTTTCGTCCGCCCTCAGCGTGGAGCACGTGCGCCGACTGAATCGAGCACCGACCGTGGCCAGGATCGTCCGTCTTCTGCACCGATCGTCGGCTCTCTTCGCGGTGCGTGGGCAGGGCTCTTCATCGCGGCCGTCGCGTGGGCGGTGGCCACGCCGCTCGGCGGGAGCCCTGACGAGCCGGCCCACATCATCAAGGCGGCATCGGTCGTGCGTGGCCAATTCCTGGGCGAGCCGACCGACCAGCCCGCCGTGCGCAGGTGATGGTGCCAGTGGGTCATCGCCACGGCCGCCGACTGGCCGTGCTTCGCCTTCGTCGGCACCGCGACGCCCCTGTGCATCGACGACATCCCCGACGGCATGCGACCTGCGGCGCGCAGACGACCTCGGGCCTCTACAACCCCACGTACTACCTGCTCGTCGGCTGGCCGAGCCTCCGTCACGAGGATACGTCTCTCGCCGTCTTCGGCATGCGCGCCGCCGGAGCGCTGCTCGTCTGACGTTCTTCCTCGCGGCGGGCTTCACGGCGTTGCACCGGCTCTGGCCGAATCGTGCCACCGCATTCGGGCGGCCGCCGCCGTGACGCCGATGGTGCTGTTCCTCGCTTCGGCGGTCAACCCGAACGGCCTTGAGATCGCGACCGGGTTCGCGCTGCTCTCGGCGCTCCTCCTGCTGCTCGGCCCGGAGCCCTGCTCGCGCGACGATGGCCGTGGCTCGCTCCTGGCCGGCGCGCGGGCGTCCTCCTCGCCCAGACTCGCGGTGTCTCGCCGCTCTGGATGTCGGTCATCGTGCTGATCGTGATCGTGGCGACCCCGTGGGACCGCGTGCGTCGCGAGCTTATGCGATCGGCCGGTCGTCCTCATGATCGCCGTCCTCGGCGCGGCGGGCCCTGGGTGCAGTCGGCTGGACGTTCGCCACGGGGAGCCTGGCAGCATGGGCAACTTCCCGGGCGCGACCGACACGCCGCGGCGCGCCTTCTCCCGATGCTGTTCCGCACGTTCGATCCCGGCCTCATCGGGGTGTTCGGCTGGTTCGATGCACCTGCCCCGGCATATCGTCGTCGCCATGTGGTCGTTCCTCGCGATCGCCGTCGTGCTCGTCGCGTTCGCCGTCGGTCGGCACGAGTCGCTGGGGCCTGGCCATCGCCGTCGTGGCCCTGCTCGTCCTCCCGGCCGTCGTGCAGGCGCTCTCGGTGCAGTCGAGCGGGTACATCTGGCAGGGACGGTACGCGCTCGTCGCCTACGTCATCCTGATCGCATTCGCGACGGCGATCGCGGCGGCCGGCACGCGGGGGACCCGGTTGCCGATCGCTGTTGCGCCGGCCGACCGCATGGGTCGCCGGCCTCGTCATTCTCGGCCAGACCTGGGCGCTCTTCGGTACGCTCCAGCGCTACCAGGGTGGACTCCCGATCGATCAGGTGATCCTGCACCCGACTGGACGCCGCCCGGAGGCATCGTCCTGTGGCTCGCGTCGTCGCGGCCGGAACCGCGGTCGCGGCCTTCGCCGTCATTACCGCCACCGGTGGTGCGCGACGAGGCGACGCCGACGCGACTGCCCGACAGCAGGCGACGCGCGAATCCGAGGTCAGTGCTCCGAGTCCCGCGCGGAGGCTTCCTCGAACGGCTTGAAGGTCGGCGTCGCCGGGCTCGCCTGGATGTCGAGCTGGAGCGCGCTGATGAGCATCTGCGTGCCGACCATCAACGGCAGGGCGGCGAGCATCACGGTTCCCGCCGTCGCGATGATGGATCCGACGATCACGAAGCCGATCCAGATGGCGACGCCGAGCCCGAACAGGAACGCCGCGAGCCCGAGGAAGAGCAGCAGCGCGATCGGCGAGAACGACCAGAGCACGTACCGGTACCAGATGCGCCGCCAGAAGCCGGCGAAGAGCAGGTTCATCAGCTCGGGCACGACCTTGCGGAGGCTGATGCTCGAGACCTCCTCGCCGTACACCGCCGGAACCGGGACGTCCACGGCGGAGACCTGCTGGATGTTCAGGTGGATCAGGAGGTCGTTCTCGAACGAGTAGCGCTTGGCGACTTGGTCGAGCGGGATGCGCTTGAGCACCTCGGTGCGGACGGCGGTGTAGCCGTTCTGCGGGTCGAACAGGTGCCAGTAGCCGCGAGGCCAGCTTCGTCATGAACGACAGCACGATGTTGCCGAACACCCGGTGTCGGGGCATGCCCTCGAACGACTCGGGCGCGAAGAACCGGTTCGCCTTCGAGAATCCGAACCCGCTCGTCGGTGACCTTGTCGAGCAGGTCGGGCAGGTAGGCGGGATCCATCTGGGCGTCGCCGGCCATCACCACGTTGACGTCGGCTCCGAGCGCCATCGCCGTCTTGTGACCGGTGATGATCGCGCCGCCCACGCCCTGGTTGACCTCGTGGCGGATGAGGGTGACACGGGGCTCGTCGATCGGCACGGACCACGTCGCTCGTGCCGTCGGGGCTGCAGTCGTCCACGATGACGATGTGGTCGACGAAGTCGGGCATCGTCTCGATGACCGTGGCGATCATCTGCTCTTCCTTGTACGCCGGCACGACGGCGGCGATCACTGCGCCTTTGAACATCAGACGGACTTCTCCTCGGGGCCGGGCTTCGCGAAGACCCAGAAGCGGTAGATGAAATAGTTCCAGATGGTGGTGAGCACGGTGGCCGCGACCTTGCCGACGACCCATCCGGCGGCGGTCTGGTCGATGAGGCCGACGATGAGCGCGGTCGCGATCGTGTTGAAGACGACGAGCACCGTGTACCGGAACAGCGCCCGGCCGTGCGGGGCATCCGACCCGAACGAGAACACGCGCTGGATCGTGTACGTGAACGCGAAGCTCAGCACGAACGCGACGCCGGCGGCGAGCCAAGTCGGCCAGCCGAACACCTCTCGGAAGAGCGCCAGCATGCCGAAGTCGAAGAGGAACGCGACGACGCCCGCGATGAGGTAGCGCGAGCGCGCTCCAGTCGACGAGGGCGGACAGGCCGCGCTTCTTCGCGGGCACCGTGGCGTCCTGGCTCACGTCGTGACCTTCTGCGCGATGACGTGATCGACCACCTCGTGCGAGGGGAGGATCGTCGCTCGCTCGGCGGCGGCGCTCGCGCGCCCGTCGATGACGTCGTTGAAGCGCTGCGAACTGCGCCGTCAGCGGCTCGGTCGACGTGATGATCTCGGGGATCTCGATGATCGTCTGCTGGCGGTAGCGAGGGTCCGTCGCCGATGGAGTCCTCGGAGACGTGCCGGTAGATCGTGACGTCGCGCCGGAGGAGGTCGACCTCGATCAGTCGGCCGAGTTCGTAGATCGACAGCGTGCGGATCTTGTGCTGGCCGACGCGGCTCGCCGAGATGCGGGCGATCGGCCCTCCGTCGAACCCGAGCAGGGTCTCGGCGACGTCCTCCGCGCCGGTCACGGAGCTGGGGTGGAAGAAGCCGAGGCGCGAGTCGACGCTCGTCGGCGCCGAGCCGATGAGGTTGATCGCGAGGTCGACGTCGTGCACGAGGAGGTCCCACGCGACACCGGTGCGGATGCGCGGGGCGTAGGGCGAGTGCCGGGTCGCGGTGATGTGGACGGGCGCCTCGAGCGCGGCGCGAGCGGTGAGCGACCGCCGGGTTGTAGCGCTCGAGGAGGCCGCACATGATCGGCACGTCCCTGGCCTCGGCGAGCTCGAGGATCTCGCGGGTGTGCAGCAGGTCGTCGGCGACGGGCTTCTCGATGAGCAGCGGCCGGTCCTGGCTCAGCACCTCGACCGCGAGGCCGTAGTGGGCCTCCGTGGCGGCCGCGACCACGACGGCGTCGATGTCGTGCAGGTCGGGCAGCTCAGGCGCCCAGCTGGCGCCGAGGCGTTCCGCCATCGCCCGCCCGACGCTCTCGCGAGGGTCGACGAGCACCGCGAGGGTGGCCTGGTCGGACTGGGAGATCACGCGGGCGTGGTGCGCGCCCATGTTGCCGGCGCCCACGAGGGCGATGCGCTTCACTGCGGCCATCTCAGGCTCCTGCCACGGCGCGCACGGCGCCGATGATGTGGTCGAGTTCGTCGTCGGTCAGCGCCGGGTGAACCGGCAGCGAGACGACCTGCGACACGATCCGCTCGGCGACCGGGACGTCGCTGATGCGCACGAGCGGGTGCGTGCGGTACGCGTCGTAGTCGAACACGAGCTTCGGGTAGTAGACGCCGCTGCCGACGCCGCGCTCGCGGAGCTGCTCGACGAACGTGTCGCGGTCGACGGCGGCGTCCTCCGTGACGCGGATGGTGAACTGGTGCCACACGTGGTCGCGCCCGTCGACGGGACGCGGCGGCGATGACGCCGGCACGCCGTCGAGGCCGTCGGCGAGGCGCGCGGCGTTGCCGCGGCGGCGCGCGATCGTCTCGTCGTAGCGTGCGAGCTGGGGGATGCCGAGCGCGGCCTGCAGGTCGGTCATCCGGTAGTTGTTCCCGGCCATCTCGTAGACGTAGCGGGCACGCATGCCCTGGTTCCGGAGGAGGCGCAGCCGATCGGCGAGCTCGTCGTCGTCGGTCGTGATGACCCCGCCCTCGCCGGTCGTCATGTTCTTGGTCGCGTAGAGCGAGAAGCGTGCCGAGGCCGTAGCTGCCGGCGCCACGGCCGTCGTAGCGCGCGCCCTGCGACTGGGCCGCGTCCTCGAGGATGCGCAGGCCGTTCGCCTCGGCGATCCCGGCCAGCGGCTCCATGTCGGCCATCTGGCCGTACAGGTGCACCGGAAGGAGCACCTTCGAGCGCGGCGTGATCCGCTCGGCCACCGAAGCCGGATCGATGTTGAAGTCGTCCTCGCGGATGTCGGCGAACACCGCCGTCGCGCCGGCCTCGAGGATCGCGTTCAGGGTGGCGACGAACGTGAACGGCGTCGTGATCACCTCGTCGCCCGGCTGCAGGTCCAGGACCTGGAGCGCGGCGATGAGTGCCGTGGTGCCGTTGTTGACGGCGATGGCGTGCTTCGTCCCTGCCTGGTCGGCGAACGCGGTCTCGAGCTGGGCGACCTTCGGGCCCTGTGCGATCGACCCCGATCGCAGGACCTCCAGGACCAGCTCCTCTTCGTCCGCGCCGAACTGCACGGTCGTGATGGGAATCATGTGGCCTCGTGGGGTAGATTTCTCGTGCCATCGATCCCGGCACGACCATCCAATCTACCGGGTGGTCCTGCGCGCGACCTCCGCGCGGAGCGCGAACCGCGGCAGCAGCACTCGTAGGATTGGTCGAGTCGTGTCCCGCGGTCGTGGCACACCCAGACAATCTACCGTGCGGTGAGCGGCCGATCTCGTGAGCCGACTGTGAGGCAATGTGAACAGCATCCATCCCACCGCCGTGATCGACGGCGAGGTCGCCCTCGGTTCCGGCAACACGATCGGCCCCTACGTCGTGATCACCGGCCCGGTGACCATCGGCGACGGGAACTGGTTCGGCAGCGGCGTGATCGTCGGCGCCCCGCCCGAGGTGCGGAGCTGGCCGCATCCGACGGATGCCGCGGAGCGGTCGTCGGGCAACGGCGTCGTCATCGGCGACGGCAACGTGTTCCGCGAGCACGTCCAGATCCACCAGGGCTGGAAGGATCGCACGCGCATCGGCGACAACGCGTTCATCATGAACCAGTGCTACCTCGCGCATGACAGCGTCGTCGACGACGGCGCGACGCTCGCCTCGAGCGTGCTGCTCGCCGGCCACGTGCACGTGGGGCCGCGGGCGAACCTCGGCCTCGGCGTGACCGTGCACCAGTTCCGCACGATCGGCGCCGGCGCGATGGTCGGCATGTCCGCCGCCGTGACCCGCGACGTCCCGCCGTTCGCGAAGGCGTACGGGAACCCGGCGGCGGTGCGCGGAGCGAACGTGGTCGGCATGGAGCGGGCAGGCGTCGAGCCCGAGGTCATCCGCCTGCTGAGCGCGATCTACGCGGGCGACTCCGACGGATGCCACCGCCATCGGCGACGACGCGTTGCGCGAAGCGGTCGCCGAGTGGATCGCCGGCCGCGCCGACCAGGGCGACCGGGCATGAGTGTTGCGAGGCCGCGCGCGCCGCATCCGCGCGTCGCTCTTCTGGGCGCCGTTCGCGGTCTTCGCCCTGCTCGGCGTGCTCTGGTCGCTCGCGTCACCCGTGTTCAGCGTGCCCGACGAGAACGCCCACGCGCTGAAGGCGATCGCCCAGGTTCGCGGGCAGGTCGTCGGGTACACGCTGCCCGACGTCAAGCACATCGTCGTCGACCTGCCCGACGGCTTCGAGTACCACCCGCACATGCTGTGCTTCGCCACCCACCCCGAGACGACGGCGGACTGCGGCGTCGAGCTCGGCGACGCCGCCGGCCAGGACTGGTTCAACACCTGGGTCGGGACGTACAACCCGGTCTACTACTACCTCGTCGGCTGGCCGAGCCTCCTGTTCGAGGGCAATACGGGCGTCTACGCGATGCGGATCGCGAGCTCGCTGCTCGGCGCGGCGCTGCTCGCCTCGGCGTTCCTCGCCTCGGCATCGGGCCGTCGATCGCGATGGATGCCGCTCGGCATCGCCTTCGCCGCGGCGCCGATGAGCATGTACCTCATCGGCGCGGTCAACCCCAACGGCGCCGAGCTCGCCGCGGCGGTCGCGGTCTGGGCCGGGGTCCTCCGCCTCCTCGAGGCCTTCGGCGACGAGGAGGAGCGCCCGTGGCTGTCACGCGCGGCGCTCTGGACCGGGGTGACGGCGGCGTCCATCGTGCTCGTCAACGCTCGCGCCCTCGGCCCGCTGTGGCTCGTGATCGTCGTCGCACTCTGCCTCGTCGCGAGCGGATGGGCCCCCGTCAAGCGTCTCTTCACCACGGGCTCCAGCTACTCGTGGCTGGCGGCCATCGCGGTCGGCGGGGTGTTCTCGCTGGGTTGGACCCTGTCCGGCGGGAGCCTGTCGAGCCAGGCCGAGGTGTCGGATGCCCCGCTCGTGAACGGCACGTTCCTGCAGGGTCTCACGTACATGTTCCGGACGTTGCCGGACCACCTC
>CAWCWD010000011.1:0-122308 GCA_963799015.1 uncultured Actinomycetota bacterium | reverse complement strand
TATTCGGAGTCGATGGGCTCGTTCTCGGTCGGTTCGGGCACGTACCGCAGGCCGGCGGTGCTGTTGGCCGACAGCAGCAACTGCTCGATCCACAGGCGGTTGAGCTTCGGCGGCCGGTTGCCGCTGAACACGAACTGCAGGGGGATCGACTCGTGCAGCCAGATGGTGGTGCGGCCACTGCCGTTCTCCACACCGTGCTCCCACGTCATCGCGAAGCTCTCGGAGCGGCGGAGCTTGTTGAGGATCGCGACACGCAGATGGGCGAGGGTGCGGTCCTCGATCTCGATCTCGCGCACGGAGGAGTTGTAGATGAACTTGCCCATGGCGAGACTCTAGCCGCCGTGCGGCGGATGGAGCGCCGATCGAGTTCGAACGAGGGTGTAGGTGCCTCGTCGCGGGGTGCGGCGATCAGATCACGCCGCCGTCGGGGTCGAGCGGGTCACCCGTCGGCCGGCGCGGACGTCGTGGATCCAGGGGGTCCATCGCTCGCTGCAGCGCATCGAGGTCGGTGATCCCGGTGTCCTGCCGCATCAGCGACGGGGGCACGTCTCTCACTCGGCGTCGAACGTCATCGTCGAGTTCGGGGGTGGGGACGTCGGGGTCGTCTTCTGCGGCTGTGGCGATCTCGCGGGCGTCGGGTGCGCTCGCCTCCGTCGTCGGTTCGGTGGCCCGACCGATCGACTGTTCCATGGTGGCTCCTTCCAGGCACTCGGATGCTCGGGCGTCCGGGTACTCCAGACGCTACGCCCCTCGCGGCGATGCGGCGAGGCATTGAATGCGGCGAGGCATTGACGAAACCGTGTGAAGTGGTAACGGAAGAGGCAGCCCGCCTTTAGCACCCGCGGCCGCGCTGTCGAGTTCTTGCGTGGCCTGCCGTAGCATGGCGCTCATGTCGAGGCGTCTCGCCGAAGTCGCGCGCAAGGTCGGAGTCAGCGAGGCCACCGTCAGCCGGGTGCTCAACGGCAAGCCCGGCGTGTCCGACGCCACGCGCGAGGCCGTGCTCACCGCGCTCGACGTGCTCGGCTACGAGCGCCCCACCAAGCTCCGCGGCGAACGGGCCCGGCTCGTCGGCCTCGTGCTGCCCGAGCTGCAGAACCCGATCTTCCCCGCGCTCGCCGAGGTCATCGGCGGCGGACTGGCCCAGAACGGCTACACGCCCGTGCTCTGCACCCAGACCGCGGGCGGCATCTCCGAGTCCGACTACGTGGAGCTGCTCCTGCAGCAGCAGGTCTCCGGCGTGATCTTCGTGGGCGGCGACTACGCCAGGCCGACGTGAACCACGACCACTACGAGCGGCTCGTCGAGCTGAAGCTGCCCACCGTGCTGGTGAACGCGCCCGATCGACGGGCTCGGCTTCGCGACGGTCTCGAGCGATGACGCCACCTCGATGGAGCAGGCGTTCGGACACCTGGCCAGCTCGGGCACGAGCGCATCGGCATCCTGCTCGGGCCCGGGCGACCACATCCCCTCGCACCGCAAGCACGCGGCGGCCGTGCGCATGGCCGCCCGCCTCGGCCTCGAGCTCGGCGAGGACCGCGTCGTGCACTCGCTCTACTCGCTCGAGTCCGGCCAGACCGCGGCCACGAAGCTCCTCGCCGCCGGCGCCACGGCCATCGTCTGCGCGAGCGACCCGCTGGCGCTCGGCGCGATCCGCGCGGTGCGGCGGGCCGGCCTGCGGGTGCCCGAGGACGTGTCGGTCATCGGCTACGACGACTCGGCGCTCATGAACTGCACCGAGCCGCCGCTGACGACGGTGCGCCAGCCGATCGAGGCGATGGGCCGCATGGTGATCGAGCTGCTCATGCGCCAGATGTCGAGCGACGAGCTCGATCGGCGACGAGCTGTTCTTCGAGCCCGAGCTCGTCGTGCGGTCGTCGACCGCGCCCGCGCCGCGCTGACGACTTCTGCGGGTCGAGCGAGCCGCGGCAGCGGCGTCTCGAAACCCGCACTCGCGACGCGCGGCTCTCGAGACGCCCGCTGCGGGCGGCTCCTCGACCGCGCGCCGAATCCCGCACGCAGTGCAGGAAATGAGCAAGTCGCTCTCGCAACTTCACGAAATCGACCGCAAGCGAATGTCTGATTGTTGAAAAGTTGCATCAATCTGTTGCTCTCATTACGTTTCGGGATATCGACGCCGTCGTCTCCGACCGACGCGGCGCGCCGCCCGTCCACGGAGGAGAACGACAGCGTGACCATGCCACTCACGGAACCCGGCACGGTGCCCCCGACCCTCGTGGACGATCCGCTGTGGTGGCGCAGCGCCGTCATCTACCAGGTCTACGTGCGCAGCTTCGCGGACTCGGACGGCGACGGCACGGGCGACCTCGCGCGGCGTGCGCAGCCGCCTCGGCTACCTCAAGGACCTCGGCGTCGACGCGATCTGGTTCAACCCCTGGTACCCGTCGCCGCTCGCCGACGGCGGCTACGACGTCTCGGACTACCGCGACATCCACCCCACCTTCGGCACCCTCGAGGAGGCCGAGCTGCTCATCAGCGAGGCGCTCGCGCTCGGCATCCGCACGATCATCGACGTCGTCCCGAACCACATCTCGAGCAGCACCCGTGGTTCCAGGCGGCGCTCGCCGCCGGCCCGGGCTCGCCCGAGCGCGAGCGCTTCTGGTTCCACCCCGGCAAGGGCGAGAACGGCGACGAGATGCCCACGCACTGGGTCTCGAGCTTCCAGGGCGACACGTGGACCCGCACCGACGAACCCCGACGGCACGCCGGGGGAGTGGTACCTGCACCTGTTCACCCCCGAGCAGCCCGACCTCAACTGGAACCACCCCGACGTGCGCGCCGAGCACGAGGACATCCTGCGGTTCTGGTTCGACCGCGGCGTCGCCGGCGTGCGCATCGACTCCGCCGCCCTGCTCATCAAGGACCCCGACCTGCCCGAGGTGCCCGAGGCCGTGCGCCCGGGCAGCACCCCACCGAGGACCGCGACGAGCTGCACGACGTCTACCGGTCGTGGCGCGCGGATCGCCGACTCGTACGAGGGCACGCGCGTGCTCGTCGGCGAGGTCTGGGTGCCGGATGCCGACCGGTTCGCCGCCTACCTGCGCCCCGACGAGATGCACACCGCGTTCAACTTCGACTTCATGGCGCGGCCGTGGGATGCCGCGGAGCTCCGCGACTCGATCGACCTGACGCTCGCCGCGCACGCGCCCGTCGGCGCGCCGAGCACCTGGGTGCTCTCCAACCACGACGTCACCCGGCCGGTCACCCGGTACGGCCGCGAGGACTCGCGCTTCGCGTTCCCGAGGAAGCGCTTCGGCACCCCCACCGACCTCGACCTCGGCCGCCGCCGCGCCCGCGCCGCCGCCCTGCTCACCGCCGCCCTGCCCGGCTCCCTCTACATCTACCAGGGCGACGAGCTCGGCCTGCCCGAGGTCGAGCTGCCGCTCGAGCTGATCGAGGACCCGATGCACTTCCGCTCCGGCGGCGTCGACCCGGGCCGCGACGGATGCCGCGTGCCGCTGCCCTGGCGCGGGGCCGCGGCGCCGTTCGGGTTCAGCCCGGCCGCGCCGGGTCCTGACGGCACCGTCGTCGCCCCTGGCTGCCGCAGCCCGCGGAGTGGGCGCGCGCTCACCGTGCAGGCGCAGGAGGCCGACCCGGCCTCGATGCTCAGGCTCTACCGCCAGGCGCTGCGCATCCGCAAGCGCGAGCGGCTCGCTCGGCGACGGCCCGCTCACCTGGCTTGCCGAGCGCACCCGACCGCGCTCGTCGTTCCGGCGCGGCGACGACCTCGTCATCGTCACCAACCTCGGCACCGCGCCCATGGCGCTGCCCGACCACGACCGCATCCTCCTCTTCAGCGCCCCGCTCGTCGGCGGGATGCTGCCTCCCGACTCCACGGCCTGGCTCCACCGATCCGCCTGACCGTCGAGGCCGCGGCTCGCACCACGCCGCGGCAGTCACCCTCACCACACCCGCACCACACAGCACCGAAAGGACTGGACAATGAAGTCACCGAGCAAGAGTCGCGATCGCCGGCCTCGCCGCATTCGCGATGGTCGGCGCGCTCGCCGCCTGCAGCGCGGGCGGCGGCAGCGACGGCGGCAAGACCGAGCTGCGCGTCGCGACGTTCCCGCCCGGCGCCGACGCCGCCGCCTACGAGGCGTTCGCCGCGCAGGAGAAGCAGTTCGAGGAGGCGAACCCCGACATCGACATCATCGGCGTCGAGTACGAGTGGGAGGGGCCCGACGTTCGCCGTGCAGCTCGCCGGCGGCAGCCTCCCCGACGTGTTCACCGTGCCGTTCACCGACTCCAAGACGCTGCTCGAGAACGGCCAGCTCATGGACGTCACCGACGAGATCGAGGAGCTCGGCTACGCCGACAACTTCAACCCGATCATCCTCGACGCGCGTGACGGACGGCGACGGCATCTACGGCTTCCCGCGCCAGGCCTACGCGATGGGCCTGCACTACAACCGCGAGCTGTTCGAGGCAGGCCGGCCTCGACCCCGACAACCCGCCCACCACGTGGGACGAGGTCCGCGAGGCCGCCAAGACCATCTCACGAGAAGACCGGCAAGGCGGGCTACATGCAGATGACGCAGAACAACACCGGCGGCTGGCAGCTCGTGGCGGCATCCGCGGCGCGCGGTGGCAGCACCCAGAACGACAACGGCGACGGCACGTCCACGTCGACCATCGACAACGACGCCACCAAGGCGGCGCTCGAGTTCCTGCACGACCTGCGCTGGGAGGACAACTCGTTCGGGTCGAAGTTCCAGCTCGACTGGGGCACGATCAACCAGGAGTTCGCCGCCGGCAACATCGGCATGTACACCTCGGGCTCCGACATCTACACCGCGCTCGTGCGCGACTTCTCGCTGAACCCCGACGTCTACGGCCTCACGGTCATGCCCGTCGAGGACGGCGGCGGCACGCTCGGCGGCGGCGACATCGCGGTCGTCAGCCCCACGGTCGACGACACCACCAAGGCCGCGGCCGTGAAGTGGATCGACTGGTACTACATGCAGAAGCTCCTCGACGAGGACGCCGCCGTGATGGACGCCAAGACGCTCGCCGCGAGCGACCAGGCCGTCGGCACCCCGCTGCTGCCGGTCCTCGACCGCGAGACCTACGAGGAGTCGCTCGACCTGGATCGAGCCGTACATCAACGTGCCGCGCGACCAGATGACGCCGTTCACCGACGGCATCTGGGAGCAGACGCCCGTGGGTGAGCCGAAGGGCAAGACCCAGGAGATCTACGCGCTGCTCGACACGGTGGTGCAGGCGGTGCTCACCGACCAGAACGCCGACATCGACGCCCTCCTCGAGCAGGCGGACGCCGACGCCCAGGCGCTGCTCGACGAGTAGGTCGCAACTGCGGGTTGAGGAGCGGCCTCGGCCGCGTCTCGAAGCCCCGCCTCCCCGGGCGGATTTCGAGACGGGCTCCGCCCTCCTCAACCCGCAGTCTCCGCACCACGCGCCGCGAAGGAACCCCGCATGACCCTCACCGCCAAGCCGACGGCCGCGCCGCTCGCCGGCGACGAGAGCGAGCCGGCCGCGGCATCCGCTCGCCGCAGCGCATGCGCCGACGCAACCTCCGCACCTGGGTGCGCGGCGGCGGGCTGTCGACGCTCGTCTTCCTCGCTGCCGATGCTCTTCGTGTTCACGATCTTCAGCTGGTCGCCGATCGTGCAGTCGGTGATCATGAGCCTGCAGAAGACGAACCTGCTCGACCCGCCGACCTGGGTCGGGCTCGACAACTTCGTGCACGTGCTGAACGACCCGCTGCTCGGCACCGCGATCCTGAACACCCTCTACTTCGCGGTGCTCGCGCTGATCTTCGGGTTCCCGCTGCCGATCCTCATGGCGGTGCTGATGAGCGAGGTGCGGCGCGGCAAGGGCTTCTACTCGGCGCTCGCGTACCTGCCCGTGGTGGTGCCGCCGGTCGTCGCGGTGCTGCTGTGGAAGGTCTTCTACGACGCGAGCCCGACCGGGTCTGTTCAACACGATCCTCGGCTGGGTCGGCATCCCGCCGCAGCCGTGGCTGCAGTCGTCGGCCACGGCGATGCCCTCGCTCGTGCTCGAGGCGACGTGGGCGGCGGCGGGCGGCGTCGATCATCATCTACCTCGCGGCGCTGCTGAGCGTGCCGCCCGAGCTCTACGACGCGGCCGAGGTCGACGGCGCGTCGATCTGGCACAAGATCTGGCACGTCACGCTGCCCCAGCTGCGCGGCATCCTGTTCATCATGCTGATCCTGCAGGTCATCGCGACCGCGCAGGTGTTCCTCGAGCCGTTCCTGTTCACCGGCGGCGGCCCGAACAACGCGACGGTCACGATCCTGCTGCTCATCTACCGGTACGCGTTCCAGAACAGCCTCGGCGGCGACTACGGCGAGGCCACCGCGCTCAGCGTGCTGCTCGCGATCGTGCTCGCGCTGCTCAGCTGGCTGTACTTCAAGCTCACCGAACCGCTGGAGCACCTCATGACCACGACCCAGCCGCCCGTCTTCGAAGAGGTCGACGCCCCGCACGCGGCGGCCGGCCTGCGCGGCGTCATCGGACGCCGCCGAGCCGACCGTCGCCGCGACGAGCCGGGCGACCGCGGCATCGTGTCGGACTACGACCGCAAGCAGCCGCGGCGTCAAGGTCGGCATGGGCGGCGCGCACTTCGTCCTCTTCGTCGGGCTCGTGATCGCCGGCCTCGGGCCGCTGCTCTGGCTCGCGAAGTCCGCGGTCACGCCGACGCAGGACACGCTGCGCCAGCCGCTCGCGCTCTGGCCGAACGGCATCGACTGGGCGAACCTCCCGCAGGCGTGGAACGACGTCCACATCGACCAGTACTTCTGGAACACGATCGTGATCGCCGCCGGGTCGTGGTTCTTCCAGCTGCTCGATCGCGACCACGGCCGGGTACGCGCTGTCGGTGCTGCGGCCGAGGTACGCGCCGATCCTGAACGGTGCGATCCTCGCGACCCTGTTCATCCCGGCGGTCGTGCTGCTCGTGCCGCTGTACCTCACGATCGTGAACCCGCCGCTGCTCGGCGACGTGTCGCTGCTCAACAACTACCTCGCGGTGTGGCTGCCGCCGGCGGCGAACGCGTTCAACATCCTGCTCGTGAAGCGCTTCTTCGACGCCCTGCCGCGCGAGGTGTTCGAGGCCGCGCGCACCGACGGCGCCGGCCCGTTCCGGCTGTTCTGGTCGATCGTGCTGCCGATGTCGAAGCCGATCCTCGGCGTCGTCTCGGTGTTCGCGATCATCGCCGCGTGGAAGGACTTCCTCTGGCCGATGCTCGTGCTGCCCGACCCCGCCGTGCAGCCGCTCTCGGTGCGGCTGCCCGCGGTGCAGCAGTCGATCGAGCTCGACGTGTTCCTCGCGGCGCTCGCGATCTCGACGCTCATCCCGATCGCGCTGTTCCTCGTGTTCCAGGGCGTGTTCCTGCGCTCCGCCGGCCTCGGCGGCGCGGTCAAGGGCTGACGGATGCCGCTGGCGTCTCGGATGCCGCGGACCCGACGGATGCCGCGGGCGTCGGCGTAGGCTGGCGCCCGTGGAGCATCCGCAGTGGTCGACCCGGGGCATCCGCTCGTCGAACGGGTGCGCCGGATCTGCCTCGCCCTGCCCGAGGCCGTCGAGGTCGAGGCGTGGGGCCGCCCGACGTTCCGCGCGGCCAAGCCGATCTTCGTGCACGTGGCGGTGACCGCCGAGAACCCGCTCTCGATCATCGTGAAGACCGACCCCGAGGAGCACCTCGCGCTGCTGCAGGACGGCCGCTTCTACGGGGCGCCCTACTACGACCGGAACCGGTGGCTCGGCGTCGACCTCGACGCGCCCGACACCGACTGGGAACTGCTGGCCGAGGTGATCGAGACCTCCTACCGACAGGTCGCGAACCGGCGCCAGCTGGCGGCGCTCGACGCGCTGCGGCCCGACCACGCCGACGCGTGAGGGGTCTTGCCCGGCCGCTCGATTGGCGAGATCGAACCGCGTGGGATAGAGTGGCGTGGTTGCCTGATCGCACGGATGCGAGGGCGACATCCCATGCGCCCGTAGCTCAACGGATAGAGCATCTGACTACGGATCAGAAGGTTGGGGGTTCGAATCCCTTCGGGCGCACACTGGTTGAGACAGTAGAGAAAGCGGCTCGCGAAAGCGGGCCGCTTTCGTCATTTCGGGGCCCGGATCAGGCGGTTTCATCGGGCTGGCCCCCTCTCGGGGGCCATGGCGACGCGTCGTGAGGCGTACGCTCGCTCGTGGCTGGGAATCCGCCGAACATCGGCGCGTGCGCCGCAGCCTGCTCGTGTCCGGTGTCGCCCGGCCCGGCTATGCTCGGCACACATCTGAGTCCCGTGATCGAGAGTTCGGATATGAGGGGTGCACGTGCCGGGGGTCTCCCCGTCTCGTCGAACCGGGGGGTGCGGCGGCGACGACGCGCGGTCCGCTCCGGCACCGCCGACCGTGGCCCGCACGGTCGGCTGATCGGCGAACCCGGCATCCGTGCCGAGCGCATGGTGCGCGGCGGCGCAGTGATCCGTCGCGCCTACGCGCTGCTCATCTCGGTCGCCGTGGCGATCGTCGTCTTCCACGAGATCACGTCGATGTTCACGAGTGGGCATGTGCATGGCGGGGTCGGCCGCAGTGTGGCCGGCGTCGTCGACGTGAATGCCGCCGATCTCGTGTGGGCGCTCCCCGCGATCGCGGCGGGCGCGGCCGTGGGTGCGGCGCTCGTCGTGACCTCCGCCTCCCGTGCCGGCATCGCCGCGCTCACGCGATTCGGGCTGCCCGGGCTCGGACCCGATGCCCGCGCGCGTGCGAACGGCCTCACCTGGGGCAGCGTCGCCATCCTCGGGGTGCACTTCACGGGCGAGGCGTTCGACGTGTTCCCCGGCGGGCAGTCGGTCGCGGCGGTCGTGCTCGGCGCGCTGCTCGGCGTCGGCATGTACCGACTGCACCGGCACGCGATCGAGCACGAGGCGTACCGCACGTTCAACCTCGTCGCGATGCTCCTCGCGGTCGGCAGCCTCGCCAGCATGAGCACCACGCCCACGGGCGAGTGGTGGACCCACAACTTCAGCACGCTCGGCACCTCCGACGACATCGCCGCCGCGTGCTTCAACGTCGCCATCGTCGTGTCGGGCGCGGGCATGGCGGCCATGTCGGCGGCCCTCACGCGAGCGGTCGGCGATCCGAACTACGGCGCTCGCCGAGGCGGCCTCGTCGCGATGCGCGTGCTGGTCGTGCTGATCGGCGTGAGCCTCATGGGCGTGGGACTGGTGCCGATCGACGGCGCCACCGACCTGCACAACATCGCGGCTTCCACCGCCGCCGCCGCGTTCGCGGTGCTCTGCCTCGGGGTCCAGGTCTGGGCTCGCCGGCTGCCTCGCTCGCTCGTCATCGGCTCGTACGCGTCGATCGCGGTCGAGGTGATCGCGATGGTCGCCTACGACGGCGCCGGCGTGTTCAACCTGACGGTGTTCGAGATCGTCGCGTTCACGCTGGTGTTCGCATGGCTCATCGCCCTGGTCGCCACCACCCACGCGAGCCCTGAGCACGCGGATGCCGCGAGCCGCCGCCATCTCGTCCGCGGTCGCACGACCGACCGGCGCCCGGGCACGGGCGGCGCGGCGCATCCGGTGTCGGCGCCGACCGCTCGTCGAAGTCCGCGCGGACGCATCCCGACGCGTGGACCGCGCCGGGCCCCGCGCACTGCCGCATTCCACGACGTGCGCCGGGCGCTGTGCCGCGGCGGCGATGGGACGGACGATCCACCCGACGCCTTGGCGGCCTCCTGAGCACTACCCGTCGCGCGACGCAGGTGCCGATGCTCGCTGGCTCCGCGGCATCCGTTCGCGGTCATCGTGGCGGAATGCCGACGAGCTGCCACGCGTTATCCTCTGCAGGGGCACGGGCCCGCCGGCCCGGCCTGACGTTGGAGGATGCATGAACGGCACCGTCGCGATCGAGCGCAACGAGTCGGCGCACCGCTACGAGCTGACGCTCGACGGCGAGCTCGCCGGCTACGCGGAGTTCCGCACGAACCCCGGTCGCATCATCTTCACGCACACCGTCGTCCTCCCCGAGCACGAGGGGCAGGGCCTCGGCAGCCGGCTCGCGAAGTTCGTGCTCGACGATGCCGTCGCGCGCGGCGACACGATCGTGCCGCGGTGCCCGTTCATCGCCGCGTACCTTCGGCAGCACGGCGGCTACGAGGCATCCGTCCGCTGGCCGTGAGCTGGACGCGCGGGGCGGAATGACCTGACCCGCGCCGTCGCGCTGGGTCTCGAAGAGAATTTGACCCTCCTTCGGGGCGGTGCGGGCACCCGGTGCCGCGGTTACGATTCGAGCAAACCCGAGTCGGCCCGAACCCGACTGGTTCGTCGTGCGTCGACGACCCTGGGCCCGACTTCGGCCGGCCCCTCGGGTCCTGCTCGCCGAGCTCAGTTCGGGTCGCTCGGCGGGAGAGGCCTCCCCGGGAGGCCGCGGTGGGGTGGGAGGTAGGGTTCCCACCCCGCCGTCCCGATCACGTTGATGTCGCCTCGCTCACGGTGATCACGCGGATCGCAGAGGGCCGCGTCTGCCCTGTCTGCACGGCCTGATGACGCCCGAGCCGGGTACTGCTGTTAACTCCCAGCGCATCGGCCCCGACCGTAGTCTGATGCCGAACGAGCGCTGCTCAGCGCTCGAGGCGTGAGGGTTGAGGTGGCTGAAATGGAGCAAACGCGGCTGGGACGTACGGGTCTCAAGATCAGCCGGATCGGCCTCGGCTGCATGAGCTACGGCAATGCGGCCAGTGGAATGCACCAGTGGACGCTCGATGAAGACGCCGCCGCGCCGTTCTTCCGGCAGGCCGTCGAGCTGGGCGTGACGTTCTGGGACACGGCGAACGTCTACCAAGGAGGCACGTCCGAAGAGTTCGTCGGACGGGCGATCCGCAAGTTCTCGCGCCGCGAGGACGTCGTCCTTGCCACCAAAGTCCACGGGAGGATGCACGACGGGCCCGGTGGAAGCGGGCTGTCTCGCAAGGCGGTGCTCGAGCAGGTGGACGCCTCGCTGCGGCGCCTCGGCACCGACTACATCGACGTCTATTACCTCCACCGGTTCGACGAACATGTGCCCGTCGAGGAGACGATGGAGGCGCTGAACGACCTCGTCCGAGCCGGCAAGGTGCGCTATCTCGGTGCCTCTTCGATGTGGGCATGGCAGTTCGCGAAGATGCAGCACGCCGCCCGGCTGAATGGCTGGACACCGTTCTCGGCGATGGAGGATCAGTACAACGTCCTCAAGCGCGAGGAGGAGCGGGAGATGATCCCCCTCTGCCTCGATCAGGGTGTCGGGCTGACGCCATACTCGCCGCTCGCCAAGGGTCGGGCTGCGCGCCCATGGGGCGAACAGACCGCCCGGTCCTCCTCGGATACCGTGGCGAGTGCCTTCGACCGGGACGCTGATCGACCAGTGGTGGATGCGGTCCAGCGGGTGGCCGACGCTCGCGGGCTCCCCATGGCGCAGGTCGCCATGGCATGGCTGTTATCGAAGCCTGTGGTGGCCTGCGCGATCGTCGGAGCAACGAAAGCCAGGCACCTCGAGGACGCGGTGGCGGCTACGAACCTGCGTCTGACCGACGAGGAGATCACAACCCTCGAAGTGCCGTACACGCCGCAAGACAACTACTGGTGGTGACAGTCGGCCAGGGCGTTGCGCACACGACGGGGCCACGCCGGTGTCCTTCGACGTCCGAGCGAAGGGAGTGGGCAATGGCAGCGCTGGCACTGTGCGTGGGGGGTGCGCTCACGATCGTGGCGCATCCCGATGACGACCTGCTGTTCTTCAATCCGGACATCCTGCGCGACATCGAGGCGGGCCGCTGCAATCGGACGGTCTTCACCACGGCCGGGGAGGCAGGGGAAGGGCAGTCGTATTGGGGCAGCCTCGAGGACGGGATCCGTGCGACTTACGCGCAGATGGCCGGCGTCGACGATCACTGGACCGCCGCGGATGCCGGGGTCACCGCCGGCGCGATCTCGGTGCACACCCTCACGGATGCTCCGCACGTCTCGGTCGTGTTCCTGCGGATCCCCGACGGGTTCGACGGGAGCGGCAGCGCCGCATACGGGTGGGAGAGCCTCGCGAAGCTCTGGGACGGCGAGATCTCGACGATCACAACCGTGGACGCCGAGGAGTGGTACACGAAGGAGGAGGTGCGGGACATCCTCGTCCAGTTGATGACGAGCTTCCAGCCGACGACGGTGCGCTGCCAGGACTGGACCACCGATCCCGGCAACCTCGACGACCACAGCGATCACCGGGCGACGGCGGTGTTCACGCAGCTCGCGAGCCGGGGAATACACCGCCCCGCATACGCTCCTCGGCTACGAGGGGTACCCGATCTGGAACTTCGAGCAGAACGTGTTCGACGATGACCTGACGAAGACCACCGACGCGTTCGTGACGTTCGCGGACTACGACACAGTACCTCTGCGACAATCCTCTGACGAGGGCTGCCCCGGATACCCACATGACATCTGGCTGGCGCGGCTCTACCTCGTCGACCGTCGAGTCCACGAAGAACGCCGCCCGCGAGCCGGGGTCACGGTCACCGCATCCTCGAGCATGGGGACCGCGCAGCGCGCCGAGAAGGCGCGGGACGGCTACCCGGTCGGAGCACCGATGGACGACGCCCATGAATGGGTCACGAACGGCGGGATCGCCGGCAGCTGGATCCAGTACACCTTCGCCGTCGCTCAGCATCCGCGGGCGGCGTGTGAACGAGAGGAGCCCTGTGCTCCGAGGGGCCCGTTGACAACGTTGTCGATCTTGGCTTACCGTGAACCTCCGCGAAGTGTCCGGCCATGTGACGACACGCCGAAAGGGGGGACCAGGATGACTCGAGCGCTCGGTGAGCTCACCGCAGTGGAGCTCAAGAGCCTGGATACGGTGCTCGTCACGCGGCGAACGACGCGCGACGGGATGGCATGCTGGGCCCTTGGCGTGTATGCCCCGTCGCTCGATGAGCCCGTCGCCAAGGTAGAGGTCCGAATTGCCCTCGGCGGTGGTCTCGCGGCAGTCGAGGATGAAGTTGCGCGGGTACTCCGCAATGTCGGTCTCGGAGTGACCGGCTGGCGCGTTCGTGGCGACTCGGTCCTTCGCGCCGCGTGCCGGTCGGCAGAGGCCGCCTAGGTCCAGTCGTCGACACGGTCGGTGGCGGAGACACGTGCATAGCGTCGCACACCGCCTCGCTCCCTCGGCGAGGCGGGCGCCGACGTCACGCTCGAGTCGCGTGCTACGGATCGCCGAAGCGGGCTTGACACCGTTGTCAGTGAGAGGTACGGTCTGACTAACGCGAGTTACTAGAACGCGTTACCTTGCCCCAGGAAGTTGGTCAACGATGACTCCGGTCCCCGCCCGCCCCGTCACGATGAACGATGTCGCCGCGGCCGCCGGAGTCTCGCGGACCACGGTCTCGTTCGTGCTCAACGGCCGCGACGCGATGGGCATCCCTCAGGAGACCCGCGAGCGGGTCATGGCGGTGGCCGCCGAGCTCAGCTACCGCCCGAACGCGAGCGCACGCGCACTCGCCTCGCAGAAGACGCAGCTCATCGGGCTGATCACCGAGATCGTCACCGCCCCGTTCGCGGTCGACATCATCAAGGGCGCCCAGGATCGGGCACGACGTGACGACCGGATGCTGCTCATCGGCTCGTCCGAACACGACCCCGCCATGCTGGAGTCGGCGGTCGACACCATGCTCGAGCACCGCGTCGAGGGCCTCATCTTCGCGGCGACGTGGCATCGCGCCGTGCAGGTCCCGGATGCTGCGGCGACCGTGCCCGTCGTCATGGTCAACTGCTTCGAGCCCGACGGGCGATTCCCGTCGATCGTCCCCGATGAGATCGGCGGTGGGCACAGGGCCACGAGGCGGCTGATCGAGGCCGGGCACCGGCGCATCGGCTTCGTCAATCTCGACCCCGACATCCCCGCCGCGATCGGCCGCCGAGCCGGTTACCAGCAGGCGCTCGCGCGAGGCCGGCATCGACGTCGACGAGTCGCTCATCGTGAGCGGACATGCCACGGCCGACCTCGGCTACGACGCGGCATCCGCGCTGCTCGATCTGGCCGATCCGCCGACCGCGCTGTTCTGCGGCAACGACCGCATGGCCATGGGCGCCTACGACGCCATCAAGGAGCGCGGACTGCGCATCCCCGACGACATCGCCGTGGTGGGCTTCGACAACCAGGAGCTCATCGCCGCCTACCTGCGCCCCGGACTCACCACGGTCGCGCTGCCCTTCCAGGAGATGGGCGCGCGTGGGGTGCAGTTGCTCGCCGAGACCGCGGCGAGCGACGACGCACGGCCCGTCCGTGTGACGGCGGACTGCCCGCTCATCGAGCGTTCATCCGTCTGATCCACCCCGTGGCGCGCCCCCAGCGTCGACGGACCCCTTCAAGGTCGAAGAGAGGAAACCATGCACATCAGATCACGACGCCGCCCGACGGCGGTCGTCCTCGCCGTCGGTGCGGCCGCGGCGCTCGCGCTGAGCGGGTGCACTGCGTCCGGCAGCAGCGGCGGACACGAGGAGGGAGCGCTGCTCACCGTGCCCCGCGAGGACACCGCGTCGTTCACGCCGAACTTCAACCCGTTCGTGCCCGACCCGTCGCCGTTCACCGAGCAGGCCGTCTACGAGAGCCTGTTCGTGCAGAACCCCGTCGACGGCGAGATCACCCCGTGGCTCGCCGAGAGCTGGGAGGTGCCGGCTGATGCCACGGGCGTGACGTTCCACCTGCGCGACGACGTGACCTGGTCCGACGGCGAGCCGCTCACCGCGGAGGACGTGGTCTACACGTTCGAGCTCAGCCAGGACATCCTCGGCTCGTTCACCTACGTGTCGGATGTCTCCGCACCCGATGACACGACGGTCGTGTTCACCTTCTCGGCTCCGAACTCGCCCGCGGTGTACGACGTGGCCAAGGAGCCGATCGTGCCGAAGCACGTCTGGGAGACGTTCGACGACCCGGCCACCGAGACCAACCCCGATCCGGTCGGCACCGGCCCGTACACCGAGGTCGCCAACTTCGGAGCGCAGTCGTTCGACCTCCTGCCGAACCCCGAGTACTGGCAGCCCGAGAAGCAGAAGATCGCCGGCATCCGCGTGCTCGCGTTCGCCGGGAACGATGGTGCCAACCTCGCCGCAGCGAACGGCGAGGTTGACTGGGCTCCCCAGTTCATCCCCAACATCCAGGAGTCGTTCGTGGCCAAGGATCCCGAGCATCGACACTACTGGTTCCCCGGAACCGGAGCGATGATCCACTGGCCCCTGAACACCACCAAGGCACCGTTCGACGACGCGGACGTGCGCAAGGCGCTCAGCATGGCGGTCGACCGCGAGCAGGTCACGGAGATCGGGATGATGGGCTACGCCCACCCTGCCGACTGCACCGGCCTCTCCGACAACCTCGAGATCTGGAAGGACGACGCGGTCGTCGACGCCTGCGACTGGACCACCCTCGACGTCGATGCGGCCAACGCGCTGCTGGATGAGGCCGGCTACCCGGAGGGTGCCGACGGCATCCGCACCCTGAAGGACGGCAGCCCGTTCGCATTCGACATCTCGGTCGGCGCCACGTCGAGCGACTGGCTCTCGGTGGCGCAACATCATCGCCCAGAACCTGAAGGCCAGTCGGCGTGCAGGCGACCGTCGACTCGCCCGACTGGAGCCGGTGGTGGCGGGCTACGAGCAGGGCACGTTCGAGACCGGGATCGCCTGGAGCGGCAACGGCCCCACGCCGTACGAGTTACTACCGCGACCGCCATGGGCAGCGACACGCGTCAAGCCGGTCGGCGAGCAGGCCTTCGACAACTACCACCGCTTCGGCCGACCCGCGCGCCGACGCAGCTGCTCGCGGCAGTTCGCCGCCGCCGGCGACGAGGCGACGCAGCAGGAGCTCTCCGACCAGCTGCAGGCACTGTACTCCGAGCTCTCGCCCGTGGTGCCGCTCTTCCCCGGTCCCGAGTGGGGGGCGTACAACGACACCCGCTTCGCCGGCTGGCCGAACGAGGACAACCCCTACGCGACGCTGACGATGCGCTCGCCGGCCACCGTGCTCGTGCTCACGTCGCTCGAGCCGGCCGAGTAACCGGCCCGGCCGCAGGGGGCGGATGCCGCGGCATCCGTCGAGACATCCGCCCCCTCACCCCACCACCCGTTCAACCGCTCCATACGAAAGGAGGTGCCGAGATGGCCTATGTGCTCCGCAGGCGTCGGCTTCTACCTCATCGCCTTCTGGGCGTCGCTCACCCTCAACTTCCTCCTCCCGCGCCTCATGCCCGGCGATCCGGTCACCCGCATGTTCGCGCGGTCGCCAGGGCAGATGACCAGTGAGGAACTGCTGCAACTCAAGCAGCTCTTCGGCCTCGACGAGCGTGCCGATCTGGCAGCAATACCTCGACTACCTCGGCAACGTGCTTCACCGGCAACCTCGGGATCTCGATCTCGCGGTTCCCGACCCCGGTCACCGAGGTGATCGCCTCGCAGATCGGCTGGACCCTGCTCCTCAGCGGGACCGCGCTCATCATCGCCGCGGTGCTCGGCAACCTGCTCGGCATCCTCGCGGCCTGGCGGCGCGGCGGCGTCGTCGACTCGGTGTTGCCGCCGCTGCTCGTCTTCATCGGGTCGTTCCCCTACTTCTGGCTGGCGATGGGCGCGCTGTACGTCTTCGGCGTGACGCTCGGATGGTTCCCGCTGCGGCACGCCTACGACGCCGGACTCGACGCCGTCGTTCTCATGGGACTTCATCGTCGACGTCGCCACGCACCTGGTCCTGCCGGCGCTCACGATCGTGCTGGTCTCGATCGGCGGCTGGATGCTGGGCATGCGGAACACGATGATCGCGACGAACGCGGAGGACTACATCACCATGGCCGAGGCCAAGGGCCTGCAGCCGGGCCGCATCATGTTCCGCTACGCCGCGCGCAACGCCATGCTGCCGTCCGTCACCGCTTCGGCATGGCGCTCGGCTTCGTGGTCGGCGGCGCGCTGCTCACGGAGGTGGTGTTCGCCTACCCCGGCGTCGGCTACCAGCTGCTGACCGCGGTGCAGGCCTCGACTACCCGCTCATGCAGGGCATCTTCCTGACGATCACCGCCGCCGTGCTGGTCGCCAACTTCCTCGTCGACATCGTCTACGTCCGGCTCGACCCGCGCGTGAGAGTGCACTAGGAGGCCAGGATGACGATCATCGCCGCAACGCTCGAGGCCGACGAGACCGCCGACCTCGGCCCCGCCCCGCAAGCGTCCCCGACGCCTGGCCTCGACGATCCTGCGCAACAGCAAGGCCGTGTTCGGACATCGTCGTGCTCGCGCTGTTCATCCTCATCGCGCTGCTCGCCCCCGTCCTCTCGCCGGGCGACCCCAGGCGTTCGTCGCGCCGCCAGGGCAGCCGCCGTCGGCCGAGCACTGGCTCGGCACCACCGCGAAAGGTCAGGACGTCTTCGCGCAGACGGTCTGGGGCGCTCGCCTGTCGCTCTTCGTCGGCTTCTCCGTCGGCGTCGTCGCGACCCTCGTCGGCCTGCTCGTCGGCCTGGCGGCCGCCTACTTCGGCACGGTGCGATCGACGAGGTCCTGTCGCTGGTGACGAACGTCTTCCTGCTCCTGCCCGGGCTGCCGCTCCTCGTGGTGCTCGCCGCCTTCCTGCCGCCGGGACCGGCCACCGTCATCATCGTGCTCGTGATCACGGGCTGGGCGGGGTCCGCCCGCGTCCTGCGCTCGCAGGCCATGTCCATCCGGGCGAAGGACTTCGTCGCGGCTTCCGTCGTCACCGGCGAACGCCCGGGGCGCATCATGTTCCGGGAGATCCTGCCGAACATGGCGTCGATCGTGATGAGCACCCTGCTCGCGTGCGTGATCTTCGGCATCGGCGCCCAGGCGGGCCTCGAGTTCCTCGGCCTCGGCGACCCGAGCGCCGTCTCGTGGGGGACCAACCTGTACTGGGCCATCGAGCGGCGGCGCGCTGCTCACCGGGGCATGGTGGGTGTTCGTGCCGTCGGGCGTGTGCATCGCGCTCGTCGCGTTCGCCCTCGCCATGGTCAACTACGCGGTCGACGAGGTCACGAACCCTCGGCTCCGAGCACGCCGGAAGAAGGGATCCCGATGATCACCACCGTTCCCGAGCGTCGCGCCCCCGGCCGCGCGGCCGCCGCGCCGCTCCCACAGCCGAGGCGCGCCGATGCCATGCAGCGGCCCCCGCTGCTCGAGGTGCGCGACGTGCGCATCGAGTACCAGACCGACGGTGCACCGTTCGTCGCGGCCGACGGCGTCAGCTTCACCATCCACGAGGGCGAGATCTTCGGTCTCGCGGGCGAGTCGGGTTCCGGCAAGTCCACGATCGCGAATGCGATCCTCGCGGCTGCTCGGCGACGCCGGCTCGGTCGTGGCCGGGCAGGTGATCGTTCAAGGACCGCGACGTGCTCGCGCTCCACGGCGAGGAACTGCGCGCCTTCCGGTGGCGTGAGATCGCGATGGTCTTCCAGTCGGCCATGAACGCGCTGAACCCCGTCATGACGATCGGCGACCAGATCGTCGACGTCTTCACGACGCATGAGCGGATGCCTCGGGCACGGGCGCGCGCGAAGGCGACCGAGCTCCTCGAGCTGGTCGGCATCCCGATCGACCGGATCTCGAACTTCCCGCATCAGCTGTCGGGAGGCATGCGCCAGCGCGCCGTGATCGCGATGGCGCTCGCGCTCCGTCCGTCGCTGCTCATCATGGACGAGCCGACGACCGCGCTCGACGTCGTCGTGCAGCGCGACATCATGGAGCGGATCACGGAGCTCCAGCGGGAGCTCGGATTCTCGGTGCTGTTCATCACGCATGACATCGCGCTCATGGTCGAACTGGCGAACCGGATGGCCGTGATGCGGCACGGACGCATCGTGGAGATCGGCGACGCACGGCAGCTCTACGAGCACCCCGAGCACGCGTACACCCGCGAGCTCATCGAGGCGTTCCCCCGATCTCGAGCGACCGGGCCGCGGTGTTGAGCCGCGACGACCGGATCGACGAGCCCGACCGTGAGTTCCCGGACGAGGTCGTCCTCGGGGTCCGCAGCCTCACGAAGGAGTTCCGCCAGGGGTCGCCGCTCCGCCGCTCCGTCGTGCGCGCGGTCGACGACGTGTCGTTCGACCTGCGCCGAGGCGAGATCGCGGCCCTCGTCGGGGAGTCGGGCTCGGGCAAGTCGACGATCGCACGCGTGATCGCCCGCCTCGAGACCGCGGACTCCGGCGCCGTCGAACTCGACGGCGTCGACGTGCTGCGCACCCAGAAGCGCCGGGCGTCGGCGGCGTATCGCAGCGCCGTGCAGATGGTGTTCCAGGATCCATTCGGGTCCCTCAACCCGGTGCACCAGGTTGCGCACTTCCTCGATCGGCCGCTTGCGATCCACGGGCGCGCGAAAGGCAGGGCGGCCCGGCTCGCCGCGATGCGCGAGCTCATGGCGGCGGTCGGCCTGCGCGAGGAGCTCCTCTGGAGCCACCCGCACCAGCTCTCGGGTGGCCAGCGGCAGCGCATCGGCATCGCCAGGGCGCTCGCCGTCGATCCCGAGGTCATCATCGCCGACGAGCCGACCTCGATGCTGGACGTCTCGGTGCGGCTCGGCGTGCTGAAGCTGCTCGACCGGCTGCGTCGCGAGCGCGGCATCTCGATCCTCTACATCACGCACGACCTCACCTCAGCACGGGTGATCGCCGACACCACGATGGTGATGTACAAGGGGCGCATCGTGGAGCGCGGCGAGACCGCCTCGCTCCTGGCCGCGCCGCGGCATCCGTACACGCAGCTCCTCGTCTCGGCGGTGCCGGACCCGCTGCGTCGGGAGCGACCGAACCGCGAACAGCGGGCCGCGCTGCGCGCGGAGATCGAGCGCACGCGCCTCGACGGCACCCTGGTGACCCTCACGACTGGAGAACGATGACCATCGAATCGGCCGCGGAGCTCACGGCGGAATCCATGCCGGAACGGGCATGGGACGATCCGCAGCGGAGCCGCTACCACTTCGTCTCGCCCGGCGGGTGGCTGAACGACCCCAACGGCGTCGCACAGCGCGATGGCCGGTTCCACCTCTTCTACCAGTACAACCCCGACGCCCCGCGCCACGCGCAGATCCACTGGGGCCACGCGTCGAGCACCGACCTCGTGCACTGGGAGGACGAGCCGATCGCGCTCGCACCGAGCGCGGGGGCCGATGAGGAGGGCTGCTGGTCGGGCGTCCTCGTGGACGACGGCGGAGTGCCGACCATCGTCTACTCGGGCCACCACGTCGGCGCCGACGGCACGATGCAGCTGCCGTGCCTGGCGGTCGGCGATCCCGCCGACCCGCACCTGCGCACCTGGCGGAAGGACCCGGCGAACCCGGTGATCCCGACGCGCCCGCCGGGGCTCGAGGTCACGGAGTTCCGCGATCACTGCGTCTGGCGCGACGGTGAGGAGTGGCAGCAGCTCATCGGCTCGGGGATCGTCGGACGAGGCGGTGCCGCGATCCGCTACACGTCCACCGACCTGCGCACCTGGGAGTACCGCGGTCCGATCCTCGTCGGCGACGCCTCGCAGCGCGAGCCGGCCTGGACCGGCACGACTTGGGAGTGCGTCGACCTCTTCGAGCTCGATGGCTCCTGGATCCTGGTGTTCTCCGCGTGGGACGACGGCGTGACGCACTACCCGCTCTACTACGTCGGCGACTACCACGACGGCGCGTTCACGCCGCGATCGCTGCACCACCTCGACCACGGGCTTCGGCACTTCTACGCGCCGCAATCGTTCCGCGACGGCTCCGGCCGGCGCGTGATGTACGGGTGGTTGCAGGAGGCCCGGCCCGAGGAGCAGAGCGACGCCGCCGGGTGGTCGGGTGTGATGTCAGTGCCGCGGGAGCTCCGACTCGGTGCCGACGGCCAGCTGGTGCAGGTGCCCGTGGCCGAGGTCGCCTCGCTTCGCGGCGATTCGCGGTCGCTGGTGCCGGGTGTCCTGCAGCCGGGCCGGTCGGCGACGCTCGCGACGGATGCCTCGGGCGGAGCGTTCGCGGGCGACCAGCTCGACCTCGAGGCGACACTCCTGCTGCCGTCCGGCGGGGTCGCCGAGCTCGCCGTCCGTGCGACGCCCGACGGGGCGGAGCGGACGCTGCTGCGCCTCGACGCCGATCGGCGGCGTGTCGAGCTGGACCGATCGGCATCGAGCACGACCGAGGGGCTCGACACGGTGCTGCTCGGAGGAGACCTTCCGATCGGGCCGGACGGCCGCGTCGATCTCCGAGTCCTCATCGACCGGTCGGCGATCGAGGTGTTCGTCAACGGGCGGGCCCTCACCGCCCGCGTGTACCCGAGTCGTCCCGACGCCACGGGCCTCACGGTCACCGCGCTCGCCGGATCCGTGGAGGTCGAACGGCTCGAGGCGTGGGCGATGGCCTCGATCTGGGATGGACCGAGGCCGCTGCGCCCATGACGGAGGCCACCGCACCGCGTACTGCGCGGGCCCCCCTTCTGACGCGGCACGCCGGCGGAGCCGTGCACTACACGCCCGACGTCGGTCGCGCCGGTGACACCATCCCCTTCTTCGACGGTTCGCGGTGGCACGTCTTCTACCTGCGCGAGGTGGTCAGGGGGATCACCTCGTGGTTCCACCTGGTGAGCGACGACGGCATCGTCTGGACCGAGCTCGGCGAGGCGATCCCGGTCGGGGCGCCAGGCGACCAGGATGCGTCCGTGGCGACCGGTTCGATCGTGGCGAAGGACGGCACGTACCACGCCTTCTACACCGGGTTCTCAGGGGAGCACCGGCGCGCGGGCATGCCCGAGCAGGGAGTCATGCGCGCGACCAGCGCCGATCTCGTGACCTGGACGAAGGACGCCGCCTTCACGACGCTCAACGCCGACCCGGCCGGCTACGAGCCCGACGACTGGCGGGATCCGTTCGTGTTCTGGAACGACGAGGCAGGCGAGTACTGGATGCTCCTCGCGGGCCGTCGGCGCACCGGACCGGCAGGGCGTCGCGGCGTCGTCGCGCGTTACGTCTCCGACGACCTCGACGAGTGGCGGCTCATGGATCCGTTCTGGTCGCCCGCGCAGACCCCGATGCACGAGTGCCCCGACGTCTTCCGGTGGGGCGACTGGTGGTATCTCGTCTACTCGACGTTCGACGACCGCCAGGTCACCCGCTACCGGATGTCGCGCAGCCTCGACGGTCCGTGGCACGCGCCGGCCGACGACGCGCTCGACGGCGACGGGCTGTATGCCGCGAAGACCATGAGCGACGGTCGCCGGCGTTTGCTCGTCGGCTGGGTGCCATCGCGGCACGGGGACGACGCCGGGGCGTGGCAGTGGGGCGGCTCGATCGTCGCCTACGAGCTGCGGCAGCGACCCGACGGATGCCTCGCGCTCGTCGTGCCCGAGGCCGCGCGCCGCGCGCTCGGCGAATACCTGCCGACCATCGAGCCTCGGCTCGGCGCCTGGGGGAAATCCGGCGAGTCGTGGACTGCCGAGTCGGGCGACGGCTTCGCCTGGGCGTCGGCGGGCGAGCTGCCCGAACGCGGCGCGGTCCGCCTGGAGATCACCGTCGACGGCGCGCATGAGGTCGGCCTCGGGTTCCGCGTCGACGACGCACTCGATGCCGGCTACCTCGTGCGCCTGCGACCGGCGCTGGGCCGGCTCGAGTTCGATCGCTTCCCGCGTGCCGCGTTCGACCGGCCGATGCACGAGCGTCCGGTCGACCTCCCGCCGGGGCATCCGATCGTGCTCGACCTCGCGTGGGACGGCGATACCGTCACGGTGGTCGTCGACGGCGTGGCGATGACGGCGCGCACGCACCGGCGGCGAGGGGCGCTCGCATGCTTCGCCCAAGAGGGGACTACGACGTTCCGGTTCCTCAGAGGCCCGTGATGACGCCGAGGCTCGACACCCCATCGCGTCGAGCCTCTCCTTTCGCATGATGACGGCGCGATGTACCAATAGCGTGGGCGGGAGGACGAGCCCTGGCTCAAGACACCGCAACGAGAGGAGTCCGATCGTGATAGAGGCTGGCCCAGGCTCGGTGATGAGATCCTGGACAGGTTGGATCCGCGCCGAAGACCGCGCGAAGTACCTCGCCTACCTGGAAGATCACCGGGCTGGCCGCATACCGCGCGACCGAGGGCAATCTCGGCGCAATCGCGGTCTTCCGCGCCGTCGACCATGGCCTGTGCGAAGTACGTACGCTCTCCTGGTGGCGCACCCGGGAGGACATCACGGCGTTCGCCGGCGAGGACATCGACAACGCCGTCTTCTACCCCGACGATGACCGCTACCTCGTCGATCGCGACACAACCGTCCAGCACTTCGATGTCGGATGACGCGGCGCCCCGTGGAGCGCCGTCGACGATGCCGCTCATCGTGGCGGACGAATGTCACTGGCTCCGCTCGCCCGCGGCGCTGACACCTCCCACGACGTCGCGGATCGCGTCCGCGACCGTCCTCGGGTCGGCGTAGTGCAGGTAGTGCGAGTCGGTGTCGACGGTCCGCAGGGAGACATCCGCTCCGATGTCGGCGATCTCCGCGCGACGCGACTCGGCGGCCCCGCGCGGCAGCAACACGACCGTCGGTTGCTCCACATCCGCGTCTGCGACGTCCGCGGCGGACTGCGGGGCCGCCGCGAGTTCCATCATGCTCGTACGCAAGGATCCAGCCTGGTACAGGAAACTCGCCCGCTCGGCCACCGCACGAGGTGCCGGGGCGTCCGGCTCGCCTGACGCGATGCTCGCCGCGAACGGGCGGAGCAGCCCGAGTCGGGCGAATGCCTCTTGGCCGGCGTTCACTGCGAGGGGGAGGACCTGCGGTCCCGTCACGCTCGATGCGCTCGTCGGGTCGACGAGTACGACCGCGCGAACAGCTGTCGGGAAACCTCACGGCGTACGACTGCGCGATCAGGGCGCCCAGTGAGTGAGCGACGAGCACGAGCGGTCGCATTTCACCGGCTGCCTCGAGCACGTCGCGGAGCTCCCGTGCTGCTGTTGCGGCGCCCCGTTCTCCTTCGGCGTCGCCCGACCAGCCATAGCCGAGCCGATCATACGAGCAGACGCGCAGCGAATCCTCGAGCCGGTTCTGAACGTCCGCCCAGGTGGCGGAGGAGTCGCCCAGGCCGGCCTCCAAGACGACCGTCGGGACTCCGGGTTGGACGGTTCCCGAGCAGTTCAGGTGCCACGACGAGCCGCCGACCTGGACGATGTCGCCAGGCTGCTCGAACGTGAGTCGGCCAAGTCGCACGGCGCGATCCTCCACGGATGCCATGGCGAGCAATGCCGTCAGCGCCGTCAGTGAGAGGAACGACCATCCGACAGCTCTTCTCAACGTTCGACGCATGCTCCGAGTGTCACCGTTCTGGTGTCTCGAGTCGTCATGCCGGAGGATGAACCTGGCGGGTGATGACGTCCGCCAGCCGTTGCAGGCGAAGCCCGGGGAGTGCTGCCGTCCCACCGCCGAGCAGGACGGACAGGGCACCTCGCCGCTCCACTTCGTGGACGACGCGGGTTCCCCCGGGGTGACCTCGAGCTGCCAGGAACACCACTCCGTGAGGCCCGGAACCTGCCATTCCATGTCCACGCGAGCGGGTTGCACTTCGGTGTAGCTGAAGACGCCCGCGCAGCCCGCCGAGTACCGTCAGCGGGTGTTCGTCGCCCACGACGGCTGCGCTGTTGCCGCCGACCGCGAGGAACGCCGGATTCCACTCGGGCAGGGTCGTGGGGCGCAGCAGCACACGGCGAACTGCCGCAGCGGGTGCCGCGATGTGCCTCGACCCCGTACTCCTCATCGAATCGACCGTTCGGCTCCCACGCGGTTCGCCAGCGCGTGGCCCGAGGGCTGGCCCTCCGAGAGTCGACGCAGCAGCTCGATCACCGGGCCCGCGTCGACGCCCTCGAGTGCGGCGTCGATCCTCGAGTAGAGCGTTGCCTCGACCTCCCGCACCCGAGCCTCCACCGCTCGTCCCTCCGTGGTGAGACTGAGCTGGACCTGGCGTCGGTCACGCGGCGCGGGTTCACGGGCGACGAGTCCGGCCTCCACGAGGCGGTCGACGAGCCGGCTCGGATTCGTCCCGCTCTCGCAGACGAGCAGCTCGCCCACGCCACTGAGCGTGAGCGGCCCGTCGTCGCCCAGGATGCGGAGCACCTCCGACGCGGAAGGCGTGAGTCCGAGTTCGTGGAGCGCGCGACTGAGCCACCGGTTCCCCTCACGCTGTGCCGCCAGTATCGAGAAGCGGACGAGCTCCGCGGGCCTCACGACGTCACCGCCTGCCCCATCGCCGCTGACAGCGCCGCTGCCGCACCCGGATCGTGGGCTGCGAGCACCGTCAGGCCCGGATTCCGCCGGGCGAACTCGTTCACTGCCCTGGTAGAGGCGAGGAGGCGGTGTCGATGACCGACTCCCGGCAGCCTCTCGGCTTCCAGCCGGGCATCGATCGTAGGTGAGGTCTCCGACGAAGAGGAGCGGCGGCATGCCCGGCTGACGGGCGAGGAGCGACATGGACCCAGGCGTGTGTCCAGGGGTGTGCACGAGCGTGAGGGTTCCGTCGCCGAAGAGGTCGTGGGCGGCGGTGAACGGCGCGAGGGCGGGGTCGTCCACCGGGCGCGGTGAGATGAACTCCCACTCGAGTTCCGGCAGATCGATGTGGCGCGTGAGGAAGCCGTTCTCGGCTGCGAACCTCCGATGGATCTCGGACCAGTCGGCCGGGTGCACCATGATCTTCGCCTGAGCGAGCTCCGGGCAACCCGCCGATGTGGTCCTGATGGAGGTGGGAGAGCACCGCCACGCGGACGTCGGCGATGTCGTAGCCGAGGCCTTCCAGCCGGCGTGTCAGCGTCTCGTGCGGCGCGATCTCGAAGCGGGCCAGTCGCCGGTAGACGTGACCAGCGAAGCCGCTCGGAAAGTAGTCCGGCTCAGTGACCGACGCACGATCCTGCCCGGTGTCGAAGAGGACGAGGCCGCGCTCGTGCTCGATGACGTAGACGTTGATCGGGCGAGGCTGCGTCCAGCGACGGGAGGTGTTCAGCCACCACATGAGCGGCGTGCCGTTCGATTCTGCGTGCTCAGGACGGATCATGACGGTTCCCGTGCTCAACACGGACACTCGGCGGATCGGATTCATCGTTCTCGGCTCCCTTGTGTGTCATGTCATTTAATGACATGTCATGTTTATCACCAAGGTTCGAGGATCGCAAGTGATCCATCGGCTGGCGGTGATCCTCGAACGAATCCGGCTCGCGTGACCAGGCTCGCCCTGATCACGCAGTGCCCGAGCGCTGCCGATCGAGTACGTAGCCCTGGATCGCGATGACCGCGGCGCCACGGCACCACGAGTCGTTCCCGCCCGAGACGAGTTCGACCTCGACCTCGCTCGCACGCGGGTCGCGATCGGCGCGGATGCCCTCGCGGACGGATCCCGCTGCCACCTCGGCCAGACGCACGCCTTCGCCCCCGACGATGACCTTGTCAGGCGCCGTGAGGTTCGCGACCGCCGCGATCAGGCGGCCGAGTCCGTGGCCGGAGGCGTCGAGGATCTGCCGTGCGGCGGACTCGCCGGCCATGGCGAGCTCGAGCGCCTCGTCGAAAGTCACGGGCCGATTCAGGGCGGTCGATACATCGCGCTCGATCGAGGGGATCGCGAGCAGGCCTTCGGCGCAACCGCGATGCCCCTTCGCGCACAGCGGTCCGAACGGGTCGAGGGGCCAATGGCCGACGAGGCCCACGCCCGAGTCGTCGTTGGTGAGCAGCCGGCCGTTCGCGATGCATCCGTAGCCCACGCCCACGCCCAGCGTGACCACGGCGAAGTTGTCGTGTCCGCGTCCGACCCCGAACCAGTGTTGCGACTCGGTGAAGGCGGTGAGGTCGTTGGCCACGAACACCGGCGTGGCGCACGCGGCTTCGACGAGCCCGGCGAGCGGCACGTGCTCCCATGCGAGGAACGGGGCGCTTGCGACGGTGCGGCCGTCGGTGACGACACCGCCGAGGCCGATGCCGATCGCAGCGGCCTGGCCGTCGACGCGCAGGCGCGCCTCGAGGGCGGCGATCTGGGCGGCGACATCCGTGGGCCGGGTCGAGCGGAGCGGCTCCTCCTCGTAGCGGAGGATCTCGGCGCGAAGATCGGTGACGGCGGCCATGAGGGTGTCGCCCGAGAGCTTCACGCCGAGGAAATGATGGGCGCCCGACACGACGTCGAGGGGGATCGACGGCCGCCCGGTGCGTTTCTCGGCGAGCTCGGGCACCTCGACGAAGAGCCCGACGCCGATGAGCTCGGCGCTGATGCGGGTGAGGGTCGCGGGAGCGAGCTCGAGCCGGCGGGCCAGGTCGGATCGGGAGAGCGGCCCGTGCAGGAGCACCTCGAGGGCGACGGCGTGCGACAGCTCGTCGCTCGGCTTCCATGCCATCGCTCGCCTCTTTCCTACGCTCCATGAACATACTATGCGAGATTCGGCATTCGAAATGGCAGATTGACAGTCCTTTATTTCGTGTGATGAAATAACCTCGATCGGCCGTCAGGCAGATCGAGCCCCCATCTCACACCAGGAGAATCGCAATGACGCGTTCACGAATCACCGCCGTCGCCGTGATGGCCGCGGCAGCCCTCACCGTCTCCGGATGCTCCGCCGCCGGCGACTCGGCCGACGGCGAGGTCACCCTCACCTTCTGGGGCAGCTATGGCAACGGTGGCAACTCCACCCAGCAGGACGCCCTCAACAAGGTCCTCATCCCGGCCTTCGAGAAGGAGCACCCCGACATCGATGTCGACTACGTGGACATCCCCTACGACAGCCTCCTCCAGAAGCTCACGACGAGCGCGGCCGGTGACGAGCTGCCCGATCTCGTGCGGGCCGACCTCGGCTGGGTGCCGCAGTTCGCCGACCTCGGCGTGCTCGTGCCCCTCAGCCGGCAGATGGACGACTTCGATGAGCTCGCAGACGCCACCTACCCCGGCGTGCTCGCAACGAATCTCTACGAGGGCGAGTACTACGGCCTCCCGCTCGACACGAACACGCGCGTGATGGTGTCGAACCAGGCCGCGCTCGACGCGGCCGGCCTCGCGGCTCCCCCCGCGACGTTCGAGGAACTGCGCGCGCTCGCCGACGCGGTGAAGGGCACCGGCACCTTCGCCTTCGCCGAGAACAAGCTCCAGGCGTGGAACATCATGCCGTGGATTTGGTCGGCGGGCGGCGACATCGCCGATGCCGACCTCACCACCTCGACCGGCTTCCTCGACAGCGACGAGAGCGTCGCCGGTGTGCAGTTGCTCGTCGACCTCTACCAGGAGGGCGCGATCCCGAACCTCATCGTCGGCAACGAGGGCGCCACCGCGACCTCCGATGGGCTCCCGGGTGGCCAGTACGCCACGATTCTCGACGGCCCGTGGATGCAGGGCGTCTGGTCGGGCCAGTACCCCGACTTCGATCCCGTGTATTCGACCGTGCCCGCGGGCGACGGCGGGTCGGTGAGCGTCGTCGGCGGCGAGGACATCGTGCTGACCCAGAGCTCCGAGCACAAGGAGGCGGCGATGGAGTTCATCCGCTTCACCCAGAGCGAGCAGTTCCAGATCGAGATGGTGAAGACCGGCCAGATGACCGTCATTCCCGCGTTCGCCGACCAGCAGAGCGAGATCGAGCCCTTCTATGCGACCTTCGCCGAGCAGCTCGAGACGGCGAAGAACCGGCTCGCGATCCCGGATGCCTCGAAGGCCGACGCCATCCTCAACGACGAACTGCTCCCCGCCTTCGAGGGCACGATCTCCGTGAAGGAGGCCCTCTCGAACGCCGCAGCGCAGATCGACGAGCTGCTTCCCGGGGCGAAGTAGGAGCGAGTCCCGATCGTGACGACCCTCCCCACCCCGGTGGTCATCGCCGGCCGCGCTCCCGAGCAGGACTCGGGAGCACGGCGGGCGCCCGCCCCGATCGACCGCCGTCCGCCCCGGCCACGTCGGTCGCGCGCAGCGGTCCGCGGGAAGCTGACCCCGTATCTCTTCCTCGCACCCGGCGTCGTGATCTTCGCCGTCGCGATCCTCTACCCGATCACGCAGGCCGTGACGATGAGCTTCTTCGACTGGAATCTCATCGCGAGCTCGGCGAGCGAGTTCATCGGGCTCGACAACTACATTCGTGCCTTCCAGGACGACCGGTTCTGGCTGGCCCTTGCGAACAGCGGCATCTACATGTTGTTCACCGTGCCGCCGCAGATCGTGCTCGGTCTCGCGGTGGCGGTGCTCCTGAAGAAGCGCAGTCCGGCCCAGCCCGTCTTCCGTGCGCTGTACTACCTGCCCGTGGTCACGAGCTGGGTCGTCGTGTCCCTCCTCTTCAAGTACCTCTTCGCCGACGCCGGCCTCATCAACTTCGCGCTCGGCGACCTGCTGCACGTCACCGATGGCGACACGTCGTGGCTCGCGAACCGGTGGACGGCGCTCGTTGCGATCTGCGCCCTCGGGGTGTGGAAGGGCATCGGCTGGTCGATGATGATCTTCCTCGCTGCGCTGCAGGGCGTTCCGCGCTCGCTCGAAGAAGCCGCGATCATGGACGGCGCGAACCGCTGGGAGCAGTTCCGCGCCGTCACGGTCCCCGCGATCTGGCCGGCGATGCTCTTCGTCGTCGTCATGCTCGTGATCGGCGGGTTCAACGTCTTCACCTCGGTGCTCGTCATGACCGGCGGCGGCCCGGGCGGGCAGACCGAGGTGCTGCTGACGTACATGTACCAGCAGGCCTTCGAGTTCCTCGACTTCGGCTACGGCTCGGCGCTCTCGGTCATCCTCGCGATCCTCGTGTTCGTGCTCGCCGTCGTGCAGCTCCGAGTCTTCCGCGATCGCTCAGGGGAGGCGTACTCATGAATCGGATGCCGCTCTCCGCCGCCTTCCGCTACGCCGTGCTCGCGGTCGGCGCGATCGTCATGGTCACGCCGTTCGTCTACCTGCTCTCGACGAGCTTCAAGCCCCAGGCGTACGTGCTCACGATCCCGCCCGAGTTCATCCCGAACCCCGCGACCACCGCGAACTACGAACAGGTGCTCACGAGCCACGACTTCGGGCTCTACTTCCTGAACTCGACGATCGTGGCGGTGATCTCGACGGCGCTCTCGGTGCTGATCAGCTCGATGATGGCGTTCGCGTTCGCCCGCTTCGAATTCCGCGGGCGCGAGCTCATCTTCCGGATCCTCCTGATCGGACTCATCGTGCCGGCGATGATGCTCATCGTGCCGCAGTTCGTGCTCGCGAAGCAGCTGCACCTCCTCGACTCGCTCGTCGGCCTCATCGTGTTCTACGTCGCCGGCACCCTCGCGCTCAACACCTTCCTCCTTCGCGGGTTCTTCGAGTCGATCCCCGCCGAGCTCGACCAGGCCATGCAGATCGACGGCGCGTCCGCGTGGTGGCGCTTCTGGCGGCTCGCGCTTCCGCTCGCGAAGCCCGCGCTCGCGACCGCGACGATCTTCACCTTCCTTGCGAATTGGGACGAGTTCGCGTGGGCTCTCACGATCATCACCGATCAGGACAAGCTCACGCTCCCGGTCGCGATCCAGCTCTTCCAGGGCCAGAACGCCACCCAGTGGGGGCTCGTGTTCGCCGCATCCGCGATCGCGATCATCCCGGTCATCATCGTCTTCCTCGTGTTCCAGCGGTACTTCGTGCAGGGCCTCACGGCCGGCGCCGTCAAAGGATGAGCATGCCTTCAGCCGTGATTCTTCCCACCCGTGCGTCGTTCGCGACCGGCGAGCCCGTCGAGATCGAGGTGCGCGTCGACGATGGCCTCGCCGGCGCGCTCAGCGTCTGGCGTCTCGGAGAGCTCGTGCATCGCGAGGAGGGCGTGGGCAGCGGCATCCGCTCGCTCGGCGTGCTCGCGGCGGGCGGCTACGGCGTCGAGCTCGACGTCGACGGCGGCGGCGTCGCTCGCACGGCACTCGAGGTGACCGGCGACGACCGGGCGCGCCTGCGCTACGGCTTCGTGGCGAGCTACCGCCCCGGCAAGGACACGGCGGCCGTCGCCGAGTTCGCACGCCGCCTGCACCTGAACGGCATCCAGTTCTACGACTGGGCGTACCGGCACGCGGAGCTCCTCGGTGGAGGCGAGCACTACGACGATGCACTCGGCCAGCCGATCTCGCTCGAGACCGTGCGCGAGCTGATCGCTGCGGTGCAGGCGGCCGGCTCGCGGGCCTACGGGTACGCGGCGGTCTATGCGGTCGGGCCGAGCGAGTGGGATGCCTGGAAGGAGCACGCGCTGCTCACGCCGAGCGGAGAGCCGTTCGCGCTCGGCGACTTCCTCCTCCTCGTCGACCCGGCGGCCGGGCCATGGCTCGAGCACTTCCGCGGCGAGCTCGCCCAGGCCGTCGAGGAGGTCGGCTTCGACGGATTCCACCTCGACCAGTACGGCTACCCGAAGTTCGCGAGCTCGCCCGATGGGCGCGCGATCGACGTGAGCGACTCGTTCGTGCGCGGTATCGAGGGCGTGCGCGCGGCGCTTCCGGAGGCGCGGCTCGTCTTCAACAACGTCAACGACTTCCCGACGTGGCGCACGGGCGCCGCACCGCAGGACGCGGTCTACATCGAGGTGTGGGAGCCGCATACGACTCTCGGCTCGCTCGCCGCGGTCGTCACCCGGGCTCGCGCCGCCGGGCACGGCAAGCCCGTTGTCATCGCCGCCTACCAGCATGTCTACGACCGGGCGGATGCCGCGGCATCCGATCGGGCGACGGCGCTCACGATGGCGACGCTCTACTCGCACGGCGCGACGCAGCTGCTCGCGGGCGAGGCTGGGCGCCTCCTCGTCGACCCGTACTACGTGCGCAACCACGAGGCCGAGTCGCAGACCCTCGAGCTGCTCACTCGCTGGTACGACTTCCTCGTCGAGCACGATGCGCTGCTCATGGACCCGGCGATCGTCGACGTCACCGGCTCGTACGCCGGCGACTACAACGGCGACCTCGAGGTTGGCTACACGGACGCACGGGTCACGAGCGAACCGACCCCCGGCGCTGTCTGGCGTCGCATCACGACGACCCCTGCGGGCCTCGTCGTGCACCTCATCAACCTCCGAGGGCAGACCGATGCGCTGTGGGATGCGCCTCGCGCCGAGCCCGAGTCGCCCGGTGACGGAACTCTGCGGTTCCGTTTCCTCGGCGGCCGGACTCCGCGGGTGCGCTTCGCCGACCCGGACGCCGCGGCCCGGCTGACCGAGCTTCCCGTGCACCTCGACGACGATCACGCCGTCGTGACCCTTCCCGCTCCGAATCTGTGGCAGGTCATACATGTCGAACTCTGAATCCCTCGTCACCACCGCAACCGTCGCGCTCGACGAGCGCTCCTGGTTCGCTTCGGCGGTCGTGTACCAGATCTACCCGCGGAGCTTCCAGGACTCGAACGGCGACGGGATCGGCGATCTGCGCGGCATCCTCAGCAGGCTGGATCACCTGGACCGCCTCGGTGTCGACGTGATCTGGCTCTCACCGATCTACCGGTCACCACACGCCGACAACGGATACGACATCAGCGACTACCAGGACATCGACCCGGCGTTCGGCACACTCGAGGACTTCGACGAGCTGCTCGATGCGGTGCACGCACGGGGGATGAAGCTCGTGATGGACCTCGTGGTGAACCACACCTCCGACGAGCATCCATGGTTCGTGGAGTCGCGGTCATCGGTGGACAGCCCGAAGCGGGACTGGTACTGGTGGCGTCCCGCCCGGCACGGCACGACGCCGGGCGAGCCGGGCGCAGAGCCGAACAACTGGGACTCCTTCTTCTCGGGGCCGTCCTGGGAGCTCGATGAGGCGACGGGCGAGTACTACCTGCACCTGTTCGATCGGAAGCAGCCCGACCTGAACTGGGAGAACGAGGAGGTGCGCGCGGCCGTCTACGAGATGATGCGGTGGTGGCTCGACCGTGGCGTCGACGGGTTCCGGATGGACGTCATCAACCTCATCTCGAAGAACACCGCGCTGCCCGACGGCGCAGCGAAGTCGAACGGTCTCGGCGATGGGTTCCCGCACTACGCGGGCGGTCCGCGCCTGCACGAGTTCCTTCAGGAGATGCGCCGCGAGGTCTTCGATGGCCGCGACGGCACGTTCCTCACCGTCGGCGAGATGCCGGGCGTCACCGCCGAGGACGCCGTGCTGTTCACGGACCCGGCGCGGCGCGAGGTCGACATGGTCTTCCAGTTCGAGCACGTCGGACTCGGGCAGGCGGGGGCATCGAAGTTCGAAACCCGCCCGCTCGAGCCCGGCGAGCTCGCGGACTCCCTCGCGCGATGGCAGGAGGCGCTCGGTGACACCGGATGGAACAGCCTGTATCTCGGCAACCACGACCAGCCCCGCACGGTCTCGCGGTTCGGCGATGACGGCGAGCACTGGCGCGCGTCGGCGACGGCCCTTGCGACGATGCTGCACCTGCTCCGCGGCACGCCCTACGTGTATCAGGGAGAGGAGCTCGGCATGACGAACTCGCCGTTCGCGAGCATCGAGGAGTATCGCGACGTGGAGGCGCTCAATTACTACGCGGATGCCTCAGCGCAGGGCCGGCTCGCAGCGCACGTGCTCGACGGGCTCGGCCGCATCGGCCGCGACAACGCCCGCACCCCCGTGCAGTGGGACGGCACGCCGAACGCCGGGTTCACGTCCGGCTCGCCATGGATCGCCGTCAATCCCAACCACGCTTGGCTGAACGCTGCAGCACAGGTCGACGACGAGGCATCCGTGTTCAGCCACTTCCGACGGCTCATCGCCTTCCGCCACTCGAGCGACGCCGTAGCGCGAGGGGACTTCGAGCGGGTGGAAGCCGGGAGCCGCTCGGTCTTCGCCTACCGCCGCCGCGCCGTCAGCGAGGTGCTGCTCGTGCTCGTCAACCTCTCGCCGGACCAGCGCATACCTCCGACCAGGGCTGATCCCCGCCGGCGCCGAGGTCGTGCTGCAGAATCACGAGGGCCCCGCGCGGCTGAGTGCCACCTTGAGGCCGTGGGAGGCGCAGGTACTGCGGGTGCCGCCGGTCGTCTGAGCGGGAGTGCGCAACGATCCGTTCGGTCGCATCCGCCTTCCTCGCGGGGTGACCTAGGTTGCGAGTGGCGCGGCGGCGAGGGACTCCGCCAGTCCCTCGTGTGTGGTGGGCACTGATCGGCGACGCGACGTCGCCCTCGACTCGAGTGCGACGGCGATCCGGAGGCTCCTCGGCTCCGGCCACTCACCGTCGCGTGGTTCGGCCGATGTACTGGCGTGTTCGTGGTGCACGACCCTCCCCATGTCGTCCTGCGGGACCTCGTCGATCGACCAGCTTCGTAACCAACTAACCACCTCAGCGGAGCGATCGATGGCGTGGTCGCCGAACATCTCGCCGATCCCGACTTCGATCTCGAGCGTGCCGCCGCCGATATCCTCGCGCTGCTGCATGGCCTCCGGCGGCCGACATAGGCGGGCTGTGTTGCGCGCGGTCCGCTGCGGATGAACGCCGTTCACGCCTCGACTCTCGCCGGGGTGATGTCGTCCTGCGGAGATGGGCTCGCCGGGCGGAGTGTGAGGACGACCGTGGTGACGGTGGCCGCGAGGAAGATGACCTGCACCAGGGTGCGGGGCACGAGTTGGTCCCACCAGGGGAGCGGCGCTCCCGAGAGGGCGAGCGTGACGTTTGCAGGGAACATCGCGATCAGCAGCAGGGTGAGCCCTCCCGCGGCGAGGGTGGCGAGACGGCGATGGAGCATGGCGGCCGCGGCGGCCAGCTCGAGGATGCCGGTGACGGTGACGATCGTGCCTGGGAACGGCAGCCATTCGGGGACCATGGCGATGAGGTCGGCTCGCATTCCGATGAAATGCGAGATGCCCGTGAGGGCGAACATCGCGGCCAGTCCAGCGCGCAGGGCGATCTCGAATCCTCGGGGGCGACGGAGCCAGATCTTGTTCACGATGAACACGACGGCGGTCACGCCGATCAGTGCGATGAGGGGTTCCACGCTGTTTCCTTCTCGTTGCCGTGGCGACTCAGAGTTGCGCCTGTGAGCGGCGCATGGCCTCAGGGTCGATCTCCTGGATCTGGATGACGATGCCGTCGGGGTCGGTGATGCGGATGCTGCGGCCGAAGTCCTCGTCGAAGAGGGCGTGCTCGTAACCACCGGCGGCGAGCCGGGCGGACACGTCTTCGAGTCGCTCATCGGTCGCGAAGCCGAGCTCGACGGCGCCGGGCAGCCGTCCCTTCGACACAGCGGCGTCGTGGATGCCGACGGCGCCGGCTGCGGCATCGAGGTGCGCCCAGACCGGGACGCTGAGCTCGTTGCGAAAGGTCAGGCCGAGGCCCTCGTAGAAGCGGCGGGATGCCCCACGTCGGCGACGTATCGGATGGGCAGAACGGTGAGCATGAGCGTCTCCTGATGGCGGCAGCCGCCCAGCGAAGGCGGGTGACAGTCGGGCGGGTCGCGCACCAATCTGCTGCGCTCGACGAGGATTCTCCACCCATATCGGCAGCTGTGGTGGATCCCGCCACTAGAGTCGGTGATCATGGCGGAAATGGTCGCGCTCGACGAGCAAGACCGGCGCGTACTGCACGCGCTGCAGCTCGACGCGCGGGCGTCCTTCGCACGGATCGCGGCGGTGCTCGGGATGTCGGAGCGTTCGGTCTCGCGTCGCTACCACCGACTCCGTTCACGGCTGGCGCTCCGCGTGATCGGCCTCACCCGCCCCGACCTCTCGGAGCAGGAGGACTGGTTCCTCCGCATCGCGGCTCCGAGCGCTTCGATCGACGCCGTCGCGCGTCGACTCGCCGACCGGGACGACACCTCATGGATCGCTTCGCTCGCGGGTGACGGCGGGCTCAGCTGCATCCTCCGAACGCCCGCGCTCGAGCGGTGACCGTGACGGCGGGCTCGAGCAGTTCCGGCGCAGTGCCGGCATCGCCACCGTGACCGCCCAGCGGCTGCTCGCACCCATCGCCGGCGTCGGCGGATGGCCCGGCCGGCTGGAAGCGCTCACCGCGAGCGAGTGCGAGGCCCTCGCGCCGGTGATACCCGGCCGGCACGCTGGCCCGTCGCCCGTCCGCGCGCCACGATCCGACGACGACCGACTCCTCCTTCGCCTCCTCGCCGCCGACGGGCGCATGAGCATCGCCCGCCTGGCACGGGTGTCGGGCGTCCCCGAGTCGACCGTCCGCCGCCGCATCGCCGAGCTCAGCGACAGCGGCGTGCTGATGTTCGAAGTCGAGGTCGACCCCAGACTCTACGGACGGCATGTCGACGTGATCTGCTGGATGGACGTGCGTCCCGTCGCGCTCGGCGCCGTCGCGACGCGCCCTCGGCACCCACACGGAGGTCGCGTTCGCTTCGACGACCACGGGGGCCACCAGCATCCTCGCGATGCTCGAACTCGCCGACGCCGGCGACCTGCATCGCTACCTCGTCGAGCGCGTCGGCGCGCTCCCCGGCGTGCACCGGGTGCAGACGGAGGTCGTCGCGCGGTGGATCAAACGAGCCGGCCTGCTCGTCATCCCGCGCGCGTGAGCTGCTCCTGCTTGCCTTCGAGCGCGCTCGAATCCGTAGCGTCAGGATCATGAAGACGACGAACGACATCAGGACGTGGATCATCACCGGCGCGAGCTCGGGCCTTGGCCTGGCGCTGGCCGAGGCTGCGCTGCAGGCCGGAGAGCGGGTGGTCGGGACGGCACGGCGAGTCGATCGGTTCGACGCGCTCAAGGCTCGCTACGGAGATCGGCTGTTGGCGATCGAACACGACGTGCGGGACACGTCAGCGGCCGCCGAGGTCGTGCAGCGCGCGCTTGACGTATTCGGGTCGGTGGACGTGCTGGTCAACAACGCCGGTGCCGGGCAGGTCGGCGCCGCGGAGGAGGTCACGGACGGCGAGCTGCGGCACATGCTCGAACAGCACCTGTTCGGTCCGGCCGCCTACGTGCGGGCAGTTCTCCCGATCATGCGGGAGCACCGTTCGGGCGCGATCGTGCAGATGAGCAGCCAGGGAGGGCGGATGTCGTTCCCCGCGGTCGGCAGCTACTCGGCCGGCAAGTTCGCCCTCGAAGGCTGGTCCGAGGCCCTCGCGGGCGAGGTCGCGCCGTTCGGCATCCGGGTGCTGATCGTGGAGCCCAGCCGCTTCCGCACCGAGTTCAATGCTCCCGCAACGCTCAACACGGCGGAGCAGAGCGCGAGCTACGAGGAGGTGATCGGCGTGGTGCGCGCGAACATGACCGAGGCCGACGGCATCCAGGAAGGCGACCCCGACCGCGCCGCCACCGCGATCCGCGACATGCTCGAAACCGCAGATGCGCCGCTGCGGTTGCCGCTCGGATCCGAAGCCGTCCGCAACCTCACCCGTGTCTACCAGCGTGCGCTCGACGACGTTCGGAAGTGGGCTGCCGTGAGTGAGTCGGCGGACTTCCCCGGCATGCCCCCGGCAGTGCGCGCGTTCTGACCGACCTAGGATTTCGTCCATGGCAACCGAAGCGCTGATCGAACGCATCCTCGCCACCGGCGACGAGCTCTCCACGTCGGTGATCGACGCCGTCCATGAGCTGCTGGACGACTCCACGATCGAAGCCTCGGCGGCGCCTCGGAGCGTCGCCGAGGCCGCCGACCTCGTCGGCCTGTCCACGCACACCCTCCGCTACTACGAACAGCAGGGCCTCGTGCGACCCGCCCGCAACTCCTCCGGATACCGCGAGTACTCCGCGTTCGACCTGCGCCGGCTCGTCTTCCTCACCCGGATGCGCCTGTCCGGCATGACGATGCACGACCTCAAGCGCTACATCGCACTCGTCGAGCAAGGCGCGAGCACCATCCCCGAACGGAGACGCATCATGCTCGACCAACGCGACCGCATCAAGCGACAACTCCGCGAACTCGGCCTCGCGCTGGAGACCACCGAGTACAAGATCCGCGCCTACAACGGTCACCCTGAAGGCTGACGACCGGTCAACCCTGGCGAGCCGGCCATTGGTCGTCTGACCAGCGGTTACGGGCGTGCGCTGCGCGTCGGGCCCGCGGCCAGGCATCCGCGCAGCGCGTCCATCCGCAGACTATTACGTCACATCCCTTGGGTCTGCGCGGGTCCTCCATATATGCTCGCCTTCGCCCCCCACCCCCCATCCGAGGGTCCTGTACCCCCATCCGAGGACCGAACGATGCCCGACGTCTTCGTGGTTCGTGCGCCAGCAACGGTATCGCCGCTGGCCGTCCTCGGCGACTCCGGCGACGGTCATGACCTGACCAGAGGACCTCTCTGTTGAGCGCCGGTGGCCCCGCGCCTCGGCGTGAACAGCGCCGAATGCGCGAGCAGCGGCGGCGCCGGTCGCGTACCTGGTGGGCGGTGAGCGCTGGGGCGGTGGTGCTGATCCTCGTGGGTGGCGGAACGGCGGCGGCCGTGATGCTCAACGGGCCGGGAACGGCAGTCGAGGCGAGCGGCGTCCCTGAGACGGATGTGGCGGCGGAGCCGATCGTGTTCCCTGACGACGAGCCGGCCGCTGCAGTCGGTTCCCAGCCCTGCACGACGGTGAGGGTCCTGTCCTCGCTCGAGAACTCCGAGATGGTCTCCCGGCTCGTCGACGGCTACAACGCGCAGCCGCGCGACATCGACGGCTCCTGCGTGACCGTCGTCGCGACGAAGGACAAGTCGGGCCTTGCCGCAGAGGACTCGACGCACAGTTTCTCGCACCTGCCCGAAGACGAGCGCCCGACCGTGTGGATCCCCGATGCGAGTTCGTGGGTCCCGTTCGTGCGCGCCACCGGCGCGGGTGCGGGCGTTCCTGCGGCGGGCACGAGCATCGGGTCTTCCAATATCGTGCTCGCCATGCCCGACAGCCTCGCTGCCGCCATCGGCTGGGACGAGGAACGCCCGACCTGGGGCGAGGTGTTCGCGGCATCCGGCGACCAGAACGCCTGGACCGATCTCGGCCACCCCGAGTGGGGCACGTTCAAGCTCGGCAAGACGAGCCCGCTCATCGCGAGCTCGGGCGAGGCGGCGCTGCTCGCCTCCTACGGCTCGGCCGCGGGCTCGCTGAGCGACCTGACGCAGCGACCAGGTCGCCGATGAGCAGGTGACCGCCCAGGTGCGGGAGAACGAGCTCGCGACGAGCCACTACATGGCGACCCCGGAGCACTTCCTCTGGCACGCGCGCCAGTCCGAGGACAAGGGCTCCGTGGCCGATTTCCTCTCCGCCGTGATCGTCGACGAGAAGTCCGTGTGGGACTACAACCGCGGCATCACGAGCCGAGACGGCGTGAACCGCATCGAAAGCGCGCCGCCCGAAGAGAAGCTCGTGCCGATCTACCCGACTGACGGGTTCTACGTCGCCGACAATCCCGCGCACGTGCTCACCGGCCGTTGGGTCGACGACGCCGAGAAAGCGGCCGCGGAGGACTTCGTCGCCTACACGACCACCAGCCAGGGCCAGCAGATCGTGCGCGAATCGGGATATCGCGACCTCAACGGCGAGCTCGACCCGCTCGTCGCCGAAGTCGGCCAGCTCGCCGCCGAGGAACAGGGCGCGCTGCCCTTCCCCAGTTCGAACGTGATCCGCGCGACCCAGATCGCGTTCCCCGAGGTGCGCAAGCGCGCCGAGGTGCTGTTCCTCCTCGACGTCTCGGGGTCGATGGAGGAGACGATCGCGAGCGGCAAGACGAAGCTGGCCGCGGCGAAGGAAGCGATCACACAGGCACTCGGACACTTCACGCCCGGCGACAACGTCGGCCTCGCCGGCTTCTCGTCGGTCGATGACGGTCCGATCACCCCGGGGCTTGTGAGCCCGGTCGCCGACGTCGAGAGCGGCCGCACCGACTTCCTCAGCGCCCTCGGCACGCTACGGCCGATCGAGTTCACGCCGCTCTACGCCGCGGTCGACACGTTCGCCCGCGAGCGCGCCGCGGCCTGGCAGGCTGATCGCATCAACGCGATCGTGGTGTTGAGCGACGGGAAGAACGAGACGATGACGCCGACGATCACCGCCGAGCAGATGCTCGCGAACCTCGGCGAGATGCATCATCACAACCCGGTGCTCATCTTCACCCTCGCGTACGGCGCCGACGCGGATGTCGCCACGCTGCAGTCGATCTCCGGCGCCACCGGCGCCCACTACTACGACGCGACCGACCCGACGAAGGTCGGCGACGTGCTGGGCGACCTCGTGACCAGCTTCTGAGCCACGAGCCACGGCCCTGAGCCAGAGCCGCTGGCCGCGAGCTGCGAGTGTCGCGTGTCGTGCGCGAATCAGGCGTCGAGCGAGTCGTCGGATGCCGCATCCGTGAGTTCGCCCGCGAGGTCGCGAGTCGTCTCGCCGACGCTGAGCCGCAGCCGGTCGCACAGCTCGATGAGATCCTTCAGGTCGCCCTCGTCGAGCGCAGTGCCCGACGTGCCGGTTGATCGCGTCCATGTGCGTGAACGCCACGCGACGGAAGAGGGCGAACCCCTCCTCGGTGATCGCGACGATCGTGCCGCGGCCGTCTTCGGGGTCGTGCGCCTTCGTGACGAGGCCGCGGGTGGCGAGGCGGTCGACGAGCCGGCTCACGCTCGGCTGCGTGATGAGCACCGAGCGATTCAGTTCCTTCAGGCGAAGGCGCCGACCGGGCGCCCGCGTGATGTTGAAGAGCACGTCGTACTCGTTGAGCGACATGATCTCGCTGGGGAACTCCGCCGCGAGCGCCCGCATGATCGTGACTTGCGCTCGGAAGAGCGACTCCCATGCAGCGACGGTGATCGCGCGTTCCGCCACCCTCGGCTCCCCTCGACGTGCTTGACGCCCGGCGTCAGTACCGGACTGATCCAAGAATAGGGAACCTGCGGCGGGAACGGGTGAGGGCCGGTCGTAGAGGCTGACGACCGACCCTCGCCCTTGCACCAAGAGTGTCCTGCAATCACATTCCGCACCGACCGCCACAGCAAACAGTCGGTGCATAAGAAATATATAACGGATCGGTAACGGGCGCTAGTTATCGTTCCGTGATTTTTCTCGGAGTTTCGGGTTCACCGCGACGACGGCGGCGCGCCATCCCATGGACGGCCTCGATGGATCCATGTTGCCGCTCCGACGGAGGCCATCACGCCGCCGCGCGCGCAGTGCTCAACGGGTTGCGTCGCGCCGATCCGTGGAGGTCGGGCGACTCAATAGAGGTCGGGCGACGGCGTGGAGGCCTGGCGGATCGAGACGTCGGCGTGGCGGTCGAACCGGTAGCCGATGCCGCGAACGGTGCGCACGATGTCCTGGTAGTGGGCGAGCTTCGAGCGCAGGCGACGCACGTGCACGTCGATCGTGCGCTCGCTCGGGGCCTCGTCGTCGGCGTCCCACAGGCTCTCGATGAGCTCGTGGCGGTCGATCGTGCGGCCCTCGCGCAGCACGAGGTACTGCAGGAGCTCGAACTCCTTGTAGGTGAGGCCGGCGGCCTCGCCGTCGAGCAGCACGCGCTTGCGTGAGATGTCGATGATGACGCCGTTGGGGTGGCGGTCGGCGTCGTCGCGGGTGTCCTGGCCCTCGCGCTGCTTCGCGAGCGCGGCCGGGTCCTGCAGGGCGAGGCGCACGACGTCGACGTCGCGGCCGCCTGCGCCCTCGGGAGCGAGCGCCACGGCGGCGTACGTCTCGGCCGACGGGGCGACGTCGGCGGTGAGCGTGCGCAGCGCCTCGACGATGCGGTGCAGGGTCGTGCCGTCGGCGAGGGCCTTCGCCTCGTCGATGCCGACGTAGAGCACGAAGCCGCGGGCCTCGGTGCCCTCGGGCACGGCCCGGACACGGGGAGCGCCCGATCGGGCGGCGGTCGGGGCGGCCGGCTGGGCCGGAGCCGCGGTGGTCTCGGCCGGGCGCGGCGCGATCGAGACGGGGCGGGCCGGGGCGTCGGGCAGCGACGGGGCGGTGCGGACGGCGGCGGTGCGGACGGGAGCGAGTGCGAGAGACATGACGGGAGTCCTTGTGTGAAGAAGGTGCGGCGATGGACCCCTGGATGTGGCGGGGTCGATGCGAAGGGCCGTTCGGCCGGGGAACCCACGAACGGGGTTCAGTGGAGTCGGAGCCGATCGGGATGCGGATCGGCGGCGGAACTCGGCGGTCGGGTCGCGGTCAGCGGCACATTCGACAACACATGGGCGCACGCGCCGGCATCATCATGCCGGTCGTCCTGAGAGCCTCGGGGGCGGTCAGGGTGCGTGCGGTGTCGGTCATGGGGGAGAGTCAAACCGATACCCGAGCGTGTGTCAATTCATGACGCCCGGATGACGCGGTGTGACGGCGCAGGGGGTGCACGGTGCGGTGCGACATCCGGGAGGATCGGGTGAGCGGATGTCACGCTCGCAAGAATCTGCGAAAAAGGCGCGATCAGAAAAATCTTCCGCAGTTGATCTCGCGCCTGCGTGTCGTGCGGCGAAGATCCTTCAACGAATGGCGCGGCGATCGCAGAGTCTAGACCGTGCCGTAGAGACGGTCGCCCGCATCGCCGAGGCCGGGCACGATGTAGCCGTGCTCATTGAGGCGCTCGTCGACGGCGCCGAGCACGACGGTCACCTCGCGTCCGTGCAGCGCCTCCTCGACGGCCTTGAGGCCCTCGGGCGCGGCGAGGATGCAGATCGCCGTGACATCCGTCGCCCCGCGCTCGAGGAGGAACTCGATCGCCGCCGTGAGCGAGCCGCCGGTCGCGAGCATCGGGTCGAGCACGAAGCACTGGCGGTCGCTGAGGTCGTCGGGCAGGCGCTCGGCGTAGGTGGTGGGCTCGAGCGTCTCCTCGTTGCGGGCCATGCCGAGGAAGCCGACCTCGGCGCTCGGCAGCAGCTTCACCATGCCCTCGAGCATGCCGAGGCCCGCCCGCAGGATCGGCACGATGAGCGGCTTCGGGTCGGCGATGCGCACGCCCGTCGTGGGCGCCACGGGCGTGACGATGTCGACCGGCTCGACGCGCACCCCGCGCGTGCCCTCGTAGGCGAGCAGCGTCATGAGCTCCTCGACGAGCGCGCGGAAGAGCGGCGACGGCGTGTTCTCGTCGCGGAGCACCGTCAGCTTGTGGGTGATGAGCGGGTGATCGGCAACGTGGACTCGCATAGGCTCGAGTCTAGTTGTGGGGATTCTCGCGGAGGGGAGTGCTCGTGGAGCTGCCGATCCACCGCGAGTGGATGCGCCTCGCGCTCGCCGAGGCCGAGCAGGCGCCCGCGACCCGCGACGTGCCCGTCGGCGCCGTGGTCGTGAACGGCGACGGCGTGGTGATCGCCGCCAGTCGCAACGAGCGGGAGCTCCTCGGCGACCCCACCGCGCACGCCGAGCTCCTCGCGCTCCGCACGGCGGCCGAGACCACGGGCGACTGGCGCCTGACCGACTGCACGCTCGTCGTCACGCTCGAGCCGTGCGTCATGTGCGCCGGCGCGATCCTCGCCGCGCGCGTGCCCACCGTCGTGTTCGGCGCGTGGGATGAGAAGGCGGGCGCGGCCGGCTCGCTCTACGACGTGCTGCGCGACCGCCGCCTGAACCACCGGGTCGAGGTGTTCCCGGGCGTCGAGGCCGAGGCATCCGCTCGCCTGCTGCTCGAGTTCTTCGAGGATCCCCTCAGGCGTCCGTGACCGCCGGATGCGGGTCGCTGCACTAGCTCGCGCGCGGCACGCGGCGTGCGCGCCTCGAGCCCCTCGAGGTACTCGCCGAGCAGGGCAGCGGATGCCGCCTGCGCGCGCGGCCCGTACGACGCGCGCTCCTCGCGCAGCTGCTCGCGGCTGAGGCCGTACTCGGGCAGCTCGTCGCCCCACTCGCGCAGCCAGTCCTCGTGGATCGCGTCGTCGACCTCGGGGTGGAACTGCACCGCGAGCAGCCAGTCGCCCCTCGCGAACGCCTGGTTCTCGTACTGGCCCGACGTCGCGAGCCGGTCGACACCGTCGGGCAGGTCGAACGTGTCGCCGTGCCACTGCACGGTGGGCACGCCGGCGAAGTGGCGCACGGGCGACGCGGCACCCGCCTCGGTGGGCTCGACCGTGAGCCAGCCGACCTCCTTGCGCGGGCCCCTGCGCACCTCGGCGCCGAGGGTCTTCGCGAGGAGCTGTGCGCCGAGGCAGACGCCGAAGATCGGCGCCTCCGCGTCGATGCGCTGCTCGAGCAGGCGGATCTCGTCGGCGAGGTAGGGGTAGCGGTCGGTTTCGTACGCCGCCTCGTCACCGCCGAGCACCACGACGAGGTCGGGTGCGAGCGCGTCGAGCGCCGCGACGTCCTGGTGCGGCGCGTCGACCGTCACGATCTCGTAGCCGTGCGCCTCGAGGGTCGGGCCGAGGTTGCCGAGCCCGATGGCGGAGTCGTGCCGCAGCACGAGGGCGGTCGAGGTCGCGGTCTGCGGTTGAGGAGCGGTCGAGGAGCGCGTCTCGAGACGCTGCGTCGAAACTGGCTGGCAGGCTCGAGCGCCTTCGACGCCTCCTCGACCAGCAGAGTCACTCGAGCCCTTGATGACGATCGCGTCGGTGGGCGGCGCGCTGAGGTTCGGGTCGACGTAGACGTCGGGCTCGATGTAGATCACGCGGGCGGACGGGGACGGCCTGCGCATGCGCTGCTCGATGACGTTCGTCGCGGTCGACGACCTCGAGCAGCCGTTCTGATCGGCGTGGAAGCCGACCTTCGCGGCGACGAGCAGCTCGTCGGGCCCGAGGTAGAGCGTCTTCATGTGGATGATGCGCTCGACCTCGGGGCCGGCGAGGATCGCCTTCTCGATCGCCTCGGCGTCGGAGTCGGTCGCACCCTCGCCGACGAGGAGGCTCTTCGTCTCCATCCCGAGGATGACGGCGACGACGATGAGCAGCGTGCCGATGAACAGCGTGCCGATCGCGTCGAAGACGGGGTTGCCGGTGATGATCGTGAGGCCGACGCCGATGAACGCGAAGACGAGACCGAGGAGGGCGGCGATGTCCTCGAGGAGCACGACGGGAAGTTCGGGCGCCTTGGCGTGGCGCACGAACTGGACCCAGCTCTGCCGGCCGCGCACGTGGTTCGACTCCTTCACCGCGGTGCGCAGCGAGAACGACTCGAGCACGATCGCGATCGAGAGCACGAGGATCGGCAGCCACGGGACCTCGAGCTCGTGCGGATGCTGCAGCTTGTCGATTCCCTCGTAGATCGAGAAGATGCCGCCGACCGAGAACAGGATGATCGAGACGACGAAGGCGTACACGTAGCGCTCGCGACCGTAGCCGAAGGGATGCTCCTTGTCGGCCGCCTTCTTCGCCTGCCGGCCGCCGAAGATGAGCAGCAGCTGGTTGCCGGCGTCGGCGACCGAGTGCACGGCCTCGGCGAGCATCGAGGACGACCCCGAGAAGAACCATGCGATGAACTTCGTCAGGGCGATGCCCGTGTTGGCGAGGAATGCCGCGATGATGGCCCTGGTGCCGCCGGATGCGCTCATACGCCAATCCTAGGATGGTCGCATGAGTGTCGACGTGCCCGTGCGGCTGCCCGCGATCGCCTTCCTCGGAGCCGGGTCCATGGCCCGCGCGATCCTCTCCGGGCTCCTCCAACCGGGCGTCCAGATCGACGGCGGCATCCGCACGACGAACCGGACTGCGGAGAAGGCGGCCGAGCTCGCCGGGCTCGAAGGGGTCGCCGCCTACGCGACCGAGACGGATGCCGCGGCGAACCTCGCGGCCGTCGCGGGCGCGAAGCTCGTGGTCGTCGCCGTGAAGCCGGCGATGGTGCCGGAGCTCCTGCGGGAGATCGCCGGCGACCTCGAACCCGGCACGGTCGTCGTGTCGGTCGCCGCCGGGGTCACGGTCGCCACGTTCGAGTCGCTGCTGCCCGAGTCGGTCGCCGTGATCCGGGCGATGCCGAACACGCCCGCCGTCGTCGGCCGCGCGGTCACGGGCATCGCCGCGGGCACCCGATCGAGCGACGACGACCTCGCGCTCGCCGTCGCGCTCTTCGAGACCGTCGGCGACGTGATCGTCGTGCCCGAGGAGCAGATCGACGCGCTCTCCACCATCTCGGGTTCCGGACCGGCGTACGTCTTCTACCTCATCGAGCAGCTCACGGCGACGGCCGTCGACAAGGGGTTCACGCCCGAGCAGGCGGCGCTCATGGTGCAGGGCACGTTCCGGGGCGCGAGCGAGCTGCTCGCGGCATCCGACGACGACCCCGCCGAGCTGCGCCGACGCGTCACGAGCCCGAAGGGCACGACCGAGCGCGCGATCGCCGTACTCGAGGAGGCGCACCTGAAGGAGGTCTTCGACCGGTCGACGGATGCCGCGCTCGCCCGCGCGCGCGAGCTGGCGGCCGGGGCGTGACCGGGCTCATCCCGAAGCCGCGCTCGTACGCGCCGGGCGACGGCGTGTTCACGCTGACCGGCGCTTCGCGGATCGTCGCGGGCGACGGCACGCACGCGGCCGCGCGGCGACTCCAGCGGGCGCTCACGGATGCCACGGGGTTCGCGTTGCCCGTCGTGCGCGCTTAGGAGGGCGCGGCTGTGCGGGTTGAGGAGGGCGCGCAGCGTGCGGGTTGAGGAGGGCGCGCAGCGCCCGTCTCGAACTCTGCGGGTTGAGGAGGGCGCGCAGCGCCCGTCTCGAAACCCTGGCGACGAGGCTCTCGATACGCCCACGTCGGGGGCTCCCGACCCGCAGGCATCGCGCTCGCCCTCGACGAGCGGATGCCGCGCGAGGGCTTCCGGCTCGAGGTGACGCCGCCCGGCGTGCGACTCACGGGCGGCGGCGAGGCCGGACTGTTCTACGGCGGACAGGCACTGCGGCAGTTGTTCGGGCCCGACGCGTTCCGGCGGGCGCCGCTGCCCGGCCGGGACTGGTCGGCCGCGGCATCCGTCATCGAGGACGAACCGCGCTTCGGCTGGCGCGGCTTCATGCTCGACGTCGCCCGCACGTTCCGGCCGAAGCACGAGGTGCTGCGACTCATCGACCTGCTCGCACTGCACCGGGTCAACGTGCTGCAGCTGCACCTCACCGACGACCAGGGCTGGCGCATGGAGATCCGCCGGTACCCGCGGCTCACCGACGTGGGGGCCTGGCGACCCGAGTCGCAGCTCGGCCACGGGCCGGCGTCGACGCTCGACGGTCGCCCGCACGGCGGCTTCTACACGCAGGACGACCTGCGCGAGATCGTCGCCTACGCGGCCGAGCGCGTCGATCACGGTGGTGCCCGAGATCGAGACGCCCGGGCACGTGCGCGCCGCGCTCGCCGCATACCCCGAGCTCGGCGTGACCGGCGAGCCGGTTGAGGTGTGGACCCGCTTCGGCATCACCGACGACGTGCTGAACGTCGAGGAGTCGACCGTCGAGTTCTTCCGGAACGTGCTCGACGAGGTGATGGACGTCTTCCCCTCGACCTACATCGGCGTGGGCGGCGACGAGGCTCGCAAGACGCAGTGGGCGGCCGACCCGCGCACGCAGCAGCTCATGCGGGAGCGCGGCCTCGCGACGCCGAACGAGTTGCAGGCGTGGTTCATCCGGCAGCTCGACGACCACCTCACCTCCGCCCGCCGCCGGCTCTACGGCTGGGACGAGGTGCTCGAGGGCCCGCTCGCGCCCGGCGCGACGATCGCCTCGTGGCGCGGGCTCCGGGGCGCCCGGGTGGCGGTCGCGCGCGGTCACGACGTCGTGCTCTGCCCCGACGACTTCGCCTACCTCGACTACCGGCAGTCGGATGCCGCCGACGAGCCGATCCCGGTCGGCACGGTGCTGTCGCTGCGCGATGTCTACGACTTCGAGCCGCTGCCCGCCGACGCCGACGACGCGACCCGCCGGCACGTGCTCGGCGTGCAGGCCAACGCGTGGACCGAGCACCTCGACACCGCCGCCCGGCTCGACTACGCGGTGTTCCCGCGGCTGGCGGCGTTCGCAGAGGTGGCGTGGAGCGCGCCCGGCAAGGACTGGGACGACTTCGCCGCGCGCCTGCCCGGGCAGCTCGCGATCTACGACGCGATCGGCGTGGGGTATCGTCCGCTCGCCGGGCCGCACCCGTGGCAGCAGCGGCCCGGCGTGCCCGGGGCGCCGCGCGAGCGGGCCGATCGTGAGGCGGAGCTCGCGGCGCTCACCGCCGACCTCCTCGAGGACTCTGCGGATTGAGGAGCTTGCGCCGCTCCGCGGGTTGAGGAGCTCGCGCCGCTCCGCGGGTTGAGGAGCTCGCGATGCCCTGCGGGTTGAGGAGCTCGCGCCGCTCCGCGGGTTGAGGAGCTCGCGCAGCGAGCGTCTCGAAACCAGTCGCCAGACTCTGCGGGTTGAGGAGCTCGCGCCGCTCTGCGGGTTGAGGAGGTCGCGCAGCGAGCGTCTCGAAACCAGTCGCCAGGACTCCGCGGATTGAGGAGCTCGCGCCGCTCTGCGGGTTGAGGAGCTCGCGCAGCGAGCGTCTCGAAACCCAGCCACCGGTCAGGGCTCTCGCCAAGCGGCTCCGCCGCTCCTCAACATGCAGCCCCGTCATCCGGAGCACTCGACCGTCGTCGGCTGATCGACGGCAGGTCACCGATCCGGCCTTGCGATGATGCCCTTCGACGTTTCGCTCGACTCCGCCGACCTGCACCTGTTCTCGCGGGCGTAGGCGTCGTGGATGTACTCGAATTCACTCGGTATCGACGAGCTTCGATCGGCAGACGCGAGCTCGTGTACGAGTGCATCGTGCCGATCGAGTGCTGGTCGATGCGGTGTTCGAGTGCATTCACTGGTGCCTTGCCCGCGACGTAATAGCTGCGGTCGGCGCATTCGAGCGATGTACACGACAGGGCATCATCGAGGGTCGTATCGATGACCCGCCGTCGGTGCGCCGATCGGCGTCGTGCTGTCGATGGCGGTGTGCGGCGTTGACGCGCGTCGGGCCGCCTTGGGAGGAGCGCGACCAGGGCGGGTTTCGAGACGCTGCTGCGCCGCTCCTCAACCCGCAGAATCCTCGCGTCAGGCGGGTTTCGAGACGCTCGCTGCGCGGGCTCCTCAGCCCGCAGAATCCTCGGCGACCGGGTTTCGAGACGCTCGCTGCGCGAGCTCCTCAACCCGCAGAGGGGCGCCGCTCCTCAACCCGCAGAACCGGGGTCGAAGCGGTAGCCCATGCCCGGCTCGGTGAGGAAGTAACGCGGCTCCGACGGAACCGGCTCGAGCTTGCGCCGCAGCTGTGCGACGTACAGGCGCAGGTAGCCCGCGTCGTTGGCGTGGTACGGCCCCCACACCTCGCCGAGCAGCATCTGCCGGGTGAGCAGCTTGCCCGGATGCTTGAGGAACAGCTCGAGCAGTCGCCACTCCGTGGGTGTCAGGCGCACGGATGCCTCGCCGCCGCGGCCCGTGCGGCGGATCGTCTTCGCCACGAGATCGACGGTGAGATCTCCGATCGACACCGCCGCGGCATCCGCCTCATCGCCGGATATCGCTCGCGCACGTGCCCGGATGCGGGCGAGCAGCTCGTCCATGGCGAACGGCTTGGTCACGTAGTCGTCGGCGCCGGCGTCGAGTGCGTCGACCTTCTCGGCGGAATCGGTGCGTCCCGACAGCACGAGGATCGGCACCTTCGACCATGCCCGCACGGCGCGGATCACGTCGACGCCCTCGACCTTCGGCATGCCGAGGTCGAGCAGGATGAGGTCGGGATGCGCGTTCGCAGCGAGGTCGATGGCCTCGGCGCCGTCGCGGGCGGGGATCACCTCGTATCCGCGCGCGCCGAGCGTGATGCGCAGCGCGCGCTGCAACTGCTCGTCGTCGTCGGCGAGGAGGATCCTCATCGCGCCTCCTCGGCGGTCGGTGCGGCGGCAGCGGCCACGGCGGGCAGGGTGACGACCATCGTGAGTCCGCCACCGGGGGTGTCGTCCACCTCGAGGGTGCCGTCCATCCCCTCGACGAAGCCCTTCGAGAGGGCGAGGCCGAGTCCGAGTCCCGTGTCGTTGTCGGTGTCGCCCAGACGCTGGAACGGCGTGAAGACCTCGTCGCGGCGTTCGGCGGGGATGCCGGCGCCGCGGTCGACCACGCGCACCTCGACGCGATCCTGGAAGCCGCTCGCCGCCAGTCGCACCCGCTCGCCCGGCGGGCTGTGGCGGACCGCGTTGGCCAGCAGGTTGACCACGACGCGCTGGAGCAGCACGGCGTCGGCCACCACCGGGCGAAGGTCGTCGGCGAGGTCGAGCTCCACCTCGCCGGGGCCCAGGCCGAGTTCGTCGAGCGCGGGGAAGACGACGTCGGCGAGGTCGGTCGGGGCGAGCTTCACCGCGAGCGCGCCGGCCTGCAGGCGACTCACGTCGAGGAGGTTCGTGACGAGCTCGGCGAGCGAGTCGAGGCTCTCGGCCGCGGTCTCGAGCAACTCATCGCGCTGGTCGGCCGGCAGGTGGAGATCGGGAGTGCGCAGGGCGCTGATCGCCGCCGAGGCCGACGTGAGCGGGCGCCGGAGATCGTGGCCCACGGCGGCCAGGAGTGCGGAACGCACGCGATCGGTCTCCACGAGCTCGTCGGCCGCCTCGGCCGCCTCGGCCAGCGCGCCGTGCTCGATGGCCTGGTCGATCTGGGTCGCGATGACCTGCAGCAGGCGTCGCTCGGATGCCTCGAGGTCCTGTCCGTGCAGCTCCAGCACGGCGTGCCCGCCGATCGGCACGTTCGTGACCCGGTCGTCCCCCGCCGGTTCGCCGTCGGCCACGCGTGGTTCGCCGTCGACCAGGAGGCGCACGCCGGTGAGCCCGAACGCCTCGCGCGTGCGGGTCACCATCGCCTGCAGCGCGTCCTCGCCGCGCAGCACGCTGCCCGCGAGCGTCGCGAGGAGCTGCGACTCCGCCGCGGCCCGCCGCGCCTCGCGCGTGCGCCGCGCGGCCTGGTCGACGACGTAGCTCACCAGCAGCACGTTCGCGATGTAGAGCACGAGTGCGAGGAACTGCCGCGGGTCGTTGATCGTGAGGGTGTACCGGGGCTCGACGAAGAGGAAGTTGAGCGTGAGTCCCGACAGCACGGCCGCGAACAGCCCGGGCCAGATGCCGCCGATGAGCGCGACGACGATGACGAGGAGCTGGTACGCGAGCACGTCGCTCGTGATCGACGACTCGGTGCGGAAGCTCGCGAGCAGCCAGCTGAGCAGCGGGCCGGCGATGAGTGCGACCGCGAAGCCGGCGATGAGGCGCTTGCGGCTGAGCGAGCCGCCGAGCTTCGGCAGCGAGAAGGCTGAGCCGGCCGCGGCGTGCGTCACGATGTGCACGTCGATGTCGCCCGACTCGCGGATGACCGTCGCGCCGATGCCCGGCCCCGAGAACGCCGCCGCGAGCCGCGATCGGCGGCTCACGCCGATGACCAGCTGCGTGGCATCCGCCGCCCTGGCGAAGTCGACGAGTGCCCGCGGGATGTCCTCGCCGACGACCTGGTGGAACGTGCCGCCGAGTTGCTCCACGAGCGTGCGCTGGCGGTCGAGGGCACCCGGATGCCGCGCCCGCATGCCGTCGGGATTCGTGACGTGCACGGCGATCAGATCGCCGCCCGAGGAGCGCGACGCGATCCGCGCGCCGCGCCGCAGGAGGGTCTCGCCCTCGGGCCCGCCGGTGAGGGCGACGACGACGCGTTCGCGGGCCTCCCACTTGCGGTCGATGCCGTGCTCGGCGCGATAGGCCTTGAGGGCGGTGTCGACCTCGTCAGCGAGCCAGAGCAGGGTGAGCTCGCGGAGGGCGGTGAGGTTGCCGAGCCGGAAGTAGTTCGAGAGCGCCGCGTCGATGCGCTCCGCCGGGTAGACGACTCCGCCCGAGAGCCGGTCGCGCAGCGCCTGCGGTGCGAGGTCGATGACCTCGATCTGGTCGGCGGAACGGAGCACGGCGTCGGGGATGGTCTCGCGCTGCGGCACCCCGGTGATCTGCAGCACGACGTCGCCGAGGGACTCGACGTGCTGGGTGTTCACCGTCGAGAGGACGTCGATGCCCGCGTCGAGCAGTTCATTCACGTCCTGCCAGCGCTTCTCGTTCCGCGAACCCGGCGCGTTCGTGTGGGCGAGTTCGTCGACGAGCGCGATCTCGGGCTTGCGCGCGAGCACGGCGTCGACGTCCATCTCGGTGAGCGACATGCCGCGATGGATGACCGTCTGACGCGGCACCACCTCGAGTCCCTCGATCATCGCGGCCGTCGCCTTGCGGCCGTGCGTCTCGACGAAGGCCACGACGACGTCGTGGCCCTCGCCGACGAGTCGCCGGCCCTCTTCGAGCATCGTGTAGGTCTTGCCGACGCCGGGGGCGGCGCCGAGGAACACCCGAAGCCGCCCCCTCCGCATACGGCTAGCCCTCCAGCTCTGCGAGGGCGATGTTCAGCTGCAGCACGTTGACGGTCGGCTCGCCCAAGTACCCGAGATCCCGTGCCTGAATCTTAGACTCCACGAGCTCCCGCACGTCGGCTTCGGGAAGCCCGCGCTCAGCCGCGACTCGCGGCACCTGCAGGAGTGCGTACTCGGGGCTGATGTGCGGGTCGAGGCCCGAGCTCGACGCCGTCACCGCGTCGGCCGGGATCTCGTCGACGGAGACGCCCTCGAACTCGGCGATCTGCGCCTGGCGCTCCTCGATCGCGGCGATGAGGTCCTCGTTCTCGGGGCCGTAGTTGCTGCCGCTCGATGCGCCGGCGTCGTAGCCGTCGCCGGCTGCGGACGGCCGGGACTGGAACCACTCGGGGAGCGGGTTGCCGTCGGCATCCGTGAACGACTGGCCGATGAGGGCGGAGCCCACCGACCTCGTCACCCGAGCGCACGACCGAGCCGTTCGCCTGGGCCGGCAGGATCAGCTGTCCGATTCCGGTGACGACGATCGTGTAGGCGACGCCGAGCACCAGCGTGAAGAGCAGCATCGCGCGGATCGCCACCCAGTGGGTGCGGACCGCGGTGCGAGTCGTACTCATGTCTTCTTGGTTTCCTTTCGCGTCCGGGGCTCAGAACCCGGGGATGAGGCTGACGACGAGGTCGATCAGCCAGATGCCGATGAACGGGGCGATGATGCCGCCGACGCCGTAGATCAGCAGGTTGCGGTTCAGCATCGCGGATGCCCCGAGCGGCCGGTACTTCACGCCGCGCAGCGCCAGCGGGATCAGGATGCACGATGATGATCGCGTTGAAGATGATCGCCGAGAGCACCGCCGAGGCGGGCGAGTCTCAGCTGCATGATGTTCAGCACCGCGAGTCCCGGGAAGATCCCGGCGAACATCGCCGGGATGATCGCGAAGTACTTCGCGACGTCATTCGCGATCGAGAACGTCGTGAGCGCGCCGCGCGTGATGAGCAGCTGCTTGCCGATGGCGACGATCTCGATGAGCTTCGTCGGGTCCGAGTCGAGGTCGACCATGTTGCCGGCCTCCTTCGCGGCCGACGTGCCCGAGTTCATCGCCACGCCGACGTCCGCCTGCGCGAGTGCCGGCGCGTCGTTCGTGCCGTCGCCGGTCATCGCCACGAGGTTGCCGCCCGCCTGCTCCTTCCGGATGAGCGCGATCTTGTCCTCGGGAGTGGCCTCGGCGAGGTAGTCGTCGACGCCCGCCTCGGCCGCGATGGCCTTCGCGGTGAGCGGGTTGTCGCCCGTGATCATCACGGTGCGGATGCCCATCTGGCGGAGCTCGGCGAAGCGGTCGGTGAGCCCGTCCTTGACGATGTCCTTCAGGTGGACGACGCCGAGGATGCGTGCCGTGCCGTCGGCGGACTTCTGCGCGACGACCAGCGGGGTGCCGCCGCTGACGGAGATCGCGTCGACGCGCTGGTCGAGCTCCTCGTGCACGCTCGACGGGATCCGGCCGCTCTCCTCGACCCAGGCGATGACCGCCGAGCCGGCGCCCTTGCGGACGATCGACCCGTCGGCCAGGTCGAGGCCCGACATGCGGGTCTGCGCGGTGAACGGCACGACCTCGCCGGCCGGCGCCGACGAGTAGTGGATGCCACGCTCCGCGGCGAGGGCCACGATCGACGAGCCCTCGGGTGTCGGGTCGGCGAGCGAGGCGAGCGCCGCGGCCCGCTCGAGCTCGGCCAGGTCGACGCCGGGCATCGGCACGAAGTCGCTCGCGCGGCGGTTGCCGTGCGTGATCGTGCCCGTCTTGTCGAGGAGCAGCGTCGTGACGTCGCCCGCCGCCTCGACCGCGCGGCCCGACATCGCGAGCACGTTGCGCTGCACGAGGCGGTCCATGCCGGCGATGCCGATGGCCGAGAGCAGCGCGCCGATCGTCGTCGGGATGAGGCAGACGAGCAGGGCGATGAGCACCGGGATGCTCGCCGGGCCCGCCGCGTAGGACGCGATCGGGTTCAGCGTGAGCACGACCACCACGAAGATGATCGAGAGGCTCGCGAGCAGGATGTTCAGCGCGATCTCGTTCGGCGTCTTCTGGCGCGATGCGCCCTCGACGAGCGCGATCATGCGGTCGACGAAGGTCTCGCCGGGCTTCGAGGTGATGCGCACCACGATCCGGTCGGAGAGCACGCGCGTGCCGCCGGTGACCGCCGAGCGGTCGCCGCCGGACTCGCGAACGACCGGGGCCGACTCGCCGGTGATGGCCGACTCGTCCACCGAGGCGATGCCATGGATGATGTCGCCGTCGCCGGGGATCGATTCGCCCGCCGACACGACGACGATGTCGCCGAGCCGGAGGTCGCCAGACGAGACCTCGCTCGTCGGGATGCGCTCGGCTGCGGCATCCGATACCTCGTCGTACCTCGTGACGAGGTGTGCGACCGTCGACGTGCGCGTCTGCCGCAGGGTGTCGGCCTGCGCCTTGCCACGGCCCTCGGCCACCGCCTCCGCGAGGTTCGCGAAGATCACGGTGAGCCAGAGCCAGACGGCGATGGCCCAGGTGAACGAGCCCGGCACCTCGGTGCCGCCCGAGACCTCGGGACCGCCGAGGAACGGTTCGGCGATCGCGAGCACCGTGGTGAGCACGGCGCCGATCTCGACGATGAACATGACGGGGTTGTGCCACATCTCGCGTGGATCGAGCTTGCGGAGGGCGCCGGGCAGTGCCTGCACCAGCTGCGCCGGGCCGAAGCCGCCCATCGGGCGTTTCGACGGCGAGCCCATCGGCCGCGGGGTGTGGCCGGTCATTTCGGAAATGGTGGTGGACATGGATCAGTTCAGCCCTTCCGCCAGGGGACCCAGCGTGAGAACGGGGAAATAGGTGAGGGCGGTGACGAGGACCGTCACGCCGACGAGGAGGCCGACGAACTGCGGCCGGTAGGTGGGGAGGGTGCCGGCGGTCGCGGGCACCTTGTCCTGCGCCGCGAGGCTGCCCGCGAGGGCGAGCACGAGCACGATCGGCACGAATCGGCCGAGCAGCATCGCGACGCCGAGCGCCGTGTTGAGCCACGGCGTGTTCGCGGTGAGTCCCGCGAAGGCCGAGCCGTTGTTGTTCGACGCCGACGTGAAGGCGTAGAGCACTTCGGACATGCCGTGGACGCCGGGGTTCCAGATCGACACGTTCTCGACGTCCTCGCGGACGCCGGGGATCGCGAACGAGAGCGCAGTGCCCGCGAGCACGAGAATCGGCGTGACGAGGATGTAGAGGCTCGCGAGCTTGATCTCGCGCGGGCCGATCTTCTTGCCGAGGTACTCGGGCGTGCGGCCCACCAGGAGGCCGGCGATGAACACCGCGATGACCGCGAGCACCAGCATGCCGTAGAGGCCGGATCCGACGCCGCCGGGGGCGACCTCGCCGAGCATCATGTTGAGCATCGGCATCATGCCGCCGAGCGCGGTGTACGAGTCGTGCATCGAGTTCACCGCACCGGTCGACGTGAGGGTCGTGGACCCGGCGAACAGCGTGGAGGTGAGGATGCCGTACCGCTGCTCCTTGCCCTCCATCGGCCCGCCGGCGAGCTCGGGCGCAGTGCCCGCGCCGTTCAGCTCGAGCGCGCTGACCGCGACGATCGAGATGACGGCGAGCGTCGCCATGACGCCGAGGATCGCGTAGCCCTGCTTGTTGCTGCCGACCATCCTGCCGAAGGTGCGGGGGAGCGAGAACGGGATGGCGAGCAGGAGCGCGATCTCGAAGAGGTTCGTCCAGCCCGTCGGGTTCTCGAACGGGTGCGCGGAGTTCACGTTGTAGAACCCGCCGCCGTTCGTGCCGAGCTCCTTGATGACCTCCTGCGAGGCGACCGGTCCGCCCGGCAGGTTCTGCGTGTTGCCGGCGAGCGTCGTGATCTCGGTGAAGCCGTTGAAGTTCTGCACCACGCCGCCCGCGATCAGGATGATCGCGCCGACGACGGAGATCGGGAGCAGCAGCCGGAACGACCCGCGGAACAGGTCGACCCAGAAGTTGCCGATCGTGCCCGAGTTGCTGGCGCGCGAAGCCGCGCAACGAGTGCGACGGCCACGGCGATGCCGACCGCGGCCGACACGAAGTTCTGCACGGCCAGGCCCGCCAGCTGCACGGTGTAGCCCATGGTGATGTTCGGGCGAGTACGACTGCCAGTTCGTGTTCGTCACGAACGAGGCCGCCGTGTTGAACGACAGCCCCTCGGGCACTCGCCGGGCAGTCCGAGCGAATACGGCAGCACCGCCTGGGCTCGCTGGATGACGTACACGAAGAACACGCCGACGACCGAGAACGCGAGCACGCCGCGGAGGTAGGCCGGCCACGACTGCTCGGAGCGGGGGTCGACGCCGACGAGACGGTAGAGGCCGCGTTCGACCCTCCAGTCCTTCGTCGAGGTGTAGATGTGCGCCATGTAGTCGCCGAGGGGGCGGTAGATGAGCGCGAGGATCAGGACGAGGGTGGCCGCCTGCAGGACGGCGAGCAGGACATCCATCAGAACCGCTCGGGTTTGACGAGGGCGTACACCAGGTACACCACAGCGGCGACACCCAACGCGGCGGCGAGGAGCTCGAAGAAGATCACAGCTTCTCGACCCCCCTTGCGATGAGGCCGACGACCACGAACACGGCGATGATGCCGAGGATGTAGACGACGTCGAGCACGAAGACTCCAGATTCGGGATGACGCTGGCCGCAGAACGCGGCGAGCGGACAGCGATTCGCTGCACCTGAGATGCAACACCCGCCGAACGGCGGCGGGCAGGATCCTCACGGATCCCTAACGGCCCGCGAGCCGATCCCGATGCGGCCCTGACGGCCTCTGTCGGCGGTGCGTCAGGATCGATGCCTCAGGGGGTTTCGATCCCGTCAGGATCGGCCGATCGCCTGCCGCACAGGAATAGGAAATAGGCATGACTCTCACGACCGTGATCCCGTCCCTGCGGAGGAGCATCCCCGATCCGCTGGACACCGACGCGTGGCCGGAACGCACGCGAGCGACCGTGACCGACGTCGTGGTGGAGGGCGTCTCACTGGTCGCCTCGTCGAGGTATGCGGAACCCGTGCGTGCACACCGCGGCAGCGGTCCTGCCCGGCACCGGCGGAATTCCCTCCGCCATCGACGACCGTGCGGTCGCGATGCTGACGGTCACGGAGGTCGGCGTCCGTGGCGAATCGGCGACGATCGACCTCGACGGGGTCGCCGACGGCCGCTGGTTGCGCACCGACGCCGTCGTCGTCGACCAGGAGCACGGCTCGACCATCCGCTGGTTCGCGGAGGGGGCCTTCCACCAGCGTCGCCTGGGCGACGACGAGCGCGCGCATGTCATGCGCCCCGACGAGGAGCCCGCGTTCTACCGGCAGCGCGAGCCCGATCGGCTGCGCCTGCACGAGCCGCCGCAGGGCCGTCGGATCATCCGGATCCTGGGCTTCGTGCTCCTGGCGATCGCCGCGATCGCGGGAGTCCTCGGGTTCGTGCTGATGCTCCTGGCCTGAGCCGCGCGCGGGGAGGCCGCGGCATCCGCTCGGCTATTCGAGGGCCGCGAACTTCTCGATGTCGCCCTCGGTGCCCGACACGATGATGAGGTCGTGATTGGAGACCACGGTCTGCTCGGTCGCGTACGTGAACGGCTTGCCCGGGCTCTTCACGCCGACGACCGTGACGTTGTGCTTCGACCGCACGCCCGACTCCGTGAGGTTCTTGCCGCGGATCGGCTTGGGCGGGTACATCTTCACGAGGGCGAAGTCGTCGTCGAACTCGATGAAGTCGAGCATCCGGCCGCTGACCAGGTGCGCGGTGCGCTCGCCCGCCTCCCGCTCGGGGTAGATCACGTGGTTCGCGCCGATGCGCTGGAGGATCTTGCCGTGCGACGCCGAGATGGCCTTCGCCCAGATCTGCGGGACCTTGAGGTCGACGAGGTTCGCCGTGATGAGCACGGATGCCTCGATGGACGAGCCGACCGCGCACACCGCGATGGAGAAGTCCTGCGCGCCGATCTGGCGCAGCGCGTCGATGTTGCGGGCGTCGGCGACGACCGCGTGGGTCACGCGCTCGGCCCACTTCTGCACCAGCGTCTCGTCGTCGTCGACCGCGAGCACCTCGCGACCGAGCCGATCGAGCTGGCCCGCGGTGGCGGCGCCGAACCGGCCGAGGCCGATCACGAGCACCGGGGCGTCGTGTCTGATCCGATCAACCAACGATGGGCCTCTCTTCCGGACGACGGTACAGCTGCCGGCGCTGGCTGGCCGCCAGTGCCGCGGCGAGTGTCACTGTACCAACCCGCCCCATGAACATGGTGGCGGCCATGACGTAGACGCCGCTCGGCGGCAGCTCGGCCGTGAGGCCGGTCGAGAGGCCGCAGGTGGCGAACGCCGAGATGACGTCGAACAGCACGTAGTCGAACGGCTGCTTCGTGATCTGCAGGATCGCGATCGACGAGACCGCCACGATCGTGGCGCCCCAGAGCACGACGCTCACCGACAGCCGCAGCATGTCGCGGGGGATGCGCCGGCCGAACGCCTCCATCGCGGGCGCGCCGCGCGCCTCGGCGAACGCCGCCAGGAACAGGACGGCGAGCGTGGTGACCTTGATGCCGCCGGCGGTCGACGCCGAGCCGCCGCCGATGAACATGAGCATGTCGGAGACGAGCATGCTCGACCCGTTGAGGTCGTGCATGTTGACCGTGGCGAATCCGCCCGATCTCGTCATGGCCGACATGAAGAACGACTGGAAGATCGTGGCACCCGCATCGAGCTGGCCGTACGTCCTCGGATTGTTGTACTCGAGCAGCAGGAACATGCCCGCGCCGAGCACGAACAGGATCACGGTCGTCGTGATCGTGAGCTTCACGTGCACGCTCCAGCGACGGGGAGTCCGCCACGAGCGTGCCAGCGCGAAGATCACCGGGAAGCCGAGGCTGCCGAGGAACACGCCCGCCATGAGCAGGGACTGGAACCAGTAGTCCTGCACGAACGGCTCGAGGCCACCGGGATTCGGGCTGAACCCGGTGTTCGTGAACGCCATCGCCGAGTAGTAGAAGCTGTACCAGATCGAGTAGAACGGGTCGTATCCCGCGGCGAGCATGCTCGGGATCATCCCGATGGCGATCGTCACCTCGATGACCAGGGCGCTGATCGCGACCGTGGCGAGCAGCCCGCCGACCTCGCCGAGGCGCACGGCCTGGCGCTCGGCGACCGGCCCGACGTGGATGCGCGACGGGTTCGTGTCGCTCGCTGCGAGGAGCTTGGCGCGGAGCCCGAGCCGGCGCGAGATGACGAGGCCCAGGATCGAGGCGAGCGTGAGCACGCCGATGCCGCCGATGTTCACGCCGATGAACACGAGGGCGTTGCCGAACGGCGACCAGTGCGTGGCCATGTCGACGGTCGCCAGGCCGGTGACGCAGATGACCGAGACCGCGGTGAAGAGGGCGTCGTGCAGCGGCGTGACCTGGCGGTCGGCGCTCGCGATCGGCAGCGAGAAGAGCACGGTGAACAGGAGGACGAGCGCGGCGAAGATGAGGATGGCGAATCGGGACGGGGACTTCTTGACCAGCGAGTCGACCGCGTCGCGCAGCCTTCCGAGCCATGACCGCTGGTCGAAGCGCCCGCGGCGGCCCATCGGCTGTGCGCGCATCGAGCCCCCCAACTGCCGTCACCGGAACGCGTGAGTCATGGTACTCCTCGCCGGGAATGACTACCCTTGACGCATGGCGGACATCTTCGACGTGGTGGCGGATACGACGCGACGCGACATCCTCGCGGTCCTCCTCGATCGGGAGAGCTCGGCCCCCGACTCCGGCGGCGAGATCAGCGTCTCCGAGATCGTCGCGACCCTCGGCCTCAGCCAGCCCACCGTGTCGAAGCACCTGAAGGTGCTCCGCGAGGCGGGCCTCGTCGGCGTGCGCGAAGAGGGGCAGCACCGTTACTACCACCTCGACCGCGCGCCGCTCGAGACGCTCGAGGACTGGCTCATCCCGTTCGTGTCCTCGGATGCCGCAGCGGATGCCGCGAAGCTCGCCGGCGTCGAGGCGCCCGACGAGACCGGGCTCAACCAGGACCAGCTCGCGTTCGCCTCGGCGATCGGCAAGGCGTTCGCCGAGACCGCGCACCAGGTGACCGCGGTCGTCGCCCAGAAGAAGCGCAAGTAGACACCTCCTGCGGGTTGAGGAGCGCCGCCAGGCGCGTCTCGAAACCTCCTGCGGGTTGAGGAGCGCCGCCAGGCGCGTCTCGAAACCCTCTCTCAACCCCCGGCGCGGCTGGCGAGGAGCGCGAGCACGAATCCGACGCATGCCGCTGCGGACGTGAGCGTGCGCACGTGGTTCCACGCCTGCCAGCCCGGGCGGAACGCCGTCCACGCGGCGGCGAGTGCCGCGGCATCCGCAGCGGGCGCGGCCGCGAGCGCGTTGTTGCGCGGCACGTTCGCCGCGGCGGTCACGCCGATGGCGCCGACCACGTAGACGGCCGCAGCGGCGATCGCCCACCACGTGCCGCCCCCGAGCGCCCCGACGAGCGCGAACACGACGAGCGCCAGCGCCAGGAGGCCGGTGCCGAAGAGCGCGAGCATGAGCGGCGGACGCACCGCCGTGACGTTGACCTCGCGCATGGCGCGCGCGGCATCCGCAGGCGGAAGCCGGTCGAGCCCCTGCGTCACGAAGCCGGAGAAGGCGTAGAAGACCCCGGCGACGATGCCGGTGCCGAGGATCGCCGCGATGAGCAGCACGTCGATGAGCACGGTCATGCGCCCAGTCTGCCGTGCGCCGCCGTCATCGCAGCGGTTTGATCATCTCCAGTTCGAGGCCGCCCGGCTCGAGCTCGTACTCGCGGCTGCGCCCGGTGAGCGTGAAGCCGAGCTTCTCGTAGAAGCGCCGCGCCCGGGGGTTGTCCTCGTGCACCTCGAGGCGCAGGGTGTCGCCGTGCCCGAGCGCCCAGCGCTCCACCGCATCGAGCAGCAGTCGGGAGACGCCCGCCGCGTCGCCCCGGTGGTCGGGTGCCACGTACACGCCGACGAGCAGCGGGCCGGTCGCCGCATCCGGGATGTAGCCGCCCATGTGGCCCACCCACCGGTCGCCGTCGATCGCGACGATCGAGGTCTGCCCGGGCGTGGTGCCGCGGGCGCCGCGCAGCCGCCAGCCCGCCTCGTCGACCCGCAGCGCATGCTCGAGGGTCTCGCCGTAGGCCAGCGGATAGTCGCGCAGCATCTCGAGACGGAGGGTGCGCACCGCCTGCCAGTCGTCCTCGGTCGTGGTGCGGATGACGAGGTCGTGCGAGCGCATTCCTCGACGGTAACGCATCGTGATGGGCGCACCCACCGAATCCGGTAGACTATCCCGAGGCTTTCCCGCCTCTGGCTGCGGCACGCGCGGCCGACTCGACTTTCTGTGAGGTTTCGATGGGTTCCGTCATCAAGAAGCGCCGCAAGCGCATGGCGAAGAAGAAGCACCGCAAGCTGCTTCGCAAGACGCGTCACCAGCGTCGCAACAAGAAGTAGTCGTCTCGCACGACCGGCAGAGCGTCAGGCCCGGGCGGCCTGGCGCTTTTCGCTGTGCCCGCGCCGCGTGCGTAGGCTTGAACGCGTGACCCGCGACATCCGCCTGACCCTCATCGGCAAGCCCGGCTGCCACCTCTGCGACGACGCGCGCGAGGTCGTTCGGGCCGTCATGGCCGAGGTCGAGGCGACGGATGCCGCGCCGCGCCTCGCGCTCGACGAGCGCTCGATCCTCGACGACGCGGCCCTCGCGGCGCGCTACGCCGAGGAGATCCCGGTGCTCCTCATCGACGGCGAGGTGCACAACTACTGGCGCATCGACCCGGTGCGGTTGAAGACCGCGCTGCTGAAGGGCTGACCCGAGGCGTGGCGTGCACGACGCATCGCCGGCCCGCTCGACGCGCCACTCGACGCGCCGCCCGACGCGCGCCGGCTGACCGGCCGTCCGCGCACCCGGAACACGTCAACCCGTTGCCATGAGGTGCCCGTCGGGCGTTGACTGTGCGCATGACGTCGCTCTGGGCGGCCAACGCCGCGACCGCCGAGTCGGAGACCGCGCCGACCTCCCGATACGAGGGCGCCGTGTCACCCGGCGATCGGTTCGACGTGGCCGTCGTCGGCGCCGGCATCACGGGCCTCGCGACGGCGCTCCTGCTCCAGCGGGGCGGCCTGCGCGTCGTGGTCCTCGAGGCCGAGCGGGTGGCGGCCCTGGCAACGGGCTCGAACACGGGCAAGGCCAGCGTGCTGCAGGGCGCGATGCTCCAGCGCATCCGGCGCAGCCATTCGGCGCGCGTCGTGCGCGCCTACGCCGACGCCAACCTCGACGGACTCGCGTGGATCGCCGAGTTCGCGCAGCACCACGGAGTGCCGTACTCCGAGGAGACCGCCTACAGCTACGCCGCGTCCGAAGCCGGCCTGCCGCTCGTCGACCGCGAGTTCGAGGCGGCGCGCGAGGCGGGGCTCCCGGTCGAGCGCGTCGAGCGGATGCCGGTGCCGTTCCCGTTCGCGGGCGCGGTGGCCCTGCCCGGGCAGCTCGGCCTCGATCCCTACCGACTCGCCGTGGCGATGGCCCGCACGTTCGTCGCCGAGGGCGGCGTGCTGCTCGAGGGCATGCGCGTCGAGGGGGTGCACCTGTCGCGGTCCGTGGAGCTGCGGACTCCGCACGGCACCGTTCGGGCGGATGCCGCGGTGCTCGCGACGGCCGCGCCGATCCTCGTTCGCGGGCTGTACTTCGCGAAGACGCGGCCGCTCCGTTCGCACCTCGTCTCGTTCCGGGTCCCCGAGCCGCCGCCGCTCGGGCTTGTTCATCACGGTCGACGCGCCGACCCGCTCGGTGCGCACGACACCCGACGTCGCGGCCGACGCCGACGCGACGCCGCTCCTGATCGTGGGCGGCAACGGCCACCCGGTCGGCCGGGTGCCCTCGACCGAGGCGAGGGTGCGCGATCTCATCTCGTGGAGCCGGCGGTACTTCCCCGGAGCCGAGCTCACGCACCGCTGGGCGGCGCAGGACTACGAATCGGCGAACCTCGTGCCGTTCGTCGGACGGATGCCGCGTGGGCTCGGACGGGTGTGGATCGCCACCGGCTACGCGAAGTGGGGACTCACGAACGGCGTGGCGGCGGCGATCCGCATCTCCGACGAGATCCTCGGCGTGCCGTGGCGCGACCGGCGGCAGTGGATCCGAGTGCTCGGCACCAGGAGCACGATGCCCGCCGACCTCGGGCGCGGGGCGGCGGAGGGAGCGCGGGTGGCCCGTGCGATCGCGGTCGGCTGGGCGTCGGCGGAGTCGCATCCGGCCCCGGCGGAGGCTCCCGCGGAGGGCCAGGGCGTCGTCGTCTCGCGCGGCGGCGTGCCCTACGGCGTCTCCACGGTGGACGGGCGCACGTGCGCCGTGCGTGCGGTGTGCACGCACCTCGGGGGCGTGTTGCGGTGGAACGACGCCGAGACCACGTGGGACTGCCCGCTGCACGGCTCGCGCTTCGAGGCATCCGGCCGTCGCATCGAGGGGCCGGCGGTGCACGACCTGCTGCAGGAGCCCCGGGTGCCGGGCCGGATCTGAGGCAGTGCTGCCGTCGTGGCGCGACACCGGCGCGCGGCGTCGGACGCCACGCACGTCAGGCGTCGCGCACGCAGCGGAACCCGATGTGCGTCGTCGCCGTGTCGTCGGCCTGCGGCGAGCGGGCGGCGGGGCGGTAGCGCAGGCAGTACTCGGGCGAGCACAGGTGCGAGCCGCCCTTGAGCACCCGGCGCGGGATGCGCGAGCCCGGTTCGGCGGATGCCGCGGCGAGCAGGTTCGCCCGCGAGCCCGGGTCGACCGCCACCTGGCCGGGCACCTCGTGCCGCGGCGTGTAGAAGTCGGTCGTCCACTCCCACACGTTGCCGGTGACGTCGTAGAGCCCGTAGCCGTTCGGCGGGAACGTCATGACGGGCGACGTGCCGACCCAGCCCTCGGCGCCCGTGTTGTCGTAGGGGAACCGCCCCTGCCACTGGTTCACCATGAGGCGTCCGCCCGGGCGCTCCTCGTCGCCCCACGCGAACCGCGCGCCCTCGAGGCCGCCGCGCGCCGCGTACTCGAGCTCGGGCTCGGTCGGCAGGCGCCTGCCCGCCCACTCGGCGTACGCCGTGGCATCCGCGAAGCTCACCTGCACCACCGGATGCGTCGGCTTGTCGTCGACCGACGACTCGGGTCCGAACGGATGCCGCCAGCTCGCGCCCTCGCCCCAGCGCCACCACTGCCGCCAGTCGCGCAGGTCGACGGGGCCGGCGGTCGGCGTGAACACCAGCCCGCCCGGCACGAGGTCGCGCGGGTCGACGCCCGGGAAATCCGCCGGGTCGAGCGGGCGCTCGGCGACCGTCACGTAGCCCGTCGCCTCGACGAACGCGGCGAACTGCTCGTTCGTCACGGGGTGCACGTCGATCTCGAAGCGATCCGACGGTGCGCTCGTGCACCGGCGTCTCGTCGGGGTAGAACTCGGCCGAGCCCATGCGGAACGTGCCGCCCTCGATCCGCACCATCGGCGTCGCGTCGACCGTCATCCTCCGAGCCTACGCGGCCGTTCTGCGGGTTGAGGAGCCGCGAAGCGGTGTCTCGAAACCCGTGCCGCTCGGTCTGGCGGGTTTCGAGACGCGTCGCGCTCCGCGCGGCGCTCCTCGACCCGCAGCGGACGACTACGGCAGCAGGCGGGTCGGGCCGCGGAAGAGGTACGTCGTCTCGCGGATCGAGTGCTCGTCGAGCATGAGCATGAGCACGCGGGCGAGGCCCATGCCGAAGCCGCCGTGCGGCGGCACGCCGTAGCGGAAGAAGTCGAGGTAGAACTCGAGCTCCTCGGGGTCGAGCCCCTTCTCCTGCGCCTGCTCGACGAGCACGTCGATGCGGTGCTCGCGCTGGGCGCCCGTCGAGATCTCGACGCCGTTGTAGATGAGGTCGTAGCTGTTCGTGAGGGTCGGGTCCTCGGGGTGGCGCATGTGGTAGAACGGCCGCAGGCTGATGTCCCAGTCCGTGAGGAACACGAAGTCGTGCCCGTAGGTCTCGCGCACGTAGGCGGAGATCTGGCGCTCGCCCTCGGGGTCGATGTCCGCGTCGTCGCGCGGGATGACGTAGCCGCGTTCGGCGACGATGCGCTTGGCCTCCGCGAGCGGGATGCGCGGGAACGGCAGCGTCGGCACCTCGAGCTCGATGCCGAAGAGCTCGGCGATCTCGGCGCCGTGCTTCTCCTTCACCGCGGTGAAGCCGGCGACGAGGAGCTCCTCGTGCATCTTCATGACGTCTTCGTGCGAGTCGACCCAGCTCATCTCGGCGTCGATCGACGTGAACTCCGTCGCGTGCCGCGAGGTGAACGAGGGGTCGGCGCGGAACGCGGGACCGACCTCGAAGATCTTGCCGAAGCCGGCGGGCTGCGCCATCTGCTTGAAGAACTGCGGGCTCTGCGCGAGGTACGCCGTTCCCTCGAAGTAGCCGACCTCGAAGAGCTCGGCCCGCGACTCGGAGGCGCTCGCCATGAGCTTCGGGGTCTGGATCTCGACGAAGTCGCGCTCGACCCAGTAGGTGCGCAGCGCGTGCAGGAACGTCGTCTGGATGCGGAAGATCAGGTTCTGCTTCGGATGCCGCAGGTCGAGGAAGCGCCAGTCCATGCGCTTGTCGAGGCTCGAGTCGGCGGCGATCGGGGTCTCGAGCGCCTCGGAGACGACGTCGAGCGAGCCGATCTTCACCTCGAGGCCGCCGAGCTTCACGCGCTCGTCGTGCTTCAGGTCGCCGGTCACGCTGATGAACGTGCCGTGCGTGAGCGCCGAGATCGACTCGGTGAGGGCCAGGCGAGCGGATGCCGCGGCGTCGGCGCCGTCTTCGAGCTCCCGCGTCGCGGGGTTCACGAGCTGCACCGCGCCGGACTCGTCGCGGAGGATGACGAACTGCACCTTCTTCTGATCGCGCACGGTCTCGACCCATCCGGCGACGGTGACGGGGCCGTCGGGGAGCGCGGCGAGATGCTTGACGAGGGTGCGGCTGTTCACGATCGACCATCCTACCCGGGCGTCTGCGGGCGCCCCGCGGGCACCGGCTCGCCGCGGGCGTCGACCCGACCGCTAGGGTGGCGGCAGGTGCGGCGGATGCGTCGGAGGCCGACCACGCGACGGACGCCGCCGACGTGAAGGGAGCCCGCATGGAGGAGACCGACCGCCGGGTGCCGATCGATGCGCAGCGGGTCGATGCCCCGCTCTCGCAGTTCGCGGTGTTCCTCGTGGCGACGATCGGCCCGGATGCCGCCGACCTCGCCACCACCCGCGATGTCGTCGCGGGACTCGACGACCTCGCCAAGACGGTCGGCTTCCGCGACATGGGGGCGAACCTCTCGTGCGTCGTCGGCATCGGATCGGCCGCGTGGGAACGGCTCGGCCAGGCCGGCCGGCCGGCCGAGCTGCGACCGTTCGTCGCGATCACCGCCGGCGCGCACGCGGCGCCGGCGACGCCGGGCGACCTGCTCTTCCACATCCGCGCCGACCGGGCCGACCTCTGCTTCGAGTTCGAGCGACTGCTGCTCGAGCAGCTCGGCGACGCCGTCGTGGTGGTCGACGAGGTGCAGGGGTTCCGCTACTTCGACGCGCGCGACCTGCTCGGCTTCGTCGACGGCACGGCGAACCCGAGTGGCGCGGGCATGGCCGAGGCGACGCTCATCGGCGATGAGGATCCCGCCTTCGCGGGCGGCAGCTACGTGGTCGTGCAGAAGTACCTCCACGACCTCGCGGCCTGGAACGCGATGACCACCGAGGAGCAGGAGGCGGTGATCGGCCGCCGCAAGGCCGACAACGTCGAGCTCGACGACACCGAACCGCAGAAGGCCCACAAGACCCTCGCGACGATCACCGACGAGCACGGCGAGGAGCTCGAGATCCTCCGCGACAACATGCCCTTCGGCAGCCCGGCGGCCGGTGAGTTCGGCACGTACTTCATCGGGTACTCGCGTCGCCTGTGGGTGATCGAGCGGATGCTGCAGCGGATGTTCCTCGGCGACCCGCCGGGCCTGCACGACCGCATCCTCGACGTCTCGACCGCCGTGACCGGGGCGACGTTCTTCGTCCCGCCGCTCCGCCTGCTCGAGGCGCTGGGCGACGCGGACTGATCCGCGCCGCGCGTGAGCCGCCGCGGGGTGCCGCGACCCTCGGCGGATTCAAAGGGAACGGCTCTCTAGACTGGAGACCGTGCCGGCCGAGCAGATCCATCTCGTGCGCCATGGCGAGGTGTTCAACCCGCAGGGCGTGCTCTACGGCCGACTCCCGGGCTATGGCCTCTCCAGCCTCGGGCACGAGATGGCGCAGGCCGCCGCCGACGACCTCCTCGCCCGCTCCCGTCCGGTCGGTGCGCTGATCTCCTCCCCGCTCCAGCGGACGCAGCAGTCGGCTGAGCCGATCGCCCGGGTGTTCGGGCTCGAGGCCGCACTCGACGAGCGTGTCATCGAACCCGAGAACCGCTTCGAGGGCAAGCGCATGAGCGGACGCGACGGCGCCCTGCGCGACGTGCGCAACTGGGCGTTCCTCGTGAACCCGTGGGAGCCGAGCTGGGGCGAGCCGTTCGTGTCCATCGCGACGCGCATGCTGCACGCCATGGACGACGCGTGGAACGCGACCGAGGCCGGCGACGCGGTGATCGTCAGCCACCAGCTGCCCATCTGGATGGCGCATCGCCGGGCGGCCGGCAAGTCGCTCGCGCACGACCCGCGCCGTCGGCGCTGCGCCCTGTCGAGCATCACCACGTTCGAGCGACGCGGCGGCATCTTCGTCGAGGTCGGCTACCGCGACCCGGCGGCGGGGCTCGGCGCCCGGGCGACCGACGTGGGGGCGGTGTGATGCGCGCGCTGGAGCTGGGAGCGAAGGCCATTTCTGGCCTTCGCCGCGACGCCAGCGCCGACGGCCGTCTCGGCCGTCGGTCTCGCACCCTCGGACTCGCCGCGCTCGCCGCGGCATCCGCCCTGCTGCTCGCCGGCTGCGCGAGCGACCCGCTGGCCGAGCAGTTCCGCGAGGGCAGCGGCAAGAACTACATCGCGGGCGACGGCACCATCTCGGAGTTCGCCGAGCCGCAGCGCGGCGAGCCGATCGAGTTCTCGGGCGACACCGTCGAGGGCGGCACGTTCGATTCCGCCGACACGCTCGGCGAGGTCACCGTGGTCAACTTCTGGTACGCCGGCTGCGCCCCGTGCCGCGTGGAGGCGCCCATCCTCGAGGAGGTGTCGCAGCAGTTCGGCGACGACGCCGTGAGCTTCGTCGGCGTGAACGTGCGCGACCAGGCGGGCACCGCCGCCTCGTTCGAGGAGACCTACGGCGTGACGTACCCGTCGATCCTCGACGTCGAGTCGGGCACCGCGCAGCTCGCGTTCGCCGGGCCCGTGCCCGCCGCCGCCGTGCCGACCACGATCGTGCTCGACCAGGAGGGCCGCGTCGCCGCGCGCGTGCTCGGGCCAGCTCACCGATGCGTCGATCCTCGAGTCGATCATCGACGGCCTCCTCGCCGAGCAGGCGTAGGGCGCGGGCGCGGCACGGGCACGAGACAGGGCGAGGCGACACGGGAATGGGCGGCATCGGCGAGATCGTGCTGAACGGGCAGTTGCTCGCCGCCGTCCCGATCGCGCTCGCAGCGGGCCTCGTCTCGTTCCTCTCGCCGTGCGTGCTGCCGCTCGTGCCCGGGCTACCTCGGCTACCTCGGCGGGTTCACGGATGCCTCGGCCGAGGCATCCGAGGAGCGACGCAACCGTCGGCGGCTCGTGCTCGGCGTGCTGCTGTTCATCGCGGGGTTCACGCTCGTGTTCGTCACCTTCAACCTGCTCGCGGGCGTGGCGGGCGCGTGGTTCAAGGCGTACGGCGACCTCATCACGCGCGGCCTCGGCGTCGTGCTCATCGTGATGGGCCTCGTGTTCATCGGCCAGTTCACGTTCCTGCAGCGCACGATCAAGCCGTCGTGGCGTCCGGCCACCGGGCTCGCCGGCGCGCCGCTGCTCGGCATCGTGTTCGGGCTCGGCTGGACGCCGTGCATCGGACCGACCCTCGCCGTGGTGCTCACGCTCAGCGCCGACTCGGCATCGGCCGGGCGCGCAGTGCTGCTCGGGCTCGCGTACTGCATCGGCCTCGGCATCCCGTTCCTGCTCGTGGCGCTCGGCTTCGGCTGGGTCACCGGGTCGATGGCGTTCTTCCGCCGGCACATCCGCACGATCAACCTCATCGGCGGGTCGCTCCTCATCGCGATCGGCCTGCTCATGGTGTCGGGCCTCTGGACCATCTGGATGTACGAGCTGCAGGCGGTGATCACCGGCTTTGTCCCCGCGATCTGACCCCGACGCGCTGTCGCGCCCCGGCGACCACATCGACTCGCCCCAGCGCGAGCCCGAGGCATCCGTCACCCAGCCGAAGCTCGGCTTCGTCGGCTGGCTGCGCTTCGCGCTGGCGGCAGCTCACGAGCATGCGCACGGCGCTGCTGCTGTTGCTGCTGCTCGCGATCGCCGCGGTGCCCGGCTCGCCTCGTGCCGCAGCGCTCGAGCGACCCGAACGGCGTCACGCAGTACTTCGCCGACAACCCCGACCTCGCGCCGGTGCTCGACGGCTTCCAGCTGTTCGACGTGTACACGTCGGCGTGGTTCTCGGCCGTCTACCTGCTGCTGTTCCTGTCGCTCATCGGCTGCGTCATCCCGCGCACCAAGCACCACTTCGAGGCGCTGCGTGCGCGGCCGCCGCGCACGCCCGTCGCGGCTCGTCCGCGGCTTGCCGGACTCGAGGGTTGAAGCGGACGCGAGCGCGCTGACCCGTGCCGGCGAGCGGTTTCGAGAGCCGGCGGATGCCGCGATCGACCGCGCCGCGGCCGAGCTCAAGCGTGCGGGCTACCGGGTCGAGCGCTACGACGTGCGCGGCGAGGCATCCGTGTCGGCGGAGCGCGGCTACCTGCGCGAGACCGGCAACCTGGTGTTCCACACGGCGCTCCTCGGCGTGCTCGTGGCGGTCGGCATCGGCGGCGGGTTCGGGTTCTCGGGCCAGCGGGTCGTGGTGGAGGGCCAGTCGTTCGTGAACACGCTCGCGGCCTACGACTCGTTCAACCCCGGCCGCTTCTTCGACGACACGACCCTCGACCCGTACCGGCTCTCGCTCGAGGAGCTCGACGCCGTGTACGAGACGCGGAACCAGGAGGCGCTCGGCCAGCCGATCGACTTCACCGCGAACGTCTCGGTGCAGGCGCAGGGCGGCGAGTCGGAGCCCGGCGTCGTGAAGGTGAACGAGCCGCTGCGCGTGCACGGCACCGACGTGTACCTGCTCGGCAACGGGTACGCGCCGACGATCACGGTGCGCGACCCCGACGGCGAGGTCGTCTTCACCGACGCCGTGCCGTTCCTGCCGCAGGACGCGAACCTCACCTCGATCGGCGTCGTGAAGGTGCCCGACGGCCTCGAGGACCAGCTCGGCATGGTCGGCTTCTTCTACCCGACCCAGACGACGCTCGGCTCGGGCGCCTACACGTCGAGCTACCCCGACCTCGTCTTCCCGGTGCTCACGCTGAACGTCTACCAGGGCGACCTCGGCATCGACGGCGGCGAGCCCACCTCGGTGTACACGCTCGACCCGTCGAGCATGGAGCAGCTCACCGGCGGCTCGACCGGCGTCGAGTCGATCGAGCTCATGCCCGGCGAGACCGTCGACCTGCCGAACGGCCTCGGTTCCATCACCTTCGAGAACGTGTCGCCCGACGCCGGCGACGCGGATGCCGCGGAGGACGACTACTCGCAGAGCGTCTCGCGGTTCGCGAGCTTCGACATCCACGACGACCCCTCGCAGGGCTGGGTGCTCGTGTTCGCGCTGCTGATCCTCGCCGGGCTCCTCGTCTCCCTCTTCGTGCCGCGCCGCCGCATGTGGGTGAAGGCGGCCCGGCGCCCCGACGGCACGATCGTGCTCGAGTACGCCGGCCTCGCGCGCGGCGAGGATCCGGGCTCGAGGCTGCGGTGGCGGCGTTCGCCGACAAGCACGCGGGTCAGGCGACGGATGCCGCGGCAGCTCGACGCGGTCATCGGGTTGAGCGCCGGCGAGTCGCGCCGGATGACGCCGAGTCCTGCGACGTAAGGTCGAACCGGTGACGCTCGACGAGATCCTCGCATCGATCCTCGTGTACTCGGCGATGGCCGTGTACGCGATCGCGTTCATCGCGCTACGCGCCTCGACCTCGCAGCGTCGCTCGCGCCGCTCGCGACGTAAGGTAGACAGTGACGCTCGACGAGATCTCCATCCTCCTCGTGTCTCGGCGATGGCCGTGTACGCGATCGCGTTCATCGCCTACGCGATCGACCTCGCGCGTCGCTCGGCCGCTGCGACCAAGGCCGCCGACGCCGCGTCGGCGCGTGCGGCTCGCCGTCGTGGTGCGGCCGCGGGCGGCACCGGCGCGTCGACGCCGCTCCGCGAAGCCGGCGCGCGCGCGGCGCGGCATCGCGAGGCGCGGCGCCGTGGCCTACGGCCGTTCGCCGTCGCTGCGCGTGGGCGTCGCCATGACGGTCGTCGCGTGGGCCCTGCACCTCGCCGCCGACGTGACGCGCGGCCTCGCCGCCGGTCGTGTGCCGTGGGCCAACATGTACGAGTTCGCCCTCACCGGCACGCTCGTGATCACGACGGTGTACCTCGTCGTGCTCGTCGTGGCCAAGCACGACCTGCGATTCCTCGGCACGTTCGTCACCGGACTCGTGCTCGTGCTGCTCGGCATCGCGACCGTGAACTTCTACGTGAGCGTCGTGCCGCTGCCGCCGGCGCTGCAGTCGGCATGGCTCGTGATCCACGTGTTCGTGGCCACGTCGGCGACCGGCTTCCTCGCGCTCGGGTTCGCGCTGTCGGTCGTGCAGCTGCTGCAGGCGCGCCGCGAGTCGCTCGTGGCATCCGCGAAGGCCGTGAAGCAGAACTTCCTCGCGACGCTGCCCGATTCGTCGACGCTCGAGAACCTCGCCTACCGCGTGATCATCATCGGCTTCATCCTCTGGACGTTCACGCTGATGGCCGGCGCGATCTGGGCCGAGGCGGCCTGGGGCCGCTACTGGGGCTGGGACACCAAGGAGGTGTGGACCTTCATCATCTGGGTGGTCTACGCCGGCTACATCCACGCGCGCGCGACGCGCGGCTGGCGCGGTTCGCGGTCGGCCTGGCTCGCGATCATCGGCTTCTCGACGGTGCTGTTCAACTTCACCGTGGTGAACCTGTTCTTCAAGGGACTGCACGCCTACTCCGGGCTCTGATCCCGACCACGCCTCAGGGCCTGCTCGGTTGCAGCCCGCCGCCTCGCCCGGGCATGCTCGCTCTATGAGCAGGGAGCTGCTCGAGCGCGATCCCGAGCTCGCCGAGCTCCGCGCCGCGGTACGGGAGGCAACGGCCGGGCGCGGTCGGGTCGTGCTGCTCCACGGCGAGGCGGGCATCGGCAAGACGAGCCTCGTGAATGCGCTGCGGGCGGAACCGTCGGATGGCGCACGAGTGCTCATCGGGTCGTGCGACGCCATGTCCACGCCTCGCACGCTCGGGCCGCTGCGCGACCTCGCCCCGACGGTCGGACCGCGGCTGGGCGAGGCCCTGCGCGCGGGCGACCGCGAGGAGGTCTTCGCCGCGCTCCACGACGAGCTCGCCGCCGCACCGGGCACCGTCCTCATCGTTGAGGACGTGCACTGGGCGGACGAGGCCACGCTCGACGTGCTCCGATTCCTCGTCGCGACGGATCGACGACCTGCCCGCCGTCGTCGTCCTCACGTACCGGGACGAGCTCGACCGCGACCATCCGCTGAGCCGCCTGCTCGGGGACCTGGGTCATGGCGACCGCGTCGAGCGCATCGCGCTGCGGCACCTGTCGGCGGCCGCGGTCGGCTCGCTGACGGCTGGCAGCGGGCTCGACGCCGATCGCGTCTACGCGATGACCGAGGGGAACCCGTACTTCGTCAGCGAACTCGTCGCCTCGGCCGACGAGGACGGCGTGCCGCCGACCGTGGTCGATGCGGTGACCGGGCGCCTCCGGCGACTCGACGCCGTGACGCAGGATCACGTCGAGCAGCTCGCCGTCGTGCCCTCGGCGGTCGACCGCGACCTGCTCGCTCGGCTGGTGCCGGGCACCGAGGGCGCGCTCCGTACCGCGGAGGAGGGCGGTCTGCTCGCCGTCAGCCCCGACGGCGTCCGGTTCCGTCACGAGCTCACCCGGCGCGCGGTCGTCGACGCGCTGCCCACGTCGCGCCGCATCGAGCTCGAGCGCCGGGTGCTCGTCGAGCTGCTCGCGTCGGGTGTCGCGGACCCGGCACGGCTGGTGCACCACGCGCTCGCGGCCGGCGACGTCGACGCCGTCGTGGAATGGGCACCGCGTGCGGCACGGGATGCCGCCGCGTCGAGCGCGCACCGGCAGGCGGCGGCCCACTACCGGGCGGCGCTCGACCACGCCGACCGCTACGAGCCGGCCGACCGGGCCGATCTGTCGGAGGAGTTCGCGATCGAGTCGCTACACCATCGGTTCGGCGCTCGACGCGATGGTCGCCCAGACCGAGGCCGTCGCGTTGCGACGGCAACTCGGCGACCCCCTCCGGCTCGGGGCGAGCTTGCGCTGGCTCTCGCGCGTCCAGTGGTTCGGCGGCCGTCGCGCCGACGCCGCGGCCTCGGCGCGCGACGCATCCGCCGTGCTCGCCGACGCCGGCGACCGGAGCCTGTACGCGATGGCACTCAGCAACGAGTCGCAGCTCGCGATGCTCGCGCACGATTCCGAGCGCGCCATGGAGCTCGCCGGCCGTGCGATCGCGATCGCACGCGACACGGGGGATCGCCAAGTGCTCTCGCACGCCCTGACCAACCACGGCACCGCGCTCATGTTCCGGGCCGACCATGCGGGCATCGCCGAGCTCGTCGAAGCCGCCGAGGTCGCGCTGCTCGTCGACGACATGGAGGACGCGGCGCGTGCGTACGTCAACCTCGTCTGGGGGTTGCTCGACGAGTACGAGCTCGACCTCGCCGAGCGCCACCTCGCCCGTGCGATGGAGCTCACGGAGCGCGCGGAGTTCATCGGCTTCGTCACGTACGAGCGGATGGAGCAGGGCCGGCTCGATCTGGCGCGGGCCCGTTGGGACGACGCGCTCGCGGTGGTCGAGAGGCTGCCCGAGGCTCCCCATGCCCGCTGCGTCGCGCTGACGGTGGCGGGAACGGCGCGGATGCGGCGCGGCGACGACGGCTCCGACGACGCGCTCGACGAGGCGCGACGCCTCGCCGACGACCTCGGCGAGCTGCAGCGACGCGGGCCGGTCGCCGCCGCCCGGGCGGAGGCCGCCCTGCTGCGCGGCGACCCCGCCGCCGCCCGCTCGATCGCACGCCCGGAGTTCGACGAGGCCGACCGCCGCGCCGCACGCTCGCTGCGCGCCGAGCTGGCCTACCTGCTGCGCCGCGCCGGCGACGACGTCGACATCCCAGCGGACGACCGGCATCCGTTCGCGGTGCAGGCGCGCGGCGACTGGCGACACGCCGCCGAGCTGTGGCGGGCGGCGGGCGCCCCGTACCACGAGGCGGCGGCACTCGCCGAGAGCCCCGACGGGGCCGACCTGCTCGACGCGCTCGCCATCCTCGACCGCATCGGCGCGGTGCCGCTCGCGCGCAGGGTCCGCGCCGGACTCCGCGAGCGCGGCGTGCGGAGCATCCCACGCGGCCCGTCGAACCCGACCCGGCAGAACCCGAGGGCCTGACCGACCGCCAGGTCGAGGTCCTCCGCCTGCTCGCCGAGGGGCCTGACGAACGCCGAGATCGCCGAACGGCTCGTGGTGTCGGTGCGCACGGTCGACAGCCATGTCGCCGCGGTCCTCTCGAAGCTCGGGGTTCAGACGCGGCAGGACGCGGTCCGCGCCGCGCACGAGCTCGGCCTGCTCTCGGCGTGAGCCGGGCAGATCTCGGTAGCCCGGGCGGGTCATCTCGGTAGCCCTCCGCCGACGAGCCGCCATGCCGCCTCGCCGTACAACGGAGGTGGGCCCGAGGAACGGGCTCGAGCGAAGGAATCGGGGAGTCATCATGAACACCGCAATCATCGGATCCGGGCAGGCGTCTGTTCGCCCGATCCCGCAGTCGACGCTCTTCGAGCGGATCTCCCGCCGCGCCGGACTCGCACTCGTCGCATGGAGCGGCCGGATCGAGCAGCGTCGGAGCCGGGAATACCAGGCCGAGCTGCACGAGCGGCGCCAGATGGCCGAGCGGCTGCGTGAGGAGCGATTCCGCGACGTGGCGCTCGCTCGAATGGTATGACGTTCGACCGCGGCGATTGAAGATTTAGAGCGTCCCTAAATATACCTCGAAGGAGACCGCTTGGACGGAGGTCTTCATGGCGGAACTCCCCAGTCGCCGAAACGTCCTGCTGGGCGCGGCGGCCGCGATCCCGATGGCCGTGCTCAGCACCGGAACGTCCTTGGCGCACGAAGGCGGTGAACACGACGGCGGTGGTGGCGACCACGGTTCGACCGGCTCGACGAAGACGACCGCGACGAGCCATGCCGGGCACGCGGGCTTCCCGACCGGCTCGGTGCCTCCCGGAGCGTGCGGGGATCGACCCGACGGCGATCCTGCGCGACTTCGACACCGGCACCGTGAGCACGCTGCCGAGCGGACAGGTCCTGCGTGAGTGGCAGATCACGGCGATCGACCGTGAGATCGAGATCGCACCCGGTGTGATCTTCCCGGCCTGGACGTACAACGGGCGCATTCCGGGGCCGACACTGTGGTGTCGCGAGGGCGACGCGCTGCGGATCGAGTTCACGAACGCCGGCCAGCACCCGCACACCATCCACTTCCACGGAATCCACACGGCCGAGATGGACGGAATGCCGGGCATCGGCGGCGGGTCGATCCTGCCGGGCGCCTCGTTCACCTATGAGTTCGATGCCGTTCCGTTCGGCACGCATCTCTACCACTGCCACCAGTCGCCGCTGGCTCCGCACATCGCGAAGGGCCTCTACGGCGCGTTCATCATCGAGCCGAAGAGCGGGCGGGAGCCGGCCGACGACGAGATGGTGATGGTCATGAACGGATACAACACCGATGGCGGTGACGACAACGAGTTCTACTCCGTCAACGGCCTGCCGTTCCACTTCATGGATCACCCCGTGCAGGTGAAGCGCAATGCGCTGGTGCGCATCCACCTGATCAACGTGCTCGAATACGATCCCATCAACTCGTTCCACGTGCACGCCAACTTCTTCCACTACTACCCGACCGGCACCATGCTCACCCCGAGCGAGTACACCGACACCGTCTCGCAGGTGCAGGGCCAGCGCGGCATCCTCGACATCCGCTTCCCCTACCCGGGCAAGTACATGTTCCACGCGCACAAGGTCGAGTTCGCCGAGCTCGGCTGGATGGGCTTCTTCGAGGTGACCGAGTGACGACTTCCCCGGAGACGACCTCGCAGGAGCAGGGCGGCGAATCGGGCGCACGCCGGGTGCCCCGGTGGCTGCTCGGGGTGGGGCCGCTCGCGCTCATCGCCCTCCTCATCGGACTCTTCACGCTCCTGAACGCCCCCGGCATCACCGGAGGCGGCGGGACGCGTGCCCGAGGAGGCGGTGGCGGTCGAGAACATCCGGCTCGAGCCCGGCCGGATCATCCTCTCCGTCCGCAACGAGGGGGTCGACCCCGTGACGGTCGCGCAGGTCAACGTGTCGGACTACTTCGCGCAGTTCACGCAGACCACGGAGGAGATGGCGCCGCTCCAATCGAACACGATCACGGTCGACTACGACTGGGTCCCCGGCGACCCGTACGAGATCGCCCTGATCACCTCCGCCGGAGGCAAGGTCACGGCCGACATCACGCCGCCGCGCCGAGCCCCGAGAAGGGCGCGCAGTTCTTCGGGCTGATGGTCCTGCTCGGCATCTACGTCGGGGTCATCCCGATCGGCCTCGGAATGCTGTGGTTGCCGTTCGTGCGTCGCGCATCGCGCGCGTGGGTGCGGGGGCTGCTCGCCTTCACCGTGGGCCTGCTCGTGTACCTGACCGTGGATGCCACGCTCGAGGGACTCGAGCTGGTCGCCGACAGCGCCGCCTTCGGGGGGAGTCTCGTCGTGCTGCTGGGGGCGGTCATCGCCTATCTCGCCCTGGAGGGAGTCGAGGGGCTCGCCCTGCGGCGGCGACGCGACCGGGGCGATGCAGCGGAGCCCTCCCCGCAGATGTTCGCGCTCCTGATCGCGACCGGGATCGGCATGCACAACCTCGGCGAAGGCCTGGCCATCGGGTCCGCGTACGCGGTCGGATCGCTCGCCCTCGGGGCGTCCCTGGTCATCGGCTTCGCCATCCACAACACCACCGAGGGACTCGCGATCGTCACCCCGCTCGCACGGACGCGCCCGCGACTCGGCCGGCTCGCCATCCTCGGGCTCATCGCCGGCGCTCCGGCGATCCTCGGCGCGCTCGTCGGAGCATCCGTCAATCAGCCCACCCTCGCCGCCCTCCTGCTCGGCGTGGGTGCGGGCGCCGTCGGACAGGTCGCGGTGAAGCTGCTCCCGCTGCTGCGCAGCGACACCGGCCGCGTCCTGACGCCGCTCACCGTGGCGGGCATCATCGGCGGAGTGCTCTTCATGTTCGTCACCGGCTTGCTCATCGCCGCGTGACGGGCAGCGGATGCCGCGCGCCGCTCGAGCGCCTCCACGATCCGTCCGAGCAGGCGCCGGTCGAGCCCCCGAACGAGGGCCAGTCGGTGAGAGCGTTTCCAACAGGCGGTCGGCCGAGAGCCCCATGATCATGCGGAACGAGCGGTTCACCGAGACAGAAGACCCTCGGGGTTGCAAGCGCTTGCATTAACGCGCGCCACGCTGCTACCTTCACCCCAAGGGTCGGTGGCACGCGGTCGTGCCGGAAATCAGGAGTCAAGGATGACGCAACGCGCTCGCGCACGAAGCTGGTTCGCACTCGTCGTATCGGGGGCCCTCGCGGCATCCGCTCTCACGCTGGTGCCGGGCCTGGCGGCATCGGCGGAGGAGCGCACGTTCGCCCTCGTCGGCAGCCTGCAGCAGGAGCTCGGCTGCTCCGGCGACTGGCAGCCCGAGTGCGCCGAGACCGAGCTCGCCCCCACGGGCACGCCGGGCGTCTACGCGGCCGACTTCACGATCCCCGCGGGCGGTTACGAGTACAAGGTCGCCGTGAACGACGCATGGGACGAGTCGTACGGCCTGAACGGCGGCGGTGACAACATCCCGCTCACGGTCGCCGGCGACACCCCGGTGCGCGTCGTGTTCGACGACAACCTGAAGCGCGTCGGCCTCGAGGCCACCGGCCTGCGCGGCGCCTACGACGAGGCATCCGACGCCGCGCTCGTGGCCGACCCGGTGCGCCAGCCCGGCAGCGACGAGGTCTTCTACTTCGTGATGACCGACCGCTTCCAGAACGGCGACGCCACGAACGACCGGGGCGGGCTCGATGGCGACGCCCTCGCCACCGGCTTCGACCCCACCGCGAAGGGCTTCTACAACGGCGGCGACCTCGCCGGCCTGCGCTCGCAGCTCGACTACATCGACGGGCTCGGCACGACGGCGATCTGGCTCACGCCGAGCTTCAAGAACCGCCCGGTGCAGGGCGAGGGCGCGAACGCCAGCGCCGGATACCACGGCTACTGGGTCACCGACTTCACCCAGATCGACCCGCACCTCGGCACGAACGCCGAGCTCGAGGCGCTCATCGGCGAGGCGCACGCCAAGGGCATCAAGGTCTACTTCGACATCATCACGAACCACACGGCCGACGTCATCGACTACGCCGAGGGCCAGTACTCCTACATCGACCAGGCGACCGACCCCTATCGCGACGCCGACGGCAACGAGATCGACCTCGCCGACTACGCCGACGGCACCACGCCGTTCCCCGCCCTCGACGAGGAGACGAGCTTCCCGTACACGCCGACGGTGACGCCCGAGGACGCCGACCTCAAGGTTCCGGCCTGGCTCAACGACTCGAAGCTGTACCACAACCGCGGCGACTCCACGTGGGAGGGCGAGTCGGTGACGTTCGGCGACTTCGTCGGCCTCGACGACCTCATGACCGAGCACCCGACCGTCGTGAACGGCTTCGTCGACGTCTACCAGCAGTGGGTCGACCTCGGCATCGACGGGTTCCGCATCGACACGGCCAAGCACGTGAACTTCGAGTTCTGGGAGCAGTGGTCGACGCAGGTGCTCGACTACGCGCACGCGGCCGGCAAGCCCGACTTCTTCATGTTCGGCGAGGTCTACGACGCCGACCCGGTGAAGCTCAGCCCGTACGTGCGCAAGACCGACATGAACTCCGTGCTCGACTTCACGTTCCAGTCGCAGGCCGTGAGCTTCGCGGCCGGCAACTCGGCGAAGAACCTGCAGTCCCTCTTCGCGGGCGACGACTACTACACGACCCCCGACTCGTCGGCGACGGCGCTGCCGACCTTCCTCGGCAACCACGACATGGGCCGCGTCGGCTACTTCCTGCAGTCGACGGATGCCCCGCTGCAGCGTGACGAGCTCGCGCACGAGCTGCTCTTCCTCACGCGCGGCCAGCCCGTCGTCTACTACGGCGACGAGCAGGGCTTCGCGGGCATCGGCGGCGACCAGAGCGCCCGGCAGACGCTCTTCCCGACCCAGGTGGCGGAGTACCAGAACCAGCCCCTCGTGACCGGTGAGCACCTTCGGAACCGGCGAGCACCTCGCCACGGATGTCCCGCTCTACGGCCACATCTCGACGCTCGCCGACCTGCGCGCCTCGCACCCGGCGCTCGCCACCGGTGCGCAGGTCGAGCGCTACGTCGACAACGGCGCGGGCGTCTACGCGTTCTCGCGCGTCGACCGCACCGAGCACGTCGAGTACCTGGTGGCCGCGAACAACTCCAATGCCGCCAAGACGGTCGAGGTGCCCACGCTCACGAAGGACGGCGTGTTCGCGCCGCTGTACGGCACCGACGGCCCCGGCGTCGTCGCGAACGCCGACGGCGTGGCATCCGTGACCGTGCCGGCGCTCGGCACCGTGGTGCTGAAGGCCGACCGCACGGTGAGCGCCCCCGACGCGGCATCCGCCATCTCGGTCGCCACCCCCGCCGCCGGTGCGGGCGTCACCGGCATCGCCCCGGTCGTCGCCGACGTCGACGACGCCACCTGGCAGGAGACGAGCTTCGCCTGGCGCGTCGCCGGCTCCGACGAGTGGCACGCGCTCGGCACGGCCGAGGACACGAGCCCCCGCGTCTTCCACGACACGGCCGGCCTCGCGAACGGCACGCTGCGTCGAGTACCGCGCGGTGTCGACGGATGCCGCAGGCCACCGCTCGGCGGCGAGCACCTACGCCTCGGTGGGCAACGCCGTGAACCTCGTCGAGGAGGAGGAGCCCGAGCCGCCGATCGACCTCGTGACGGTGCCCGGCAGCCACAACTCCGAGATGGGCTGCGCCGGAGACTGGGCGCCCGGCTGCGAGGTCGCGAAGCTCACGCTCCGCGCCGACGGCATCTACTCCGGCACGTTCGACCTGCCCGCGGGCGACTACGAGTACAAGGTCGCGCTCAACGGCAGCTGGGACGTGAACTACGGCGCGAACGGCGAGCAGAACGGACCGAACGTCGGCTACACCCACGCGGGCGGACCGATCACGTTCTTCTGGAACCCCGACACGAAGGTCGTCTCCTCGACGGCCGAGGGGCCCGTCGTGACGCTGCCGGGCAGCTTCCAGTCCGAGGTCGGATGCCCCGGCGACTGGTCGCCCGACTGCCTCGCGTCGCTCATGCAGGACGGCGACAAGGACGGCGTGTACACGTTCGCCACCGACGAGATCCCCGACGGGGCGTACGAGGCGAAGGTCGCGCACGGCATGTCGTGGGACGAGAACTACGGCGTCGGCGGGGTGCCGGGCGGCGCGAACTACACGTTCACGGCGACCGAGGGCAAGCTCGTCGAGTTCCGCTACACGATCGCGACCCACGTGCTCGAGATCGTGGTGACCGACCCGCCGCTCGCGGGCACGGGGGAGTCGCGGGCGCACTGGGTGAGCGAGGACACGCTGGCATGGCCGGTCGAGTTCCTCGGCGGGGCATCCGCCGACTCGGCGACCTGGACGCTCGAGCACTCGGCCGACGCCTCGCTCGCGGTGGCCGAGGGTGAGATCACGGGCGGCGACGAGCCGGTCGCGCTCGAGCTCGACCCGGCGGGCCTCAGCGACGCGCAGCTGGCGAAGTTCCCCGCACTCGAGGGGTACCTCGCACTGCACCCGGTGGGCCTCGACCGTGCCGGCGCGCAGCAGCTGCTCACCGAGCAGCTCGCGGTCGCGCAGCTCGACGGATGGCGCGCTCACCGCGTTCACCGGCGTGCAGGTGCCGGGCGTGCTCGACGACCTCTACGCCGACGCGCTCGCCTCGACCCCGCTCGGCGCGACCGTGACCGGCATGGACTCGACGATCCGGCTCTGGGCGCCGACCGCGCAGTCGGTGGCGCTCGAGGTCTGGGCAGTCGGGTGCGACCGGCGACCCGGCGGTCATCCCCGCCGAGTTCGACGCGGCCGACGGCACGTGGAGCGTCGACGGCCCATCCGTCGGCGACGAGTACCGCTGGTCGGTCGAGGTCTACGCGCCGACGACGGGTGAGATCGAGACCAACTCGGTCACCGACCCGTACTCCGTGGCCCTCACGACGAACTCGGCCCGGTCGGTCGTCGTGAACCTCGACGACCCGTCGCTCGCCCCCGAGCAGTGGGCGGAGACGCCCGCGCCGATCGTGGAGCGCCCCGTCGACCGCGCGATCTACGAGCTGCACGTGCGCGACTTCTCGATCGGCGACGAGACGGTTCCGGCCGAGGAACGCGGCACCTACCGCGCCTTCACGCGCGACTCGGCCGGCACGGCCCAGCTGCAGCAGCTCGCGGACGCCGGCATCAACACGGTGCACCTGCTGCCGACGTTCGACATCGCCACGATCGAGGAGAATCGCGCGGCGCAGGCGACGCCGGCGTGCGACCTCGCGTCGTTCGGGCCGGCGTCGCCCGAGCAGCAGGCGTGCCTCGAGCCGATCCGCGACCTCGACGGCTTCAACTGGGGCTACGACCCGTTCCACTTCCAGGCGCCCGAGGGCTCCTACGCGGTGGACCCGAACGGCGGCGCACGCGTCGCGGAGTTCCGCGAGATGGTGGGTGCGCTGCACGCCACGGGCCTGCAGGTCGTGCTCGACGAGGTGTACAACCACACCGCGGCATCCGGCCAGGGTGAGAAGTCGGTGCTCGACCGGATCGTGCCCGGCTACTACCAGCGCCTGAACAAGGCGGGCAACGTCGAGACCTCGACGTGCTGCCAGAACGTCGCCACCGAGCACGAGGTCGCCGAGAAGCTCATGGTCGACTCCGTGGTGCTGTGGGCCACGGAGTACAAGGTCGACGGCTTCCGCTTCGACCTCATGGGGCACCACTCGAAGGCGAACATGCTCGCCGTGCGGGCGGCCCTCGACGAGCTGACCCTCGAGGCGGACGGCGTCGACGGCTCGGCCGTGTACCTCTACGGCGAGGGCTGGAACTTCGGCGAGGTCGCGAACAACGCCCTGTTCGAGCAGGCCACCCAGGGCCAGCTCGGCGGCACGGGCATCGGGTCGTTCAACGACCGGCTGCGCGACGGCGTGCACGGCGGCAGCCCGGTCGACGGGGCGTCGACGTTCGACCAGGGCTTCGGCACCGGGCTCGGCACCGACCCGAACGGGTCGCCGATCGACCCCGCCGACCGCACGCTCGGGCAGCAGACCGACCTGGTCAAGCTCGGACTCGCGGGCAACCTCCGCGACTTCGAGTTCACGGGATCCGACGGCGTCCTGAAGCGCGGCGACCAGTTCGACTACAACGGGTCGCCGGCGGGCTACGCCGACCAGCCCGACGAGGTCATCAACTACGTCGACGCGCACGACAACGAGACGCTCTACGACCTCTCGGTGTTCAAGCTGCCGACGGACACGCCGATGGCCGACCGCGTGCGCATGAACACGCTGTCGCTCGCGACGGTGACCCTCTCGCAGTCGCCCTCGTTCTGGCATGCCGGAACGGAGCTCCTGCGCTCCAAGTCGCTCGACCGCAACAGCTACAACTCGGGCGACTGGTTCAACCGCATCGACTGGACCGGCCAGGAGTCGACCTTCGGGTCGGGCCTCCCTCCTGCCGCGGACAACGAGGGCAAGTGGTCGATCATGGCGCCGCTGCTCGCGAACCCGGCGCTCAAGCCGGGTGCGGCGGACATCGCGGCCGCCGAGGCATCCGCCCTCGACCTGCTGCGCGTGCGCGACGAGGTCGACCTGCTGCAGCTCGGCTCGGCAGAGCTCATCGACGAGAAGGTGACCTTCCCGAACAGCGGGGCGGATGCCACGCCGGGCCTCATCGTGATGCAGATCGACGACCTCGTGGGGGCGGACGCCGACACCGAGCTCGACGGTGCGCTGGTCGTGTTCAACGCGTCGCCCGAGGCGATCACCGAGCAGGTGGACGGGCTCGCCGGTCGCGAGTTCGCCCTCACCGACGCGCAGGCGAACGGTGCCGACCCGGTCGTGAAGACGACCGCGTGGGATGCCGCGACGGGCTCGGTCACGGTGCCGGCTCGTTCGGTCGCGGTGCTCGTCGACGAGCAGGAGCCCGCCGAGATCGCCACGTCGGTGATCGCGGTGCCGAACAAGGTCTTCGCGAAGGCCGGGTCGGCGCTGAAGCTCGGCGGGCACGTGGTGGCGGCCGATGAGACCGACGCGGTCGGCACGCTCACCGTGCTCGACGGCGGCGACGTCATCGCGACGACGCAGGTGGCGGCAAGCGACGCAGGTCGCTTCGACGTGAAGCTGCCGAAGCTCGGTGCCGGCGTCCACGTGCTGACGGTCGCGTTCGACGGTGCGGAGGGCTACGCCGACGCGCAGTCGGTGCCCATGGTGATCGTGCTCTGGTAGGGCTTCTGCGGGTTGAGGAGCGACGCCCGGAGGGCGACGCGTCTCGAAACCCACGCCGCACCGGCGTCGGGTTTCGAGACGCGGGCTGCGCCCGCTCCTCAACCCGCAGATGCGAGACGCGGGCTGCGCCCGCTCCTCAACCCTCAGCGGGCTCGAGGAGCAGCGCGTGCACGCGGCCGAGCCGTTCGATCCACCAGTCCGTGCGGTCGGGGTCGGCGGCGTAGCGGTCGAGCAGTTCGGGGTCGGGAAGCACCCGCCGCACCGGGATCGACCCGTCCTCGGGCAGGAGGGGCGCCCGCGTGACATCCGCCGCCAGCAGCGACGCGGTGCCGAGCCCGCAGTCGTAGTCGAGGTCGGGCACGGATGCCGCGAGCTGCGCGCCCATCGCGAGGCCGACGCTCGTCTCGAGCGCGCTCGAGACCACCACGGGCAGCCCCGCGTCGGCGACGATGCGGAGCGCCCGACGGATGCCGCCGAGCGGCTGCGCCTTGATCACGAGCAGGTCGGCGGCGCGGGCCTCGGCGACCGCGAGCGGGTCGTCGGCCCGGCGCACGCTCTCGTCGGCCGCGATCGGGATGCCCATGTACTTCGTGCGACGGCGGATCTCGACGAGCTCCTCGATCGCTCGCGCACGGCTGCTCCACGTACTCGAGGTCGAACGGCGCGAGCGCGTGGATGGCGTGCTCGGCCTCGTCCACGTTCCACCCGCCGTTCGCGTCGACGCGGATGCGCCCCTCGGGGCCGAGCGCCTCGCGCACGGCGCGCACGCGGGCGACATCCGCCCCCAGGGTCTCGTCGCCGCCCGCGACCTTCACCTTCGCCGTACGGCATCCGGGGAATCGGGCGAGCACCGCGGCGACGCTGTCGGGGTCGACCGCCGGCACGGTGGCGTTCACCGGGATCCGGTCGCGCAGCGCAGCGGGCGGCGCGTTCCAGCCGTACTCGATCGCCGCGGCGAGCCAGGCGGATGCCTCGGGGTCGTCGTACTCGGCGAACGGCGAGAACTCCGTCCACCCCTCCGGTCCCTCGAACAGCATCGCCTCGCGCACGTCGATGCCGCGGAAGCGGGTCACGAGCGGGAGGGCGACCACCCGCGCCGTGGCGAGCAGCTCGTCGAGGGAGGGCAGGGGCGCGTCGTCGTCGGTCACCCCCCCATCGTGGCACCGACCGGCCCGCGGCATCCGGAATTCAGGATGAGGACGTCGCTGGGTGCCGTGGAAGCCCTGACGTGCGTCTCATCCTGAGAACGCAGGAGATCGGTCAGCGCACGCGGCCGGAGGCGCCTGCCCATCCGGCCAGAGGCGTCAGCGCACGCGGCCAGAGGGGGTATCCAGACCGAGATGTCCTGCACTGCGGATGCCGCGGCCGCCTGAGCCGCCGATGCAGGGTCTCTGCGGACGTCCGTCTGTTATGGTGGGCCGACTTGGGGGTGCACATGTCCGACGAGTTCGACACGCTGGGCGTCGAGGCCACCGAGGTGCGCGCCGACTCGGCCGGACGCAACGTGCTCATCGCCGTCATCGGGCTCGTGCTGGCCGTCGCGGCGTTGATCCCGCTCACGTGGGGCGCGATCTGGATCGGCTCGATCGTGTACGCCGGCGTGGTGGCGTTCGTCACGGGCGGCCCTGCGCCCGAGACGCCCGTCACGTAGGCGGTCGGGTCCCCGAGCGCCCGCCGGCACCGTGCGGCCCGCGCCCGAGCGCCCGTCCGGCCGAGGCCCGCGGGAATAGGCTTGGGGCATGGCGCGCGAGGTCTCCGAACTGTTCGATGCGAGCGAGTGGACGGATGCCGCGTCCGGCGTCGCGGGGCAGAGAGCCGGCGCCGGGTTCACCGACATCACCTATCACCACTCGCTCGACGGCCGCATCGCCCGGATCGCGTTCGACCGGCCCGAGGTGCGCAACGCGTTCCGCCCGCACACCGTCGACGAGCTCTACCGCGCGCTCGAGGACGCCCGCACGAATCCGCGCATCGGCGTCGTGCTGCTCACCGGCAACGGCCCGAGCGAGAAGGACGGCGGCTGGGCGTTCTGCTCCGGCGGCGACCAGCGCATCCGTGGCCGCGACGGCTACAAGTACTCCGATGCCGAGACCGGCCTCGTCGAGGGCGAGACCGGCCGCACGGCGGCCACGCGGCGGTCGGGCGCCTGCACATCCTCGAGGTGCAGCGGCTCATCCGGTTCATGCCCAAGGTCGTCATCGCCGTCATTCCGGGCTGGGCGGCGGGGGGCGGGCACTCGCTGCACGTCGTCTGCGACCTCTCGATCGCGAGCTTGGAGCACGGCCGGTTCAAGCAGACGGATGCCGACGTCGGCAGCTTCGACGCCGGCTACGGCTCGGCGTACTTCGCCCGCCAGATCGGGCAGAAGTTCGCGCGCGAGGTGTTCTTCCTCGCCGAGGAGTACAGCGCCCAGCGCGCGTACGAGATGGGCGCGGTGAACCGGGTCGTGCCGCACGCCGAGCTCGAGCGCGAGGCCATCGCGATGGCCCGCACGATCCTCACCAAGTCGCCGACGGCGATCCGCATGCTGAAGTTCGCGTTCAACGCGGTCGACGACGGCATGGTGGGCCAGCAGGTGTTCGCCGGCGAGGCGACGCGCCTGGCGTACGGCACCGACGAGGCCGTCGAGGGCCGCGACGCGTTCCTCGAGAAGCGCGATCCCGACTGGGGTCCGTATCCCTGGCACTTCTGAGCCGGTGCGGCGATGAAACCCCTCGTGCAGGTTTCCGCGGCGGATGTCGCGGGCGTCATGGCTGCGCTGCGCGTCGCGCTCGACGGCGGACCGGCGGTGTGGCCCGTCGGCGACGGTCGGGTTTCGAGACGCCCGCTGCGCGGGCTCCTCAACCCGCAGAGGCCGAGCCCGCCTGGGTGGTCGACGACGGCATCGCGCTCGTGGTCGAGACGAGCGGCTCCACGGATGCCCCGAAGCGCGTGATGCTCCCGGCCGACGCGCTTCGCGCGAGCGCGGCGGCGACCGAGGCTGCGCTCAGCGGGCCCGGGCAGTGGCTGCTCGCGCTGCCCGCGCACTACATCGCCGGCGCCCAGGTGCTCGTGCGATCCATCGTCGCGGGCACCGAGCCCGTGGTGCTCGAGGGCGAGCACTTCGACCCGGTCGCGTTCGCCGAGGCATCCGCTCGGCTCGACCGGCGGCGGCCGCGCTACACGTCGCTCGTGCCCGTGCAGCTCAGCCGGCTCATCGAGGCCGCGAAGACCGACCGCAAGGTCGCCGACGCGCTGCATGTCGTTCGACCGCATCCTGCTCGGCGGGCAGGCGGCCGCGCCGGCGCTGATCCTGGCGGCCGACACCCTCGGCGTCCGCATCACCCGCACCTACGGTTCGAGCGAGACGGCCGGCGGCTGCGTCTACGACGGTCGCCCGCTCGACGGCGTCGCGCGTGCGCATCGCCGACGGCGGCGTGGAGCTGTCGGGGCCGATGCTCGCCGACGGCTACCTCGGCGATCCCGCACGCTCGGCCGCGGCCTTCGCGACCGACGCCGACGGCACCCGCTGGTACCGCACGGGCGACCTCGGGGAGCTCGCGCACGACGGCACGCTGCGCATCCGCGGCCGTGCCGACGACGTGATCATCTCGGGCGGCGTCAAGGTCTCGCTCGGCGACGTCGAGCGAGCGGTGCGGACGGTCCCGGGGTTCGGCGAGGCCGTCGCCGTGCGCGTGCCCGACCTCGAGTGGGGCGAGCGCGCCGCGATCGTGGCGGTGCGCACGGATGCCGCCGCGGCATCCGACGCGCTCGCGACCCTCGCCGCGGCGACCGATGCGCCGGGCTCACGCCCGCCGCCCGCCCCGTGCGCCTCGCACTCGTGGACCGACTGCCGCTGCTCGCGTCGGGCAAGCCCGATCGCCGCGCACTCGAGGCGAGGCTGCGCGGCGATCGGACCCTGTAGCGCGGAGCGCCGGGATCATCCGACGGGCGCCGGCACCGAACCATCCATCGCGGCATCCGCCTCCGCGTCGGCCTCGGCGAGCCGGCGCGCTTCCTCGAGGTGCGCCTGCACCATTGCCCGGCCGGGCAGGAACAGGCTCGCGAGGGCGGCGATGCCGAAGCCGGCGACTGCGACCCACACCGATGCCTGCAGCGCGGTGAGCACATGCTCGCGGCTCCAGTCGTCGCCGACGACCGAGAAGAACACGGTCGTCGAGATCGCGACGCCGGCCGCGGCGCCGAGCTGCTGGAACGTGCTGTAGGCGCCGGATGCCGCACCGGCATCGGCCACCGGCACGGTGGCGAGTGCGACGTCGACGAGCGGGATGACGAGCAGCGCGAGGCCCGACGCCCGAGAGCAGCATCGGCCAGACCGCAGCCCAGCCGCTGAACTCCGCGCCCGTCTCGGCGACGACCGCGAACACCCACAGCAGGCCGGCGCCGAGGAGCACCGCGCCCAGGGTGACGAGGTACTTGCCGACGCGGGCCACGAGCGGGATGACGACGCCCGTGCCGAGCAGCGCGCCGAGGCTGAAGGCGAGCAGGTTGAGGCCGGCGGTGAGCGCGTCGAAGCCGAGCCCGACCTGCAGGTAGATGATGAACGGCAGCGTGAACGCGTTGAGCGATCCCTGGAACGTGGCCTGGGTCACGATGCCGGCCGAGAAGCCGCGGTCGGCGAAGAGCGGCATGGGCAGCAGGGCCGAGCCGTCCCGGCGCATGCGTCGGCGCGAGTACGCGACGAACATCACGAGCAGCAGCGCGCCGACGGCCACCGGGATCCAGAGCCAGGCCGGCCAGCCGAGCGACCGGCCCTCGATGAGCGGCACCATGAACGCGAGCACGATCGCGCTCAGGAGCACGACGCCCACGAGGTCGAGGCGCATCGGACGCTCGGATCGGGTCTCGGGCACGAATCGCGCGGCGAGCACGAAGATCACGATGCCCACCGGGATGTTGATGAGGAAGACGGTGCGCCAGCCGAGCCCCCAGAGGTCGGCGTCGATGAGCCAGCCGCCGAGCACCGGCCCGAGCACGGCGGCGAGCCCGCTCACGCCGCCGATGAGGCCGTACATCGGGCGCGCGCTCGCGCGGACTGAAGAGCGCCTGCACCGACGCGAGCAGCTGCGGCACCATGAGCGCCGCGAACAGCCCCTGCGCGATGCGGGTGGCCACGAGCACTTCGCCCGACCAGGCGGCCGCGGCCGCGGCGGACGCGAGTGTGAAGCCGGCGATGCCGATGAGGAACACGCGGCGTCGCCCGAACAGGTCGCCGAGCCGGCCGCCCGTGATCAGCGCGACCGCGAAGGCGAGCAGGTAGCCGCTCACGATCCATTCGAGCTGCGCTTCGGATGCCCCGAGGTCGGCGCCGATCGACGGCAGCGCCACCTGCACGATCGTGACGTCGAGGAGGTCCATGAACGAGGCGAACAGGAGGATGCCGATGGCGAGGCCTCGGCGAGGGATGGTGGTCATCGTCGTCGTCCTTTCGTATGCTGAGTATTGTTTCCATGTACGGGATAGTCCCGAAATGGGATAATCCCATAACGGGAACAATAGGGAGTCGAGGCGCGGATGTCAAGCAAGGCCGAGGTCACGGGCGCATCGTCGAGCTGTTGCAGCTCGTGATCGCGTCGTCGGTGATGACCAACGAACGCATCGCCCGGTCGCTCGGACTGAACGTGGTCGACCTCACAGGCTCTCGGCGTTCATCGAGCGCGGCGGACATCTCGCCGATGACCGCGGGCGACGAGGTGAGTCTCAGCTAGACCGAGCTCGCCGACGAGTACCACGACGCGGGTGCTCGACCGCGCTCGAGAAGTCACGGGTTCATGCGAGCGTCGACCGATCCCGACGATCGCCGGCGCGTGGTCGTGCGGGCGCGGCCGCGATGCGCTGCGCCGGCGCGGGTCTCGCGGGCGGGCAGGACGATCCCTACGCGCGGCATCCTCGCCGGCATGCGCCGCCTGCACGAGGAGTTCACCGTCGAGGAGCTCGAGGTCGTCGCGCGCGCCTACCTCGATGCGCTAAGGACGTGCGCTGACGCGTCGTGCGCGCCCCGGCGTCATAGGGTCGCGAACTAGCATGGCCATGTGGCACGCCCGAAACCCCAGCGCATGAACCCCGACGACGTCCGGAACCGCGGCACGCACGGCCGCTCGGGCAATCCTGCCAAGGCGGCGAACGCGCCGGCCGCGCGCCGGGGTCCCGCGACGGCCGCCGACTGGGTGGCCGGCGGCGCGGCTGCGCACCCTGCCGCTGGCGATCGCCCCGGTCGCACTCGGCACGGGCGCGGGCGTCGTCGCCATCGCCGACGGCCCGTGGCATCCGGCCCGCGCGCTGTTCGCCCTCGTCGTGGCGCTGGCACTGCAGATCGCGGTGAACTACGCCAACGACTACTCCGACGGGGTGCGCGGCACCGACGACCACCGCGTCGGGCCCGCCCGGCTCACGGGTCGGGCGCCGCGAAGCCGCGCGCACGTGCTCGCCGTGTCGCTCAGCTTCTTCGCGCTCGCGGCGCTCGCCGGCCTCGCGCTCGTGATCGTGACCCAGCAGTGGTGGCTGCTCGCGGTCGGCGCGGTCGCGCATCGTCGCGGCCTGGTTCTACACGGGCGGCAAGCACCCCTACGGCTACTACGGCCTCGGCGAGCTCTTCGTGTTCGTGTTCTTCGGGCTCGTCGCCACCGCCGGGCTCGGCCTACGTGCAGGCGCTCACGGTGAACCTCGAGGCGTGGCTCGGCGGTGTCGGCGCGGGCCTGATCGCCTGCGCGGTGCTGATGGCCAACAACCTGCGCGACGTCGCGCAGGACAAGGCGGCCGGCAAGCGCACGCTCGCGGTGCTCGTCGGGCCGCTCGCGGGACGCATCCTGTTCGCGGTGTTCATGCTCGTGCCGTTCGCGATCGTCGCGTTCTTCGCGCTGCTCTACCCGACCGCGTGGCTCGTGATGTTCGCGCTGCTGCTCGCGCTCCCGGCGAGCGTCATCGTGCTCTGGGCGCAAGACGCCGCGCGAGCTCCTGCTCGCGCTGCAGCTGGCGAGCTTCACCGCGCTCGTCTACGGCGTCGGGCTCGGGCTCGCGTTCGCGCTCTGATCGCCGGCGGGTTGAGGACCCGCGTCGGGCGTCGCGTCGTCAGTCGTCGCGACGCTCGGGAGCGCTCGCGTCGATCGCGGCGTCCTCCTCCTCGTCGTCGTCGCGCACGGCCGGCGTCTCGCGATGCCGGGCGGCGTAGAGGTCGCTCGCGATCGACTCGCGCTGGCGACGAAGGAAGATCAGCGACGCGCTGAGGCCGAACACGGCGGCGACCGCGGCGGACACCCACGGGTTGACGCCCGCGAGGAGGAGCACGGCGAGCGGCACGACGAACAGCAGGATGCGCAGCGCGGTGTACCAGATCCAGACGGGCACGGATTTCACCTGAACAGTGTAGGTCGGAGCTGCTGGGCGCTCTCACAGCCCGAGTGGGGTCTGACGCGCCTAGACTGTGAGCATGGCCCGGCTGCTCTTCGGACTCGGCGTCGCCGCCGTGATCTTCACGATCTACGCCGTCGCCGACTGCGCATTCTTCGATCGCATGCGCATCCGTGGCCTGCGCCGCGGCTGGTGGATCGTCGTGATCCTCTTCGTGCCCATCATCGGCGGGCTCCTGTGGTTCATCGTGGGCCGCGGTCGCGCCAACCGCATCGGCGCGTCGCGCGGTGGCACGGTTGCACCCGACGACGATGCCGAGTTCCTCCGCCGCCTGCGCAGCGATGCCGAGCAGGATGAGCGCATCCGCCGCATGGAGCAGGAGCTCGCCGAGCTCGACGCCGACGACCCCCGCAATCCGTCGACTCCCGGCGCGGGCACCGGTCGCGGCTCGGGTGGCTCGGGTCGCGTCGGGTGGCTCGGGCACCGCGGCATCCGGCGACGGCTTCGACACCGGCGACACGCTCGGCACCGAGCGCAAGCACCCTGATGCGCCCGACGCGCCGGGTGAGGCGGGACCCACCGGGCGACCGAATGGCTGAACCGGCGCCCCGCCGGGCCCACGCCAGGCGGAGCCCCGCGAGCGATGCTGCGATGGCGCTCCTCAGCGCCTTCGTGCACCAGGGCGTCCGCGATTTCGTCGTGGCCCCCGGGTCGCGATCCCAGGCGCTCGCGCTCGCCGCGGCCGAGCTCGAGCGCGTCGGCGCGATCCGGCTGCACGTGCGCATCGACGAGCGGGGCGCGGCGTTCCTGGCGCTCGGCACGGCGATCGAGTCGGGCCGGCCGGCCGTGGTCGTCACCACGTCGGGCACGGCCGTCGCGAACCTCCATCCCGCGGTGCTCGAGGCGCACCACGCGGGCGTGCCGCTCATCGTCTGCTCGGCCGACCGGCCGGCGGAGCTGCGCGGCATCCGCTCGAACCAGACCACCATGCAGCCTGGCATCTTCGCGGGGGCCGTGCGCCTCGAGCGCGACGTCGCCGCACCCGAGGGTGCACCCGGCGAAGCGGATGCCGCGGCTCGCCTCGCCCGCGAGGCCGTCGACGCGGCACTCGGCCGCGACGCCGCGGGCGACCCCGTGCCGCACCCCGGGCCCGGACCGGTGCACCTGAACCTGCAGTTCCGCGAGCCGCTCTCGGCCGTGCTCACGCTCGATGTCGCCGCCGCGCGTGGACCCGCATGCTCGAGACGCGTCTCGCTGCGCCCGCCGCTGATCGACGTCGCCGCGGGCGCCGCGGTGATCGAGCACGGCCCGCGCACCGTCGTCGTGGCCGGAGCCGGGGCCGGTCCGGTGGCCGAGGAGTTCGCTCGCGAGGGCGACTGGCCGCTCATCGCCGAGGTCACGAGCGGGGCGCACTTCGGCCCGAACCTCGTGGTCGCCTACCGGGAGCTGCTGCGCGAGCCGGGCTTCGGCGACGCCGTCGAGCGTGTGGTCGTGTTCGGGCATCCGACCCTGTCGCGCGAGGTCCCCGCGCTGGTGCAGCGCGAGGGCGTCGACACGATCGCCGTGGCCCCGACCGGCATCGAGTGGTACAACCCCGGGCGCCGCGTCGCACCGCTTCGAGCGGGCGGTTCGCGTCGCCGTGCACGAGGAGTCGGCCGACGAGCGCGCGTGGACGCGCCGCTGGGTTCGGGCGAGCCGCATGCTCGTCGACGAGGGGCTGCCCGAGGCGGCATCCGGCCTCAGCGGTGTCGGCGAGACCGGACACGTCTCGGACTTCGCCGCGCAGCGCGAGTACATGCGCCGGCAGCTCGGCGGCGATGCGAGCGCCCATCACGCGGCGGATGCTCGTCGACGCGGTCTGGGCGGCGACGTGGCCGCACGACCGACTCGTCTTCGGCGCGTCACGACTCATCCGCGACGCCGATCGCGCAGTTCCCGGCCGGCACATCTCCGCGCACGCGAACCGCGGCCTCGCCGGCATCGACGGCACCGTGGGCACGGCGCTCGGCATCGCGATCGCGAGCCAGTCGCCGGTTCCGGGCGAGGCATTGCAGCCGGATGCCGCGGCGGCCACCAAGGGTGTCGAGACGCCCGCTGCGCGCCTCCTCGACCCGCGGGGAGGTGGCGGCGGCCCTGGGCTTCGGTTCGCCGCTGCGCGGCTCCTCGACCCTTACGGACATGGCGGCGATCGAGGGTCCCGAGACGCCGCTGCTCGACTCCGCGACCCGCACGGATGCGGCGCTGGCCGCCGTGGGTCTCGGGACGCCGCTGCGCGGCTCCTCGACCCGCACGGGCGTCACGCGCGCCCTCATCGGCGACCTCACGCTGCTCCACGATGTGGGCTCGCTGCTGCTCGGCGCGGGGGAGCCGCGTCCGCGTCTCCAGCTCATCGTGGGCAATGACGGCGGCGGCACGATCTTCGACGCCCTCGAGGTCGCGGGTTCGGCCGCGCCCGACGCGTTCGACCGCGTGCAGTTCACGCCGCAGCACGTCGACCTGGCCACGCTCGCCGCCGCCTACGGCTGGGACTACGCGCGCGGCGCGACTCGCGGCGAACTCGAGGAGGCGCTCACCGCGCGCATCGACGGGCCCCAGATCGTCGAGGTCCCGCTCAGGCGCTGACCGCGCGTGCCGCCGGTCGGGTTCCGCGCGTCCACTGGGTGCCACGGCACGATCGGCTCCGCGCGCCGCCTTGCCGCGGCATCCGCTCGGTCGACAGGATGGAACCCTACGCGGCGCCGCGTCGCGCGAGGGGAGCGTGCCATGAGCCGCGAGATGTACTGGACCGAGGATCCGAGCGAGCTCCTGCGGGTCGGCCCCGGGTTCAAGCTCGCCGCAGCGCCCACCGATGTGCATCCCGGGTTCGAGGGCGACAAGGCCGCGGGGCAGGCGGCGCTCGCCGAGGGCGTCGCTCGTGCTCGCCGACCTCCAGGAGCGGCTCTTCGCGAACCACCAGATGGGCGACGACGGACGGCGCGTCCTGCTGGTGCTGCAGGCCATGGACACCGCGGGCAAGGGCGGCATCGTGAAGCACGTCGTGGGCGCCGTCGACCCACAGGGCGTGCAGCTCGCCGCCTTCAAGAAGCCCACCGACGAGGAGCTCGCGCACGACTTCCTCTGGCGCGTCCGGAAGCAGGCGCCCGCGGCCGGAAAGATCGGCGTCTTCGACCGGTCGCACTACGAGGACGTGCTCATCGCCCGCGTGCGCGAGCTCGCACCGCCCGAGGAGATCGAGCGACGCTACGGCGCCATCAACGAGTTCGAGGCGCAGCTCGTCGACGAGGGCACGACGATCATCAAGGTCATGCTGCACATCTCGTCCGACGGAGCAGAAGGCCAGGCTCCTCGACCGGCTCGAGCGACCCGAGAAGCACTGGAAGTACAACCCGGGCGACGTCGACGAGCGGCTGCTCTGCGCCGATGTACCAGGAGGCCTACCAGATCGCGTTCGACCGCACGGCGACGCCGATCGCGCCCTGGTACGTGATCCCCGCGGATCGCAAGTGGTACGCGCGGCTCGCGGTGCAGCACCTGCTCATCGAGGCGCTCGAGGCCATGCGGCTCGAGTGGCCGAAGCCCGACTACGACGTCGAGGCCGAGAAGGCGCGGCTCGTCGCGAGCTGAGCGGATGCTGCGCTGACCGGTTCGCGAGCCCGCACGGTGGCGCCTGGTGCGGATGTCCGCCGCCTCGAATCGCTCCCGCCGAATCCGCGGGCTCCCGCCGAATCCGTGGGTGCGAGTCCGTGTGCGTCCGCAGATTCGGTCGCAATTTGTCGATTTGTCGACAAGTAAATCGATTCTGCGGCGGCAACATGCCGCCGAGCGGGAGTCGGCAGGGCGCGCGGCATCCGCTCAGCCGCCGAAGGCCTCCACGATGGCCGGAACTCCATGACGTCTCGGCGAGCTCGTCGGCATGGTTCCTTCCGAGGATTCGGTCGATTTGTCGACCCAGTAAATCGATTCTGCGGCGGCAACATGCCGCCGAGCGGGAGCCGGCAGGCGCGCGCGGCATCCGCTCAGCCGCCGAAGGCCTCCACGATGGGCCGGAACTTCATGACCGTCTCGGCGAGCTCGTCGGCCGGCTGGGAATCATGCACTATGCCGCATCCGGCATATGCGGCGATCGTGCCGTCGGGCTCGACCTGCGCGCACCGCAGCGCGATGGCCCATTCCCCGTCGCCGTCGCCGTCGATCCAGCCGACCGGGCCGGCGTAGCGGCCACGGTCGAAGCCCTCCAGCTCGGCGAGCACTCGCAGCGCGACCCGGCGGGGCGTGCCGGCGACGGCGGCGGTCGGGTGCACCGCCTGCACGAGGTCGAGCGAGCTCGAGCCGTCGCCGAGCGTGCCCTTGAGGTCGGTGGCGAGGTGCCAGAGGTTCGGCAGCTGCAGCGTGAACGGCTCGGGGCTCGCATCGAGCCGTGCCGTGTGGGGGGCGAGTCGCTTCACGGCGCTCGCCACGGCGAGGGCGTGCTCGTCGCGGTCCTTCGGCGACGCGGAGAGGGCGGCGGCGCGCTCGCGGTCGGATGCCTCGCCCGCACCGCGCGCGGTCGTGCCGGCCAGCACGCGCGCCGAGACGGTGCCGTGGTCGACCCGCACGAGCGTCTCGGGGCTCGCGCCGATGAGGCCGTCGACCGCGTACACCCAGGTGTCGGGGTAGTCCTCGGCGAGCCGGTTGATGACCGCCCGCAGGCCGTCCTCCTCGTGCAGCTCGCCGAGCAGCTGCCGGGCGAGCACGACCTTCGCGAGGTCGCCGGCGTCGATTCGGCGCACCGCCTCGGCGACGGCCGCCTCGTACTGCTCGGGCGGAACGGCACCGGGCGAGAACGTCACCCGCGGCACGCGGCGCTTCGGCGCCGGGTCGGGGATCTCGAGGGCGACGGATGCCGCGGCATCCGCTGCGCTGCCGTCGCCGTCGACCGTCGCGAGCGCGATGCGGGTCACCCAGGCGCGGCCGTCGCGGCGGCCGAGCACGAGCTCGGGCACCACGAGCACGCTCGTGGATGCGGACCTGTCGGCGAACGCGAACGCGCCGAACGCCACGAGTCCGGTGCCGGGCAGCCCCACGCGGTCGTCGACGTCGGCGGCCGCGGAGATCGACGTCCACGCGGCGGCGGCGTCGGCGATGCGGCTCGGCCCGCTCGTCTCGATGCGGATCGTCTCGCCGAGGCCGACGATGCCCTCGCCGCGGCGCATCCAGAGCAGCGGATGCCGCGGGTCGGCGCGCGGGATCAGCGGCGCGAGCTCGTCGACGGGTTCGGTGCGCACGACGAGCCGCGTGGCGGCGGTGTGCGGCGCCGGGGCATCCGTCTGGGTCACCGCACCAGCCTACGTCGCGCGACCGCTGCCGGTTGAGCCGTGGGTGCGGGTTGAGGAGCCGCGAAGCGGCGTCAGGCTCTGCGGGTTGAGGAGCCGCGAAGCGGCGTCAGGCTCTGCGGGTTGAGGAGCCGCGAAGCGGCGTCTCGAAACCCGGCCTAAGCCGCGACGACCTCCACGCCGTGCCAGAACGCGACGTGGCCCGTGATGTCCGAGGCCGCCTCGGACGGGGTGGCGTAGTACCAGGCGGCGTTCGGGTTGCGCTGTCCGTCGACCTCCACGTGGAAGTAGTTCGCGGTGCCCTTCCAGTGGCACACGCTGCGGTTGCCGCTCGGGGCGAAGTGCCGCTCGTCGATCGACTCGCGCGGGAAGTAGTGGTTGCCCTCGACGACGACCGTGTCGTCGGACTCCGCGAGCACCGCTCCGTTCCAGATGGCCTTCATGGATCTCCTCCTCGCGAGCATGCGCCCGCATCGATGTCTGCCGTGTGTGCCAACGCAGCCGAACGTCGAAGCATTCCGCCGCATGGAACACGCGCAGCCAGCTCCCAGACGAGCAGACCGAGCCGATCTCCGAGCCGCCGCGAGCCGGCCCCGGGCCGCTCGCCGGGCTGGACCCGCGCCGTAGACTCGGGGCATGACGCGCGCAGACCTCGGCAAGGATCCGAGCCAGGTGTCGGCGATGTTCGACCGGGTCGCCGACCGCTACGACCGCACGAACAACGTGCTCTCCGTGGGCAACGCGCCGCTCTGGCGGGTCGCCACGACCCGCGCGGTCGCGCCCAAGGCGGGGGAGCGCATCCTCGATGTGGCGGCCGGAACCGGCACGTCGAGTGCGAGCCTCGCGAAGTCCGGGGCATCCGTGGTCGCTGCCGACTTCTCGCCCGGCATGATCGAGGTCGGCCGTCGTCGCCAGGCCGGCGTGGCGAACGTCGTCTTCGTCGAGGCGGATGCCACGAAGCTTCCGTTCGGCGACGACGCACTTCGACGCCGTCACGATCTCCTTCGGCCTGCGCAACGTGAACGAGCCGAAGCAGGCGCTCGCCGAGTTCCTCCGCGTCGCCAAGCCCGGCGGTCGGCTCGTGATCTGCGAGTTCTCGCACCCGCCCGTGGCCTTCGTGCGAACCGGGTACCACGCGTACCAGCGCTACGTGATGCCGCCGCTCGTGAAGCTCTCGAGCTCGAACGACACCGCCTACGAGTACCTCAACGAGTCGATCAACGCGTGGCCCGACCAGCCCACGCTCGCGGGCTGGATCCGCGAGGCGGGATGGGTCGACGTCGAGTGGCGCAACCTCACGATGGGCGTCGTCGCGCTGCACCGCGCCCGCAAGCCCGCTGCGGGTTGAGGAGGGCGCGAAGCGCCCCCCGCTCTGCGGGTTGAGGAGGGCGCGCAGCGCCCGTCTCGAAACCCTCACCGGGGCCTAGGGGGTCTCGAGACGCGCCTCCGGCGCTCCTCGACCGGCAGAACTGAGACGCGCCCTCCGGCGCTCCTCGACCGGCAGAACTGAGACGCGCCTCCGGCGCTCCTCGACCGGCAGAACAGAGGGCCCGTCGGGGCACCGGTAGGCTGGGGAGCGTGAATCCGAGCCACCCGGTCGCGCGACGCGGCTCCGCGCTCGCCGCCAACCTCGGCCTGAGCGAACGTGTCTTCGCGTCATCCGCCGACCGGGCGATGGCGAGGGCGATCGACGATGGCATCGAGCGCGTCGAAGCGGGGCTCCTGCGAGAAGTCAGCTTCGCCGACTCGATCGCGGATGTCTCGACGCGCTACCTGCTCGAAGCGGGCGGCAAGCGCGTGCGCCCGATGCTGACGCTGCTCACCGCGCAGCTCGGCGCGGGTGCCAACGACGATGTCGTGATGGCCGCCGAGGCGATCGAGATCACCCACCTCGGCTCGCTGTATCACGACGACGTCATGGACGACTCCGAGCGCCGACGCGGCGTGCCCAGCGCGCAGACCGTGTGGGGCAACTCGGTCGCGATCCTCACCGGCGACCTGCTGTTCGCCCGCGCCAGCCAGCTCATGGCGAGCCTCGGCGAGCGGGCCATCCGCATGCAGGCCGACACGTTCGAGCGGCTCGTGCTCGGCCAGCTCCACGAGACGGTCGGCCCCACCGAGGGCGAAGACCCGATCGCGCACTACATCCAGGTGCTCGCCGACAAGACCGGCTCGCTCATCGCCGCGGCCGCGCAGTCGGGCATCGTCTTCTCCGGCGCCGACCCCACGTTCGAGAAGCCCATCGTCGAGTTCGGCGAGCGGATCGGCGTGGCGTTCCAGCTCATCGACGACGTCATCGACCTGTCGCCGCAGCCCGAGCAGACCGGCAAGGTGCCCGGAACCGACCTGCGCGCCGGCGTCGTCACGCTGCCGCTGCTGCGTCTCGCCGAGCTCGCGAAGTCGGATGCGGCATCCGCCGACCTGCTCGATCGCATCGAGCGCGACGTGATCGTGGTCGCCAACCCCGTCGACGGGTTCGACCCGCACGACACGAACACGCTGGCGTCGCGTATCGTGCCGTCGAAGGAGACGGTCGATGCGATCGTCGCCGAACTCCGCACGCACGAGGCCACGCGCGCTACGCTCGCTGAGGCCCACCGGTGGGCGCGCGACGCCGTGACGGCCCTCGCGCCGCTGCCCGAGGGCAGCGTGAAGAAGGCGCTCACGCGATTCGCTGAGACGATCGTGGAGCGACAGAGCTGATGGAGAGACCAGGCACGTGACGAGGAACAAGCTGCGACTCGCGATCGTCGGGGCGGGCCCCGCGGGCATCTACGCCGCCGACATCCTGCTGAAGGCCGAGCGGAACTTCGACGTCTCGATCGACCTGTTCGACCACCTGCCCGCGCCGTACGGCCTCGTGCGTTACGGCGTCGCGCCCGACCACCCGCGCATCAAGGGCATCATCACCGCGCTCCGCGAAGTGCTCGACCGCGGCGACATCCGCATCTTCGGCAACGTGCAGCTTCGGCAAGGACATCTCCCTCGACGACCTGAAGAAGCACTACAACGCCGTGATCTTCGCCACGGGTGCGGTGCGGGATGCGTCGTTGAACGTGCCGGGGCACGACCTCGACGGGTCGTACGGGGCGGCCGAGTTCGTGGCCTGGTTCGACGGGCACCCCGACTTCCCGCGCACGTGGCCGCTCGAGGCGAAGGAGGTGGCGGTGATCGGCAACGGCAATGTCGCGCTCGACATCTCGCGCATCCTCGCCAAGCACGTCGAAGACCTCATGCCCACCGAGATCCCGCCGAACGTCGCGGCCGGCCTCGCCGCCTCGCCCGTGACCGACGTGCACATCTTCGGCCGCCGCGGCCCGACCTCGGTGAAGTTCACGCCGCTCGAGCTGCGCGAGCTCGGCGAGCTGCGCGACGTCGACATGATCCTGTACGACGAGGACTTCGACTACGACGACGCGGCCCGCGCGGCCGTCTCCGGCAACAAGCAGGTCTTCGTCATCGACAAGGTGCTGAACCAGTGGCGCCAGCGCGAGGTCGGCCAGGCCTCACGTCGGCTGCACCTGCACTTCTTCGCCAAGCCGCTCGAGATCATGGGCGACGGCGACGGTCGCGTCAGCGGCATCCGCTGGGAGCGCACCGCACCCGACAGCGAGGGCGGCGTCGTGGGCACCGGCGAGATCCGCGAGCTGCCCGTGCAGGCCGTCTACCGCGCCGTGGGCTACTTCGGTTCGCCCCTGCCCGGCATCCCCTTCGACAAGAAGTTCGGGGTCATCCCGAACCACGAGGGCCAGGTGCTCATGCGCGACAAGGAGACCGGCGACGCCCGCCAGATGTACGGCGTCTACGCCACGGGCTGGATCAAGCGCGGCCCCGTCGGCCTCATCGGGCACACGAAGTCCGACGCGATGGAGACCATCAAGCACGTCATCAACGACCTCGGCAATTGGTGGCGGCCCGAGTCGCCGTCGGAGGAGTCGGTGATCGAGCTCCTCGAGTCGCGCGGCATCGAGTGGACCGACCTCGACGGCTGGCACCGCCTCGACGAGCACGAGCAGGCGCTCGGCTCGGCCGAGGGCCGCAAGCGCGTCAAGGTCGTGCCCCGCGACGAGATGGTCGGCATCTCGCGCGACGAGGCGTAGCCGCCCCCTCTGCGGGTTGAGGAGGCGCGCGTCTGCGGGTTGAGGAGGCGCGCAGCGCCGTCTCGAAACCCTCTGCGGGTTGAGGAGCCGCCCTCTGCGGGTTGAGGAGGCGCGCAGCGCCGTCTCGAAACCCCGAACCCCGCCCCCTAGACTCCCGCCCCACCGGCGGCTCGCCCACATACGCATGCGCTTCCCGCGCCAGCTCCGACCAGAGCTGGCGATCGGCCACCCGCACCCAGTTGCGGCTCGGCCCGCCGTGGGTTCCGCGGAACGGCACCGCGATGCCCCGCTCGCGAAGGTCGGCCGAGCGATCCTCGGGCAGTTCGACGACGAAGTCGTCGCCGTCGAGGAATGCGAACAGCCGGCCGTGCACCAGCAGTCCGTCGGGCGCGAGGTTGACGTCGTAGTCCTCGTCGAGCAGCAGTTCGCGCGTCACTGCGTCGTACGTACGATCTGCCTCGGTGCCCACGTCGCCCCCGTTCGCCCTACCTCAACTGTCGCAGGCCGGGCCGGTTGTGTCGATGCCGCCGTGTCGATGCACTGTGCACCCCTGACGAGCGGATGCCGCCGCTGCCGCTACGCTGCACATCATGCCGCTCGCGACCGTGATCACCGCCGTGGTCGCATTCGTCGTCGGGGGAGCGCTCGGCTGGTGGCCGCTCGCCGCCTGGACGCTGCACTCGATGAACGGCGAGCGGATGCCGCCGCGCACCGTCCGCATCGCCGGCGCCACCATCACCGCCATCGCGTTCGCGGCCCTCGCCGCTGCGCTTCGGGCTCACCTGGATCCTCCCGGCGTTGCTCGTGTTCGCGGCCGCGGCATCCGTGCTCACCCTCGTCGACCTCGCCGAGAAGCGCCTCCCGAACGCCGTGATCTTCCCGACTCTCGCCGCCGTCGCGGTGCTGCTCGTGCCGGCGACCTGGGCGTCGGGCGAGTGGATGGCGCTCGTCTGGGCCGCCGTCGGCTCCGCCGCGATGTTCGCGGTCTACTTCGTGCTCGCACTCATCTCGCCGTCGTCGATGGGAATGGGCGACGTGAAGCTCGCCCTCGTGATCGGCCTGCTGCTCGGCTGGTTCGGACTCAACGCCTGGCTCATCGGCCTGCTCGCGGCGTTCGTGGTGGGTGGCCTGATCGCGCTCGTCGCCCTTGCGCTGCGCCGTGTCACGCTGCGCGGGTCGATCCCGTTCGGTCCGTCCATGCTCGCGGGGGCATTGATCGCAGTGCTCGTCGTCGGTTCGTAGTCCATTCGGGGTACATACGTGTACCCCCAGACCGGGGGACCGGCGACCGAAAGTTGCGCGAGTTTCCGGGGTTTCCTCACTTTTGTTGCACCGCAAACGCTGGCATCCCCCGAAGGGGGGCATGGCTTTCTATGCACGCGCACAGTTAGGTTCGGTCAGCCGCCGGTGCCCGCCGGCGGCAGGCATTCATCCCTCGAACCCGAAGGACACAGCAATGCTCAAGGCATACTCGCGCGCCGTTGCGCGCATCAACTCCCTCCGTGCCGAAGAGGAAGGCGCAACCGCAACCGAGTACGCGCTCATCATCGGCGTCGCCTCGATCGCGATCGTCGCCGCGCTCGCGCTGATCGCTCCCGCCATCTCGACCTTCGTCAGACACGGACATCATCCCAGGCTCTGAGCCGAACGCGATTCATCGTCTCCATCACGCGCAACGCGTCGACCGCGTCCTCAGCGGACGCGGTCGACGCGCGACGGTCAAGGAATTGGAGCATACCGATGACCCGACATCGGTCCGAGAGGGGCGCAGCGGCTGTCGAGTTCGCCCTCGTGCTGCCGTTGCTGCTCCTGCTCGTGTTCGCACTCGTCGATCTCGGATGGGTGTTCAACCAGCAACTCGCCGTGAGCAGTGCAGCTCGCGAGGGAGCGCGGTACTACGCCATCCACCACTGACACGACCCCGATCCCGTCACCGACGGCCGGGGACCGGGCGGCAGATCTCGTCTCCGACGGCGATCACCTTCGACCGTGACCACGCCGTGCACCGACTGCAGCCGACGCTACGGCGACGGTAACGGTGACGACGCCGATCACGGATCTCACCGGGCTCGTTCAGGGCCTCGCGGCGGAAGCTCGCTGACCGGGAAAGGGACGATGAGATGCGGCGGCTGACCAAGCGCCACGGCGATGACCAGCGCGGTGCGACGGCGATCACGTTCGCTGATCCTGGTGCCGCTCTTCGTGACGCTGGCATTCGTCGGCGATGCCGGACTGCTCTACTGGGAGAAGGTCCAGCTCCAGAACGGCGCCGACGCTGCGGCACTGGCTGTTGCGCAGGACTGCGCGAAGCGAGGTACTGCATGCACCGGTGGTGCGGGAGGTCTCGCGACGGGAATCGCCGGAGCGAACGCCAACGACGGCCAATCGGCGGCGACCATCGCATCGCTCACCGCCAACCGATCAGCGGCAACGTCGACGGTCGAAGCGTCGTCGCCGAACGGCAACGGCGTGGGCCACTCCGTTCGCGTCGCTCTTCGCGCCGCAGGCGGACACCACGGTCGCATGCTCGGGCGAGCGCCGAATGGGGCACTCCTGTCTCTGGCACGACGGGCATTCGCACTCACGATCGCCGAGTGCGAGTTCGACGATCTCCCCCCTCAAGATGCAAGTACGCCGAATCCGGTGCGCACCTGGCTGCTGATCAACAACGGCAGCACCGGAGAGCCCTGCGCCAGCGGTGCGCCCGGCGGGTTCGGATGGCTGGATGGCACGAACTGCTCGTCCACGATCAGCATCGACGCGATCGTGGGCGGTGAGGTGGGTGTCCAGCCGAACCCGAACAAGAACGGCTGCTCGGCGAACATTCTCGCGCCAGAAGCTCTGCCAGACCCTCCTGATCCCGCTCTACTCGTCCGCCACAGGTTCCGGCTCGAACGCGACGTTCACCATCTCGCGGTTCGCCGCCTTCAAGCTCACGGGCGTCAAGACCGGTGGTGCGAACTCCGCCGCCTACTGCGGTGGATCCGCACTCTCGCCGCGCACCGCCGAACCAGGGCAATTCCAAGGGCATCCAGGGGTACTTCGTCAAGTACGTCGAACTCGGCCAGGAATTCGAGCTCGGCGAGGGACCTGCAGGCGGACTGAGCATCGTCCGGCTCATGGGCTGAGCGTTCCCGAACCCTACGACCCGAAACAGGAATCTCATGAAGACCCGAATCATCGGCGCGATCGTCGCGCTCATGCTCGCCGGGGTCGGCGCATTCGTCCTCATCGCCTACGTGCGAGGTGCGGATGCGCGCGCCGCCGACGGCGCCGAGCCCACGGACGTCTATATCGTCGAGGAGGCGATCCCCGAGGGCACCGCCGGCGATGGAGTCGAGGACTTCGTCAAGATCGACTCCGTTCCACAGCGGAACGTCGCGGTAGGGGCGGTCACCGACCTGGAGGAACTCGCCGGACTCGTCACGGATGCCTCCATCTTGCCGGGTGAGCAGCTGCTCGAGGCACGCTTCATCGACCCGCTCGAACTCGCCGCCCGCGGCGACGTGCCGGTTCCCGCCGGCATGCAACTCGTGTCGTTCACCCTTCCCGCCGACCGCGTCGTCGGCGGCGCAGATCGCAGCGGGCGACCACATCGGCATGGTCGGAACCGTCGATCCCGGCCGCGCCGGCGAGCGGGCAGTACGTCATGGAACCCGAGTACGCAGTTCGCGTTCAACGGCGTGCTCGTGACGCGCGTACAGGGTGTCGCGCTTCGGGACTCGGAGTCCGATCCGGAGGCGGTCGAGCAGGACCCGACCGCCGGCATCATGCTCACGATCGCGCTCTCCACGCACGATGTCGAGCGCTGGGTGTGGTTCACCGAGGGTGAAGCGCAGCGACTTCGCGAGCATGTGGCTCACCCTCGAGAACGACGCGACCGACACCAGCGGCTCGTCCCCGGTCGATCGGAGGCAACGTCTTCCCATGACTCCCTTCCTCCTCGTCAGTCGTTCCGCCGAATACGAGTCCCGTCTTCGGTCGCTGCTCGGCGCGCGCCTCGACGTGGTGACCGGCGAGTTCCTGACGTTCGGCGCAGCATCGGTCGTCGACCGCGTCGAGGGCACACCGCGGATCGCGCTGCTCGGGCCCGTGCTGAACTACGAGGAGACCCACGGCCTCGTCGGATGCGCTCACGTCGCGACATCCCGATCTCGGCCTGATCGTCGTCCGGGAGCAGCGTTCCGATCTTGAGGACTGGGTCGACGAGCTCGCGCTGCACGCCGTGCTGAGTCCGGAGGCGTCCGACGAGACGACGCTCGAGCTGATCGAGCGGCTTTCGGCTTGGCTCGTCCAGAACGGCAAGGCATCGTCCCGCGACTTCGAACCGCCGGCGGCCGCGAGGGCGACGACCTCGCCGGATCCGCGTCTCGAGCGCCCGCTATCGTGGGGGGCGACACCCGACGACGAGCGACTCGAACGACGGATTCGACCAACTCACGCAGGCGCCACCGGTGCCCACCTGGGATTTCCCGCCGCTCGAGGCCGGCACGCTAACCGAGGCCATCGCAGTCGTCGCCCCAAAGGCGGCCAGGGCAAGACGACCCTCGCGATCAATCTGGCGACTGGGCTTGCGGAAGTTGCACCCGAATTCCGTCGTCCTCGTGGATGCCGACATGCAGTTCGGCGACATTATCGCGGCGCTCTCACTCGCGCCCGAGCGCACCATCGTCGATGCGGTAGCGGATGCCGCGGCTGACGAACTCGTTCTGAAGACGTCGTTGACGCATCACGATGACGGGTTCTTCGTGGTGGCCGGCGCGCCGTCGCCCGAACTCGGCGACTCCATCTCCGCGGCTCGCTCGGCCGCCTGATCGAGCGGCTGCGTGCCACGTTCCGCTACGTCGTCGTCGACACGACGCCCGGGCTTGGCGAGCACACGCTCGTCGCGCTCGAGCACGTCGACCGACGCGGTGTTCGTCACCAATATGAGCGTCCCGAGCCTACGTGCCATGCGAACCGAGTTCGAACTCCTGACCACGCTGGGACTGATGCCGGGCAACCGGCACGTGTCCTGAACCAGACCGACCGGCTGAGCGGCCTGACGGTTCGAGACGCGGAGACGCATCCTCGGCGCGCCGATCGACGTCGAGGTGCCGCGGTCATCCGCAGTGCTCCTCGCGAGCAACCGTGGGATTCCCCTCATCCACGACGACGTGCGGGATCCGGCGGCCAAGGCGATTCGTTCCGTCGTGATGCGCATCGCGCCGGAGGCATACCCGAAGCGACGAAAGATCCAAAGAAGGCGGCGACCCGATGAATCTGAATGAACGACTGATCTCGGTCCGGAGCCCACAGCAGGCCGTCGAGCCTGCTGCCGGCGCCGGGCGACACCGATCGAGTCCGCCGAGCCGCCGATCGCCGACGTCGCACGACCGATCGCCGAGCCCAGCCGAAGCGCTCTTCCACGCGCCGGCGGCGGCGCCGAGCGCGCCATGTTCCCGCGGTCGATCCACTCGCCGGCATGAAGGAGAAGGCGGCCCAGGAGCTCTTCGCCCGGATCGGGACGCGACTGAACGACTCGACGCTCACCGAGGATCAGCTCCATCAGATCGCCCGAGCCGAGCTCGCCGAGATCGTCGCGGCGGAGCAACTCGCCCTCTCGACCGCGGAGCGGAACCGTCTCATCGACGAGATCGGTGCCGACGTGCTCGGTTACGGGCCGCTCGAGGCGTTGCTCGAGGATCCGACGGTGAGCGAGATCATGGTGAATCGGTACGATCAGCTCTTCGTCGAGCGCAATGGTCGACTGATGGAGACGTCGCACCGCTTCACCGGCGAACCCCAGCTGCGACGCGTGATCGAACGGATCGTCTCGCGGGTCGGACGACGAATCGACGAATCGTCGCCCCTGGTCGACGCCCGTCTCGAGGACGGTTCCCGCGTCAACGCGATCATTCCTCCGCTCGCGGTCAACGGCTCTTCGCTCACGATCCGGAAGTTCGCGGGGACCCCGTACACGAGTGAGGACTTGATCCGGTTCGGAACCCTTACACGTGAGGTCGACGACCGTCCTGGATGCCGCAGTGCGCGCGAAGATGAACATCCTCGTCTCCGGCGGCACGGGCACCGGCAAGACGACGCTCCTCAACGTCCTGTCCGCCTTCATCCCGCGAGACGAGCGCATCATCACGATCGAGGACGCGGTCGAGCTGCAGCTGCAGCAGGATCACGTCGTCCGGCTCGAGTCCAGGCCCCCCAACATCGAGGGCCGTGGCGAGATCACGATTCGCGAGCTCGTGCGGAACTCGCTCCGAATGCGCCCCGACCGGATCGTCGTCGGCGAGGTCCGAGGCGCGGAGAGCCTCGACATGTTGCAGGCCATGAACACCGGCCATGAGGGCTCGATCTCGACCGTGCACGCCAACTCCCCGCGCGACGCCGTCTCGAGGATGGAGACGCTCGTGCTCATGGCGGGCATGGACCTGCCGCTCCGCGCGATCCGCGAGCAGATCGCCTCGGCGATCGACATCATCGTGCAGATCACCCGCCACAAGGACGGCGTGCGTCGCGTCACGCACATCACGGAGGTGCACGGCATGGAGGGTGAGGTCGTCACGCTCCAGGACGCCTACACGTTCGACCACTCCGCCGGCTACGACTCCGATGGCGGATTGCTGGGTCGGATCGAGCCGACCGGCGTGCGTCCGCGGTTCGCCGAGCGGATCGCCGACCACGGCATCGACCTTCCGGCTTCGCTGTTCCGGCCCGACCTCCGGGCGATGCTCGGGGAGATCCGGTGAATCCCGCGATCCTCGTCGCGGGTATCGCGGTCGGCCTCCTCGCCGGGCTCGTGGCGCTGTTCTTCGTGATCGCCCCACCACCTCCGAGAGTTGCCCGAGACCGCAGACTCCCGCCCGGCGTCGAACAGGTCTCGATCCTCGAACGCGTCACCGACGCAGACGACGGCCATCGTCGACTCTGCGATGTCGCGCCGTCGAGGACGCCTCTTCGGCGCCGCTGAACTCGAGCTCGCGGGAATCTCGTCGACGCCGTCGCAGTTCCTCATCGTGGTCACCTCGTTCGCCAGCGTGCTCGGCCTGCTCGGAGTCGTGCTCGGAATGGCGAATGGCACCTCGATCGTGCTGGGTCTGCTGTTCGCGATCCTGACGCCGGTCGGTGCCAAGGTGCTGATCGGCGTCCGGACATCGCGGCGCCGGGCGAAGTTTGCGGACCAGATCGACGATGCGGTTCAGCTCATCGCAGGGTCGCTGCGCGCCGGCCATGGCCTGTCGGCGGCGATCGCCTCGGTGGCGAACGAAGCCGACGCACCGATGGGCGAGGAACTTGCTCGAGCCGTGAACGAGTCGCGGCTGGGCGGATCGCTCTCCGAAGCGCTCGCCGTCACAGCTGAGCGAATGAAGAGCAAGGACTTCGACTGGGTCGCCCAGGCCATCGGCATCAATGCCGAGACCGGCGGCAACCTCGCCGAGGTGCTCGATCAGGTCGGCAAGACGATTCGTGAGCGGAACCAGGTGCGTCGACAGGTGAGTTCCCTCAGCGCAGAAGGCCGGCTCTCGGGAACCATCCTGATCGTGTTGCCGATCGCGCTGTTCCTCTTCTTCGCGCTCATTCAACCGACCTACACCGCGGCATTCTTCGGGAACATCTTCGGCATCCTCGCGTTGATCGTCGCTGCCTTGCTGATGATCATCGGTTCGGTCTGGATTTCGATCGTCGTGAGAGTGAAGTTCTGAGATGGACATCCTGCCATTCACCATCGCCGGGGTCGCGGTCGCGACCGCTGTCGCTGTCGGTGTATTCATCTTCCTGCTGTTCCCGAGTCGACGATCTGCGTCCGACGCGCTCGTCGAATCGGAGACGGAGGCGCAGCCGACCATCGCCATGGTGCAACCTCGAACGTCGATCTGGGGTCGCTCGTCGCCGCGGCGCCGAAGGGCTATGTCGGATGGATCGAGAAGCAGATCGTGCTCTCTGGCCGGCCGCTTGGGTGGTCCGTTGCAGGTGTGATCACCTGGAAGCTGATCCTCGTGATCGTCGGCGCGGCGTTCGGAGTGCTCTTCGTCTCGGTCAGCGGCTCGGAGCCGTTCAAGGTCGTCCTCGCGGTCGCCGCGACCGTGCTGCTCTTCTTCCTGCCTGACGTGAGGATCCACAGCCGTGCGCATGATCGGCAGGAGGCGATCATGATCGCGTTGCCCGACACGCTCGACCAGATGACCATCGCGGTCGAAGCCGGCTCTGGGATTCGACTCGGCAATGGCAAAGGCCGCCCGCGGCGGTGAGGGTCCGCTTGCCGAGGAACTCATTCGTGTGCTGCAAGACATGAGCATCGGCCGGACGCGTCGCGAATCGTTCCCTCCAGCTCGAGAAGCCGGACGAATTCGGAGGACCTCCGACGATTCGTCCGCGCCATCATCCAGGCCGATGCCTATGGTGTCGCAATCGGCGACGTGCTCCGTGTCCAGGCGGGTGAGATGCGAACCAAGCGACGCCAGCGTGCCGAGGAACAGGCGCAGAAGATCACGGTCAAGATCCTCTTCCCGCTGATCTTCTGCCTGCTTCCTGTGATGTTCATCGTGATCCTCACGCCGGCGGTCCTCGGGATCGTCGAGACGTTCTCGAAGTAGCCGTTCCAGGTCTGCGCGCGCCACCAGAGCGCCGGTTCGTCTCGGTAGGCTCGTCGGAGGACACCGGGGGAGGTGCCGTGGCCGAGCGAGCACGTCGAGCGGTGGCGTCCCGACGTGCTCGGCGAGGGGTTCGAGCAGCTCACGCTGCCGCTCGGGAGTGACGACGAGGGCGAGGTCGTCGCGACGCTCGTGCGGCATCAGCCACCGCCGGAGCGATTCACCTGGCGATGGCCGTGGGAGGCGCGGCCCGCGGCATCCGGAGCCGACGTGCTCTACGTGCACGGGTGGAGCGACTACTTCTTCAACCCCGAGCTCGCGCGCTACTGGTCGAACGCCGGCGCCCGCTTCTTCGCGCTCGACCTGCGCAAGTACGGGCGCAGCCTGCGCCCGGGTCAGACGCCCGGGTACATCACGAACCTCGCCGACTACGACGCCGACATCGAGGCCGCGCTCACGGCGATGGGCCACGGGCAGACGGATGCCGCAGGGGCATCCGCTCGGCCGCTGATCCTGCTCGGCCACTCCACCGGCGGCCTCACCCTGAGCCTCTGGGCGGCGCGACACCCCGGACGGGCCGACGCCCTCGTGCTCAACAGCCCGTGGCTCGAGTTCCAGGGCAGCCGAATCGGTCGCGAGGCACTCACGCCGGTGATCAGCTGGGGTGCGCGGGTGAATCCGATGGGTCCGACTGCCGAACGTCGATCTCGGCTTCTACACCCGTTCGGTCGCGAAGGAGCAGGAAGGCGAGTGGGAGTACTCGCACGAGTGGAAGCCCGATCGGGGCTTCACGACGCATCCGGCCTGGCTGACGGCGATCCTCGCGGGGCATGCCACGGTCGCTGCGGGCATCGATGTGGGCGCGCCCGTGCTCACGCTCCTGTCGGCGCGGTCAACGATCCAGCCGCGGTGGGACCCGGCCATGCTCACCACCGACATCGTGCTCGTCGTCGACGACATCGCCGAGCGCGTGCTGAAGCTCGGCCCCGAGGTCTCGGTTGCGTGCATCGACGGGGCGCTGCACGACGTGTTCCTGTCGCGGGAGCCGGCGCGGGCCGCCGCTTACGCCGCGATCACGCGGTGGCTGCGCGGCTACGCACCACGCACTGACCCAGCCACCAGCCGAGCGGATGCCGCGTCGCTACGCCTGACCCGTCGCGAACGGCCCCTTCAGCGCCGCCCACTGCAGCAGCATGATCGTCTTCGCGTCGACGATGTCGCGGCCGATGCGGTCGAGGGCGTCGTCGAACGAGAGCTCGAGCACCTCGATGTCCTCGCCCTCGTCGGCCAGCCCGGCGCGCGCGCCGTCGGCGATCGTGCCACGCACGTAAGGCGCCGCGAAGAAGTGCAGCCGCTCGGTGACCGAGCCGGGGCTCATGTACACGTCGAAGACGTGCTCGACCTCGCCGACCGTGTGCCCCGTCTCCTCCTCGGCCTCGCGGCGGATGGCGGTCTCGGGGTCGTCCTCGTCGAGCAGGCCGGCCGCCGTCTCGATGAGCATGCCGTCGGGGTGCTCGTTGACGTACACCGGGAACCGGAACTGACGGGTGAGCAGCACCGTGCGGGCATCGCGGTCGTAGAGCAGGATGGTCGCACCGTCGCCGCGGTCGTAGGTCTCGCGCTCCTCGGTGGTCCACTCGCCGTCGGCGTGCTGGAAGTCGAACGTCGTCGCACGGGTCACGTACCAGTTCGAGGTGAGCACGCGCACGTCGCGCACCCGCACCCGCGGGTTGCGGTCGAGGTCGCGCCCCACGAGATCGAGGCCCGTGCGGCCACGGCGGTCGGGCACGTCGACGCCGGGCTGCGGCATCCGCTCGTCGTCGGAATCGGCTCGCGGCGTCAGCCGCAGGCATCCGCTCGCTCACGCGGTCGGCGCCGGTCAGCGGAAGTTCACGAACTGGAGGGCGACGTCGAGGTCCTTGCCCTTGAGCAGCGCCATGGTGGACTGCAGGTCGTCGCGGCTCTTCGACGAGACGCGCAGCTCGTCGCCCTGGATCTGGCTCTTCACGCTCTTGGGCGCCTCGTCGCGGATGATCTTCGAGATCTTCTTCGCGTTCTCGCTGTCGATGCCGTTCTTCAGGCCGATCTCGAGGCGGAACTCCTTGCCCGAGGCGTAGGGCTCGCCCTCGTCGAGCGAGCGCAGCGTGATGCCGCGCTTGATGAACTTCGACTCGACGACCTCGAGCACCGCCTTCACGCGCTCCTCGGTCTGCGCCTTGAGCAGCACCTTCTCGCCGCTCCACTCGACCGAGGCGCCGACGTTCTTGAAGTCGTAGCGCTGCTCGACCTCCTTGCGCGCCTGGTTGATGGCGTTGTCGGCCTCCATCTTGTCGACCTTGCTCACGATGTCGAACGTTGAATCTGCCATGCGCCAGAGTCTAGCGAGGGGGTCGTTGGTGCCCAGCGCGCAGTGGAGCGAGGAATCCGCATCGGAGCCACGGAGCTTCTTGGCTCCAGTGCGCAATCGTGGCTCGTGCGCGCCACCGGGCCCCGGCCAACGCGCACAGCGTGTCGCCGGCGCCGTCTCGTCCTCCACATCGGCAGACGGGGCCATCGGGTGCATCGTCCGATGCGATCGGCGGATGCCGCGTGCGGCGGCTCGCAGACTCGTGCCATGCCGCTCGACCTCCCGTGCGACGAGCACGGGTTCATCCTCGCGCGCGACGCACGCGCCCTTGGTCGCGAGCCCGCCTTCTACGAGGCGATCCGCACGGGCGAGCTCGAGCGCATCCGGCGCGGTGTCTACGCCCGGCGTGTGCGGCCGAGCCCGGCCGAATCACCGGCCGAACGCGATGCGCGCCGGTACCTCGCCCTCGTGCGGGCGTCTGCGCACGCACTCGAACGCCCCGTCTACACGAGCTACTCGGCTGCGGCGCTCATGGGGTTGCCGATCGTCGGTTCGTGGCCCGATTCGGTGTACGTGATGTCCCGCGATCGGCAGGGGAGTCGTCGACGCGGCGTGATCGCGGTGGCCCGTACGCACGAGCCCGCGGTCGTGCGCGTCGGCGACCTCGTCGCGACATCCGTCGAGTTCACGCTCGTGCAGCTCTGCAGGCATGCGTCGCTCGGTGCCGCCCTGGTGGCGACGGATGCCGCGCTGCTCGTGTCGCGCTCCCGCGACGCACCGCCGCCCCGCACCACTCCGGCGAGGCTCGCCGGCGAGCACGATCGGCTCAAGCCCTATCCCGGGAGTCGGCGCACCGATGCCGTGCTGCGGAGGGCCGTCACCGCGGCAGAGACCCCGATCGAGTCGGCGAGCCGCATCGTGATCGAGGAGCTCGGCTTCACCGCGCCGACGCTCCAGCACGAGCTCTGGCTTCCCGAACTCGGGCGAAGGGCCTACCTCGACTTCCACTGGCCGAGTGTCGGGGTCGCCGGCGAGGCTGACGGGCATGGCAAGTACCGGGGGGATCGCGGCAGCGCGGCATCCATCGACGCGATCATCGACGAGAAGGATCGTGAGGACGCGATCCGCGCGCAGATGCGCGGGTTCGTCCGCTGGGATTGGGCGGACATGTGGCGGCGCGAGCCGCTCCGGGCGAAGCTCGTTCGGGCCGGCGTGCCGATCGTACGGCGTCGCACCCACCTCCTGTGAAGGTGCCATGCTCCTGTGAAGGTGCCATCCTCCTGGGAAGGTGCCATCGCGATGGAGTGAGCTTTCCGTGCTGGAGGCACGAGCATCGGAGGCTCTGGCGCAGAAAGCTCACTCCCAGAGCGATGGGGCGGGCGGTGGAGCGAGCGGATGTCGCGGGCGGATGCCGCGGCATCCGGGTTTCGAGACGCTCGCTGCGCTCGCCCTCAACCCGCAGAACGCTTCGCTCGCTCCTCAACCCGCAGCGGCGCGGAGCCAGGCGGTGGTCGCAGCCGGCAGCAGCCCGTCGACGAGTGGCGCGCTCGTGACGAGCACCTCGCCGGCGGGCAGCGCCACCGGAGCGTCGCCGAAGTTCGTGACGGAGTGCCAGCCGCCCGGCCGCTCGAACCACAGCACGTCGTCGGAGCCCGACGGGGCCGCGTGCCACGTGAGCTCCTCGGCGTCCTGCAGGTCGCGGCGCAGCCAGAGCGCCCGGCGATACAGGTTCAGCGTCGAGTCGGGATCCGACCGCTCGGCCTCGACCGAGAAGTCGCCGAACCACGAGGGCTGGGGCAGGTGCGCGCCGTCGGCGCCGAAGCCGAACGAGTCGCCCGTGCTCGTCCAGGGCAGCGGCACGCGGCATCCGTCGCGCCCGACATCGACACCGGGGCTGCGGAAGAACGTGGGGTCCTGGCGCTCGGCGTCGGGAATGTCGGCGACCTCGGGCAGGCCGAGCTCCTCGCCCTGGTAGAGGTAGGCGCTGCCCGGCAGCGCGAGCACGAGCAGCGAGGCGGCCCGGGCCCGGCGCAGGCCCAGCTCGACGTCGACCGCGGGGGAGACCCCGCCCGAGAGCAGCCACTCCCGGCCGATGAGGCCGTCGTTGCCGCGATCGTCGGGCAGGCCGTAGCGCGTCGCGTGCCGCACGACGTCGTGGTTGGAGAACACCCACGTGTTCGACGAGCCCGTCACGGCGATCGACTCGAGGTTGTGGTCGATGATCGCCCGGAACTCGTCGGCGTCGAAGTCGGCCCGCAGCAGGTCGAAGTTGAAGGCCTGCCCGAGGCTCGTGGGCCTGGCGTAGCGGTGCCGCCGCGCGGGTTCGACCCACGCCTCCGCCACGGCGATGCGCGGCGGGTCGTACTCGTCGAACGCGGCACGCCACTCGGCGTAGATCTCGTCGAGCTCCTCGCGGTCCCAGAGCGGATGCGACCCCTCGGCGCCGATCTTCATGGCCTCGAGCTCGGCGTGCGAGCGGAGCGGGTAGGTGAGGTCCTTCGCGAGACCGTGCGCGACATCCACCCGGAAGCCGTCGACGCCCCGATCGGCCCAGAACCGCAGCGTCGTCAGGAAGTCGGCGCGCACCTCGGGATTCGCCCAGTTGAAGTCGGGCTGCTCGGGGGCGAAGAGGTGCAGGTAGAACTGGCCGTCGCCCACGGGCTCCCACGCGGAACCGCCGAACATCGACTGCCAGTCGCTGGGCGCCTCGGTGCCGTCGGGCCCCTCGCCGTCGCGGAAGATGTAGCGATCGCGCGCGGCCGACCCGCGCGGCGACGCCAGCGCCTCACGGAACCACTCGTGCCGGTTCGAGGAGTGGTTCGGCACGATGTCGACGATCAGGCGGATGCCGGCGGCGTGCAGCGCCGCGATCATCTCGTCGAAGTCGGCGAGGGTGCCGAGCTTCGGGTCGACGTCGCGGTAGTCGTCGACGTCGTACCCGCCGTCGGCGAGCGCCGACGGGTAGAACGGCGAGAGCCACACGGCGTCGACGCCGAGCTCCACGAGATACGGGATGCGGCTCGTGATGCCCGGGAGGTCGCCGATGCCGTCGCCGTTCGCGTCCGCGAAGCTGCGCGGGTAGATCTGGTAGACGGCGGCCTGGCGCCACCAGTCGGGGTCGTTCGCAAGCACGACGGATGCCTCGGTCGTCTGTGTGTTCGTCATTCGATTCTCCTTCCGATACTGTTCCGCCTGCGCCGTCGCTACTTGATCGACCCTCGCGTGACGCCGGAGATCACCCAGCGCTGCGAGAAGATGTAGACGATCAGGAGCGGCGCCATCGCCATCAGGTACGACGCGAAGGCGACGGTGTAATCCGTGTTGAACTGGCCCTGGAACACGTACTGCGCCAGGGGCAGCGTGCGAGCGGCGGGATCCGTCAGCACCACGAGCGGCATGATGAAGTCGTTCCACGCCCACACGCACGTGAGGATGCCGACCGTCGCGTTCATCGGCATCAGCAACGGGAAGATCACCGACCGGAACACCCGCCAGGTGCTCGCGCCGTCGACCCGTGCCGCCTCCTCCAGCTCGATCGGGATCGACCGGATGTAGGCGGTGTAGATGAAGATGTTCAGCGACAGGCCGTAGATCGTGTAGAGCACGATCATGCCGGCCTGGTTGTCGAGCCCGAGGATCGCGGTCTGCTTCACGAGCGGCAGCATGATGATCGGGAACGGGATGAACAGCGCGGCGAGCAGGTAGAAGAACACGCCCTTGAAGAACGGCCGGTGGATGTTGCGGGCCAGCGCGTAGGCGACGATCGAGCTCGTCAGGAGCGTGAACACCACCGAGCCCACCGTGATGAGCGCCGTGTTGAAGAGCGCCTGCGGGAAGTTCGTGCGTTCCCACGCCTCGGGGAAGTTCTCCCACCGCACGGGGTTCGGCCATTCGAAGCCCGTGCCGCTCGCGAGCTGCTCGGGCGTCTTCAGCGCGACGACGATCGCGAGGTACAGCGGGATCAGGATCGTGAGGGAGCAGACCGCGATGAGCGCGGTGGCCCACCAGTTGGTGCGACGGGTGTCGTCGTCCGCGTCGCCGTGCCGCTTTCGCCGGGGCACGGCAGCGATGGCGTCGACCTCGGCTTCGAGCTGGCTGGCGGTGTTGGTCGTGGTGGTCATCAGAAATCGGCCTCTCTGCGCTGAAGGACCCGGAATTGGAAGAGCGAGACGATCGTGATCACGATGAAGAAGATCACCGCGTTGGCCGTCTGGTAGGCGAACTCGCCGCCCGAGAACCCGCCGCGGAAGATGAGCAGCGTGACCGACTCCGTCGAGGTGCCGGGGCCGCCGTTCGTGAGGGCCACGATCTGGTCGAACACCTGCAGGAAGCCCTTCAGGCTCAGCACGACGTTGATCGTGAAGAAGGCGCTGATGAGCGGGAAGGTGATCGAGGTGAACTGGCGCCAGGGCTTCGCGCCGTCGAGCGACGCCGCCTCGTACAGCTCCGAGGGGATCGTCTGCAGCCCGGAGAGGTAGATGATGATCGCGAATGCGCAGGCCTGCCAGACCGCGAGCGCCACGATCGCCGTCCATGCCCAGTCGGGGTTGGTGAGGATGTTGTCGGCGAAGAGGGGGATGCCCGCGAGGATCTTCGGCAGCGAGTTCGAGAAGAAGAACTGGAACACGTAGCCGATGACCAGGATCGCGAGCACGTACGGCACGAAGTAGACCCCGCGCCAGAAGTTCCGGCCCTTGATCTTCGCGTTCAGGCCCAGCGCGATCGCGAGCGAGAGCACGTTGGTGAAGATCGTCGCGACGATCGCGAACAGGAACGAGAACCCGTACGCCGCCAGCACGCGGTCGTCCTTGAACAGGTTCACGTAGTTCGAGAGCCCGACGAAGTTCCAGTCCCCGTAGCCGGCGTAGTTCGTGAAGCTGAAGAAGATGCCCACGAGCACCGGAACGGTGTGGAAGGCGGCGAAGGCGATGACGGCCGGCCAGACCATCCAGTAGTAGGCAGGCAGCGCGCGCTTGGCGCCGGTCCGGAGGCGGGTCGCGCGCCGGTCGCGGTGCCTCCGGAGGCGGAGGTGCGCACGGCCTCGGTGAGCGTCGTCATGTCATTCTCCCGTCACTGGGATCGTGCGCGCGGCGACCTTGCGCCACTCGCTGTCGAGGGTGGCGAGCGCGGCATCCACGTCGCCGTCGAAGAGGAACTGCTGGTCGATCGCGGCGAGCGGGATGCTCGGCGGGATCTGGTGGTCGATGAAGCCGGTGATCCTGCCCTCGTCGAACCAGGGCTTCACGGACTGGATCGACGCGTCGTCGCTGAGCTCGGCGCCTTCCACGGACGGCACCATGTTCTGCGATGCCGCGAACTCCTCGATCACGTCCTGCTCGAAGAGGTAGTCGATGAAGCGCATCGCCTCCTCGCGGTGGGGAGTGTTCTTGCCCATCGTGACCACGACGTCGACGCCGGACACGAGCAGCCGGTCGTCGGGGTCGTCGCTCGCCGGATAGGGGAAGATGGCCGCGTCGATGTCGGGGTTGACCGCCTTGATCGGGCTGATCGCCCAGATGCCCTGCATGAGCATCGCGACCTCGCCGTTCGCGAAGGCGGCGTTGCCGTCGTCGTACGTCTTGCCGCGGTACCCCTCCTGCGTGTAGCCGAAGAGCTCGTACTGCTGCTCCAGCGCCACGCGGAAGTCCTTCTCGAATGAGACGGCCGAATCGGGCCCGACGTTCTCCCCCTCCTCGCGCATCTGGTCGAAGAAGTCGCCCTGCGCCGGGTAGGCGCCGATGGCGTTGAACGAGGGCAGCCCGGTCCACGAGTCCGCGAGCGTGCCGTAGAACGGCGTGATGCCGGCATCCTGCAGCGCGTCGCACACGGCGATGAACTCGTCCCAGGTCTCGGGCACCTCCAGCCCCTGCTCCTCGAAGATCTGCTGGTTGTAGATGACGCCGTTCGCGTTGTTCACGTAGCCGAGGCCGTTGACCTCGCCCTCCTTGTTGCCGAGGTCGGCGAGGATCTCCTGCACGGCCGGGTTGATCGTGTCGAGCACGGGCTCTTCGGAGAAGTCGTAGAACACGCCCGCCTGCGCGAGCCGGCCGAAGCCGCCGTTGGCGTTCAGCGTGATGACGTCGGGCGCCTTGTCCTTCACGAGCAGGGTGCGGATGATCGTGTCGGCGTCGGCGACCTGGTTCTGCACGACCTTGATGTCGGGGTTCTCGGCCTCGAAGTCCTCGATGATCTTCGTGAAGTCCTCGAGCGCCTCGCCCTTGAACTGGAAGAAGTCGAGCGTGACGACGTCGCCGTCGCCGGCGTCGCGCAGCCCGAGAGCAGCAGGCCGCCGAGGGCGATGGCGGATGCCGCGGCGAGGGCTCGCCGTGGTCTCGTGCGTCGTCTCCGATGCGGGATCGTGCGGGTGGTCTCATCCGTCATGATGCGCCTCCTTGCGCGTTCGGGGTGCTGCGGTGGTGTCGGGCGGTGGTGTCGGGAGGTGGTCTCGATACGCGCTGAGCGCTACTCGACCGCCGGAGGAGTCAGCTCGAGGAGCACGAGCTGCGCGGGGAACAGCACGGGGGCCTGCAGGCCGACCGTGCCGAGTTGCCGGCCGGTCAGCGTGATCGGCTGCTCGGCCCAGGGGAGCGGCGACTGGCCGGGTCCGTCGGCCACGCTGCCCGCGGCGATCCGCACGGCGTACCGGCGGTCGGCGTCGAGGCCCGGCAGCGTGAAGCGGCCGGGCGGGTAGGTCACGCTGGTCGAGACCTGCGTGAAGGTGAAGAGGGCGGATGCCCCGTCGCGGGCGACGACGCCGCGGACGTCGGTCGTGGCATCCGGAGTGTCGCCGTGCACGAGCGCCCCGGTGTGGATGAGCGCGCGGTGACGCTTGTGCAGGTCGACCCAGCCGGCCACGGCGGCGAGGCCCGCCTCGTCGAGCGCCGTGAGGTCCCACTCGATGCCGAGGTGGCCGAACATGGCGACGCCCGCGCTGAGGTCGAGCGACACCTGCCGTGCGGTGGAGTGCACGGTGGGGCTCGTGAGGTGCGCGCCCATGATCTCGGGCGGCACGATGACGCTCGTGTAGCGCTGGATCTGCAGGCGCTCCACCGGGTCGAGGGTGTCGCTCGTCCAGATGCGGTCGGTGTGCTCGAGGATCCCGAGGTCGACGCGGGCGCCGCCCGACGCGCACGACTCGATCTCGAGGTCGGGGTGGCGGCGCTTCAGCGCGGCGAGCAGGCGGTACAGCGCCTCGACGTTGTCGTGCACGCGGGCGCGCCCCGAGTCGGCGGCGCCGGCCTCGAGGAGGTCGCGGTTGTGGTCCCACTTCAGGTACGCGATGTCGTAATCGCTGAGCAGCGTGTCGAGTCGCTCGAGCAGGTACTGCCAGGCGCCCTCGTTCGCGAGGTCGAGCACGTACTGCTGTCGCGCGGGCACCGGCAGCTCGTCGCGCCCGCGGAGGATCCAGTCGGGGTGCTGCCGGGCGAGCTCGCTGTCGAGGTTGACCATCTCGGGTTCGACCCAGAGGCCGAACTCCATGCCGAGCCCGCGCACGTTCTCGATGAGCGGCCCGAGCCCGTGGGCCACACGCCCTCGTCGACGAACCAGTCGCCGAGGCCGGCCGTGTCGTCGCGCCGGCCACGGAACCAGCCGTCGTCGAGCACGAATCGCTCGACGCCGACGGCGGCCGCGCGCTCGGCGAGGGCGGTGAGGGTGTCGAGGCCGTGGTCGAAGTACACGGCCTCCCACGTGTTCAGCGTCACCGGTCGAGGGCGTCGCGGATGCCGCGGCCGGGCCCGCAGCTCGTCGTGGAAGCGTCGCGACAGCGCGTTGAGCCCGTCGCCCCACGAGCCGATCGTCCACGGCGTCGTGTACGACTCGCCCTCGCCGAGCACGATCTCGCCGGAGCCGAGGAGCTCGCCCGCGGTGAGGAACGACTCGGCCGTGGGCGTGCGCTCGGCGGCGAGGCGGTGGTTGCCGCTCCACGCGACGTGCACGGCGTAGACGAGGCCGCGCTCGAAGCCGAAGCCGGCGCGACCGGCGGCGAGCACGAGGCTCGCGTCGGAGCCCGGGCGGCCGCGGCGGCTCTCGCGCACGTGGGAGCCGATGGTGAAGGCGTGGCGTTGCGGCGAGCGCTCGCGCAGGTGACGTCCGGTCGTGTCGAAGACCTCGTCGAGGTCGCCGGGCACGGGGAACGACGCCATCAGCGAGGTGAGCGAGTAGGGCTCGGGTGCGAGGTTCTCGAGCGAGAGCCGCTGGCGCACCAGGCCCGTCGCGGTGACCTCGACGGTGATCGTGGCCGCGAGGCCGGCCGCGGCATCCGCTGCGGTCACGACGGCCGCCGTGGAGGCCTCGTCGACGTCGATCGCCTCGGTGACGAGCTTCGTCGAGAAGTGCCGACCGTTGCGGTGTCCGGCGAGGCCGGGCGTGCCGAGCCACCCGGCCGACTCCTGCGGGATGAGCGTGAGCGGCGCCGGCTGGTCGAGCCCGCCCGAGACCCGCTGCGGGAGCGCCGCCGTGCCGAGTGCCGCGAGCTCGGCCTCGCCCAGGTCGCCCTGGTCGACCCCCCAGAACACGATCACGGGGAGGGGGGCGTGGCGGGCGTCGAGGATGACGCTCGTGCCTCCGTTGCGGAGGTGGAGGAGCCCGGTGCGGCGCTGCATGTGTTATTTCTACGACAGAAATAACTACCTTGTCAACCCCGGCGAATCCGATGCGTCCTGCGCGCGAGAATGTGGGTCGGATCCGTCCGTTTCGTGTCAGAATGAAACAAACGCGGGAGGTTCACCGATGGCGGAGCGCCAGGCCGAGGTCAGCGACTCGGCGCGCGAGCTCGCGCGGGAGGTGCTCATCCACGGGCCCATCTCGCGGGCCGAACTCGGTCGCCGCCTCGGACTCTCGCCGGCGAGCCTCACCCGGCTCAGCAAGCCCTTCCTCGATCGCGGCTGGTTCGTCGAGGCGACCGAGACGCTGCAGGGCGCGACCGGTCGCCCCGCCAAGCCCGCTCGACGTGCAGGTCGACTCGCGCCGGTTCGTCGGCGTGAAGGTCACCGGTGAATCGGCCTTCGGCGTGATCACCGACCTGCGGGCCGGCGCGCTCGACCAGGGTGAGCGCAGGCTGCGCCGGGCACGAGGTCGACGCCGTGGTCGACGCGGTGGCCGAACTCGTGGCGGAGCTCCGCGACGGCGACGGGGCGGAGGTCTCCGGGCTCGGCGTCAGCATCGGCGGCAACGTCGCCGACCAGCGCGTCGTCACGCGCGCGCCGTTCCTCGGCTGGCGCGACGTCGCGCTCGCCGAGCGGCTCGAGCGCGAACTCGGCCTGCCGGTCACCGTCGAGAACGACGTCACCGCGCTCACGACCGCCGAGCAGTGGTTCGGCGCGGTGCGCGGGCGACCCGCGTTCGCCGTCGTCACCATCGGTGCGGGTGTCGGCTACGGGCTGGTCGTGCACGACCGCGTCATCACGACCCCCGACTCGGGACTCGGCCTCGGCGGACACCTGCCGCTCGACCCCAACGGGCCGCTCTGCCTCGACGGGCACCGCGGATGCTCCACCGCCATGCTGTCGATCCCCAGCATCAGCATGCAGCTCGGCATCGCGCTCGGCCGCGAGGTGGACTACGACGAGGTGCTGCGACTGGCGGAGGAGGGGCATCCGCTCGCCGTGTCGGTCACCGCCGCCGCCGGGCGCGCGCTCGGCCGCATGATGGCGAGCATCGCCAACATCGCCATGGTCGACACCATCGTGCTGTCGGGCGAGGGCGTCGCGCTGTGGAACGTGGTCGGCGACCTCGCGCTCGCGGCGCTCGCCGAGGACCGCGACTCCGAGGCCACGCCCGTCGACGTGCACGTCGACGACGCCGGGTTCGTGTCGTGGGCGCGCGGGGCGGCCGCGGTGGCGATCCAGGCGGCGATCGGGAGGCTGCGGCTGCCGGCGTAGTGCCCTGCGGGTTGAGGAGGCGCGAAGCGCCGTCTCGAAACCCCCACCCGCAGCGGGGTTTCGAGACGCGCGCTTCGCGCGCTCCTCAACCCGCAGCCTGGGCGCTCCTCTACCCGCGGCCGCGCGCGCGTCGACCCGCGCCTGCGCGCTCCTCAACCCGCAGCGCTTCGCCCGTCGCCCTCAACCCGCAGCGGTCGGTCAGCGCTCGGGGGGACGTGCCGTCGACGAGCGCACGCGCAGCTCGTACGGCAGCGGCGTGGCCGCGGCGGGCGCCGGGGCATCCGCTTCGGGCTCGAGCTGCTCCAGCAGGATCTCGACCGCCTTCTCGCCCTGCAGGCGCGGGAACTGCGCGACGGTCGAGAGCCCGAAGAAGTCGGAGAGGTCGTGGTCGTCGATGCCCACGATCGAGACGTCGCGCGGCACGACCAGGCCGAGGTCGCGCGCCGCGAGGATCGACCCGATGGCCATCTCGTCGGATGCCGCGAAGATCGCGGTGGGGCGGTCGTGCGGCACGCCGAGCAGCTGCTTGGCGGCGTGGTATCCGCCGCGGATGGTGAAGTCGGCCGGCGCGAACAGGCGCTGGTCGATCTCGATGCCGGCGTCGCGCAGCGCGGCTTCGTAGCCGATGCGGCGGTTGGTGGGCAGGTGGAAGTCGAGGTCGAACTCCAGCTGGCCGCCGATGTGCGCGATGCGCGAGTGGCCGAGGCCGATGAGGTGCTCGGTCGCGAGCCGCGCGACCGCGACGTCGTCGATCGTGAGC
>CAWCWD010000010.1:0-18919 GCA_963799015.1 uncultured Actinomycetota bacterium | reverse complement strand
CGTCCACCACGGCCGCAGCGGCAGGTCGCCGACGCCGCCACGGTCATCGGGCTTGACCGCGAGCACCTGGTGCAACTGGATCCCGCCCGCTCTCGAAGGCGAGCCGTGACCCGGCCATGTACAGGCCCCACACCTTCGCGGTCGGAAGACCGACCTCGGCGACCGCCTCGTCCCAGTGCTCGACGAGGTTGGCGCACCAGTCGCGCAGGGTCATCGCGTAGTGGGGGCGCAGGTTCTCCTCGTGCAGCACCTCCAGGCCGACGTCCTGGGCCTCGCGTGATGATGCGGCCCGAGCCGGTGAGCTCCCCGTCGGGGAAGACGTAGCGGTCGATGAACCCGCGAGTCGACGGTTCGGATCGGTTGTCGGGCCGGGTGATGCAGTGGTTGAGCAGCAGCCCGCCGGTGCGCAACCTGGACTGCAGGAAGCGGAAGTACGACGGGTAGTTGCGCACCCCGATGTGCTCGAGCAGCCCGATCGACGACACCGCGTCGAAGCCGGCCTCCCGGATGTCGCGGTAGTCGCCGTAGCGGACCTCGGCGAGGTCGGCCAGGCCCTCCTCGGCGATGGCGTGCTGCGCCCACGACGTCTGCTCCTGCGACAGCGTCACGCCGATGGCTCGGACGCCGCGGCGGGCCGCGTAGCGCACCATGCCGCCCCAGCCGCACCCGACGTCGAGCAGCCGGTCGCCCGGCTTCAGCCGCAGCTTCTCGAACACGAGCCGGTACTTGTTCTCCTGCGCCTCGTCGAGCGATGCGTCGGCGTGCGGATAGCACGCGCAGGTGTAGGTCATCGATGGCCCGAGCACCCACTCGTAGAAGGTGTTCGAGACGTCGTAGTGGTAGTGGATCGCCTCGGCGTCTCGGGTCTTGCTGTGCCGGAGTCCGACGGCGACGCGCCGCCAGCGGGGCGGCACCTCCTGCGGCGGCGGCGCGATCGGGCGCAGGTGCTCGACGCCGATGGATCGGACGATCTGGGCCATCGCCCGCGGCGGCGGCATCCTGAAGACCAGCTCGTCGGCGAGGGCCTTGAGCAGCTCGTAGGGGTCGCCGGGGTGTACGCCGTGGATCTCGAGGTCGCCGGCGATGTAGGCGCGGGCCAGGCCGAGATCGCCGCGCCCGGTGGCGAGATAGGTCGTTCCCCGCGGCGACTTCAGCTCCAGCCCGAACGGGGCGTCGGGCGGCCCTGCCGAACTCCCGTCGTAGGCGGTGAATCGCAACGGGAGCCGACCGCCGGCGAAGAGCTCCAGGATCTCGGCGAGGGTGAGCTTGCCGTTCTGCTCCGGCTTCCCAGGCCGCTCCGACTGCTTCGCCGCCGCGTCCGGCTGCCGGCTTCTCAGCCGTCTCGGACGCGTGGCCCTTGATCGAGGTCATCGTCGTTGCACCGCCTTCGCATAGAGGTCGACGAGTCGTGAATCGGGGTCGTACCGCTGCTTCACGGCCCGGTAGGTCTCGCCGCCGTAGAGCTCGTCGAACTCCTCGCGGGAGTAGATAGGCGTCGGAGTACAGCGACTTGTGCCCGTCGAGCTCGGCGACCTCGCGCTCGATCAGCCGATTCGTCTCGCCTTCGGTCGCTCCGACCGGCACCGTCGACCAGAAGCCCACGTTCACGTACGTCCGGTTCGGCCGGAGCGGGTAGAGCGGCCAGCCGGCGTCGTCACGCAGGCGCAGCGGGCACAGCCAGATCGGCTCGATCGGCACGTTCGCCAGGAACCAGTCGAGGAACTCCGTGCACCGCTCGATCGGCACCTCGATGTCCTGAATGACGCGTTCGCGCGGCGGACGGCCCTTGAGGCGCTCGAGGCGGTCGCCGATGTCGAACCGCCGTTCGACGCCTCATCAGCTTCCAGTAGGAGCTGCTCCGCCGGTAGCGCCGCGGCCAGAACCGGCGGATCAGCGGATGCTGCGCGCCGAACGCCCCCGAGCACCAGAACCAGTCGGTGTCCCACCGCCACAGGTAGTCGTGGATGGTGAGCCGGTCAACCTTCTCGCCGTCGTCGTGCTGGATCGAGCGATAGAAGATCTGCTGGCGGGTGTAGTCGCTGACGGGGCCGGATGCCGCGGTCTGCACGCCGACGCACAGGTAGCTCTCGTCGGCGCTGAACACGACCCCGTCGAGGTAGTCGACCGGAACCCCGTCCAGGCTGCCGGTCTCGATGAGGTCGTCCATCGCCGCGACCAGATCGGCGAGCGCGTGGAACCGCAGGTGCGTGAGTGCGACGAACGGCTGCACCGGCTCCAGCTCGATGCGCAGGCGCACCGCGTAGCCGAGCGTCCCGTACGAGTTCGGGAAGGCGCGGAACAGGTCGGCGTGCTCGCCGGGCGATGCGGTGAGCACCTCGCCGGCGCCGGTGAGGATGTCCAGCTCCAGCACCGACTCGTGCGGCAGTCCGCTGCGGAACGACGTCGACTCGATGCCGAGGCCGGTCACCGCGCCGCCGAGGGTGATGGTCTTCAGCTGCGGCACCACCAGGGGCGCCAATCCGTACGGCAGCGTCGCGGCGACGAGGTCCTCGTAGGTGCACATGCCGGCCACGTCGGCCGTGCGTGCCTCGGGGTCGACCGCGATGACGTGCGCCAATCCCGACGTGTCCAGGCCCGCGGCAGTCGATCTTGGTGCGTGAGCGGAACAGGTTCGAGGTGGGCTTGGCGAGCCGGACCGGCGCGGTCGCGGGGACGGCCCGATAGCTCTCGAGCAGGCGCTCCACGCCCGTGGCGTGAGCGGCCCGTGCGTCAGCGACCTGAACGGACACGCCTCCACGCTAGTCCGCAGCCGATGCGACCGCACCAACGTCAGCCGCGCTCGGTGAAGAACTCCACCGCGGCCTGCCGGAACACCCGCGACCCCGGCGCATTGAAGTGGTGCCGGCCGGGCAACTCGACGAACGTGCCGTTCGGCGTGGCATCCGCCAGCACCTTCGACCGCTCGAGGATCGCATCCTCGCTGCCGGTCGCGAACAGGATGGACTGCGTCGGCGGATGCGCCGGATCGGGGTCCGCGTCGCCCAGGCGCATGCCCTCGGCGAGCGCGACGAGCGCACCCAGGTCGTTGCCGGCGACCCGCTCGGCGAGCGTCACGTAGTTGCGGGTCACCTGGTCCTCGACCGGGGTGCCCTGCTCCGCGTAGGCGCGAGCCTGCTCGATCTGCAAGCGCGCGAGCGGGCGCCCGTCGGGGATGCCGCCGAGCACGGCACGCTCGACATGTTCGGGTGCCTGCACCGCGAGCTGCCAGCCGACGCGCGCGCCGAGCGAGTAGCCGGCATAGCGCACGGTGTCGAGCATGTGCGTGTCGAGCACCGTGATGAGGTCGCCGACGAGCTCATCCATGCCGTACGCCGTCGCGTCGTGCGGCTTGTCGCTCGCGCCGTGGCCGAGCTGGTCGACGCCGAGCACGCGGAACCCCGCGCGCGTGAGGTCGCGCACCCACCCGGTGTCGACCCAGTTGTCACGGCAACTCGACGCGAACCCGTGCACGCACAGCACCACCGGCGCGTCCTCGTCGCCCCACAGGTAGGTGGCGATGCGGCGCCCCTCGGCCGACATGACGTACTGCGGCGACGGCATCTCCGTCAGGGCTGGAATCGCGGCGCTCATGCCAGCCATTCTTCCGTTCGTGGGGCGTGCGCGCTGCTTACGGCCATATCGGTCAGCGGATGCCGCGGCCTGCGCCGCGCTCATCTGCCGGTGCGACCCGTCAGCCCTGGAAATCCTCAGGGTCCACGTCGTCGAGGAACTTCTTGAACTCGTCGAGCTTCTGCTCCTCGTCCTCGTCGCCCAGATCGGCCATCTCAGCGGGTATCCCCGCGTCGACGAGCACCTCGTCGGCGACGAAGATCGGCGCGTCGGCTCGCACGGCGAGCGCGACGGCGTCAGACGGGCGGGCGTCGAGCACCTGCCGGCCCGATGGTGTGGTGAGGGTGATCTCGGCGTAGAAGGTGCCGTCGTCGATGCGGGTCACCTCCACCCGCTCGACCCGGGCTCCCAGGGCGCCGAAGAGTGTCGTGATGAGGTCGTGCGACAGCGGACGCGGCGCCTGCTGGCCCTCGACGGCGATGAGGATGGAGGTCGCTTCCTGCGCGCCGATCCAGACCGGCAGCACGAGCCCCGCGCGCGGCCCCTCGAGCACGGGCTTCAGCAGCACGATGTGCTGCCCCGTTGCATCGAGCGCAATGCCGAGGACGCGAACCTGGACCATGGCGCCTCCCGTCGGAGGATCGGTCGTGACCTTGCCATCGTACGTCGGGCCGTCAGCAGCGCGACCTCCCGCGGCCACTTCCTTCGGGGCGGGGCGACCGGAGGTCGCCCCGCCCTTCCGGTTCCAACCGCTACTTCTTCCTGACCTGGATCTCCGCCGACGCGGCCGACCCCGGCGACGAGCCGACCTCGTTGTGCGCCACGATCGTCGCGCGGTACTTCGCGCCGAGCTGCAGGTCGGTGAACGTCACCATCGGGGATGCGCCGCCGACCTCCTTCACCACCGTCGGGAAGTCACTGGACCTGGGCGTCAACGTCACCGTGTAGCCGGTGATCGGCGCGCCGCCGTCTGCCGGTGCCTCCCAGCGCACCGTCACGGACGACGGGCCACCCGACACGGTCGGGGCCGCCGGCTGCTCGGGTGCCGTCGGCGCGGGCCGCACGGGCCCGACCTCCGCCGACGCGGTCGCGGGGCTCCACAGCGGCTTGGAGGCCGTCACCTCCACCCCGATCACGGCTCCGAGATCCGCGTCGGTGAGCGTGTACGCGGCGCCCGCGGCATCCGGGATCTCGACACCGTCACGGGTCCAGCGGTAGCTCGACGCCGCCCACGGATCGGCGACCCCTGCGGAGAGCGTCTGGCCGACCTCGGCCTCGCCCCCGATCGCGACCGCGAGCGGTTCGGGGTCGACCACCGTCTGCGGTTCGACGCTCTCGAGGGTCGGCGCGACGGTCTTCATGAGGCCGTCCTCGTCGAACTCGATCCGGTCGATCGTCGTCTCCCGATTCGTGCCGTTGCCGTCGGGCATCGCGAACCGGTGGTACGCGATGTACCAGTCGTCGGTGCCGGGCACGTTGACGATCGAGCTGTGGCCGGTGCCGCGGATGCCGAGCGAGGTGTTCTTCTGCAGGATGACGCCGCGGTAGGTCCACGGCCCGGTGATGCTCGTCGCCGTCGCGTAGCCGACCCGGTAGTTCTCGGAACCGGTGTCGTCGATGGAGTACGTGAGGTGGTACATCCCGTCGCGGTAGTTCACGAAGGTGCCCTCGCGATACGACGTCAGGCCGCTGATCGGCGCGATCGTCTCGGTCTTCACCGAGAGCATGTCGTCGTTCAGCTCCGCGAAGAGCGGCGTGCCGTTGCCCCAGAAGAGGTAGTACTTGCCGCTCACCGGGTCGCGGAACGCGGCCGGGTCGATCGCCTGGCCCGACTTCACCGCCTCGCCGTTGGTGATCATCGCCGTGGGCTGCGCGACGAAGGGACCCTCGGGGCTGTCCGCCACCGCGACGCCGATCGTCTTGCGGTTGACCGTCGGGTTGTGGCCGCTGAAGTAGAAGTAGTACTTCCCGTCGCGCTCGATGATGGTCGGCGCCCACGCGTTCCCGGTCGCCCAGGGCACGTCGCCGTTCGGCGCCGTCGAGCGTCAGGAACGGCTCGGCCGAGCGCTCCCAGTCGACGAGGTCCTTCGACTTCCAGACGTAGAACTCCTTCCCGCCCCAGCCGGCGAAGCCGTCGGTGGTCGCGTAGATGTAGTACGTGTCGCCGAACACCGCGATGTTCGGGTCGGCGTACAGGCCCGGCAGCACCGGGCTGTTCATCACTCGGGCCTGCATGCTCCACGTCGCGGTCGAGCCGTCGGGTGCCGTGAGCGTGTAGGCGACGGGCTCGCTGAGGTCGACCGTGTCGCCCGAGGCCGGCGACACCGTCACGCCCTCGGCGGTGCCGAACACCGGCGCCAGCTCCGTGACATCCGTGCCCGGGACCACCGGGAACAGTCACGGTGCGCGCGGTGGCGTCGACGATGCGGCGCGACCTTCAGCGCGTCGGGGTCGGCGAGCGTCACGCCGGCGAGCGCCGAGGTGTTGCCCGATCGCGACACCACCTCGCTCGCGCTGAGCGCGCGGTTGTAGAGCGCGAACTCGCGGAACTCACCGCGGAACCGGGAGTCGGCGTTGTACAGCGAGCGGCCGAGGTAGTTCGCGAACGTCTGCCCGCCGCCGAGGTCGCCGGGGTCGAGCGTGACGTTCGTGTGCTTCGCGACCTCGATGCCGTCGAGGTACAGCCGCGCCGTGGTGCCCTCGAGGGTGTATGTCAGGTGCGCCCAACGGTCGCGCGTCAGCGCCGACCCCGAGTTGACCGTCTGCTCGGTCGACCAGTTGCCCGACGCGATGCTCGTGCGGTAGTTGTTGCCGGTCGTGAAGAGGTAGCCGTTCCCGACACCGGATGCGTCGGTGTTGCCGAGTCCGTAGATGAAGTACGAGCCCGACTGCGCCGGGTCGATCTTCACCTCGGCTTCGACCGTGAGGTCCTCGACGCCCGTCAGGATGTGGTCGGGCAGGTCGACGTAGTCGTCGGTGCCGTCGAAGCGGAGCGATCCGCCCTGCTGCCACGCGGCGCCGCCGACGATCGTGCCGTCGTAGCCGTTGCCCGAGCGGTCGGCGACGACCGAGCCCGCGGCATCCGTGAAGTCGTAGCGCAGGATCTCGCCGTCCTCGTTGGCCTCGACCGGCGGCGGGCCGGCGGAGAACGCCGCGAGCTCGGCGGCGGTCACCGGGATGACGGTGCCGTGACGCGGGCTCGCCGGGAGGTCGTACTGCGCCGCCACCTGCCAGTCGGGCGCCGCGATGTCGGCGGTCTCGAGCGGGATGTAGCCGCGTCCGCCGTACTCGTCGACGAAGAGGTAGGTCTTGTCGCCGTTCACGTCGCCGGGGTTCGACGTGAACACCGTCGGACCCTCGACGGCGCTGGTGCCCGCGTCACGTCCGATGCACGAGTCGATCATGGTCCACGCCTCGAGGGTGGCGCGCAGCTCGGTCGAGGTCTCCTGGATGATGTCGCTGCATCCGGTGCCGCCTGCGCCCTCGTCCTTGGTGAAGCGGTGGTAGACGTCGCCGTCCTTGATCACCGTGGAGTCGATGCGCGACATGCCCTGGTCCTGCCAGACCTGCGGCTCGCTGAAGGTCACGAAGTCGCGCGTCGTGGCGTAGAGCATCTGTGTTGTAGGTGTTGCCCGTGTGGCCGGGGTCGTTCTCGGCGTAGAGCTTCGACGCCCAGAACACGACGTAGGCGCCGATCGACTCGTCGTAGTACGCCTCGGGCGCCCACGTGTTGCCGGCCGTGTCGGGCGAGACCTTGACGTGGCGCTGCTCCGACCAGTTCACGAGGTCGCGCGACTCCCACACCTCGAGGTACTGGCTGCCGGTGCGCTGCGAGGCATCCCAGTTGCCGTGCCGCTGCCGATCGAGAGGTCGGTGGCGATCAGGTAGAAGCGTGTCGCCCTCGGGCGACCGGATGATGAACGGGTCGCGCAGGCCCTTGGTCGCCGTAGTTCGACGTGAGCGTGGGCTGCCCGCCGTTGAGCTCCCTCCAGTCGAGCGCGTTGTTGCCCTCGCTGGCCGCGAAGTAGATGTTCTCGCCGGCGATGGAGTTGCCCGTGAAGTAAGCGAACGCGTAGCCCTCGTACTCGTCGAGTTCGACCGCCGCACGCACCGTCGCGACGAATTCGCGAGTGGCGGATGCGGCGCTTCCTCGTGACCGTGGCGGTGAGGGTCACGTCGGTGTCGGTCGCGGGCCGGTCGACGACGCCGTCGGTCGCGACGATCTCGGGGGCCGACGAGGTCCAGGAGATCTCGGTGCCCTCGAGCGCGCCGGGCAGCGTGAGGTTGCCGCGCACGTCGTCGACGTTGGTGATCGCGAGGCCGGCGGCCGCTGCATCGACGACGCTCTGGTCGTCGGCGTCCGCCAAGACGGTCGCGGTGAAGTCCTTGGTTCCGCTCGCGCCGCCCTTCGCCACGGTGGCGGTGAGGGTGACGGATGCGTCGCCGTCGCCAGCGGCCGGCCGCGTGACCGCGCCCGCCGCCGAGATCGACCTCGGGGTCGCTGGACGCCCACGAGACGGCCGCACCGTTGACGCCGGTCGTCGGAAGGGTCAGGTTCCCCTCGACCGCGGACAGGTCGCCGAGGTCCAGGACGGCGAGATCGCGATCGACCTTGGCCTGGTCGGTCGGATGCAGCGCGGCCACCTCTTCGGCGGTCAGCGCGACGTCGTAGATGCGGAAGTCGCGCAGGCTCCCCGCGAGGTACTTGTCGGCGGCGTACACGGAGCGGCCGAGGTAGTTGGCGGTCGTGACGCCGTTGCCGATCGACCCCGGCGTGATGGTGACGTTGGTGTTCTGGGCGACCTGCACGCCGTCGAGGTAGATGCGTGCCGTGTTCGACGCATCGTCGAGCGTGTAGGTGATCGTCTTCCAGACGCCGCGGGCCAGGTTGGCGCCGCTGTTCACGGTCTGCTCGGTCGACCAGTTGCCGGTGGCGATCGACGTGCGATACGAGTTGCCCGACGAGAAGAGGTAGCCGTTGCCGACACCCGACGAGTTCGTGTTCCCGAGGCCGTAGATGAAGTACGGCGTCGACTGCGTCGACCGGATGAGGACCTCGGTACTCACCGTGATCGACGTGAGCCCGGCCATGAGGTCGTTCGGCAGCTTGACGTGGTCGTCGACGCCGTCGAGGCGAACGCCCTCACCGCCGGTGAGCGTGGGGCCGCCCTGGATGGTCGCGTCGCGGCCGTTGCCGGATGCATCGACCGCGACGGTTCCGCTCGCCTCGGCGAGCGCGTAGTGCGCGACGAGGCGGTCGTCCACCGCCGCGAACGCGGGCGCGGTCGCGGCGGCTGCGGCCGTGAGACCGAGGAGGGCGGCGGTCAGCCCCGCCAGTGTTCGTCGAACGACGTTGTGCTTCATTGCGCAATCCTTCGGACGTGCCCCGGCATCACGGCCGAGACGCAGTACAGTGACAGCGGGTGATGTTATCGCTCACAATTCGTCTGCGCAACGCCACCCTCGCATTATTACGGGACGTGAGTCGAATAGGACGCGACACGAAGCGGCCGAGTGTGAGCCCTACATTCGCGCTGCGGATGACTGGCGCGCGACTGAGTGCGGTGGCACTCGCGGCCTCACCGCGATTCGCCGCGAGCGTCGCGGAAATGCACCGTACGAGCCAGTGGGGCTTGTGCTACCCGGCTGCTGCCGCGTACTCGTTCGCGACCGTCGCGACCTTGTCGACGTAATCGTTGTCGTGGTTGTAGGAGAACACCGCAGCACGCCAGCCTTCCGGGCTGGTCATCGGTCCGGACGCGCACAGGTACCGCGCGGCAGCCCGAGCGGCGTCGTCGATCTGGTTCGGGTCCGCGACGTCGTCACCGTTCGCATCGCTCCCCCACTTGGCCCAGGTCGACGGGATGAACTGCATCGGTCCGACCGCCCGGTCCCAGGTGACGTCGCCGTCGAACATCCCGCCGTCGGTGTCCTCGATCCTGGCGAAGCCGTCCCCATCGAGTGCCGGGCCGATGATCGCCGGCTGGGCGTAACCGTTCTCATCGAGGACGGTATCGCCATGGCTGCCATGGCCCGACTCGATCGCACCGATTGCGGCGATCGTGGTCCAGCCGACGCCGCACTCCGGCTGCTCCTCGGCGATCGAGATGTGCGCGAACGCATACGCGGCGAGCGCGCGTGCCGGAATTCCTGTGGCCGCAGCGATCCGCGACATCCACTCTGGATCGATCTGGGCCATCGGCGACACTCCCGAGCCCGACACTGCCGGCTCCTGCACCTGCGTCGCGTCCTGCGGCGTCTCGAGTGCTTCGCCCGCCCCGTCGACATCCTCGGGCTGCGAGACCACCGGTGGCAGCGCCACGCTCGGTCCCGATACGGGCGGCGCCCCGAACCCGGCGGGCTTGGCCGCGAGCCCCACGGCGTTCACCGCGAAGACCGCTCCGGCCGCCAATGCGACGACCCCGGCCACGAGGCCCACATATCCCGCAATACGCCGTGCGACCTGCCACCCCGTGGCTGGCGCTTTCGCTCGGGCTGGGCGACGCTCGCCGAACTCGTCGGCGTAGGAATCGTCATCCCAGGACATCGGTGAGCCGCTCCGTTCGGGCGTTGGTTCAGAGGTTGCCCGCCGGGTCGACCGATGCCCTCTCTCTGACAGGTCCGCGTCGACCCGCCCAATCAGACTACTCGCTCAGCAGCGAATGAGACCTGGGACTTCGGCACCGTGCCCACCTTGCGTGACGCCAGTCGCGCGCAGTTCGTGTCGCGGTGCCCGCTCATGTGCCGTCGTCGGTCGGATCCTCCTCGTAGAGTTCGTCCAGCACCTCGGTTGCATCTCGATTGCCGCCGCCTCGAGTCGTCGAAGCTCGTCGATGTCGCCCGTTTCGGTCGCGAGCTGCACGCGCTGGTCCATCTCGTCAGTGCTTCCGCTCTCGGCGAGCAGCCGGAGTTCGTACGCGTCTTCCCGCTCACCGGCCAACTCCACGAGCTGCGCGGCGGCGTCCTCGTCGCCGCGGGACGCCCGTTCCCGCAGGTACGCGAACTCGGCATCCGACATGCCGCCTCCCTCGTTGCCTCGACGGGGCCAATGTAGCGCCCGGCGGCCCGGCCCGCATCGAGCCCGCCGAGAGTCCGGTACGACGTCGCTCGGACGGTGGCTGCTGGCAGACTCGTGTCATGACGACGAGGATCGGCACCCCGGGCGGCACCCCCGAGCGGCCCGCCGTCTTCTTCTCCGGGCCCGAGGAGTTCCGCGCCTGGCTCGAGGCGAACCACGCCACCGAGACCGAACTGTGGATGGGCCTGTTCAAGAAGCACGTGCCCGACCGTGGGCTGACGTGGGAGCAGGCCGTGCCCGAGGCGCTGTGCTTCGGATGGATCGACTCGGTGGCCCAGCGCATCGACGAGGATGCCGTCGCCAGCGCTGGACGCCGCGCAAGCCCTCGAGCAACTGGTCGAGCGTGAACATCGCCCTCGTCGAGCAGCTCACCGCCGAGGGCCGCATGCACCCCGCTGGCGTTGCCGCGTTCGAGCGCCGGCGCGAAGACCGCTCGGGCGTGTACTCCCACGAGAATCCCGACCAGCGAGCTGCCGCCCGAGGCCGCGGCGCGGCTGGCAGCGGATGCCGCGGCATCCGCGTTCTGGGAGGCGGCCACCCCGACCTACCGTCGCCTGGTCATCCACTGGGTGCTCTCGGCCAAGCAGGAGGCGACGCGCGAACGCCGGCTCGTGCAGGTCATCGAAGACAGCGCGGCGGGCCGGCTGGTGCCATTCCAGCGCTACGGCGAGACGCCCAAGTGGGTGGAGCGGGCGGCGGCCGCGGCGCGACAAGCGGCCGTGGGCTCGACGAACGACTGACCGGGCAACCCGTCGACATTCACGGCTCGAGGTAGGCGGACAGGTTCGCGAGCGAGGAAGTGATCCCCTCCGCGTGGTCGCGGGCGCGAATCCCCTCGGGGACATTCCTTGCCACGATCTCGACGATGGTCCCCTCGTCGACGCTGCGGAGGCGCCACTCCATGAGCATGGTGCCCTGAAGCGCAGGGTCGATCGGTCTCGAATTCGACCTCCTGCACCACCCGCTCACCCGGATCGATCCGCGAGATCCGGACTTCCGACACGTCCGAATCGGCTGATGACTTGCCGGGGGCGCTTGCGGCATCGTCGTAGGTCAGGATCAGGCGATAGCCACCGCCGCTGCGCATGTCGAATCGTTCGAACTGCCCCCGCATGCCCTTCGGCGGCAGCCATGTCAGCAATGCGTCACGGCTGGTCAGCGCGGTGAACACGTCGTCTCGGTCCGACATGGATGAGGAGACTCGCCAGATCTGTTCTGCCCATGTTCCGAAGGTAACGCGGTTCGCATCCGCTCGGCGTGGTCGATGAGCCGCGACGACTGAGGAGGGTCCGCGCGGCACAGGCCGGCGGTGACAGATACGTCGAGATGGCCGACGGTCAGGGGGTGACCCGCAACCTGATGGCGAACGACCTGCTCGCCTACATCACCGCCCAGCGCACGATCACCACCAGGTCCTCACGGTGCCGCCGGCGTCCTCACGCGGGAAGCTCGACCCAGACCGCAGTGTCGCCGGGCAGAACCCCACCGCGCTCGAGGGGGTCGCTGGCGAGCAGGACGCGGGCTGACGCCAGCCCGGCCGGCAGCGGTACGGGCTCAGGGCCGGTGTTCACCACGCACGCGAATCCAGTGCCTCGGCTGAACGCCAGCACCGAGGCATCCGTATCGAGCCACTGCAACCCGCCGGCCCGCAGGTCTTCGCGGGAACTCCGGATTCGCAGCGCGTTGCGATACAGGGAAAGCATCGACGCCGGATCCCGCTCCTGCGCCTCGGCGGTCTTCGCCGCCCAGGTCGGCGGCTGTGGCAGCCACGGGCTCGGACTCGAGCTGAAGCCGAATGGCGGAGCGTCGCCTGTCCACGGCATGGGAACGCGGCATCCGTCGCGCCCCGGATCTGCGCCACCGCTCCGGTGGTAGAGCGGATCCTGTCGCAGCTCGGGCGGGATGTCGCGAACCTCCTCGAGCCCGAGTTCCTCGCCCTGGTAGATGTACGCGCTGCCGGGCAGCGACAACATGAGCAGGCACGCCGCCCGCGCGCGACGCAGCCCGATCGCGCCATCGCCGTACCGGCTGACCTCCCGCGCCACGTCGTGATTCGCGAGCACCCACGTCGCCGGCGCCCCGACCTCCCGCAGGCCCTCGAGCGTGTCGTCGATCGCTCCTCGCAGCGCAGACGCATCCCACGGCGCCATCAGGAACGTGAAGTTGAACGCCGTATGCAGCTCTCCGCGACGCAGGTACCGGGCGAATCGTGTCGGGTCGTACACCCAGGCTTCTGCAACGGTCACCCGATCGCCCGGGTAGGAATCCAAGATGCTGCGCCACCGGCGGTACACCTCGTGCACCTCGTCTCGATCCCAGAACGGATGCCGCGACTGCGCGACCCACGGCGGGATATCGGGATCGAGGTGGTCGGGCATGTCGACGAGGGCCGGATCCTTCGCCAGCCCATGCGCCACGTCGATCCGGAACCCGTCGACCCCACGGTCGAGCCAGAACCTCAGGATGTCGTCGAACTCCGCGACGACGCCCTGATCGGTCCAGTCGAGGTCGGGCTGCTCCGGTGCGAAGAGGTGGAGGTACCACTGGCCATCACCGACTCGCGTCCACGCCGACCCGCCGAAGATCGACTGCCAGTCGTTGGGCGGGAGTTCGCCCGACTCGCCACGTCCGTCCCGGAACAGGTACCGCGCTCGCTCGCGACTGTTCAGTGGGGCTGCGAGAGCAGCGCGGAACCACGGATGCTCCGACGACGTGTGGTTGGGAACGAGATCGATGATCACCCTGAGCCCTAACCCGTGTGCGGCGCCCATCAGGTGGTCGAAGTCCGGCAGATCCCCGAACAGCGGCTCCACGTCTCGGTAGTCCGAGACGTCGTAGCCGGCATCCTTCTGCGGCGACGGGTAGAACGGGTTCAGCCAGACCGCGTCGACCCCGAGCTGCGCGAGGTAGGGCAGCTTCGCGATGATCCCACGGAGATCTCCCACCCCGTCGCCGGTCGAATCGGCGAAGCTGCGCACGTACACCTGGTAGATCACCGCATCATGCCACCACGCCACGGCTCGGCTCCTTCCATGCGTCGGACTCGACCTCTGCAGGTAGTACTCCCAACCATGGCACCGTATGACGTCAGTTGGACAGTGCCGCCTCACGGCAAGGGTGGGCGGAGGTGGTATCGGGAGCGCCAGATCCGGATACCGACGTGCGGCGCCGCGTGCTCGAAGTAGCGGTTCTCCCCGCCGCTGCTTCCGAACGTCACGCGCTCGCCCCGGCGAGTCGCATGGTCGCGCCCGCTCGAGCCGCGAACGCCGTGGCGCTCGGCGGTGATCGTGCGCCGCATGACCTCGACCGCCGCGGTCGGCGCGACGTCCGCGGGACGGGCGACGCTGATCGTGCGGTCGAGCGTCGGCCCGCCGAGTCGCACCGATCGCAGTCCGGGGCGATCGATGAGCACCATCGCGGGAACGATCGCGACCCCGAGCCCGCGTTCGACGAACCGCAGCACCGCATCCATCTCCGCCCCCTCGAGCACCACGTCGGGCGTGAGATCCGCCGCGCGGAACGCGGCATCCGTCGCGCTGCGCAGGTCGTAGCGTCGAGCTGAAGACGATCTGCGGCAGACCCGCGACATCCGCCAGTTCGATCGTGTCGCGGGTGGTGACCGGCGGCGCACCGGCCGACGAGATCACCACGAGCTCTTCGACGAGCAGCGGGGTCACGGTGAATCGCTCGGCGGTCGTGGCATCCGACGTGGTGATCAGGGCGAGGTCGAGCTCGCCACTGGCGAGTTCGTCGAGCAGCCGACGCGACCCCTGTTCCGAGAGGTGCAGCTCGATGGCCGGATGCTCCGCGTGGAACGCGCTGAGCACCTCGGCGACGAGGCTGATGCAGAGGGTGGGCGTGGCGCCGAGCCGCACCCGGCCGCGCTCGAGGCCGGCGAGCTCGGCGAGCTCGCGCCGCACCGATTCCGCGTCGGCGAGCATGCGGCGGGCGAGCGGCAGCAGCGACTCGCCCGCGACCGTCAGCGTGCTGCCGCCGCGGGCGCGGTGGAACAGCTCGGCGCCGAGGTCCTGCTCGAGCGCGGCGATCTGGCGGCTCAGCGAGGGCTGGGCGAGGTACAGCTCCTCGGCGGCACGAGTGAAGTTGCCGAACCGCGCCACCTCGACGAAGCTGCGCAGTTGCTCGAGGTTCATGTCGATAGCCTACGCGCATCGTCACGACGATATATATGCATTGGAGTAATCAGACGACGATGCCTAGCGTTGAAGCATGAGCACCTCAGAACGCCAGATCTCCACGACCGTCCTCGTGATCGGCACCGGCGGATCGGGCCTGCGCGCCGCCATCGAGCTCGCCGAGGCGGGAGTCGACGTGCTCGCCCTGGGCAAGCGCCCCAAGTCCGACGCCCACACCTCGCTCGCGGCCGGCGGCATCAACGCGGCCCTCGCCACGATGGACGCCGACGACAGCTGGCAGCAGCACGCCGCCGACACGCTCAAGGAGAGCTACCTGCTCGCCAACCCGCACACGGTCGAGATCGTCACCTCGGGCGCGGCCCGCGGCATCGAGGACCTCGAGCGCTACGGCATGCCGTTCGCCCGCGAGGACGACGGCCGCATCTCGCAGCGCTTCTTCGGCGCCCACACCTACCGCCGCACGGCGTTCGCGGGCGACTACACCGGGCTCGAGATCCAGCGCACGCTGATCAACCGGGCCGCGCAGCTGAACGTGCCGATCCTCGACACGGTCTACGTCACGCGCATCCTCGTCAACGACGACGGCGCGGTCTTCGGCGCCTACGGCTTCGACCTCGAAGACGGCACGCGCTACCTCATCCACGCCGACGCGGTCATCCTCGCCGCCGGCGGCCACAACCGCATCTGGCGGCGCACCTCGTCGCGGCGCGACGAGAACACGGGCGACTCGTTCCGGCTCGCCGTCGAGGCCGGCGGCCGGCTGCGCGACCCCGAACTCGTGCAGTTCCACCCCTCGGGCATCATCGAGCCCGAGAGCGCGGCCGGCACCCTGATCAGCGAGGCGGCACGCGGCGAGGGCGGCATCCTCACCAACGGCCTCGGCGAGCGGTTCATGGCACAAGTACGACCCCGAGCGCCTCGAGCTCTCCACGCGCGACCGCGTGGCCCTCGCCTGCTACACCGAGATCAAGGAGGGGCGCGGCACCCCGAACGGCGGCGTCTGGCTGGATGTCTCGCACCTGCCCCGCGAGACGATCATGACCCGCCTCCCCCGCGTCTACCAGACCATGCTCGAGCTGCAGATGCTCGACATCACGAAGGAGCCGATCGAGATCGCGCCCACCGCGCACTACTCGATGGGCGGCGTGTGGGTGCGACCCGACGACCACGGCACGGATGTCCCGGGGCTCTACGCCATCGGCGAGGCATCCTCCGGGCTGCACGGCGCCAACCGCCTGGGCGGCAACTCGCTCATCGAGCTGCTCGTCTTCGGACGCATCGTGGGGCAGGCCGCGGCGTCGTACTCGGCGCTCGCTCGCCGCGCAGCAGCGGTCGGCGGCCGCGGTGCAGACCGCGCGCGACGAGATCGCCTCGCTGCTCGCATCGGACGGCACGGAGAACGTGCGCGCCCTGCAGCGCGCCATCCGCAACACCATGACCGAGCACGCCGGCGTGGTGCGCGACGAAGCCGGCCTCCTCGCCGGGCTCGCCGAGCTCGACGCGATCGAGGCCCGCATGGGCGACATCGGGGTCCACCCCGACATCGCCGGCTACCAGGACCTGGCCCACGCCTTCGACCTCAAGTCGGCCGCGCTGGCCGCTCGCGCGACCCTGGAGGCCGCGCTCGAACGGCGCGAGACCCGCGGATGCCACAACCGCAGCGACTACCCCGAGACTGGATGCCGCGCTGCAGGTGAACCTCGTCTGGTCGCCCTCGACGGGCGTGACCCGCGAGGAGATCCCGCCGATCCCGGAGGAGATCGCGGCGCTCATGCGCGAGGTCTCGGTGGCGGGCAAGCTCGTCGAGTAGCCGAGTCGCTGCGCTTCACCACGCGCCCCTTCCCCACCCCCGTCTGGGCCACGAGCTCCCGCATAGGATGGCCGGATGCCTCTTTTCGACCATCTCGGCATCACCGTCGACGACCTGCCTCGCTCGATCGCACAGTTCGATCCGGTGATGCAGGCGCTCGGCTGCACGCGGCTCGATGCCGACAACGGCGTGTCCTGGTACAAGGGCGAGGAGGAGCTGATCCTCCGCCCCGCCCGCGAAGCGGGCAGCGGACCGCACCGGCACGGCCGGGTCGGCTGGCAGCACCTCGCCTTCGCCGTCGATTCGCGCGCGGAGGTCGATCGCCTGCACGCGATCGCGCTCGGCGCGGGTTGGACGGCCGTCCGCGAGCCGAAGCTGTACCCGCGGTTCAACGACCGCTACTACGCGTCCTTCGTCGAGGACGACAACGGCATCCGCATCGAGTTCATGTACAACCCGCCCCGAGAATCGGCCGCGGACTGAACCCTCGACGGAAGACGGCCGGGGCGCCTGAACCGTCAGCGGCGGGGCGTCCACCCGGAGGCAGCGGGCCGTCGATCGCGGCCCGCTCCCGGTCGGCCTCTCCGCCGACCAGCCCTGCGCGGCATCCGTCGCATCGAAGCCGCCGCGCGCGACGCGGAACCCGACGTCCTCGTGGTGCATGCGCGGCGCACCGCCCCGCCGGGTCGACGCCCGGACGCTCCAGGCGTCGTCGGCGAACCCGCCGCCGCGGAACACGCGGTACGCGTCGTAGCGGGCGGGATCGAGCAGATCCCAGCACCACTCCCATACGTTCCCGAGGGTGTCGAACAGTCCGTTGAGGTTCGGCAGCTTGGCCGCCGACGTTCTGCGGCGTCGTCACGCCGTCGGCGCTCGTCCAGGCGACCTCGGCGAGCGGGCCGTAGTGCGGGCCGGTCGAGCCCGCGCGGCACGCGTACTCCCACTCCGCCTCGGTCGGCAGGCGGTACCCGTCGGCGTCGACGTGCCACGTGACGTCCTCGCCCTCGAACGTGTACGCGGGGTCGAGCCCCTCCCACTCGGATGCCGCATTGCAGAACCGGATCGCACGCAGCCAGCTCACGTCGGTCGCCGGGCGGCGCGGATGCGACGCCGTCTCGCCGAGGAGCTCGGCGAGCTGCTCCTGCGTCACCGGGTACACGCCGATCTCGAACGGCTCCAGGTCGACGCTCCACCGCACCTTGCGGCGGGCGTCGTGCAGCGTGACCGTGCCGGCCGCGATCCGGGCCATCTCGATGTCGGTCACCGGCGCAGTCTTCCCTTCATCCGCACTCAGAGCAACCCGGCGGCACGGCGCAGGTTCGCGTCATCCGCCGCCGACCACCGATCGATGACCCGTCCTGCCCGCGCCGCATCCGGTTCCTCCAACCCTTCGAGCAGGGGACCGACGACATCGATCGCGAGCGGGTCGACGAGCTCCGGGACCCGCGCGTCACGAAGGAACTGCTCGACTCGGGTGAGGTCGTTCCCCCGCAACACCGCCAGATGGCGCTGCAGGAGCACGATCGCCGCGAGCAGGCGCTCGTACGCCGGCTCCGACCACAACTCCGAGGCGAGCGCCGTGACCTCATCGTGCGACATCCGCGGATACCGCCGATCCGCGTCCCGTACCGTGCCGCGCACCGCGCCGACCGAGGCGCCGTAGAACCTCAGGCCGACGCCGATCCGGTGGCGTCCGTCTCCGCCCGCACGTCGGTGCCCTCGGCCCGGAGTGTGCGGTCGATGAACTCGGCCATGCGGTGCACCGTGGCCATACCGGCAGCTTGACCAACCGCCAGGAGACTTAGAAGTCCCAGTCGTCGTCCTCGGTGTTCACGGCCTTGCCGATCACGTACGACGAGCCCGACCCCGAGAAGAAGTCGTGGTTCTCGTCGGCGTCGTGAGAGCGCCGAGAGGATCGCCGGGTTCACGTCGGTGACGGTCTTCGGGAACATCGGCTCGTAGCCGAGGTTCATGAGGGCCTTGTTGGCGTTGTAGTGCAGGAACTTCTTGACGTCTTCGGTGAGGCCGACTCCGTCGTAGAGGTCTTGCGTGTACTGCACCTCGTTGTCGTAGAGCTCGTAGAGCAGCGAGAACGTGTAGTCCTTCAGGTCGTCGCGCTTGGCCTGGTCGACCAGCTCGAGTCCCTTCTGGAACTTGTAGCCGATGTAATATCCGTGTACGGCCTCGTCGCGGATGATGAGGCGGATCAGGTCGGCGGTGTTGGTGAGCTTCGCCCGGTCGACCAGTACATGGGCAGGTAGAAGCCCGAGTAGAAGAGGAACGACTCGAGCAGCGTCGAGGCGACCT
>CAWCWD010000009.1:0-19297 GCA_963799015.1 uncultured Actinomycetota bacterium | reverse complement strand
CCACGTACGCACCCAGCTGTACTGCCCAGGGACGTTGGTTGAGTTGTGAGCGACTCGCTGTAGTCGTTCGGGTGCGAAGAGGACCTCCTGCGTTGGAGTGGAGCTGTTTAGGTTCCGTTCCGACGAGGAGGTCCTCGATGTCCCACGCTAATGCTGCTCTGACTCCGATCCAACGTCTGCGGATCGCGAGACTGATCGTCGATGACGGGTGGCCGGTCGCGCACGCGGCCGTGTTCTTCCATGTCGTCCTGGCCGACCGCGAATCGGTGGGCCGACCGATACCGGGCAATGGGTGCCGACGGGATGCAGGACCGCTCTCACGTCCGCACCGCTCCCCGAACCGCACACCACCGAAGCTGGTGCGGAAGATCGTGCATCTGCGGTGGAAGAAACGCCTCGGCCCGGTCGGGATCGCCGGCCGATTGGGATGCCCGCCTCGACCGTGCACGCGGTCCTGGTGCGGTGCCGGCTGAACCGGCTCCGCCACGTCGATGTCCGCACCGGCGAGCCGGTCCGTCGGTACGAGCACGAGTACCCGGGCTCGATGATCCATGTCGATGTGAAGAAGCTCGGCAACATCCCCGACGGCGGCGGCTGGCGCGTACGTCGGCCGCCAGCAAGGCGAACGCAATCGGGCAGCCACACCGGACAAGGAGCGCAGCAACCATCACAACCCATTGATGCGGCACGCGTTTGTGCACACCGTCATCGATGACCACTCCCGTGTCGCCTACGCAGAGATCCACGACGACGAGACCGCCGCGACCGCGATCGGCGTACTGCGCCGGGCGGTGTCCTGGTTCGCCGCCCGCGGCGTCACCGTCGAACGGGTCCTGTCCGACATTCAAGCTGGGTGGGCAACACTTGGGCTTGTCCGTCGGCCGGCGGCAGGATCGGTGCTGTCCGGCACCCGCCCGTCGTCGTTGCTTGACCGAGTGGAGCGCATCGGCGACTTCTTGCCTGTTGATCGCGTTGGCGGGCGGGGCCACTGCCGGGAGTTCGAGATGCCCTGTTAGGAACCCGATGACCTCGCCACCTCCGGTCGAGGATCCCTGTTAGCGAATGTCCGGTGCGGATCGACTCCTCTGCAGCACGGTTGCCGGCGACTGGATGAGCAAACGTAAAGGAGTCCCAGATGATCGTCCGAATCGGCGTGGACATCGCTGTCCGCGCCCCGCATCAAGCCAGCGTCGCTGACGAACGTGGCGAACTGCTGTGGTCTGGATATCGGTTCCGCACCAACCCTGCCGACCTTGAGCAGCTCTGGTCGAGACTGCCGGAGGCCGTCACCGCGGAAGACGTGACCGTGGTGATGGAGCCAACCCGCAACGCCTGGGTCCCGTTGGCGGCGTGGTTCCGTCGCCGTGGGGCGCACGTGGTGCTCGTACCCGCGGAGCGGTCAGCGGATCTGCGCGCGTACTACGCGAAGCACACCAAGAGCGACCGCCTCGATTCGGTGCTGCTGGCGCGGCTGCCGTTGCTGCACCCAGAAGGGCTCCACGCAGAGCGGGGCCTCGGCCCGGGCGACCCGCTGCGACGGGCCACGAACTGCATTCGACCCTGGTCAAGCGACGCACGACCAGCATCGCCAGACTCGACGCCCTGCTCGAGATCCTCGGGCCCGACTGGCACGGTGCGTTCAGCGGCGAGCTGTCGAACAAGACTCCCTTGTTGTTCCTCGCCGCGGGTTACGGGGACCCGATCGCCGTGCGGCGGCTGGGACGAGCCCGACTGGTCAAGTTCCTCGGCCGTCACTCGCGCGGAGCATGGGGAGAAGCCGTTGCTGACATGATCCTCGCCGCCGCGGCAGCATCACGTGAACTTTGGGGCGAGGACCTGGAGTTCGCCGACCTCGCCGAAGACATTGCCATCGAAGCACGACTCGCATTGCGGATCACGGACGAGCTCAAGGAGCTCGACGACCGCATCGACGCCCTCGTCCGGGAACGGGACCCTCGCGGCATCATCACCTCAGCGCCCGGAGTCGGACCCGTAAATGGCGCTGTCATCCTCGGCAGGCTCGGCGACCCGGGCCGGTTCCGGTCCCTCGCAGCCGTGCGCTCGTTCAGCGGCCTCGTCCCCTCGCTCGACTCCTCAGGCATCTCCGGCCGCCACGGCGGTCCCACCAAGCACGGTGACGCCTTGCTCCGCGAAGCACTGTTCATCAGCGCAGACCAAGCCCGCAGACAGGACCCCACGCTCGCTGCGAAATACCACCGGCTCATGGTCGACAGCGGCAAGCATCACAACACCGCGATCTGTCACATCGCCGCGACGCTGCTCACACGGATTGCGGCCTGCTGGAACGCGAGCACGCCATACGAGCTGCGGGACGTCGACGGCACCGTCGTCACATTGGACCAGGGCCGCGCGATCATCCGCGCCCGATACACCGTCCCCGTATCACTGCGCCGAACTCGCACCACAACAAGAACGAGCCGGCGAAGCAAGGAGTCGCTACGCGCTCCGTCGACCGGCCCGTCCCAAGCACAGGCTACCCAGCACCCGGCAGCTTGACATCGCTTAGGAACTCAACGGGTCGGCGTACAAATCTCACGCCTGGCGCGACACCTGCGCCGAGCTCGGGATCCGGCCCAAGAAGACCCGCCCGTACCGTCCGCAGACCAACGGGAAGATCGAACGCTTCCACCGAACCCTCGCCGACGGGTGGGCATTCAGCCGACACTACGCATCCGAATCAGCACGCCGGAACGCACTACCCGCGTGGCTCCACGCCTACAATCACCATCGGCCCCACACCGCCATCGGCAAGGTCCCACCGATCACTCGGTTGACCAACCTCCCCGGGCAGTACATCTAGGTCAGGGGCGACCCGCGCCATCCGGACGGCGAATCCGCTCCATGCGGCATCCGCGAATGGGTGATTCTCCCGATGCCGACGGCCGACCCGCTCCGTACGTTCGTTGCCATGGACCTCGCCGTGTTCGCCGGCGTCCTGTCGACCGGCCTCTTCGCCATGAGCTACCTGCCCATGCTGGTGAAGGCCGCGCGCACGAGGGACCTCTCGTCGTACAGCCTCGGCAACCTCGCGATCACCAATGCCGGCAACGCCGTGCACTCCGTCTACGTGTTCAGCCTGCCCGTCGGCCCGATCTGGTTCCTGCATTCGTTCTACCTGCTCGCCTCCGTGCTGATGCTGGTCTGGTTCTTCCGATTCCGATCCGCGAGACCCGAACAGGGCACCGATCATGCGACGTCGACGGATGACCGATCCGGCAGGGAGATCTCGGCCGTCGGCAGCCCGTGAGTGTCTGACCTCGGCCGTCGGAGCCGGCAGCAGACCGGGCATCGGCCGGCATGAGGACGGATGCCGCTGACGTGGCTACTTCGTGACGGAGTTCCGCGACGAGGGCTTCGCCGCAGCGGGCTTCGTCGCCGCGGTCGCACGCGGGGTGCGCACGGTGCGCGGCTTCGACGAGGCCGCCGCCTCCGCGGCATCCGCCACCGGCTTCGCGATGGGCGTGAGCCGCGCGAGCTGCGTGACGTGCTGCGGGCCGAGCTCGTCGAGCGTGGCGACCCCGAGCAGCTTCATCGTGCGCACGATCTCGGTGCGGAGGATCTCGATCGTCCGGTCGACGCCGCGACGCCCGCCGGCCATGAGCCCGTAGAGGTAGGCGCGGCCGATGAGCGTGAAGCGCGCGCCGAGTGCGATCGACGCGACGATGTCGGCGCCCGACATGATGCCGGTGTCGAGGTGCACCTCGAGGTCGGAGCCGACCTCGCGCACGACGTGCGGGAGCAGGTGGAACGGGATCGGGCGCGCGGTCGAGCTGCCGGCCGCCGTGGTTCGAGAGCACGATGCCGTCGACGCCCTTGCCGGCGAGGATCTTCGCGTCCTCGACGGTCTGCACGCCCTTGACCACGATCTTGCCCGGCCACATCTCGCGGATGATGTCGAGGTCCTCGAGCGAGATCGTCGGGTCCATGGCGGAGTCGAGCAGCTCGCCGACCGTGCCGCCCGTCGACGAGAGCGACGCGAACTCGAGCTTCGGGGTCGTGAGGAAGTTGATCCACCACGCCGGGCCGGGGGATCGCGTTGATGATCGTGCCCGGGGTCAGCTGCGGCGGGATCGAGAAGCCGTTGCGCTTGTCGCGCAGGCGCGCGCCGGCGACGGGCGTGTCGACCGTGAAGAAGAGCGTGTCGAAGCCGGCGGATGCCGCGCGCCGCACGAGCCCGTACGAGATCTCGCGGTCGCGCATCACGTACAGCTGGAACCAGTTGCGCCCCGTGGGGTTCGCGGCCTTCACGTCCTCGATCGACGTCGTGCCGAGCGTCGAGAGCGTGAACGGGATGCCGGCGGCGCCGGCGGCGCCCGCGCCCGCGATCTCGCCCTCGGTCTGCATCAGGCGGGTGAAGCCGGTGGGGGCGATGCCGAACGGCAGGGCGCTCGGCCCGCCGAGCACCTCGCGGCTGGTGTCGACCACGGGCACGTTGCGCAGGATCGACGGGTGGAACTCGATGTCCTCGAACGCCTGGCGGGCGCGCGCGAGCGACAGCTCGCCCTCGGCCGCGCCCTCGGTGTAGTCGAACGGCGCCTTCGGCGTGCGGCGCTTCGCGATCGCGCGCAGGTCGGCGATCGTCAGCGCCTTCTCGAGCCGCCGGTCGGTGGCGTTGAGCGTCGGCGTCTTGAAGCGCATGAGCTCGGCGAGCTCCTTGGGGTTCGGGAACTGGCGCTGGACCATGGTGCTGGTGCTCTCTCTCGTGCGGATGTCGCGAGATGACGCGAATCGACCTTCCCGGTGCCGCGAAGGTCGATTCGCGTCATCCGGGGGTGGGGGTCGGGGTCGGGGAAGGGGACAGGGTCGGGTCGATGAAGGTCTCGGCGTAGTAGCCCGAGATGTGGTCGTGGATGCGGGTGCGCGCCGCCGCGGCATCCGCTGCCGTGATCGCCGCGAGGATGCCGCGGTGCTCGACACGCAGGCGGGCGGAGGTCGCGCTCCAGTCGGCGATCGTGGCCACGCCCGCGCGGGCGTACCCCTCGATGCCGCTGCGCAGGCCGGCCATCGTGGCGGTGATGACCTGGTTGCCGGATGCCTCGGCGAGGGCGAGGTGGAACGCGGCGTCGAGCGCGAGGAACTCCGACGGGCGTGAGGCCGGCGGCGTCCATCGCGTCGAGCAGGGCCTCGGCGCCCGACAGGTCGGCACGGGCGTGCCGCCTCGGCGAGATCGCCGGCCACGGACGTCTCGAGGATGAGGCGGGTGCGCACGATGTCGGCGACCGGAAAGCCGCGCGCGGCGACCTGCAGGCGCATGAGCGCGCTCATGCCGCCGCCGGGGGTGGAGATGATGATCGCGCCGGCGCTCGGCCCGGATCCCGTCTGGGTGCGGATGAGTCCGAGGACCTCCAGCACGCGCAGCGCCTCGCGCACGCTCGAGCGGCCCACGCCGAGCTCGGCCGACAGCGCTCGCTCGCCGGGGAGGCGGTCGCCCGGGGCGAGTTCGCCGCTGAGGAGGCGCGACTCGACGTGCTCGAGCACGGTCTGCCACGCGCGCGGGGCGTCGGATGCCGCGGGCGTGGGCGTCGGCGTCGGATGCCGCTCGGGTGCGCCGCGGGGCGTCGGATGCGGCGGGCGTGGGCGTCGCGGCGTCGGATGCGGCGGGCGTGCGCGTCGGGGCATCCGTCATGTTGGTGCGCTCCTCTCGCCGACTCACTGTGGTCTGACCACAGTAGCACATGTGGTCTGACCACACTCGCAGCGGCGTTCTCAGGATGAGACGGCCCTTGCGCCGCCTGGAGCACCCGATCACGCGCTCATCCTGAGAACGAGGGCGCGGGGAGCGTCGGCCCGCCCGCGGGCGGATGCGGATGCGGATGCGGTTGGAGCTGCGGCCCGCCCGCGGGCGGATACGGGTGCGGGTGCGAGGTGCGGCTGCGGCTGCGGCGGCGCGTCGGCCCGCCCGCGGTGCGGATGCGGATGCGGTTGGAGCCGCAGGCGCGGCGGCGAGTCAGCCCTTGGTCGGGCGGATGCGGATGCGGTTGCCGGCCTCGTCGAGTTCGACGACGCCGCCGCGCGACTTCACGAAGTCGCTGAACGAGCCGAAGCCGAGGCGGCGCTCCTGGAACGACGGATCCATGCGGAGCATCTGGTTCTTGACGGCGCCCGACGGCTGCCACTCCTCGTCGTTCTTCGCGCGCAGCAGTTCGAGCGCCTTGAGGATGAGCCGACCCGGATTGCGGGTGCCGGATGCCGGCGCGGCAGCCGTGCCGTCGGAGAAGCTCAGTGCCGGCGCGCCCGTGCGCTTCGGCTCCGTGGCCGGCGCGGTCGTCTCGTCGGGCTCCGCCGCGGCATCCGTCGCCTTGGCCTTCCCCGCACCGCGAGTGGCCCGTCGGGTCTTCGGCGCCTCGGGCGCGGATGCCGCTGCCGGTTCGCTCACCGAGGCCTCATCCGCCGCGACCGAGGCATCCGTCGTCAGCAGGGCGTCGTAGTCGGCGTACTCGTCGCATGACGCCGTGAGGGCACGGCTCGTGCCGCCCGCAACGCCGATGCCGACGACGTACCGGCCGAGGCGCTTGCATTTCTGCGCGAGCGCGACGTAGTCGGAGTCGCCCGCGACGATGACGATGTGCGTGAGGTCCTCGATGCGGAACATGTCTTCGACGGCGTCGACCGAGAGACGGATGTCGGCCCCGTTCTTCGTCGCCGACAGGGGGAAGAGCTGCACCAGGTCGACCGCCCGGTCGATGAGCTGCCCCCGGTAGCTCGCGTTGATCGGCGTCGACCAGTCGGCGTAGGCGCGCGCGATCGCGATCGTGCCGAACGTGGCCGCGAAGTCGAGCACGGCGTCGATGTCGACCGTGGCGGCGACGAGCCGCTCGGCGGTCTGCGTGCCGGCGGCGGGCGTCTTTCCGCGCGAGGTGTCCTTGCGGTAGGCGCCGTCGCCGTTCAGCTGGTCGTAGCGCGAGATGACGATGTTGTCGAAGTCGAAGTACAGGGCCACGCGGGGTTCTGCCGAGGCGGGCATGTCGACCTTCCGTCGATGGGCGTTTGTTCCCGATGCTAGCTTCGTTCGCTCCCTACCGCCCGGGAGCCGGAAGACCTTCACTCGGAACGGTCCACGGTTGCCTGGTCGTGTCCATCGCACCTCATCCCGGCCGGGAGGTCCACCGCATCGTCACGCGGAAGTTCGCGGTCGAGCTCGCCGCGGCGATGTACGCGCCGACCTCGAGGCTGATCTGGATGCCGAACTCCACCTCGAGCTCGTCGGGGGCGTCCTCCTGCTCGCGCACCTGCCGGAGGAGCGCCGTCACCGCGGGTCGCGCGTGGGAGAGCACCTCGTCGAGGCTCTGCTGGGTGCGCTCGACGAGGCGCCCGCTCGGGATGCCGCGGGTCGTGAGCTGGCCGTCGGGGATGCCGCGGACGGTGAGCCCTGGCGTGAGGTCCGCCGGTCCGTCGACCGTCGTCCCCGGGAGCACTCCGTCGTCGGCCACCTGGATGGCGACCTCGCCGCCGTCCTCCGTCGTGAAGATCGCGATGCGCTGCATGGAGTCACCACCGTCCTCGCCGTCACTGGGAGTTCTCGACCACGGACGCGTGGAACTCGCCGCTGTTTCCACTGAGTCCCGTATCGTTGATGCCGAGCTGGAGCCCGCCCTGCGCGGGGCACACGTAGGTCGTACCCGGTTCCGACCGGGAACGGCTCAGGGAGCGTGTCGAGCTTCCCGATCACCGATGCGGTATTCGCTTCTGCGAGTACGCGGTACTCGCGGAGCTCGCCGTTCGTCACGCCCGTCAGGACCGACCTCGGACTCCGCCGTCCCATCGTGGTACGCCGTTCCGCTCATGGTGATGACGAACTCGTCGCCCTGCTCGCAATACAGGCCGACATCCGTCCAAGTCGGTGGCCATCGACACGCGCAGCTCCGCGGTACTCGCCGAGCCGCCGTCGTCAGACCGCCGCCGCCGTCCGCGGGCTGCATCACCAGGTACGCCGTGATCGCCCCGCCCACCGCGAGAGCGGCGACGATGCCCACGACGAGCCACGGCTTCCCCCGGGAAGGACGTGCCGGGGGATGGTGCGGGCCGGATGCCGCGGCAGCGGGATTCGGCGTCGACGGCGGCGGGCCGCCCGAGGGCGCAGATCCGGCGTGGGCACGGGGCGACGCGGAGGCGGAGGGCTCGGCGTGTGAGATCGGGCCGGCGGGTCCGTTGTCGGCGTGCACCGTCGGCGTCGACATGGGCACCGGGCTCGAGGGCGCGGACGACGACGGCACCTGCGTCGGTGCGAACACGGGCGGCGCGGCATCCGTCGAGGCGACCGGCGCAGGTGTCGCGTGCGCCGGGGCGACCGGCCAGGGTCGCGTGCGGCGAGGCGGTCGGAGCGGCCGTCGCGTGCATCGTGGCGCCGGTGATGATCGGCACGGGTCCTGCTGACGTGTCGGGCTCGTGCGGCAGGCGCGGGGGCGGCGCCTCGGGGATGGGCGTCACGTCGAACAGGTGCGCGTCCTCACCGCGCAGATAGAGCACCGGCGTGACCCACTCGAGGGTGCCGCGCCCGATGCCGAGGATGCCGATGCGGCCGCTGCGCACCGCCTCGTCGATCCCGCGGCCGTACGCCAGGGCGGTGTAGAAGCCGCGCGCGAAGGCGATGGCCGCAACGTCGCTGATCGAGAACTGCATCGCGGCGACCGCACGGATGCCGCTGTGGGCCAGGGCGGCGGCGGTGCCCGAGAACAGGTCGGAGCTGCCGGCAGCGCCCGACTGGCACGAGTTCAGCACCACGAGGCGCGGGGTGGGTTCAGCTTCGTCGAGGAGGTCGGCCAGGCTCGATGCCGCGACGTAGTCGGCGCGGCCGTCGCGTCCGACGAGACGCGAGCACGCCCTCGTCGGTGTCGGTGTCATAGGCTCCGTGGCCGACGAAGTGCAGCACGTGCCATTCCTGCTGCAGGAGTCTGGCGTGGATGCCGTCCCACGAGGCGTCCTCGAGCCAGTGCAGCTCGACGCGTCCGGAGTCGAGGTGCGGCTTCAGCGCCGCCTGCAGGCGCTCGCGCTCGGCCTCGACGTCGAGCGCAGGGAGACCCCGCGGCGACGAGATCATGGCGAGCACCCGCAGCGGCGGGGCGACCTCGAGCGCGGCGGGGGAGTACGGCGCCGGCACGTTCCGCACCAACGGCTCCTTGCGGCACAGGTACGTCTGCGTCTCCGAGTCGTAGAGCGCCTCCCAGGGCAGGGCGGCGAGACCCGGGGCCGTCAACCGCAGTGAGATCTGCACGTTCTTGCCGCGCTCGGACGCGACGGCCATGCTCGTGCGGTAGGCGCTGGCGACGCTTCCCGTGAACGCGGACTCGAAGAGCTTCCGCCCGATGTCCTGGATCACGACCTCGGTGTCCGACATCACGCGACGCGCCGACACCGACGACGACAGCACGCTCGCCTCGAGATGGGGTCGTCGACCGACCAGATCGTCGAGGTCGAGGGTGACCGTCTCGGTCGGCTCCCCGCCGCCGACGGACCGCAGGACGTGCACCACGTAGGAGCCCGGCTCAGGCCCGGGCCCGATCTCCAGCTCCATCACCGTGTCCATGAGCGAAGGTTGTCCCGCCACGGCCGTGCCCGCAATAGGGGTTACCCTGAATCTTCCTCAGCTTGACAGGGTGGCGCAACCGACCCGATCAGGCGGCGGCGACGACCGCGTTGTGCAGCTCGTCGGCGTCCACGCCGAACCGGCCGAAGCCGCCGCCGAGGTTCGTGAGCAGGACGAAGCACACGCCGAGCGACGGCGTGATCCAGAACTCGCGCTCCGCCCAGCCGCCGTGACCGAACGTGTCGCGTGGCGAGCAGGCCCGGCGCCGAGTGGCGCAGGTTCCAGGTGAACCCCCAGTCCTGTCCGCGGCTCTCCCGACGTACGGCTCGAGCTTCGGCAGCCCGGCGGTGAGCGGCCGCAGCATCGCGTCGAACGTGACCGGCGCGACGAGCGGCCGCCACCGTGCGCAGCAGCGCGCTTCCGATCGCGAGCAGGTCCGACGCGCGGCCCGAGGAGCCCTGCACCCGGATGCCGCAGCCGCGGCGAAGCGCGCGTAGTCGAGTCCCTGCTCGGCCGCATCGACGGGCTCGTGCGGCGCTCGGCCTCCGCGTCGAACGTGAAGCCCGTGGCATCCGCGCGCTCGCCGACCTCGGCGACGGCGCGCTCCCATGGCGCGCCGCGTCGCCTGCTCGATGAGCGCGGCGATGCCTTCGAACGCGATCGTCGAGTACCGCGACACCGTGCCGGCGGCGAAGTCGCGCTCCGGGAGCGAGCAGCGACGGTCGCAGCCCGGCCGGGGTGTCCATCGGCGGCTCGACGATGCCCGACGTGTGGCTGACGAGGTGGCGCAGCCGCACGACGTCGTCCCGTCCCGCGCCGAACTCCGGCATCGCTCGACGAGCGGCGTCTCGGGCGTGAGACGCCCCTGCTCGATGAGCCGCAGCGCCGCGAGCCCGACGATCGGCTTCGTCATCGAGAACAGCGGGTAGTGCGTCGTCGACGGATGTCGCGCGCCCGCCGTTCGACCCCGAACGCGTCGAGCGCGACGACGCCCTCGGCCGTCGCGACGCCGAGCACGGCGGTCGGCAGCGGCCCCTCGTGCACCCGCGGCGGGCCCAGTCGAAGGCGTGGTCGAAGTGCGGCATCCGGATACCTCTCGTTCTGCGAGTCGAGCCCGCTCTGCTGGTTGAGCCTGTTCTGCTGGCTGAGCCTGCCGTCGTTCTGCTGGTTGACCCTGTCGTCGTTCTGCTGGTTGAGCCGGTCGAAACCTGCGGGTCGACCCGGTCGAAACCCCCGCTCAGCTGCGCAGCACGACGTTGAGCGGCTCGTCGCCGCGCAGCATCCGCTCGATCTGCGTGCGCACGAGCCGCGCCATCCGCGGCATCATCGCGGTCGAGGCGCCGCCGACATGCGGCGAGATCAGCACGTTCGGCAGGGCGAAGAGCGGATGCCCCTCGGGCAGCGGTTCGGGGTCGGTGACGTCGAGCGCGAAGCGCAGGCGTCCACGGGTCGCGTGGTCGAGGATGGCGTCGGTGTCGGCCACCTTGCCGCGCGCGATGTTGACGACGAGCGCGCCGTCGGGCAGGGCGGACAGGAACGCATCGTCGACGAGGCCCGTCGTCGCGTCGGTGAGCGGCACGCCGACGATGACGATGTCGGCCGTGGGCAGCAGCGACGGGAGCTCGTCGATGGCGTGGATGCGTCCGGCCTCGTCGTCACGCGCCCGTGTCGCGACCCGCACGAGCTCCACCTCGAAGGGCGCGAGGCGTGCCTCGATGGCGCGGCCGACGCCCCCGTAGCCGAGCAGCAGCACGCGCCGGTCGGCGAGGCTCTCGTGCCGCGCGGGCGCCCACCGGCCCGCGCCCGCGGCGCGCACGAAGTCGGGGATGCCGCGCTGCACGGCGAGCACGAGCGCGAGAGCGAGCTCGGCGGTCGAGGTCTCGTGCACGCTCGCCGCGTTCGCGAAGACGTGACCGGACGGGAGCGCCCCGGGAATGTCGTCGTAGCCGATCGACTGGGACTGCACGAGCCGTGTCGTGACGCCGGCGAGCGCACCCAGCCGGTCGGCGGCGCCCATGTACGGCGGGACCACGAGGTCGAGGTGGTCGGCCGGCGCGGGCGACTCCATGTCCCACAGCACGATCTCGACGCCGGCGGGCGGCGCGCCGAGGGCGTCGCGAAGGGTGCGGCCGGGCAGGGACACGAGCAGTGGGTCCGTCATACGTCTGATCCTTCCAGAGCGGGATGCGGTGCCGAGGCCGTCACGGCAGCTGGGCGACCTGCGCGCGGATGATGCGCTCGACCACGTCGTCGGCGCCGGCGAGTCGGTCGAAGTCGTGCAGCAGTCCATCGACTGCGAGGGAGGCGATCCCGTGGCTCATCGCGCAGAGCTGCAGGAACGTCGTCTCGACGTCGCCGCCGATCTCGCCCGACGCCTGCACCTCGACGACGAGCGCGCGCAGCCCGTCGAGCGCGGCGAGCCGTGCCCGGTCGAGCGTGGGATCTCCTTGCGCCGGCGACGGGGTTCGGAACATCGCGTCGTAGTGGGCGGGGTGCCGGAGCGCGAAGGCGACGAACTCCAGGGAATCGGCGACGAGCCGTTCGCGGCCGGGCAGGTGCGCCGCACGTTCCTGGGCGGTGCACAATTCGTCGTCGAGGAGCGTGAGCCCTTCGATGGCCAGGGCTCGGATCATGCCCTCGCGCGAGCCGAAGAAATGCGTCGGCGCGGCGTGCGAGAGTCCGGCCCGGCGGGCGACCTCGCGCAGCCCGACGTTGTTCACGCCCTGCTCCCGAGCGAGCTCCTCCATCGCACGGAGCAGTGCCGCGCGGCCGGGGGCGCCGGTGCTCACGGTCTCGGTCATCGTGACTCCGTTCCGGCCAGGGGGGCTTGACAATGTCAAGTGTTGTTTCGTAGCCTGCTTTACATCGTAAAGCCTTGACATTGTAAAGCGAGGATCCGAGATGGTCGACATCACGAGCGAAGCGGTCTGGCAGGCCATCGCGAAGGAGAACTTCATGGTGATCGGCATGGTGTCGGCGCGCGGCGAGGCCCGCACCGCCGGGGTCATGCACCACGTGCACGACGGGCGCCTCTGGTTCACCACCAACGACCGCGAGTGGAAGGCGCGGCACATCGCCGCGAACCCGTCGGTGTCGGTGACCGTTCCGATCGCCAAGCGCGTGCCGTTCATGCCGTGGATCGCGGTGCCGCCCGCGACGATCACGTTCTGCGGCGACGCCGAGACGATCCCGGCCGCCGACCTGCCGCCCGACGTGAGCCGCGCGCTCCTGCACGGGCTCGAGGTCACCGACGGCGGCGAGCGCGGCGCGCTGGTCGGCATCGGCGTGCGGCCGACGGGCGACTTCGTCACGTACGGCGTGGGGGTGTCGCTGCTGGGCATGCGCGACACCGAGCTGGCGCGCGGGCGGGCGACCGCGGCGGCATCCGTCACGGTATGAGCGTCGCGCCGGGTGCCTGCTACGTTGTCGGCCATGGACGAGGCCCCCGCAGCCGATGACGCCGGTCGCGACGACGGGATCGACGTCGCCGGCGCGTCGCCCGGCGGCGCGCGGCGCACCCGCGGCCGTCGCCCCGACCACCCGGTCGACGAGCGGGCGGAGGCGCTGAAGGAGCGCGTCTACGCGACCTTCACCGGCCTCGCCATCGTGCTCGTGCAGCACGCCAACGTCGAGCACATCACCGCCACGCGGGCGACGCTGACGCTGCTGGTCGGCATCGTCGCCATCACCGCGGCGGGCTTCGTGGCCGACGTCATCGCGCACCTGGCCGTGCATGCCGCCTTCCCCCATCGCGAGGAGGTCGGGCGGATGCTGCGCATCGCCGGCTCGGCGCTCGCCTCCGCCGGCGTGCCGATCATCCTGCTGGCGCTCGCCGCACTCGGCGTCTTCGAGCTCGAGGGCGCGCTCCGCGCCGCATCGATCGTCTACCTCGCGACCCTCGGGCTCATCGGCTTCGTCGCGGTGCGGCGCACCCGTGTGGCCTGGTGGAAGCAGCTCGTCGCGCTCGGCGCGCTCGTCGCGCTCGGACTCGGCGTGGTCCTGCTGCAGCAGCTCGCGCACGGACACTGACCCGGTCAGCGCGCCGTCGGCTCGTACCGCGTCGGCGAGAACGCCGTGCGACGAGCGCGCGCAGCGACTCGAGGTCGCCGCCCGCGAACCCGGCCGCGCGGGCCTGCACGAGCACGTTCCCGATCGCGGTCGCCTCGACCGGACCAGCGAGCACCGGGATGCCCGAGCGGTCGGCCGTGCGCTGGCAGAGCAGCTCGTTGAGCGCGCCGCCGCCGACGATGTGGATCGTCTCGACGTCGACGCCCGAGAGGATCGACGCCGTGCGCACCGCGCCGGCGAACGCCTCGGCGAGGCTCTCGATGATCGAGCGGGCGAACTCGGCGCGGCTCTGCGGCGCGGGGACGCCGCGCTCCGCGCACCACTCCGCGATGCGGCCGGGCAGGTCGCCCGGCGCCAGGAACCCCGGGTCGTTCGCGTCGAAGACCGTCACGTCGGTCGTGACCGCGGCCGCTTGCGCGAGCAGTTCGGGCAGGTCGATCGACGAGCCGTCGCGCTCCCACCAGCGCACCGACTCGCTCAGCAGCCAGAGGCCCATGACGTTGTGCAGGAAGCGCACGCGCCCGTCGACGCCGCCCTCGTTCGTGAAGTTCGCCTCGCGCGCGGCATCCGTGGTCACCGGCTGCTCGAGCTCGACGCCGACGAGCCCCCAGGTGCCGCACGAGATGTAGGCGGCGGACTCGGCGACGCATCGGCACGGCGACGACCGCGGAGGCGGTGTCGTGCGATCCGACCGCGACGACCTCCATGCCCGCGGGCGCGCCGAGGTCGGCCGCGACCTCGGGCCGCAGGCCGCCGAGCGACTGCGCCCGGGTCGACGAGCGGGGCAGCACGGATGCCGCGAGCCCGAGCCGCTCGATGAGCTCGTCAGTCCCACTCGCCGGTCTCGCACGCCGACGAGGCCGGTCGTCGACGCGTTCGTGCGCTCGGCGACCTTCGTGCCCGTGAGCTGGAAGCCGATGAGGTCGGGGACGAGCAGCACGGAATCGGCGAGCGTCGAGGCATCCGCTCGCCTGCTCGGCGGCGAGCTGGTAGATGCGTGTTGAACGGCAGGAACTGCAGGCCGTTGCGCCGGTAGAGCTCCTCGAACGGCATGACGCGGTGCACCGACTCGACGCCGGCCTCGTTGCGCTCGTCGCGGTAGTGGAACGGCTCGCCGAGCATGCGGTCGCCGCGCAGCAGCGCGTAGTCGACGGCCCACGAGTCCACGCCGATCGAGGCGACCGGGCTCGCGGCGGAAGGCGTCGGCGAGCCCGCGCGTGAGGTCGCGGTACAGGCCCGTGAGAGTCCCAGTGCAGGCCCGAGGCGAGCTCGCACCGGGCCGTTCGGGAACCGCGCGACGTGATCGAGCTCGAGCGTGCCCGCAGCCCGTCGACGCGCCCGAGGATGACCCGTCCGCTCGTGGCCCCGAGGTCGACCGCCGCGACCGTGCCCCCGCTCATCGCCCTGCCCCGCTCTGCGGGTCGAGGAGCGGGTCGAGGAGGGACGGAGTCGCGTCTCGAGACCCAGCGTCTCGAGACCCGGTCTCGAGACCAGCGTCTCGAGACCTCGTGTCTCGGAAACCGCGCGCGAGGGTCTCGAGTCGCGCTGCGCGCTCCTCGACCCGCAGTGGCGCCGCGCTCATCGCAGGAACGCGGCGGCGACGCCCGCGTCGACCGGGATGTGCAGGCCGGTCGTGTGGCGACAGCTCGGGTCCGGTCAGCACGATCACGGCGTTCGCGACGTTCTCGGGGAGCACCTCGCGCTTGAGGATCGTGCGCTGGGCGTAGAACTTGCCGAGGTCCTCCTCCTCGATGCCGTAGGTCTTGGCGCGGTTCGCGCCCCACCCGCTCGCGAAGATGCCCGAGCCGCGCACGACGCCGTCGGGGTTGATGCCGTTCACCTTGATGCCGTACTCGCCGAGCTCGACGGCGAGCAGGCGCACCTGGTGGGCCTGGTCGGCCTTCGTCGCCGAGTAGGCGATGTTGTTCGGCCCGGCGAACACCGAGTTCTTCGACGAGATGTAGATGATGTCGCCGCCGAGCCCCTGGTCGATGAGCACGCGCGCGGCGGCCTTCGACACGAGGAACGAGCCCTTGGCCATGACGTCGTGCTGCAGGTTCCAGTCCGCCTCGGTGGTCTCCAGCAGCGGCTTCGACAGCGACAGGCCCGCGTTGTTCACCACGAGGTCGAGGCCGCCGAAGGCGAGCACGGCGTCGTCGATCGCGGCCTGCACCGCCGCGGCATCCGTCACGTTCGCCTGCACGCCGATCGCGACGTCGCTGTTCGCCGATCTCGGCCGCGGCCGCCTGTGCCTTCTCGAGGTCGAGGTCGGCGATCACGACGCACGCGCCCTCGGCGGCGAGCCGGGTGGCGATGGCCTTGCCGATTCCGGATGCCGCGCCGGTCACGAGTGCGATGCGGGTGGCGTGCGGCTTGGGCTTCGGCATGCGCTGGAGCTTGGCCTCCTCGAGCGCCCAGTACTCGATGCGGAACTTCTCGGCGTCGGAGATGGGGGCGTACGTCGAGAGCGCCTCGGCGCCGCGCATGACGTTGATCGCGTTGACGTAGAACTCGCCGGCGACGCGGGCGGTCTGCTTGTTCGCGCCGTAGCTGAACATGCCGACGCCCGGGCACGAGCACGATGAGCGGGTCGGCGCCGCGGATCGCGGGCCAACTGCTGGTCGAGCCCGTCGAGACCGCATGCGCGTCGTAGTACGCCTGGTAGTCGGCGCGGTAGGCCTCGTGCAGCTCCTTCAGGCGCGCGATCGAGTCCTCGATCGAGGCGTCGGCGGGCAGGTCGAGCACCATCGGCTTGACCTTGGTGCGCAGGAAGTGGTCGGGGCAGCTCGTGCCCAGGGCAGCGAGGCGCGGGTGCTCGCTGCGGGCGAGGAAGTCGAGCACCTCGGGGGCATCCGTGAAATGGCCGACCATCGGACGGTCGTGCGAGGCGAGCCCGCGGATGGTGGCTGCGAGCGCCGCGGCCTTGGCCCGGCGCTCACCGGGCTCGAGGGGGCCGAAGCCGTCGAGCTCTGCGCCGAACGGGTCGGTCTTCCCGTGCTCGGCGATGTAGGCCGCGGCGGTGTCGATGATCCAGAGCGAGTTGCGCTCACTCTCCTCCGACGTGTCGCCCCACGCGGTGATGCCGTGGCCGCCGAGGATGCAGCCGATCGCCTGCGGGTTCTGCGCCTTGATCTCGGCGATGTCGAGCCCGAGCTGGAAGCCGGGCCGGCGCCACGGCACCCACACGACCTTGTCGCCGAAGATCTTCGTGGTCAGCGCCTCGCCATCGGCGGCGGTCGCGATCGCGATGCCCGAGTCGGGGTGCAGGTGGTCGACGTGCGCGGCGTCGACGAGGCCGTGCATGGCCGTGTCGATCGACGGCGCCGCGCCGCCCTTGCCGTGCAGCGTGTAGTCGAACGCGGCGACCATCTCGTCCTCGCGGTCGACGCCCGGGTACACGTCGACGAGCGCGCGGAGCCGGTCGAGGCGCAGCACGGCCAGACCGGCCTCGGTGAGCGTGCCCAGGTCGCCGCCCGAGCCCTTCACCCAGAGCAGCTCCACGGGCTCGCCCGTGACCGGGTCGGTCTCGGTGCCCTTCGCCGACGTGTTGCCGCCGGCGTAGTTCGTGTTCTTCGGGTCGGCGCCGAGGCGGTTCGACCGCGCGATGAGGTCGGCAGCTGCCTGGTTCGTCATGGGGTGATTCCTTCGGTGATGCGGAGGGTGGTCTGGGTGGTCTGGTGCGTCGTGTCTGCGGGTCGAGGAGCCCGCGCAGCGGGCGTCGTGGCTGCTGGTCGAGGAGCCCGCGCAGCGGGCGTCTCGAGACCCGCGATCCAGCGCACGACGCGCTCGATCGAGTCGGATGCCGCGGGCAGTTCCGGCCGGTTCAGGTGACCGTGCTCGGTGCCGGGCTCGACGACGAGCTCGAGCGGCACGCCCGCTTCGACGAGCGTCGCCGCGAAGACCTCGCCCGAGACGCGCAGCTCGTCGGCCTCGTCGTTGATCATGAGCACGGGCGGGAAACCGGCAAGGTCGGATGCCGCGGCGCGGCCGGGCACGGCCGGCAACGGTGCGTCCTCGACGGGCCCGCCGAGGTACTGCTCGTACATCCGGCGCACCGGCTCGGGGCCGAATCGGTCGGCGTCGGGGTTCTGGTCGAGCAGCGCCCGCAGCGCGGCATCCGGTGCCGGCTGCACGGCGAGCAGCGTGGGGTAGGCGAGGAACACGCCGGCGGGAAGCGAGTCTGCGGGTTGAGGAGGCGCGCCAGCGCCGTCTCGAACGTCTGCGGGTTGAGGAGGCGCGCCAGCGCCGTCTCGAACGTCTGCGGGTTGAGGAGGCGCGCCGGCGCCGTCTCGAAGTCTGCGGGTTGAGGAGGCGCGCCAGCGCCGTCTCGAAACCCGTCTTGCGCGCCTTCCGGTTTCGAGGGGCGTCCTCCTGCGTCGGCCGCTCCTCGACCCGCAGCAGGCGCAGCACCGCGCCCGCCGCGAGGTTGGCGCCGGCGCTCGCACCGCCGATCGCGAGTCGGGCCGGGTCGATGCCGAGCCCGTCGGCGTTCGCGAGGGTCCAGCGCCATGCGGCGAGCACGTCGTCGGAGCCGGCGGGGTAGCGCCCGGCGCCGTCGCCGACGAGGCGGTAGTCGATCGACACGACGGTCACGCCGCGCGCGGCGAGGGTCCGCGCCACCCAGTCGGCCTCGGGCATGTCGAGGTCGCCTGCGACGAAGCCGCCGCCGTGCGCCCACACGAGGCCCGGCGTCGGGCGGGGCGTCGCGGCATCCGCCGGGTACACCCGCACGAGCCCGTCGGCCGCGCCGTACGGTGCCTGCTGCGTCATCCGTCGCTCCTCTCGATCGTCGCGTCGTGGTCGGTTCCCGTCGCGAGTGGGCGATCCTGGCGACGTTCCTGCGGGGTCACCCGCCAAGATCGCCCACTCACGGTGAAGGGGTGGTGAAAGCAGCCGCTCAGGCGCCCCAGCCCGCCTGCACGCCGCCGACGCGGTCGGCGGCGATCTTCGCAAGGTAGCCGGATGCCGCGAACGCCGCCATCGGGTCGGCGGGGAGGCCGCGCGACTCGCGCCACTCGGCGAGGGCGGGGCGCACGTCGGTGTAGAACGCGTCCATGAAGATGCGGTTGGCCTCGAGCACGTCGCCCGACACCTGCGCCGCACGGAGCGCGTCGGTGTCGACGAGGAGCGCGCGGGCCGTCATCTCCTGCACGTTCAGCACGGAGCGGATCTGGCCGGGGATCTTGTCCTCGACGTTGTGGCACTGGTCCAGCATGAACGCCACCTCGGGGTGGTTGAAGCCGCCGCCGCGGATCACCTCGAAGATGATGCGGAACAGCTGGAACGGGTCGGCGGCGCCCACGATGAGGTCGTCGTCGGCGTAGAAGCGGCGGTTGAAGTCGAACGAGCCGAGCTTGCCGAGGCGCAGCAGCTGCATGACGATGAACTCGATGTTCGTGCCCGGCGCGTGGTGTCCGGTGTCGAGGCAGACCATCGCCTTGTCGCCGAGCGCCGCGACCTGGGCGTAGCTCGTGCCCCAGTCGGGAACGTCGGTGTGGTAGAACGCCGGCTCGAAGAACTTGTACTCGAGCACGAGGCGCTGGTCGTCGCCGAGGCGCTCGTAGATCGTCGCGAGCGAGTCGTGCAGGCGGTCCTGGCGACCGCGCAGGTCGGCCTGGCCCGGGTAGTTCGAGCCCTCGGCGAGCCAGATCTTCAGGTCGCGGCTGCCGGTCTTGTGCATGATGT
>CAWCWD010000008.1:0-176900 GCA_963799015.1 uncultured Actinomycetota bacterium | reverse complement strand
GCCACCATCGAAAACCCCCGGTTCGCCGGGGGCTTTCTCGTTGGGTCGTGAGACTTCACATGCATTCGAAGCGGGCCGGACACTCGTCCGACGGTGCCCGGCCCGACGTGTCAGGTCGCTCCGGTGATCAGGTGCCTCGCGTCACTGGACCTGGTAGACGGTGCTTGCGTCCTTGAACAGCACACCCTGGCTCTCACATCTCGACGCGGACGTCGAGGTACAGCAGATCCGTTGTGGCCGGAGCGGTAACAAGATCGGCAATGGCACGTGGTCGCCCGGCGCGACGTCGGGCGACAGGCTGCCGCTCGCGACGACCGCCCCGTCGGGCGCTCCCTGCCGCAGGCTCCAACTCATGTCCAGTCGCGTCCCCGTGAAGGTGTCATTGAACACCGTCAGGGTCCGCGTGTTCGCGCCGGCGGCGATGACCGACGGGGCCACCGGCCACTCACCGGCTGCGTTCGAGAGCTTGTTCTGCGTCCCAGAACTCGGTGTCGACGGCGGCGACGGGGTTGAAGGCCTTCTGGAGGAGCTGGATCTGCGGGTTGCTCCACGGGTCGGGCAGGTTGTCCTCCCCGTACAGCGGCAGCGGCCCGTTCGGGGTATCCGGTCTCGAGGGAGGAGAAGTCGGTGCGCTTCACGCCCGGGATCACCGAGGACCAGTCGGACAGCAGGGTGTAGGGCCGGGTGTCCTCGGCACCCTTCTCCCGCATGCGCAGGCTCGCCGTGGCGAACCAGGTCATGCCCTGAGCCGTGTGGTCGTTGTACCAGATGAACTCGCCCTGACCGTTCGGCTTGCCCGGGACATCGCAGACGTTCTCGGTGTACTGGCCAACGGCAAACTGCCCGGTGTCGCCCTCGTAGTGGCAGAACACGGTGTAGTTGTCGTGCGCCAGGTCCGCGGAGTCCCCGTCGGTGCTGATCGGCCGGGTGGTGTCGAGCGCCATCACGGTCTGGTAGAGCAGCTCGTCGAACTCCGGCCCGCCGTGCTACCCGGATTGATCGAAGAAGGCCATCTCGCGGCTCGTTCGCCTGGCTCCACCGCAGCACCGAGGCGTGGTTGCGGTCGCGCAGCACCAGGTCGGCGAGGTGCTTGACCATGTTGTCCCGGCCGCCATCGCCTCGAAGTTCTCCCGGTCGTTCGACCCGCGGATGGCGGTCTCGTCCTGGATCATCAGCCCCAGCTCGTCCGCGACGTCGAGCATGTAGGGCGTGGCCGGGAGCTGGTGGATGCGCACCACGTTGTAATTCAGCCGCTGGTAGTTGCGCACCGCCTGGGGCCATCCGCCGTTGCCTTCGGATGGCTCGAGGAAGCCGGGCAGTGTGTCGTAGGCGTCGCTGATGCCGAAGTGATCGATGTTGTCGTAGTTCGCGCCTTGGAGGCTGTCGCCCCTGAAGTTGACCTTCACGCCGTTGAGCTCGAAGTGGTCACCGACCTGCTTCAGCTCGCGGAACCCGAACCGGACCCCGTACTCCGAGGTCGACTTCGGCCCACCGCTGTCCTTGCCGCCGCCGTCGGGCGGGAGGTGATGCTCGACGCCGAGCTCGTGGAGTTGGGCAGTGTAATCCGCCTGATACGGGACGTTCGGGGTCCAGTAGGAGCCCTCGTCGGCGCGCCAACGCAGCGGGCCGACCGTGATGGTGGCCGTGGTGTTCGCCGCGCACCACAGCGTGCTGGGTCGGCACCGCCGGATACTTCCAGCCCTGACCGTTCCAGGAGCTCAGTGCCCCCTTGAGGTCGACCTTCTGCGCACGATCCGTGCTGTTCGTGACCTGCACGTCGTAGCTGAGCGTCTTGTCGGTCACGCTGGTGCGCACGAACGTGTCGGCGACGAACACGGCCGGGAAGACCTCCAGGCTCGCCGACCGGAAGATGCCCTGTGCGACGTCGTCGGACCACGAGGCACCCTCCGGAACGGTGTACCGGCAGGTCAGGGCCGACCAGCGCCTTGCGGCCCTCGACGGTCACCTCGATGCGGTGCTCCGCCCCGGGCGTGACGAAGCCGCTGAGATCGAACACCGAGTCGGTGAAGGAGGTCGTCTGGGTGCCCACCGTGCGCCCGTCCACGGTGACCGTGGCGCGGTGGTTGATGGCGCCGAAGTTGAGGCGCGTCACCTGGTCCGCGGAGAACATGGGGACGCTGACTGTCTTCGCATAGGTGGCGCGGGAGAGGTCGGTCCAGCCCTGTTTGACCCAACCTCCGCCGGGCACCTGGATCGTGGTCGGCCCACCGCCCGCAGGGGAGTCGACACATGAGAGGAACGGCCCAGTGGTCGTACCGAAACGTCCCCCGCCGGTGCAGACGGTGTTGGTCAGGGGCGTGAAGTCCCACGTGCCGGCCAGATTCGACTTCCTTGGCCGGCTCGGCACCGGAGACGCCGTCGAGGTATTCGGCGTCGAAGACGGGTGCGGTCGCCGCGGCCGAGGGTGTCGTTGCGGCGGCCGCCGCCGATGGGACAGTCGCGCCCGCCACCAGCGCGAAGGCCAGGGCGGCGACGAGCGTCGAGGCGGCGCGCCTGCGCGGTGACCCCGACAAGCTAGCCCCCCTCTGCTGCCGTGTCCGCCTGGGTGAAGACGTGCTCATGACTCCTCCGATCGAGAGAGCACCAGTGCTCTCATCTGGATTGAGGACCGGAACTCGCAGGCTCGTGCATCCGTGCACGAGCCGTGACCGGCCGTAGGTAACGCGCGTAAACGGTAGTAGAGCACATCGAGGTAACGCGCGTCAATTGCTGGTATGGTTACGCGGTGGAGATGGATGTGCAGGAACGCGTGCCGGCTCCGGGTCGCAACTCGACGAGCGCGGATGTGGCGCGGCTCGCCGGCGTCTCCCGTGGCGCGGTCAGTCAGATCCTGAATGGTCATGGCGGGCGATTCGCGGCAGCCACACGCGAGCGGGTGCTGGAGGCTGCGCGCGCTTTGGCGTACGAGCCATCCCTGGCCGGCCGAACCCTGGCTCGTGGCAAGAGCGACGTGGTGGTCGCCGTCGTGCCGCACACCACCTTCGGCGCCAACCTCCAAGACATCCTCGAGGTCATGACGGATGAATTGGCCCGCAACGGTCTGATGCTCGTCACGAGGTTCTCGACCTCCGACGTCACTTCATTCGATGGCTTCATCGCCGCAGTGCAGCCAGTCGCCGTGGTCACGATGGCCGACCTGGCCGACGATCACCTCGACGTCCTCCGGTTGCGCCGGGCGCCGTTGGTTGGGGCCGTCGACACGACAGACGAGAAGACGGCCGAGAATGGGACCGCCCATGACCTGATCGGCGCACTCCAAGCCCGGCACCTCTTCGATCGTGGCCACCGGCAGCTGTCCTACGCCCACCTCAAGGACCGCCGGCAGAACCTCTACGGACAGCCCCGGTTCGATGGTTTCCGAGCTGCCTGCGACCAGCTCGGACTCCCGGAGCCCGACGTCATCGAACTGGCCATCGATCCGGAAGAGGCCACCGCACATCTCCGAAGGCTCGACCGCTCGACAGCCATTGCCTGTTACAACGACGACGTGGCATTGACCCTGCTGTCCGCCGGCCAGCACTTGGGAATCGCGGTGCCAGCGGCTCTCGCATTGATCGGAGTCGACAATTCGGCTCTCGGGAGGGCGGCCTTCCCCCGCCTCACCACCATCGGCTACGACGCCGATGCCATCGCGAGGATGCTCACCTACCGCGTCCTGTCAACCGTAGGCGTGAACGTGCAGGCACCCCCCGCGTCCCCGCGCTTCGACATCATCCAGGGCGGCACCTCGTGAGTCGTCGGGTAAACGCGTGCGTCGCTGAGCCGCGAATATCGGCAGTGGACCGTTCGGAACGGGAGGGAACGGGACCAGGTGAACACGCGTTCGTGTGGTTGCGTCATTCCTGGCCGTCGCTGCGGCGTGGGTCGGACGGTGAGAATCTGGTTCGCGTAGCCGATCGCCCCCGCGGAGTCGTGCAGGACGGTGTTGGTGACGCCTTGGCCGGAGGGTCCGAAGGTCACGGTGGTGTCCAGTCCGACCCAGCCTTGGTTCGGCTGACGGTGCAGGTGGATCGTGAGGTCTGTGTTGGGGAACATCCACGCAGCTGGAGATTGACGGGCCGCCAGGCCGTTGGCGATGTCGACCAGTGCGATGAAGCTGGCAAGGGGGCTCGCGGTCTCGCCGGCGACAAGATCGAGGTCGGTAGTCACCCAGGCGGTCGCGCGCCCAGGCAGAGGATCGATGACCGGCCTCACCTCGAGGGAAGCCACGAAGCCGCCCGGCCAGATCGAACTCATCGGCCAGGAGTCGGCAGTGTCAGGCGAGGCGAGGCGATCCGGTGATCCTCCGGCTACCGCCTCGGTGTCGACTGACATCAGGAACCATGCCCGGGCGCGGACGACTGGACGGTCGGCGATGTGCACGGTCGCCTCGACGAGTTCGATGGTTCGGCCCGGGCGGATCGTGTGGACGGTGATGTCGCATTCCTCCATGGCAAGGCGACCGAGGATGTCGAAGCTGATCCGGCCGAGCACCATGCGCGGATTCGGCTGCCTGGCCATGAAGTGCTCGATGGCGTGAACGACGAGGCCGCCGAGCGGGCTGAAGTGCTGTTCGGTCGGATCCCATCCCCCGCCGGTGTGGCCGGTCGGTCGGAATCGGTGCTGGTCGACTCGTTCGAAGTATGCGTCTGCTGCGGCCATCGTCCTGCTCTCGTGGTCAGAAGGTGTGCTCGGGCGCGGGGAAGTTGCCGGCCTCGACTTCGGCGGCGTACGCTTTCGCCGCGCTCAGGAGTGTGCCGTGCAGGTCGGCGTACTGCTTCACGAATCGTGGGAGCCTGCCGGTGCGCAGCCCGGCCATGTCCTGCCAGACGAGCACCTGATGGAAGCGCACCCGCTGTGGAGTGCGCGCGGATGCCTCGTCGCGCCCGTATGGGGCGGGCTGCTCAGTCAAACTTGCTCCTCGTTTCCTAGGCACCCACCTGCTGGGTGACGTGGATCAGCTGATCCACCAGCAGGAAGCCACCGATACCGATCATCGCCGCGCCCGACAGTCGTGTCACCATCCGCGCCGCTCGCGGGCGCGCGCCGAGCAGCGTCCTGGCACCGACGCCGACCACTGTGTAGACCACCGCGCAGCTCGCGGTGTGAACCAGACCGAGCACCGCGATCTGCCCCCACAGCGGCCAACCCGCTCCCGGATCGGTGAACTGCGGCAGCAAGGCGAGGAACAGCAGGAACACCTTCGGATTCAGGCCGCTCACCCCCGCGCCCTTCGCCGCCCACCGGCCCCACGACCCGGCCGCGGCATCCGCTCCGGCGACGGGCACGGAGGGCTTCGACAAGGTCCCGATCCCGAGCCACACCAGGTACGCCGCACCCGCGACGGTGAGCACGGTCAGCGCCACGGGCACCCCCGCCAGGAGCGTCCCGACCCCGGCCGCGACGAGCGCGGTCGCGGCCAGGTGCCCGGTCAGCAGGCCGACCACCGCGGGGATGACCCGACCGCGGAGCCCTGCCGAGATCGCGTAGGCCCAGTCCGCTCCGGGCGTGATCACGAACAGGAACGAAAGCACCCAGAAGGCTGCGAGCGAGCTCATCGCCACGTTGGTTCCACCTCCCGGAGTTCGACGGTTCACGACTCGGAGCAAGGCTATGCGCGATCCTGCGGAAGGTGTTTGCGATCTTCCCCCTCTGGTCATCCGGATGGGGGAAGATATTGTCCATGGATGCAGCAGACCGAAAGATCCTTGCTGAGCTGCAGCAGGATGGCCGCCTGACCGTGACCGAGCTCGCCGAACGCGTTCGGCTCAGCGTCTCGCCCTGCCATCGGCGACTCAAGGCGCTCGAGCGGGAGGGTGTCATCAGCGGCTACTTCGCCCGACTCGATCCGAGCACGCTCGGACTCACCTTCGAGACGCTCGTGTTCGTCACCATGCGCGCCGCCGACCAGGAGACCATCGATGCGTTCGAGCAGGCAGTCGCCGAGATCCCCCACGTCCTGGAGGCCCAACGACTCTTCGGAGACCCCGACTACCTCCTGCGCGTCATCGCCGACGACCTGCCCGCCTTCCAGAAGCTCTACGACGAACGCATCGCCACACTGCCCGGTGTCCAACGCCTCAGCTCCACCCTCGTCATGAAGAGCGTCGTCCAGAACCGCCCCCTGCCGCTGTGACCGAGGGAACCGGCGACAAGCGCCACTCCCGTTCGGTCATCGGGCGCGTGGCGGCGTCGACCCCGACCAGTCGCCTGGGCGTGATCGCCCGCAGCCGCTCGTGCTTGCGGCGATCGCTGGCGCTCTTCGCGCGGGTTATCGGCACGGGCTCCTCGTCGCGCCGTGACGATGCTCCAGCCCCAACGCCGCTCGCGACACATCCGCGCTCGCTAGTCGACTCCTCGTCGACTACCACAACGACCTCGCCGCCCCTGCTGTTCATCTCGCGGAAGCAGGATCATCTGTTCCTCCCGAAGGTGGGCCATTCCCATGTCAACCACTACGAGTCGACACTGTGACCGAGATCGTGAGTTCCACGACGACAGCTCTTCCTGCGATCCCCGCTTGAGAGGCCGTCGCCGGCTTCGCCCTCGACTGGGCCCTGATCCACGCGACATCCCGCTAAGATGCGCACGCTGTCAGGCGATCGCGACCGTGCGTGTCGTCGTCGACGATGGTTCGGACGACCCGACCGAGAGCGCTGCCATGAGTGTTCTCCGTTGCTGCGACCTCGCGAACGTCATACTCTGCTGCAGAGGTGACCAGGTCGATGAAGCGCACCGGATGGGTGATCGCCGCAGTCGTCGGCGGCGCGGTCGCGGCGTTCGCCGTGGGCGCCTGGGTGGTCGCAGCGAACGCGCCCGCTCGGCAGACGGCGTTCCCACCTTGGTATCCCGCCACGAACGATTCGGGCGACCCTGCGTTCGTCGACTTCGAGAACCACGTGCCGTGCGCGATCGACGACTCGCCGGCGGAAGACTGCCAACGCGTGAAGTTCGGCCTCGTGCTCTACCGCGACCCGGAGACGAACGAGCCGACGACGTACCTCATGTCACGGCTCCGGGTCGGGGTGAGCAACGATCGCCAGGTGAACGAGGGGACGTGGAGCATCGGGCAGGGCACGGCGCTTGATCCCGAGGCGACGGTCTACCAGCTCGACACCGGCGCGCCCGAAGGTCTGGACGCGTACTGGCCGATCGGCGACGACATCCTGTTCATGCTCGACGAGCAGCTCATGCCGAGAGTCGGCGACGCGGCATACGGCTACGCGCTCAACAGCGTGCCGCTCGGGAAGCGCAACTCCGTTCCAGAGTGACGGCGCCAGGCCTCATCGGGATTCCCCCCGCCGGAGCTCGCCGCCACAGGGCTCCGGCCACGGTGCGTCACATCGCGATGCCGCCGAATCGGGATCGACGAAGCACGTGATCATTCATGGTGCGTCAGGTCGTGCGAGGGACTTGACGCGCTTCTTCGCGCTCTTCTCCACCAGGACCGGCACGAAGTCACGACGGGCGGCCATCGTAGGCCCGGTGCTCCTCCGCCACGATCTTCTCGATCTCGGCGCGCTCGACATCCGGGTACTTCTGCGCGAGACGGTCGATCACCTCTTCGACGCTGCGTTCCTCGCCGTCTTCGCGCTCCTGCATGATCCGAGTCTCCGTGCATATGCATGGGCCGTCAACAAATCGTGACCGTCCGTCACCGAGCGCCGGCCATGACCTCCACTCGCGTGAATCGGCGCTCGATCGGAGGTGCTCGCGAGTAGCGTGAACGCATGCGATACGAGGACGCCTATCCGGTCGTGTTCGTGAACGACCTCACCGTGACGGCAGCGTTCTACACGCGAACGCTCGGACTGGAGGTGCTCTTCGAGTCCGACTTCTTCGTGCTCCTGGCGTTGCCGGGCGACGAGCGCGGTGCGATCGCCTTCGTGCTCGAGGAGCACCCGACCGCCCCGCCGAGTGGCCCGGCCATCACGCCAGGCTCGAGCTCGTTCCTGACGCTCCAGGTGGCCGACGCGGCCGACGCATTCGAGCAGCTCGCGCGCAGCGGCGTCGCCATCGAGTACCAGCTTCGAGACGAGCCGTGGGGCCAGCGGCGCTTCGGCCTCCTCGATCCGAACGGACTGTACGTCGACATCGTCGAGCAGATCGAACCCGATCCGGAGTTCTGGGCGCAGCACGGCGTCCGCGCCTGAGGCCGGAGGACGATGTCGGCGCTCACGCCCTCCGCAGCATTCCTCGGGCCGCGCCGCGTGTGAAGAACGCGACGAAGCGGCCGACGGCGACCACTCGCTTCCGTGCGGTGAAGGCATCGCCTCGGATGGATGCGACGAGCCGCAGGACGCCCGCGGGATTGATGTGCAGCAGGCCCCGATGAGCGCGCTCGCCGTCGCCCTCGGAACCTCCGGCGTCGGCGACCGGCTTCTCCGCGGTCTTCCTCGGCGCCGCGGCCCTCGCGGTCATCGCGGCGGCCGTGGCGGCCGTGCTTCGCACGCGCAAGTAGAGTTCCTGCGGCCGCCATCGCTGTGAACAACAGGCATGGTGAGAGCACAGAACGCAAGGCGGTCAAGCGCCTGATCGGCCGCGGGACCAGGAGTCCACGCGGCCGATCAGGTATCCGAGGATGAGATCAGTGCGATGACCGCGAACCGATCAGCACCCCATCCATCGCGCCTCCGACCGATGGGTCGCGCTCGGTCAGTCGATGTCGAAGCCGAACTCCGGCGCGAGCTTGCGCATCATGCGGAGCCCGTCGAAGACGATGCGGTTGCCGGCACCGACGAAGGTGACCTCGAGCGCTTCGAGCAGCGCCTTCGGGGGCAGGCCGAGGAGAAGCGCTCGGCGCATGTGGAATTCGAGCAGCTCCGGGCGCCCTTGGAATCCGAGGACCGCGAGGATCATGAGCTCACGGCGGATCGGGTCGAGGAAGCACTCCTTCTCCTCGTACACGCCCCACGCGAGTCGGAGATACCGGGACCAGTAGTCGGGGTCGAGCCGTGACGCGAGGACGAGGTCCTCCGCGATCTCGCCGGCGCCGAGCTCCGGCCGGTAGTAGGCACGGATGTTCTCCTCCATCTCCTCCTGCGTGATGGGGCGGGGCACCTTCGGATTCACCACTCGCTCCGGGTGGGTCTCCCACTGGATCCAGTAGTTGTTCCACGGGCCCTCCTGTTCGCCGGGAACGATGCCCTCGTTCTTCATGCGCTCGAGGGCCTCGAAACCGTGGTGGAGCGTGATTCCGCCGCCGGCGACGTGCGCGGACTCGAGGGCTTCGACCATCTGCTCGTAGGTCGCCCCGAGTTGGACGGCCTTCTTGCCCTGGTGGAAACACCCGGTCGACGTCTGGAACGCCAGGAAGACGAAGATGAGCATGTTGCGCGTGATGTGGTCGAGGTAACGGGGCTCGTCCTTGAAGAAGCCCCAGCCCATGTCCAATCGCGCCTCGAAGAAGTCGGGGTCGTGCTCGATGCCGAAGTGGGTGAACCGGTAGGTCTCCTGGATCGATTTCGGGTCCATGTTGCGATCGCGAACATGGCGATCGATCAGTCGCTGGATCTTCTCCTCGCGCGTTTCGGTCTTCTCAGCATTTGCTGCCATGACTTCTCCTCTTCGATTGCTCGGCGCCTCTTCGCGCCCTGTCCCAACTGTGAGGACAGCGTCCCGATAATGGTACGACCGCGTTCGCGGCAAGTCAAGATGGTCCCCGGGCAGGCTGCCGTCTATGATTCGGAGGATCGATGAGTGGAGCGCCGCATGGAGGTAGCGATGTCTGATGGGGATACGTCGAACGGGGACATCGCTCCGTCGAACGGGGACCTCGCTCCCTCGACCGCGCGGCGCGTGCTCGACGTGCTGTACGCCTTGACGCAGTCCCCGGATGGCATGAGCGTCCGCGGCATCTCCGATCAGATCGGCAGCAGCCGCTCGAGCATCCATCGCATCCTGAAGTCACTGTCCGAGGACGAGTACGTCGAGCAGAAGCCCGACGGCGGATACGTCGTGGGCATGCGAATGGTCGAGCTCAGTGCGCGCGTCTTCGGGGTGGTGCCACTTCTCCGCTACGCCGACGAGTCGATGCGCCGCCTGGTGTCGAAGGTCTCCGAGACCGCATACCTGGCAACGTTCGACCATGAGTCTCTCTACGCGACGTTCGTTCATCGAGTCGAGAGCACCCGTCCGATCCGGCACGTGCAACCCTTGGGTACTCGCATCCCCCTCCATGCGGGCGCGGTCGGCAAGGCGATCCTCTTCGCCGACGCCAGCATCCGCTTGGAGGATCTCCCACTGACGGCGATCACTCCGCATACGCTCGTCGACATCGACGCACTGCGGGCGGACCTCGACGAGTCTCGCGAACGCGGCTACGCGATCAGTCGTCAGGAGCGTGTCGAAGGGATCATCGGCGTGGCCGCACCCGTGACGAGCGGGGATGTGGTTGTGGGCGGCTTGGCCGTGGCAGTGCCGATCGGCCATGAGCCGACTGTCGATATCGACGTGGTCGGGACTCTCGTCAGGGAGTGCGCCGCAGACATCTCGAGCACGCTTCGCGCCATGGGCGTCAGTCGACTGTGAGCGTTCGCCGTCACGAATAGCGGGACAGCGTCCCGATAGTGCATCCTTAGGTTACCGACCAAAGGAGTGCACCATGCCCAGCCAACTCATGGCGTACCGGACCGCACAGGGTGACGAGCGAATCGGCGCCATCGCGGACGATGGGACCGTCCGGCGTCTGCCGGGCACGAGGGCGGACCTGCCGGAGACGATTGCGAAATGGGCTGAGAACCAGGCCCTCGATTCCGAGGGCCACGTGGAAGAAGACGCGGTTCAGCGCCTCGCGCCCGTTGCGGCGCAGTCACGGGTCTTCTGCGTCGCGCAGAACTACCCCGCGCACGCCGCCGAGGCCGGCGGCGACAGCCCGCCCGTCCCGATCATCTTCCTCAAGCCATCGACGGCCTTCGTCGGAAGCGGCGCCTTCCTGCGAGCCGATGATTCGTCCCTGCTGCTTGGACTATGAGGCGGAACTCGGCGTCGTGATCGGTCGTCGCGGGAGGGCGTCGACACCCGTCGAAGCGTGGGCGATGATCGCCGGATACACCCTCGCGAACGAGGGATCGGCGCGAGCGTTGCAGCCCGCGACACTTGCCGGGCGATTCCAGGTCGACTGGTTCTCGGCCAAGTCGATCGACTCGAGCTCTGCGCTCGGCCCCGCGCTGGTCCACGCATCGGTGTTCGCTGAGCAGCCGAGCTTCCACGTCGTCGCGCGACTGAACGGCGACATCGTCCAGGATGACACCACCTCGTCGATGTTCCACTCGATACCCGATCTGATCATCTACATCAGTCGTCTCGTCGAGCTGCGGCCTGGGGACATCATCCTGACCGGTACGCCAGCTGGGGTGGGCAAAGCGCGCGGACGCTATCCCGCCGCCGGCGATGAGATCGCGATCGAGGCCACGGGGATCGCACCGCTCGTCAACAGCTATCGCGAGATCGACTTCGTGGAGCAACTCGATATCGACCATTGACAGGGTGTGGATGGCGGCTTACCGTAGTGGGACAGTGTCCTATATGGCGGGACGCCTGAGATGAGATACCTGCGACGAAGTGGTCGCTATCTCCGGTCGTGGAGGGTGTAATGAAGCGCTCGATTGGCAAGGCAAGTGGACGTCGCGGTGGCCGCGTCGCGGTGACCGCGGTAGGGCTGCTGGCGCTGGTTCTGACCGGGTGCGCATCAGCCGCGACCGGGGACGGCGAGGCGGTCAACGACGAGGGGATGACCATCGCCGAACTGGCGGTCTACGACGGCCCGGATCGGCAGGAGCTGCTCGAAGCGGGCGCACGCGAGGAGGGCAGCGTGGTGCTGTTCTCGTCGGCGCACGACCCGTCGTCGCCGGTGTACCAGGCGTTCCAGGAGAAGTACCCGTTCCTGGAAGTCGAAACGCCGTGCTGCTTCGCGGCTCCCCCGGACGTGACCACCCGCTCGCTGGCTGAATTCCAAGCGAACCGGCACACGATGGACGTGCTGGAGAACTCGACCGCCGGCGTGCGCGCGTTGCAGCGTGCCGGCGCACTGGTGCCCTACACGACCCCCGACTCGGCGGACTACGCCGAGGACTCGCGGGACGAGAACGGCGAGTTCTACCCGCTGCGCACCGGTGTCCGCGGTCTCGCGGTGAACACCAACGCGATCCCGCTGTCGGAAGCCCCGACCAGCTGGGAGGACCTGCTGGACCCGGAATGGAAGGGTGAGATCTCCATCGCCGGAGGCGAGGCGATCACCCGGTTCGTCGGCCTGATGGAGCAGGAGATGGGCGAGGACTACCTCGAGAAGCTCGGCGAGCAGGACGTCAGCGTGGTCGAGGTGTCCGCGCGCGCCCTGGCCGACATGCTCATCGCCGGCGAGGTCATCCTCTCGCCCACCATCAGCCGCGCACACGTCGCCGGCCCGATCGCCGACGGAGCACCCGTCGCCTGGATCCCGATGGACCCCGTGGACAGCTTCAGCACCCAGGTCGCCCTCGCCGAAAACGCACCGCACCCGCACGCAGCGCTGCTCTGGATCGACTTCGTCCTCTCCCCCGAAGCACAAGCCCTCGAGGTCGCAGCCGGATTCGAATCCCTCCACCCCGACTACGTCAAGCCCGACGACGAAGACCTCAACATCGTCTACTTCGACGTCCGCGAAGACTTCCTCGACAGCGAAGGCGAATGGCTCGACAAAGCCCAGAAGTACTTCGGATAACCACCCCGACCATCTCAGAAGGGAGCCTCTGGCGTGACGCACGCGACACCGCTTTCGCTGGTGGACGGCTGGGAGCCGGAGGTGGTCAGCGCGATGATGATGACCACGTCGGGAGAGAACGCCGAGACTCACGGGCCGCGGGACCGGTCCTATCACTGGGCGTCACTCACCAAGTCGTGCACGGCGTTCACGATCCTGCGACTCGTCGATCAGGGCACGCTGCGACTCGAGGAGCCGGCTGGACCCGGTGACCGTCCGAGGCGCGGCGCCACCATCCGCCATCTGCTCTCCCACGCTTCGGGCACGCCGTTCGAAGCAGGGGAGGCGGGATCGGAGGTCGGGCATCGTCGGCACTACTCGAACCTCGCGTTCGTGAGCCTGGCTCGCCTCGCCGAACAGCGGTTGGACCGCCCCTTCGCCGAGATCGTCCATGAGCTGCTGCTGCGCCCGGCCGGGATGGAAACGGCGGAGCTTCGCGGTTCGGGAGCGGGAGGGATGTACGGCACGCTGACCGACTTGGTCGCGTACTGCCGTGAACTCTCCCGCCCGACTCTGATCAGTCCGGAACTGTTCGCCGAGGCGACCACGTGCCAGTTCCCCGACCTCGGGGGCCGCTCCGTGCCGCTCGGAGAGTGGTACGACCCGTTCCCGTGGGGTCTCGGCTTCGAGCTGAAGGGCCGCAAGGAGCGGCACTGGATGGGGACACGGTCCTCGGAGCGCACGTTCGGGCACAGCGGGGGGAGCGGCTCCTTCTTCTGGATCGATCCCGAAGCCGGCGTCGTGTGCGGGGTCCTCAGTTCCGGACGCATCGGAGAATGGGTGAAGAGCGCCTGGCCGCAGTTCAGTGATGCGGTGCACGACCACCTGACCTCACTCGCTCGTGCGAACCCGAACCCGAACCCGAACGCGATCAACGGAACCCGGTGACGACATGCCCATCGATTACGACATCCAGACCTTCGTTCCCGCACTGCGACTCATCGAGGACCCAGGGCTCCGAGTTGCCGTCCAGCGGACCTGGGAGGCGGCGCTCGAGCGGAGCACCTTCCCCTCATTCGAGGACGTGCCGCAGAGCGTCTCCATCCCGGGGCGGGGACTCCTGCAGCACGTGAACGACGTCAATCGCCTGGCGGTCCACCTCATCGAGGTGGCGACCACCGAATATGGTCTCGAGGTGGATCGCGATGCCGCGCTTGCCGGGGCGATCCTGCACGACGTCGACAAGGCGTTCATCCTCGGCGTCGACGAGAACGGCGCGACCGCCTACGTCCCGGGGCTCTCGAGCGACGACCATGGCCGGATGGGGGCGGAGCTGGCGGAGGAGTTCGGCGTCCCCACCCGGATCGCGGACCTGGTGCGGTACCACGCCCCGTTCAACTACGAGGGGCATCTGCCGGGTACCCCCGAGGGCGCGATCGTGCACTACTCGGACCTCGCGGCCGCCGACTTCGGCGCGCTCCAGTTCCACGCCGAACCGATCCTCTCCCGCTCCATCATCGTCAAGAGCGACCCGCGGATACTGGCGATCGTCCGGCCGGCACGTCAAGGGAGCGCGCATGACTGAAGCATCCGATCGTCTCCCGCGCAAGCGGATGCTGGTGGTCGGGGCGACCGGCCTTGTCGGGTCCGCGGCCGTCGAGCACTTCGGCGGCCTCGACGACTGGGACGTCGTGAGCGTCTCGCGCCGCCGCCCGGCGACCACGGCGACCACGCGACCACGGAGCATGTCGCAGTCGACATCACCGATCGGGAAGCGGTGTCGGCTGCGTTCGCCGAAGCCGGGCCCGTCACGCACATCCTCTACGCAGCGCTGTACGAGAAGCCCAACCTCGTCGCCGGCTGGCTGGACGACGACCAGATCGACACGAACCTCGCAATGATGAGGAACGTCCTCGACGGAGTCGAGAGCGCCACCACCACGTTGCAGCACGTGACGGTGATCCAGGGAACCAAGGCATACGGTTCCCATGTGGGTCGTGTGCCGGTGCCGGCCAAGGAGCGTTGGCCGCGGATGCCGCACCGGATCTTCTATTGGCCGCAGGAGGACCTGGTCCGCGAACGGTCGCAGGCCGGGGGCTGGCGCTTCTCGATTCTTCGGCCGCAGCTGATCATGGGACTCGCCCCGGGGAGTCCGATGAGCATCATCACCGGGCTGGGCGTCTATGCCGCGGTCATGAGGGAGCTCGGCGAACCGCTGCACTACCCCGGGGGCGGCCGCTTCATCCTCGGCACGACCGACAGTCGGCTCATCGCAGAGGCCACCGAGTTCGTCGGCACCCATCCGGAGACCGCTGGCGAGACGTACAACGTGATCAACGGCGACGTGCTGCTCTGGGACGACATCTGGGAAGGGATCGCGGAGCGGTTCTCGATGCCGGTCGGCGAACACCGGCCACGGGAGCTCGCTCGTTGGCAGCCCGAAGTACAGGACACGTGGCGCCGGATCGCGAGCGCGCATGAACTCGTCGAGCCCGACCTCGATCGCCTGCTCGGGAGTTCCTGGCAGTTCGCCGACCGCAACCTCGGGTACGGCTTCGAGCGACCGAACGACCGCGTACTCAGCCCCATCAAGCTGCGCCAGGCAGGGTTCGCGAACTGCTACGACACCGAGGACGCAATCCACTACTGGCTCGAGCGGATGCAGGACGCTCGCCTCATTCCGCGCTAGGACTCCTGTCGGCGAGTGTTCGGTGTCGCGCTGCCGTAGGCGCGGGCGCGCTGCCGTAGGCGCGGGCGCGCTGTCTCACGGATGCCATTCGACCCGTGCGAGACCGAAGCACGCTGACCGTTCAGCCATGCATCACCCGGCCTCCTGCGCGCCCACGAGCCGAAATTGCAGAATCGTCCCGCGGGGTGTTGACAGGGTGTGGATGGCGGCTTACCGTAGTGGGACAGTGTCCTATATGGCGGGACGCCTGAGATGAGATACCTGCGACGAAGTGGTCGCTATCTCCGGTCGTGGAGGGTGTAATGAAGCGCTCGATTGGCAAGGCAAGTGGACGTCGCGGTGGCCGCGTCGCGGTGACCGCGGTAGGGCTGCTCGCGCTGGTTCTGACCGGGTGCGCATCAGCCGCGACCGGGGACGGCGAGGCGGTCAACGACGAGGGGATGACCATCGCCGAACTGGCGGTCTACGACGGCCCGGATCGGCAGGAGCTGCTCGAAGCGGGCGCACGCGAGGAGGGCAGCGTGGTGCTGTTCTCGTCGGCGCACGACCCGTCGTCGCCGGTGTACCAGGCGTTCCAGGAGAAGTACCCGTTCCTGGAAGTCGAAACGCCGTGCTGCTTCGCGGCTCCCCCGGACGTGACCACCCGCTCGCTGGCCGAATTCCAAGCGAACCGGCACACGATGGACGTGCTGGAGAACTCGACCGCCGGCGTGCGCGCGTTGCAGCGTGCCGGCGCACTGGTGCCCTACACGACCCCGGACTCGGCGGACTACGCCGAGGACTCGCGGGACGAGAACGGCGAGTTCTACCCGCTGCGCACCGGTGTCCGCGGTCTCGCGGTGAACACCAACGCGATCCCGCTGTCGGAAGCCCCGACCAGCTGGGAGGACCTGCTGGACCCGGAATGGAAGGGTGAGATCTCCATCGCCGGAGGCGAGGCGATCACCCGGTTCGTCGGCCTGATGGAGCAGGAGATGGGCGAGGACTACCTCGAGAAGCTCGGCGAGCAGGACGTCAGCGTGGTCGAGGTGTCCGCGCGCGCCCTGGCCGACATGCTCATCGCCGGCGAGGTCATCCTCTCGCCCACCATCAGCCGCGCACACGTCGCCGGCCCGATCGCCGACGGAGCACCCGTCGCCTGGATCCCGATGGACCCCGTGGACAGCTTCAGCACCCAGGTCGCCCTCGCCGAAAACGCACCGCACCCGCACGCAGCGCTGCTCTGGATCGACTTCGTCCTCTCCCCCGAAGCACAAGCCCTCGAGGTCGCAGCCGGATTCGAATCCCTCCACCCCGACTACGTCAAGCCCGACGACGAAGACCTCAACATCGTCTACTTCGACGTCCGCGAAGACTTCCTCGACAGCGAAGGCGAATGGCTCGACAAAGCCCAGAAGTACTTCGGATAACCACCCCGACCATCTCACGAACGACGACACACGAAGGCCGCGGATCACATCATGTCAACCATGTCCATCAAGACGCCAGAGGCCGATCGCCTGGTCGGCAAGGCGGGCCAGCCCAGACGGGGCAGCGACCGCGGGACCATGCTCCAGCGAGTTCTGTTCGTCGCGCTCCTGGTGATCCTGGTCGCCCTCATCGTCCCCCCGACGTGGTCGCTGCTCCGTACGAGCTTCACGGACCCCGCAACCGGTGAGATCGGGTTCGACAACTACGCGTCCATCCTTCCCTGGATGACGGATGCGGGCCTTCTGCTCAACACCGGGGTGTTCGCCGTCGGGTCGACCATCCTCGCGTTCATCTACGGATCCGCTCTGGCGTGGCTGTCCGAACGGACGAATGTGCGGTTCCGCCGGCTGATGTACATCACCGCGTTCATCTCGTTCGCCTTCCCCGGTGTCATCCAGGCGATGGGTTGGGTGCTGCTGCTCGGGCCCCGGGCGGGTGCGCTCAACGTCTTCTTCATCGACGTCCTGAACCTTCCCCTTCCGCGGTTCGACGTCAACACGATGTACGGAATGGTGATCGTCGAAGCCATCACCTGGGCGCCGGTCGTGTTCCTGCTGATGGTGGTGCCCTTCCGTGCGATGGACTCCACACTCGAGGAAGCCGCTCGCGTGTCGGGCGGCACCAACTGGCAGGTGATGCGGAGGATCACCCTTCGACTCGCGACACCAGCCGGCCTGGCCGTCCTCCTCATCAGCATCGTCCGCAACATCGAGTCGTTCGAAGTCCCGGCGATCCTCGGGTTGCCCGGCGGGGTCCGCGTGCTCACGACGCAGATCTTCGTCCGGCTGCAGGGGACGAATGTCCCGAACTACGGCGAGGTGTCCGCCTACTCGATGATTCTGATCCTGCTCGTCATCCCGCTGCTGTGGGCCTATCATCGGGCGACCCGTGGTCAGGGGAAGTACGCGACGATCACCGGGAAGGGCATGCGACCGTCGCGGCTCGATCTCGGCAAGTCACGCTGGCTCGGCGGCCTGCTCGTGCTCTCGCTGCCCGTCCTGACGTTCGCGCCGATCCTCATCCTGGCGTGGGCGTCGTTCCTGCCCTTCTACCAGCAGCCGTCGCTCGACGCGCTCTCCAGCCTGACGCTGGAGAACTATCGGCTCGCATTCGTGAACAACCCCCTCGTCGTACAGGGTGCGATGAACACCGCGATCGTCGGAACGGTCACTGCGACGGTGGTCGTCCTGCTCACCGCCCTGTCGGCCTGGGTGGTGGTCCGCAGCCGGATCCGGGGTCGGATCGCCCTCGACATCCTGGCGATCGTGCCGCTCGCGATCCCAGGCATCGTGCTGGCGGTCGGGATGCTCCAGGCGTACGTCGGATCCTCACTGCCCGTCTACGGGACCCTCCTCATCATCATCCTCGCGTACGTGACGAGGTTCGTCCCGTACACCATGCGATTCACGCACGCGGGCCTGCTGTCGATCAGCAAGGAGCTCGAGGAGAGTGCCTCGGTGGCGGGGGCCGGCCTGGGCGGCATCATGGGGCGGATCCTCTTCCCCCTCATGCTCCCTGCCCTCTTCACCGGATGGGTGTACGCATTCCTCTTGTCTGCACGGGAGCTGCCCGTCGCCATCCTGCTGCAGAGCAGCGGCAACCAACTGATGTCCGCGGTCATCTGGGCTCTGTGGGAGAACGGCCAGATCACCGTCGCAGCCGCGATCAGCGTGGTCTTCGCGCTGGTCCTCACCGTGCTGGGTTGGATCCTGCACCGCACGAGTGAGAAGTACGGGGTCAGCAGTCCACATGGCTGACGAGCGAGACAGTGTCCGGATTCGAAACGATAGGAGCTCAGCGACGATGTCCGAGTCGGTAACCCTCGAGGTCACGGACCTCAACAAGATCTACAAGTCCAGCTACGGCGACTTCCACGCTGCGCGTGGGGTGACCTTCGACGTGAGGGACGGGGAGCTGTACAGCCTCCTGGGCCCGTCCGGCTGCGGCAAGAGCACGACCCTTCGGTGCGTGGCGGGCCTGGAGCGACTGGACGGCGGCTGGATCCGCCTCGGCAAGACGATGGTCTCGGCGGCGACGCCACCCACCTACGTGGCCCCCAACCGGCGTGACATCGGCATGGTGTTCCAGAACTACGGCATCTGGCCCCACATGACGGTTCTCGACAATGTCGCGTTCCCGCTCCGGGTGAAGGGCATCGACGGGCGCAAGCTGGGACGTGCTGCGGCCCACAAGCGCGCTGAAGAGGCATTGAGCACCGTGCAGCTCCATGGGCTGAGCGGGCGCCGTGCGACCGAGCTGTCCGGTGGTCAGCAGCAGCGCGTCGCGCTCGCTCGTGCCCTCGTCTCCCGTCCGCAGCTCCTCCTGCTCGACGAGCCGCTCTCGAACCTGGATGCCGACCCTCCGCGTCACGATGCGCGAAGAGATCCGCCGGCTGCAGCAGCAGCTCGGGGTCGCGACGCTCTTCGTCACGCACGATCAGACCGAGGCGCTGAGCATGTCCGACCGGATCGCCGTCATGCGGGAGGGTGTCATCGTGCAGGAGGGGGCTCCGCGCGACATCTACTCCCTGCCGGCGAATGCCTACGTCGCGGGATTCCTCGGCCGCATCAACTTCGTCGAAGGGCATGTCGTGGAGCTCGGCACCGGCAACCAGGTGACGGTGCGCGTCGGCGACGCCGTGGTGCGGTGCCGCAGCGCCGTCTCGCTGCATCCCGGAGAGCTGGTGAGCGTTGCCGTCCGACCGGAGAACATCGTCCTCACGGCGGCGGACCGCGAGGACCGCGGCGTGATCGGAGTCGTGACCTCGCTGTCGTTCCTCGGCGACAGCATCGACTACACCGTGGAGTTCCAAGGCCGGCCGGTCATCGTCTCTGCGCGCTCGAACGTCGTGTTCGCGCCGGGAGACGTTGTCCGGATGGAGCTGGACGAGTCGACCACGGCGGTCTTCGAAGGAAGCGCCACCGCAGCGGAGCACGAGGCAGAGGCAGCGAACCCCGTGGAGGACACCGCCGTGGAGGATGAAGTGGTCGTCGCGGGCTGACCCGCGATCACCCCGGAGCCTCGTCTCCGTCGCCCCGGGTGACGGAGACGGGGCTCTCGCCTTCGGCACGGCGCGGAGCTCACGGCCGTTGGGACGACACCGAGCGGGGGCCGTTGCCCGGCGGCTCAGCGCGAGTGGCGGCCTGCTTCGACCAGGAGCTGCACGAGGTGCTTCCCGTGCACGTCCGCGAGCTGGTCGGCCTGCGTACGGCAGCTGATCCCGTCCGCGAGGAAGACGGCGCCTTCGGGCGCCGCCTCCAACGCCGGAAGCAACGCGTTCTCCGCGACGGCAACCGAGACGTCGTAGTGCCCTCGCTCCATCCCGAAGTTGCCCGCGAGGCCGCAGCATCCGGCCAGTTCGACGGTCTGCGCTCCCAGTGACTTCAGCAGCTGGCGATCCGAGTCGAACTGCATCACGGCGTGGTGATGACAGTGCGGCTGGACGACGAGCTGGACATCGCTCAGGTCGGGCAGTTCGCTCGGAAGGACCGTGTACGGCGAGCGGGGTGAGGTGAAGAGCTCGGCCATTGTGAAGACCGCGCTCGACAGCGTGTCGGTGCGCGCGTCGTCGGGCAGGAGCTCGAGCAGGTCGCTGCGGAGGACCGCCGTGCAGGACGGTTCCAGCCCGACGATCGGGATCCCCTCCTCCGCGTAGGGCGAGAGGACGTCGAGCAGTCCCCGAAGCCGACGGCGGGCGCCGTCGAGCTGTCCCGTCGAGATCCACGTCAGGCCACAGCAGGCATGGCGGTCGGGGAGGACGACCTCGAATCCCAGCCCGGTCAAGAGCTCGACGGCCTGGGCGGGGATGTCCGGGTCGAACACGTCGGAGAAGGAGTCCACCCAGAGCAGCACCTTGCCCCGCGTGCCGGGCCGGGCAGGCCGACGCTGCCGGCGCGAGAAGGCGCGGTTGAACCGAGGAATGCGCCGGCGGCTGTCCATGCCTCCGGCTGCGAGTACGAGCTTCTCGATCGGACGGATGGACATCGCGAAATTCGCCAGGCGCGGGATCACGGCGGCCACGCGCGCCCAGCGCGGCATCCACCCGAGCGTGTAATGCGAGATGGGGCGGACCTTGCCTCGGTAGCGCCGATCGAGGACCTCGGACTTCAGAGCGGCGATGTCGACACCCGCGGGGCAGTCGCTGGAGCATGCCTTGCACGACAGGCACAGGTCGAGGGATTCCGCGACCTCGGGCGCGTCGAGTCCGCTGACGAGGGTGCCGTTGATCGCTTCCTGCAGGACGCGGGCGCGGCCGCGAGTGGAGTCCTTCTCGTCCTTCGTCGCGAGGTACGAGGGGCACATGAAGCCTCCGGCCTCGGTGTTGTCGGCCCGGCACTTGGCCACCCCGACGCACCTGTGGACGGCAGCCGTGAGGTCGCCGGCGTCGTGGACGAACGCGAGTCCTGCATTGGCACGGACCTCGCGTGAGAGGGGTCGGCGAAGGTCGGCCGCCAGTGCGACCGGTCGTACGATGACGCCGGGGTTCATGATGTCGCGGCCGTCGAAGAGGTCCTTGAATTCGGAGAAGGCGGCGATGGCCGCTTCGTCGTACATGAACGGCAGCAGCTCCGACCGCGCGCGGCCGTCGCCGTGCTCGCCGGAAAGCGACCCGCCGTGCTCGGCGATGAGCGAGGCGGCGTCGCGCATGAAGGAGTCGAGGACGCCGCCGTCCTGCTCGAGCGGAATGTCGAGCCGGATGTGCACACAGCCGTCGCCGAAGTGACCGTAGGGCATTCCGGTGATCCCGTACTCATCGAGCAGCTGGTCGAATCGACGCAGGTACGACCCGAGTCGCTCCGGGGGCACGGCGGCATCCTCGAGGCCGGGCCACGCCTGACGGCCCTCACTCGTGCGACCGGCCAGTCCCGCACCATCCTCTCGGATGCGCCACATCGCGCGGGCGCCCGCGCCGCCGATCACGCGGGCATCGAGCGCCCCCGCGTCGGTGATGAGCCTGTCCGCGCGATCGCGCGCGGCATCCTCGGTGAGGTCGCCCACTTCGACGAGGAGCCAGCCGTGCCCGGAGGGCAGTTCCGGAATCGGTGTGAGCGGTCGATGCTGACGGACGGCGTCGACGAGTCGTGCATCCAGGCCCTCGATCGCGATCGGTCGGTGCGGGAGCAGGTGCGGGACGGCGTCAGCGGCCGAGGCCATGTCGGGATATCCCAGGACGACGAGCAGGGGGTCCGTCACGGACTCGACCAGTCGGACGGTGGCTTCGAGGACGTTGACGCAGGTGCCTTCCGTGCCGACGAGGGCCTTGGCGAGGTTCGCGCCACGCTCGGGAAGGAGGTGCTCGAGGCTGTATCCGGAGATCTGCCGTTCGAAGCCACCGAGCTGGGTCCGGATCGTCGCGAGATGGCGACGCACGAAGTCGGGAAGCCCGGGCACCACGCCGAGGTCGTCGGCCGCCGTGTACGAACGGCCGCGACCGTCGAGAACGTCCATCGAGAGCACGTTGTCCGCCGTGCGCCCGTACGCGAGCGCGCGCGGCCCGCAGGCATTGTTCCCGATCATGCCTCCGATGGTGCATCGCATCCACGTCGACGGGTCGGGACCGAATCGGAGCCCGTGCGGCGCGGCCGCACGCTGCAGGCTCCCCAAGGTTGCTCCTGGCTGCACGCGCGCCGATCCGGGCGCCGGGGTCGAGCTCGAGCACCGCGCCCATGTGGCGCGAGTAGTCCAGGACGATGCCCGGTCCGACCGCGTTGCCCGCAACGCTGGTTCCGCCTCCTCGGGCGGTCAGGGGGACATCACGACGAGCGGCGACCTCGAGCACGGCGGCCACCTCGTCGCGGTCGTGGGGGAAGACCACTGTTGTGGGGACGACGCGGTAGTTGGAGGCATCCGTCGAGTACTCGGCCCTGCGGCGTGTCGAGGAGTCGACCTCGCGGACTCCCGCCCGCCGCAGCTCGTCGTCGAGCGAGGTGCGCGTCCCTCGAGCCCTGACGGGCTCGAGGGACGCGCGTGCGGTGCTCATTCTGCGCCGACGCCCACTCCCGCGCCGACTCGCTCGCGTGCCGGAATCCCGATGATCTGGCGAGCTTCCTCGGCCGACGCGACCTCACGGCCGAGGAGGTTCGCGATCTTCACGATCTTCTCGACCAGCTGTGCATTGCTCGTCGCGAGCACGCCGGGTTCGAGGTACGGGTTGTCCTCGAAGCCGACGCGTACGTGACCACCGAGGCCGATCACCAGCGCGAGCAGCTGCCACTGCCGCTCGGGGCTCATCACGCTCACGTTGAAGTTCACGCCGCGCGGCAACATGTCCACGAGGTTGATGAGCGCGCGCTCGTTCGGCGGCGTCCACGATCCGCCCTCCCAGTCGATGAAGAGCGTCGTCCAGACCGGGTCGGGCAGCAGGCCCTCATCCTGGAGCTTGCGCAGGTTCCAGATCGCCCCGGTGTGGAAGGTTTCGACCTCCATCTTCACGCCTCGCGCGGCCGTCTCACGTGCGTAGCCCCGCAGTTCCTCCAGGGGGTGCAGCGCGTAGATCGCGTTGGGCGGGTCGTCGGGGTGCGGCTGGAAGTACTCGTCGTGCGAGTTGAACGCCACGGACATCATGTCGGGCCGGAGGTCCATCAGCGGGATGCGGTCCTCGAGGCGCGCCCCGGCGATGCCGTACTGGATGATGCAGTCCGCGCCCTCGCGGATGAGGTCCGTCATCTCCAACCAACCCTCGACGTCCAGCCGGCTGAGCTTCTTGCCATCGGCCTGGATCTTGTCCTCCAACGTTCGCACGCCGTGGAGGTGCGCGATGGACGCTCCGGCGTCGATGCAGCGCACGTAGTCGGCAGCGATGCCGGGGACGTTCTCTCGCGTCGACGGCAGGCAGTGGTGGTTCCGCGGGAACGAGACCCGCGAGTCACCGGCTGCGGTGATGATCAGTTTGTCCACGATCCAAACCCTCCGGTCCTAAGTGGGACAGTGTCCCGTTTCACGTCTAGTCTAGACCGCAAGGGTGGGGGTGCGTCAATCTCGACTTGCCGGAGTTGACCCGCGCGGTCGACCGGAGTACGGTCTATATCGGGACAGCGTCCCACTCACGAGGAGGTGGAGATGGCCGATTCCCGGCTCACCAGGGCGTACGAATTGATGGTCACCAGTCGTGCGATCGACGACGTCTGCGATCGACTGATGGCGGAGGGGCATCCCGTCCCGAACTACCACGGTTCGCGCGGACAGGAGGCCCTCTACGCCGGAGTCGGCGTTGCGCTCCTGCGCGAGGACTATCTCCTCTTCAACTACCGAGCATTCGCCACGCTGCTGGCGAAGGGCGTGGGTCTGACCGCTCTCGTGGGCGACCTCATGATGAATCAGGCGGGCACCACCCGAGGGCACGGCGGCATCATGCACGTGCACGATCGCGAGCACGGAATCGTCGGCCGCAACGGTGTCTTCGGCAGTAAATTCGGACTCGCCCTGGGGCTCGCGCAACGGCTTGTGCTGAGCGGCAGCGGCGGCGCAGTCGCGTGCATGTTCGGTGAGGCCGAGGGCAACCGAGGTGCGCTCTATGAGGCGATCAATATGGCGCTGCTGCGCAAGCTGCCCATCGTCTTCTTCGCGGAGAACAACGGCTTCGCCGTCGCCGCGACCACCGGCGTGCTCTACGGGACGGGCGACATGTCGTCCATCTGGTCGCCTGACGCGCTTCCGATCGACAAGGTCGATGCGAACGACCTGCAGAACGTGATCACCGCCGCCGACACGGCGCTCGCGACGGCGCGAGCCGGTGGCGGGCCGTCCTACGTTGAGCTCGTCACGCATCGCATCGATCCGCACCACGGCCACGATGACCAGACCCTCTACCGCACCGTCGAAGACGTGCAGCGAGCATGGGATGCCGAACCGATCGCGCGTGCTCGCCGTGAGCTCGTCGCGACGGGGGTCACCGAAGGAGAGATCGAGCGAATCGAGCTCGATGCTCGCTACTCCGTAGACCTGGCCGTGGACGAGGCGTCGAGGGCGAAGTCCGCAGAGATCGGGCCCGTCTACGCGGGCGCATGGCACGAGAACCACTGAAGCGAGGAACGAACGCAATGGTCACGATGCGGAAAGCGATGACGGCCGTGCTGCACGAAGTCATGCAGGCCGACGACAACACGATCATGCTCGGCGAAGCGCTCGACACGCGCGGAGGATGCGGCACTCATCACCTACGGGTTCGTTGAGAAGTACGGCTCGGCTCGAGCCATCGAGACCCCGATCTCCGAGAACGCACTCGTCGGCATGGCGCTCGGGGCAGCCGTTGCGGGTTGCCGGGTCATCGCGGAGGTCTACTCAGCCGACTTCCTCTTCTGCGCCGGCAGCGAGATCATCAATGACACGGCGAAGTGGCGGTACCAGCATCAGCTCACCGAGCCGCTCAATCTCGTCTTCCGTATGCCGGCGGGTTCGGCTTCGAAGTGGGCTGGTCCCGAGCACACGCAGTCGATCGAGGGCCTGCTGAACAACGTTCCGGGTCTGCGGATCGTCGTGCCCAGCACGCCCGCGACCGCGCGCGCGGCGCTCGTCGCGAGTCTGGAGAGTGGTGATCCGACGATCTTCCTCGAGCACCGCAAACTGTACGACGTCGAAGTCGGCGATGAACCCGCGGTGCCCGCCGACATCCTCAAGGGCCGAATCGTGCGCAGCGGTGAGAACCTGACCGTCGTCGCCTGGGGCGCCATGCAGCAGGTCGCGCTCAGCGCAGCCGCAGCTCTTGCGGATCGCGGCGTCTCAGTCGAGGTCGTCGATCCCGTTTCGATCAAGCCGATGAACTATGAGCTGATCGCCGAATCGGCGGCGAAGACCGGGACTCTGATCGTCTTGGACGAAGGTCCGCGAACAGGAAGCGTCTCCGCAGATGTGGTCGTGAACGTGCTGGAGCGTGTTCCCGGCGCGAACGTGGCCTTCGAGCGATTGACGATGCCCGACGTGCATCACCCCTTCGATCCCGCTCTTGAAGCGAGCCTGCTGCCGAGCGTGGAGGATGTCCTCGCGGCAGCCGGGCGCACGCTCGAGGCGGGTCGTCGCGAGGGACTGCCTGCCGCGTTCTAGCAGAATCCGACACGCGGCCGGGGCGATTCGCCCCGGCCGCTTGCGCGCGTCCGGTCGGACGCGACCGGTCGGGCGTCAGTCAGCCCCGGTGAGCTTTTCCCGGAGGAACGCAAGCACCCTCACGAAAGCGTCGGCCGCGGCGGCGCGGTCGTAGGTGGTGACATTCGTGTCGTTGAAGAACGCGTGCTTGGCGCCGGGATAGACGACCGACTCGAAGTCGGCGCCGACGTCCTGCGCGTCTCGCTCGAGCTTCGGGAGCGTTGCCATCAGCGGTTCGTCGGCCGATCCGTACAGGGCCAGCATGGGCACCTCGATTCTGGCCAGGGTGTCGCGATCAGGCGCGGCGCCGTAGAACGGGATCGATGCCCGAACCCGAGGATCAGTCGCTGCCAGCTGAAATGAGAGCCCCCCGCCGAAGCAGAAGCCGGTGACGGCAATTCGCCCCTCCACGCCCGGCGTCGTCGTCAGCAGGTCGACCGCGCGACGGAGCATCGAGATCGCCCATGCCGTGTACTCGGGAGCTCGAGCCGCCGAGAACGCGTCGCGCAGCCGCGGCTGCTCGCGGACACGCTCTTCCTCCGACGCGTGGTAGCGAAGGCGCTGCAACTCTGCACCGGTCGACGGATCGATGCCGGCATTGGACAGCACGTCGGGCGCCACTGCGAGGTACCCCTCAGCCGCGAAGCGATCGGCGACGTCCCGCGTGTGGTCCTGCAGGCCCCACATCTCGTGGATGACGATGATGCCGCCTCGGATCTCGCCCGCGGGTGCTGCAACATAGGCATCCATGCCGCCGGCATCGGGGTGTGCAGGGTCAGTGAGGGTGATGAACGTGCCGGTCATTACGTTGATGTCCTTCTCGTTGGCTGCGGGTTTCGCGTGGCGTTGTCTTGCGTGAGTCGGACTCGCGCCCATCGTCAGCGTCGAGGGCGGTCGCGGACGAGACCGTGTCTCAGCCGCTGGAGGAGGTCGATCGCGGGCGAGAGTTCGGATCGTCCAGGCGATCCGGCCGCGGCGCGGGCAAGTGCGGAGCCCCACTCGGTCCGCGCGCTCTGGTAATTGGCGCGGCCGCGTTCGGTCAGGTGCACCGTGTTGGCGCGTCGATCGTTGGGGCGGGGGCGGCGTTCTGCGAGACCCTTCGCCTCGAGTCCGCGAAGGACGGTGGAGAGGTTGGTGCGCTGGAGACCGGTGGCCTCTTGAAGTTGCGGGAATGTGGTGTCGGGTTCGACCTGGAGGTGGCGCATCACCATTCCCTCCGATGGGGTCAGCGGCACCGCTGCGCCGTCCGGGTACCCGCGGAACTGGATCTCGCGCGCCACGATCAGGATCAGATCCGCGAGCTCGCACCAGTCTTCGGCCTGTGCACCGTCCATCCGGATCCAATCTCGAAACAATACGTATTGCATCATACCTAAATCGGCGCTATGAAAGGTATGAATCGATACCTATTGGAGTCACATGAGCACCTTCGCCCCACCCCAGCTCGGGAACTCGCCACGCGCCATGGCGGCGCGCGGCGAGCTGCACGGTTTCGGGATCTTCACACTGCTGGCAGGGGCGTTCCTGCCGATCGCGGACTTCTTCATCGTCAACGTCGCACTGCCGACCATCGACGCGAACCTCGATGCGTCTCCAGCGGCCCTCGAGCTGATCGTGGCGGTGTACGGGGTGGCATACGCGGCAACGCTCGTGCTCGGAGGCCGGCTCGGAGACCGATTCGGTCGTGAGCGGCTGTTCCGGCTCGGCACTGTCGGTTTCGTCCTCACGTCCCTCGCGTGCGGCATCTCGCCCACCGTCGAATTCCTCATCGCCGCGCGCCTCCTCCAGGGCATCACCGCGGCGCTTCTGGTGCCCCAGGTGCTGGCAACGGCGCATGCAACATTGGAAGGTCCGCGCAAGGCGCGCACGCTGGCCATGTATGGGGCGACGTCGGGACTCGCAGCGGTCGTCGGTCAGCTCGCAGGCGGACTGCTCGTCAGCGCGAACCTCTTCGGGCTCGAGTGGCGCCCGATATTCCTCATCAATGTTCCGCTCGGTATCGCCGTACTCATCGCGTCGCGTTACGTCATCCCCGCCACGCGGTCGCCGCACCCGATCGGCATGGACGTCGTCGGGACCGTGCTCTTCGCGTCCACTCTCGTGGCGCTTCTCCTGCCGCTGACCGAAGGCGCCTCGACCGGCTGGCCGCTGTGGACGTGGGTGATGCTCGCGGCCGCGGCGGTGCTGGGTGCAGCGACCATCGTCTTCGAGCGCCGCCTCGAAGCGATGGGAGAGGTTCCACTGCTGCCGCCGTCGCTCCTGAGGCTGCCGTCGATGTGGAAGGGTCTGACGATGATCGCGGCCTACAGCATCGGGTTCGGAGCCTTCATGTTCGTGTTCGCACTCATGGTCCAGGACGGCCTGAGTGCTGACGCGCTTGAGGGTGGGCTCGCGATCCTGCCGATGGCGCTCATGTTCTTCCTCGGCTCCGTACTCAGCTCGCGGATCATCGACCGCTTCGGGCGCGCAGCTCTCGCGGTGGGAGGTGCGATTCAGGCGGTGGGCATCACCGCGCTGATCACGCTCGTGTCGAGTGAATGGCCGAATGTGAGCATCCTCTCGCTCGCCATCCCGCTGATGGTGATCGGCGCCGGCCAGTCGATGCTGTTCTCGGGGCTGTTCCGGGTCGTCCTGACGGATGTCCCGGCTCATCTGGGCGGCGTCGGGGGTGGGGTGCTGATCACCCTCCAGCAGTCGGGGCTCGCGCTCGGAGTCGCCTCGCTGGGATCGATCTATCTCGCGATGGCGGCGACGAAGCATTCCCGCCGGGTTCGCTGTCTCGATCGGCATCCAGCTCTTGATCATCCTGGCGCTCGTCGGAACGAGCGGATTCCTGCCCCGCTTCACCGAGGCACCAGCGAAGGCGCACGCCGTGGAGATCTGACCCAACGGACGGAGGGACGTCATATCGACGGCCATCACTGTTCGTGTGGCGCGCGCCGCTACACCCCTGCGAAGTACTTCCGGCGCAGGAACCGGTCGCTGCCGGAACGGAAGTACCCGGCATCCGCCCACTTCGTGGACTCGACGAGGTGCTTGCGGTTGAGGGCCGCGGCCGGGGTGGTCGCGCCGCTGAACCTGAGCGACTCCCGGAACGCATAGTGGGAGAACAGTCGCATGAACTCGCCGAGGTAGATGTCGGCGACGGCAGAGTTGCCGCGGATGACGAGCATGTTCTCGTCGTTGGTGTCGGTGGAGGCCTTCGAGAAGTTCGCCGAGCCGACGACCACGACGGGGTTCGCGCCCAGCGGATCGACGAGCATGTACTTCGTGTGGATGTAGAGCACGTGCGCCTCTTCGGTGGCCCGGTCGGTCTCGGCGAGCCAGCGGTCGAAGGTGTTGAGCTGGATGCGCGCGCCCGACCGAGACGGTGGTGTTCGGGCGGCGGCGGATGCGATCGATCGTGGCCGCCTGCTCGGCGAAGGTCGCCCCGTTGCCCTTCTTCTCCATCAGGGCGAACCGCAGCACGTCATCGGTCTGGTCGTAGACCTCGACGAACCGGTCGTCCATGCCGAAGGCGAAGGTCATGAAGAGCGCGCCCGACGCATCGCCGGCGAGGTCGGCGTACCAGTCGAGGGCGTCGAGATCGGTGCGAGGCGAGAAGACCGCGGCGGTGTCGGTCGCACCGACCGGCACGGGTGCGGGGGTCAACGCGGTCGCCTCGATCGCGGTCGGCTTCTTGGTGACGTCGCGATCGAGCAGGGCCCAGTAGTCGGCGAACGTCGCCGCGACGTCGGGGTCGCGCACGATGTGGGCGTTGTTGGAGTGGCCGAAGATGCCGTTCTGCGACAGGTTGGTCGAGCCCGTCCACACCTCGGCCGGAACGCCCGCGCGGCTCAGGACGAAGAACTTGTTGTGGGCGAAGCGCCCCGACCGCTCGCGGGCCTCGACCGCACCATCGAGGCCGCTGCCCACGAGGGCCGCTTCGTTGCCCGCCTTCTGCGAGTCGCCGTCGTAGAGCACCTTCACCGTCGCGCCGCGGGTCACGGCCGCTGCGAGCGCAGCGAACACGCGCGGATTCTTGAACTCGAAGACCGCACCGTGCAGCGCATCACCCGCCCCCGCCTGGCCGATGAACGCCTCGAGTCCCTCGACGAGACCGCGCGAGAGCCAGTCGAAGGCGGCCTGGCCGACCTCGTCGGGCGGTCGGTTCAGGAACCGGCGCGCGTACTCCTGCGACGCGATGGCGCCACGGTTGAAGAAGATCGCGTGGCGGCCCAGGTCGACCGGCTCCGTGGTGACGGTGAGGTCGACCGTGGCGCCGGGCACGAGCGCGGCGGGCGCACCCGTCATCGCCGCCACGCGATACGTGTACTGCTCGTTCGGCTCGGCGGAGTAGTCGGCCCACTGGAACGTCTGGAACGGATGCTGCAGCGACGAGCGCCCGACACCGGGCGGCGGGTTCGGCTCGACGCTCGCGAACGTCTTCATCCCGGTCATCCATCGGACCTCGCCGTCGGCGTGGCGCGTGCGGCGCACGGCGAAGCCGAGCACCTTCTCGGTACGGATGTCGGTGCGCTCCATGCTGAAGCCGAGCAGCACCACGTGATTGCCCGCGATCGCCTGCACGGTGAGCCCGTCGCGGCTGTCGGAGATGCGCATGAGTGGAGCGTGGCGCACCCCCAGTGCCGCCGCAAGAGGGCTGACCCTGAATTCGGCAGAACCCGTCGGCTGGTCCCGCAGGATCACTGCACGATGAGGCCGAGTGCCACCGTGCCGGCCGAACTGAGGCGGGCGACGGCGAGCCCGTAGCCCTCCGCCTTGTACTGGATGTTGAGGCCGTCGATCGGGAAGAGCCCATCGGCGGTGCACGCTCGGCGGAACGGCCCCGCCGGCAGCAGGAGCACGAGGCAGACATCCGCACCGTCGACGGTGCGAGCCAGGAACGCCGACGGCCCGTCGGTGCGGGTGGCGAGCAGCCGCACCGAGGCCTCGTCGATCGAGTCGTCGATGCTCGCGACCCGTGGCGCCTCGGCGGCCAGGGGCAGGCGGTCGAACACGGGGAGCAGGGCCGTGTCGTCGAGCGGTATGCCGGGATCGGGCGAGGATGCCTCGTCGAACAGTCGTCCGGACGACGTCGAGGTCGCCGGCGCACGCTGCCCCGACGCCCAGCCCAGCGCCACGCCGACCACGAGGCCGATCCCCGCTGCGACGGCCGCCCAGCGGACGAGGCGTCGACGCGTCGAATGGTCGTCCGCCGCCACCCCGGCGATCCCCTCGCTCGACGCGGCATCGGACGGCATGGCGCCCGACGCATCCGACGAGCCCGCGGCATCCGACGAGCCCGCGGCATCCGCCTGCTCGAAGCCACGCGTGCGCTCGTCGGCGTTCGTGCCCGGTCCCCCGTCGCGTCCGGAGTCGCGCTCGGCGACCTCCGCGGGTGGCGCGGTGAGCTCGGCGAGTTCGGCGGCAGCCCGGACGCGCTCCGCGTCGCTGGAGTCCGCGCCGTACGCGATCCGCTGCAACGCGCGGATGCGGCGCTCGATGGCGTTCACCCGGCCCCTTTCACGGCTTGGGGCCAGCATGCAACACCGCCCGCCGTGCGGCAAGGGATGCCCGCGGATCAGCGGATGCCGCGGGCGGGACGCGTCAGCGCGCGGCGCGCGACCACTCCAGCAGCCGGTCGACCGGCCACGTCGTGACGATGCGGTCGGCGGGCACGCCGTTGGCCTCGGCACGGGCGGCGCCGAGCTCGAGGAACGCGAAGTGCCCCGGCGCGTGCGCGTCGCTGTCGATGCTGAACAGGCATCCGGCCTCGAGGGCGAGCTGGATGAGCTCGTCGGGCGGGTCCTGCCGCTCGGGCCGGGAGTTGATCTCCACGGCGACGTCGTGCTCGGCGCAGGCCGCGAACACGGCACGCGCGTCGAACGTCGACTGCGGGCGCGTGCCGCGCGAGCCCTCGACGAGGCGGCCGGTGCAGTGGCCCAGCACGTTCATCTGCGGATTCCGGATGGCTCCGAGCATCCGCTCGGTCATCTCCCGCGACTCCGTGCGCAGCTTCGAGTGCACGCTCGCGACCACCACGTCGAGTCGACCGAGCATCTCGGGGGTCTGGTCGAGCGTGCCGTCGAGCAGGATGTCGACCTCGATCCCCCGCAGCAGGCGGATGCCCGCATCCGCGGCGTTCAGCTCGTCGAGCACGCCGAGCTGCTCCTGCAGTCGCTCGACGCTCAGCCCGTTGGCGACCGTGAGGTTCGGCGAATGGTCGGAGACCACGAGGTACTCGAGCCCGACGAGCGCCGCCGCACGCGCCATCGTGGCGATGGGCGTGGTGCCGTCGGACCACTCGGTGTGGCTGTGCAGGTCGCCCTTCAGCTGCGATCGGAGTCCGGCATGCATCGCGGCGACCGCCGGCCCGCTCTTCGCGCGCAGGTCGGAGAGGTACGCAGGCACCTCGCCGCCGACGGCTTCGGCGATCACGGCATAGGTGGTGTCGCCGATGCCCTTCGTGCGCTTCAGCCTGCCGTCGCGCGACCCGGGCGGCGAGTTCGTCGGCGGAGTACCCGCCGATGACGTCGGCCGCGCGCCGGAACGCCTTCGACTTGAACGATGAGGCGCGGTCGCGCTCCAGCAGGAAGGCGATCTCCTCGAGTGCTGCGACGGGGTCCATCCGCCCATTCTGGTGCGTCGGTCGTCGTTCCGCGCCTGCGACCTAGAACCCCGCCGTGGCGATCGTCGCGTTCACCACCTCGGCGATCGACGACGAACATCCACGTGGTCACCGCGACCAGGTACGCGACCATGAGCCCGATGCCGACCCACATGGGGGCCGTGCCGTGACCCGCCTGGCGCTTGACCACGACCGAGCGACCGATCACGTACACGAGGAACGAGAGGAAGGCCCACGCCCAGTGGAAGCGCCGGGCATAGCCGACACGCCGCAGGGCGGCACTGTCGAGGTAGGCGAACCACACCGTGAGGCCGTAGCCGATCCAGCCGAGTACGACCGTGAGCAGGTACCAGGGGTCGAGCAGCGGTGTCACCGTCGCCGACGCCGAGGTGCTCGACGACTCCAGCAGGTAGCCCTCGAGGTCCCAGCCGAACACCGGGAGCGCGACGAGCACCGGGACGAGCACGACGAGCCAGATCCACAGCGTGTTCACCGGGGTTCCCTCGGCGACGCGGTCCGGCACCACCGTGCCGTACGGCGGTGGATCGAGCGGCGTCGCGTACCCGGTCCACTGCCGGCCGTCCCACCACCGCTGGCCGGAGCCGCTCGGGTCGGGATACCAACCGGCGGGCGCGGTGGCGAGTTCGGTCATCCAGTCCTCCTGGGGGGGTCGAGGGGTCGAGGGGATCGAGGGTGAGGCCATGCTAGGGGGCGGGGAGCCGGCGGCGCCATCGGCGCACGCGACTAGGGTGCAAGCGAGGGCAGTTTCTGGAGGGTGCGTGGCCGGAGTGACGAGCGCGGACGTCGCGCGCGAGAGCGGCGTGTCCCGCACGACCGTGAGCTACGTGCTGAACGGCACGGCCGGCACGTCGATCTCCGACGCGACCCGGCAGCGAGTGCTCGACGCCGCGGCCCGCCTCGGCTACGCGCCGTCCGCCGCCGCCCGCACGCTCCGCAGCGGGCGCAGCGACCTGGTGCTCTGCGTCCTGCCCGACTGGCCGGTCGGCCCGGTCGTCGAGACCATGCTCGACCACCTCGCCGACGAGCTCGCGGAGCGCGAGCTCTCGGTGCTCGTGCACCACGTGCGCGGCGACCGCCCGCTGTCCCACCTGTGGCGCGCCGTCACGCCCCGCACGGTCGTGGGCCTGACGCCGTTCGAGCCCGACGAGGTGCGCGCGATGCGCCAGGCGGGCATCCAGGTGGTCGGCACCGACCTCGACCAGGCGGACGCCGAGCGGGAAGCCGCCATGGTGGACCCGCAACCGCTGATCGGCCGGCTGCAGGCGGATCGACTGGTCGCGAGGGGCTGCCGGCGCATCGGCTACGCCACCACCGACGACCGACGCGTCGCGGACTTCGCGGACCGACGCCTGGCCGGCGTGCGGGCCGCCTGCGTCGAGCACGGGCTCCCGGAACCGGTCGTGATCCCGGTGCGCGTCGATCCCGCGGCGGGCGCCGAGGCGGTCGCCGCGTGGACGCAGGCGGACGTCGACGGCGTCGCCGCCTACAACGACGACGTCGCCTTCGCCGTGCTCGCGGGCGCGCGGGCCGCCGGACTCGCCGTTCCGGCCGACCTGGCCGTGATCGGCGTCGACGACGTGCCGCTGGCCGCGCTCGCCTCGCCGCCGCTGACGACCGTGACCCAGTCGATCGAGCGCGAGGCGTCGTATCTCGCGGCGTGCGTGCTCGCGGCGCTCGACGGCGACGATGCCCCGCCGCGCCCCCGTGACGCGCCCGCACTCGTCGAGCGCGACTCGGCCTGAGCCCGGGCCGAGTCGCGCCGACGTGCGTCACCGATCAGGGCAGCGGGAACTGCGTGAGGTACTGCGGCACCCCGATCACGCTGGTGTCGGCCGTGCCGCCGACGCCGTTCACGACGTGCGTGATGACGCCCGCGCTCAGGTTCACCGTCATGATGTGGTGCAGCGAGATCCCCTCGCCCTCCGGCGCCTCGAACCCGTTGTCGGTGACGATCGACGGGTTGTTCTGGTTGAACACGTACACGCCGCCGCCGTGGAGCGTGTGCTCGGTCACGTCATCGGCCACCTTGTAGCCGGGGTAGCCGAGCGTGCCGTCGGGCTGGGTCCAGTCCGCCTGCGTCGGCGGGTCGTAGGGGAGCTCGTTCTGGTAGAGCACCGTGGTGCCGCGCTCGCCGTTCCAGACCGTGTTGAACTGCTGGAAGTGCTCCACGAACAGGCCCGTCGCCGTCACGTCGTCGCCGTTCACGACCACGCCGGTGCGCCCGGTGTTGGTGTTCCAGCGGTCGGTGTCGCCGTTGACGCCCTCGGTGAAGCCCTCGACGCCGTGGTCACCGCGCCACACCCAGGTGTGGTCGATGAGCACGTGGTCGCTGTTCACGACGAGCGCGGTGTCGGCCTTGCCGATGTGCGGGCCGCCGACGCGGAAGTACACGTCGGAGAGCGTGATCGGGTTGGCCGGGTCGACCTTCGCGGCCTGGCCGTCGGCCGGGCTGGCCGACCTGCAGCAGCACGGGCGATTCGACGGTGCCCGCGTCGATCGTCACGCCGGCGACGACGATGCCGGGCGCGTCGAAGACGCGAAGCGGCACCGCGCCGTCGACGGCGGTGAGCGTCGCGTGGCCCATGCCGAGCACGACGGTGTCGGCGCGCTTGACGTTGATGCGTGCTCGCCACGTCGTAGACACCGGGCGTGAGCAGCAGGTGCTTGCCCTTGGCGAGCTGCGAGTTGATCGCGCCGACCGAGTCGCCGGGCTTCGCGATGAAGAAGTCGGTGATCGGGATGGTGCGGCCCGGCGTCTCGCCGTCGGCCCAGGTGATGCCCCGGGTGCCGGTCTGCGCCTCGGGCACGCGCACGGCGTAGCGGCCCTCGTCGTCGACGAACAGGTACGGCTTCTCGCGGCTCACGGGCGTCTCGTCGAGCGTCGTGTACGGCGGGTTCGGGAAGGCCGCGTCGTCCGGAGCGCCCTCCACGCCCGAGAAGACCTGGTTCCAGACCGCGTTCGACCAGCCGCCGACGACCGCTGTTGCGGGTGAGCCACTGCTGCTGCGATCCGTTGATGACGAACGGCAGGCGCGAGTCGGCGATGAAGCCGCCGCTCGCGAACTGCGGGCCGGCGGTGCAGTAGTCCATCAGCGACAGGTTGGCGCCCGAGACGTCGAGGCGGCGCATCGACACCGCCTGCGACACCGCCCAGAAGTTCGCCGAGGCTGCGGCATCCGTCCTGGCCCGGGAGTTCACGTGCAGCGAGAGGTTCGAGATCGTGCGCCAGAAGTTCACGAGTGCGAGGCAGTTGCTCGTGCCGCCGTCGGCGAGGCAGCGGTTGTAGACCTCGAGCTTGCCGGTGATGTCGACGTCCTCGGGCGACGCGCCGAGGCCGGCGATCTCGGTGTAGTAGCCGACGCGGGCCTGGAGGGGATCCGCATCGGTGCCGTACGTCGCCCGGCAGGAACAGCACGCTGTGGCGGGCGGTCGACATCTCGGCGTCGACCTGCGCGGCGGCCAGGTCGTCGAGCATGGCCTGCACCTCGTCGAGCGGTGTGTCGGGTGAGACGACGGCGACGTTCGGTCCGAAGTCGGGTGCGAACGGATCGATCTGCTGGCCCGGCGCGGCGTGCGCCGCCCCGGCGGTGCCGGCGACGGTGATCACCGCCACGGCGACGGTCAGTGCGGCGGCCATGGCGCGCGGGATGCGCGCGGGCCGCGAGTGGGTGCTCATTCGGTCGGTCCTCCTCGTCGAGGGCTGATGCGCCCGGGCCGGCCGACGCCGTCGTCCGCGCTCGGTTGGTGACTCGTGTCACCAGCGACATCGCTCAGGGTAGGGAACCGGCGCCGATCCCACAAGGGGAGCCCGACGAGCGGATGCCGCGCCGCTGCGTGGCACGCGTCGGCGCCGGGGCCCGACCGGGCACCGACGCCGACGCGCACGCTCACTCGTACCGCAGCGACTCGACCGGATCCTGCCGCGCAGCCCGCGCCGCGGGCAGGGTTCCCGCGAGGAACGCGACGCCCATCACGACCAGGATGATCACCGCGATCGACAGCGGGTCGAAGGCGATGAGGGTGAGGCCGGGCAGGTCGGCCAGCAGCGCTCCCCCGAGCGCCGAGCTGACCGCAGTGCCGACGAGCATGCCGAGTCCCGCGCCGATCGCGCTGCCGAGGAACCCGATGAACACCGCCTCCAGGCTGAACAGCCCGAAGACCTTGCCGCTGCCCATGCCCATCGCCTTCATGAGGCCGATCTCGCGGGTGCGCTCCTGCACCGACATGAGCAGGGTGTTCACGATGCCGAAGCTCGCGGCGAGCAGCGCGATGATCGCGAAGGCGTTCAGCACCAGCACGATCCCGTCGATGACCGCCTTGAACGTGCCGAGCTGCTCGGCGACGGTCGTGCGAGTCGTAGCCGGCGTCGGTGAGGCGTCCTGCAGGGCCGTGATCTCCTCCGCGGTCGAGTCGGGGTCGAACCAGACCGTCGCCTGCGAGAACGCATCGCGCTCGCTCGCGTCGAGGCCGGTCGACTGCGCGTCGAACAGCGCGTCGGTGAACGCGTCGTTCGGCACCGCCGAGCTCGTCGAGCCGAGGCTCGCCTCGGCGACGCCCACGACGGTCGCCTCGAGCTCGTGCTGCGTGCGCTCCGAGTCGGTCACCGCGAGCGTCACGGTCTCGCCGACCGCCGCGTCGGCGTCGTCGAAGCCGAGCGCGTCGACGTACGAGTCGGGGATGACGACCTGGGACTCGGATGCCGCGGCATCCGGCTGCTCACCCGCGGCGAGCTGCAGCTGCATGCCGTTGACGAACCCGCCGACGCCGATCTCGTACTTCGTGCCGTCGTCGAACGGCGATGTAGTCCGCGTCGATCGTCTTCGTGGGCTGCACCCGCTCGACGCCGTCGATCGCGGCGAGCTCGTCGAGCTGCGTCGTGCCGATCGGCGCGACGACGCTGGTCGACCCGGGAGGGCCGGCCACCGGGCCGCCGCTGATCGCGTCGGGGTCGTATTCACGGGGGCCGTCTGCGGCATCCGTCGCATTCTCGGCGACCTTCGTGACGGTCATCACGTCGTCGGCGCCGATGGCGGCGACCGTGTCGTCGATGTACTGGTTGATGCCGGTGCCGAGCCCGTTCGTGATCGTGAGCGTGAAGGCGCCGACGAAGATCGCGAGGATCGTGAGGATCGTGCGGGTCTTCGAACGGAAGGTGTTGCCGATCGCCGAACCGATCAGGTCGAGGGTCTTCATGCCGCCACCTCCTCGTCGACGATGACGCCGTCGCGGATGTGGATGCGGCGGTCGCAGCGGGCCGCGAGCTCCTCGTCGTGCGTGACGACGATGAGGGTGATGCCCTGCTCGCGGTTCAGGTCGAAGAGGATGTCCTCGACGACCGCGCCGGTGGCGGTGTCGAGGTTGCCCGTGGGCTCGTCGGCGAAGATGACGCGCGGGTTGTTCACGAGCGCGCGGGCGATGACCGAGCGCTGCTTCTGCCCGCCCGAGAGGTTCACGGCCTTGTTGCGCGCCTTGTCGTCGAGCTCGAGCTGCTCGAGCGCGGCGAGCCCGCGGCGCTTGCGCTCGCCACGGCCGACGCCGGCGATCTTCAGCGGCAGGATCACGTTCTCGAGCACCGAGGCGTTCGGCGTGAGGAAGAACTGCTGGAAGACGAACCCGAACGTCTTGTTGCGCGTGCGATTGAGCTTCGCGCCGCGCAGCGCGCGGGTGTCCGCGCCCTCGAGCTCGACCGACCCGTCGGTGGGCTGGTCGAGCAGCGCGAGCACGTGCATGAGGGTCGACTTGCCCGAGCCGCTCTTGCCGATGATCGCGATGCTCTCGCCCTCGTGGATGTCGAGGCTCACCCCCTTGAGGGCGTCGAAGCGGTTGGGGCCGCGGCCGTACGACTTGTGCACGTCCTTGGCCGAGAGGATCGGGGCGGTCATGAGAGGGTCCTGTTCTTCGGTGGTTCTCGGTCGGGTGGTTCCCGGATGTCCCTTCAAGCGTCGGCGAGCGCAGGCCGCGGCACATCCACCCCTCGTCGTCACTTCGACTACCGCGTCCGCGGTACGACGGATGCCGCGTGGGGCTGACGCGCCCGCCTGCGAACGGCGACATGCTTGACCCATGACTCCGACGAAGGACGCGTCGGCCGGCCGCGCTCCCCGGCGGTGGCCGGCATGGATCGGCGACGTCGTCGCCGCCGTGCTCATCGTCGGGTCCGCTGCGGCGTCCTATCCCGGCCACGACCTCCTCCCCGGCAATCCGCTCGGATTCGCCGCAGCCGTCGCGCCCGCGGCCATCCTGCCGCTCCGGCGGCGCTGGCCGATCCCGATCCTCGCCGCCTGCATCGCGCTGTTCGCGGTCGCGGCGCTCGCCGGCGCGCTCGGGCCGGGCACCGAGCTCGCGACCGCCATCGCCGTCTTCGGCGTCGCCGTGCGCACCGACCGCCGAACCACGCTCATCACCGCGGTCGTCGCCGCCGTCCTCCTCGTGGGAATCGGCCTGCTGAGCGGCATCGGCAGCCCGTTCGAACCGCGCACGTTCCAGTACGCCATCACGATCGGCTTCGCGGCGGCCGCGGGCGAGGCGATCAGGTCGCGGCGGGCCTACATCGACGCGATCACCGAGCGGGCGGTGCGCGCCGAGGAGACCCGCGAATCGGAGGCCCGGCGCCGTGTCGCCGAGGATCGGCTGCGCATCGCGCGCGACCTGCACGACGCGGTCGCGCACCAGATCGCCGTGATCAGCCTCAACGCCGGCGTCGCGTCCTCCACCCTCGAGTCGCGGCCCGAGACTGCGCGGGAGGCGCTCGTGACGATCAGGTCGGCGGCGCGCGCGGTACTCGGCGAGATCGGCGACCTGCTCGCGATGCTCCGGTCCGAGGAGACGGAGGGCGCGCCTTCGGCATCCGGTGCCGCGCCGCAGCCGGGACTCGATCGCCTCGATGAGCTCATCGACCGGTTCCGCGAGTCGGGGCTCGACGTGACCCTCCGCGTCGAGGGCGACCTCACCCGCCTTCCGGTCGCCGCCGACCTCGTCGCCTACCGGGTGCTGCAGGAGGCGCTCACGAACGCGCACAAGCACGGCGCCGAGCACCGGGCGCACGTGCTCGTCGACGTGGGAGCGGATGCCGCGCGCCTCATGGTCACGAACCCGGTCGTCGCCCGCACCGGCGCGCCCGCCACACCGGCGGGCGCCGGTCACGGCCTGCTCGGCATCCGCGAGCGAGTCGCCTCGGTGCGCGGCACCGTCGACGCCGGGCCGACCTCGGGCGGGTATCGCCTCGCCGTGACGCTGCCGCTGCCCGCCGGCCCGGTCGACCCGCAGCATCCGTCACCCGATCCCGGAACGGGCGACCCCCGATGACCTCGGTGCTCATCGTCGACGACCAGGCCCTCATCCGCACGGCGCTGCGCGAGCTGCTCGGGCACGAGCCCGGCATCACGATCGCGGGCGAGGCGGTGAACGGTGACGAGGCGGTCGCGCTCGCGAGGTCGGAGCACCCCGACGTCGTGCTCATGGACATCCGCATGCCGGTCATGGACGGCATCGCCGCGACCGCCGCGATCTGCGACGACCCCGCGCTCGCCGAGACGCGCGTGCTCATCCTCACGACGTTCGAGGAGGACGAGTACCTCGTCGCCGCCCTGCGCGCGGGTGCGAGCGGATTCATCGGCAAGGGCGCCGAACCCGAGGAGATCGGACGGGCGGTGCGGGCGGTCCACGCCGGCGACGCGCTGCTCTCGCCGGCGGCGACGCGCAGCCTCATCACGCGCTACGTGCTGCCGCCGACGGATGCCGCGCACCCGGGTTCGGCGCCGACCGCGCCGGCCGAGCTCGTGCTCCTCACGGATCGCGAGCTCGAGGTGCTCCTGCTCGTGGCGCGAGGACGCTCGAACCAGGAGATCGCGGACGAGCTCGTGATCTCGCCGGCGACGGCGAAGACCCACGTGAACCGCATCATGTCGAAGCTGCACGCGCACGACCGGGCGCAGCTGGTGATCCTCGCGTACGAGACCGGGCTGCTGCGGCCCGGCGCGGGGTGAGCCACCGAGCCTGCGGGGCACCCGCGCCGCGCACGGACTCGACGGTGCCCCGAGTCGACGAGCGCCCCGCTACAGCTCCACGACGGTCATGCCAGAGCCCGGCCCGCCGGCCGTGCCCATCGCCGCGAGTGCCTCGGGCACCTCGTCGAGCGTGATCCGGCGTCCGACGAGCTCGATCGGGCGGAAGTCGCCCGAGGCCACCGCGCCGAGCATCGAGGGGTACTCGTGCGCGGCCATGCCGTGGCTGCCCATGATCTCGAGCTCGCCCGCGATCACCGCGTCCATCGGCATGGCGGCGAGCGCGTTGTCGCCGAACATGAGGCCGACCTGCACGTGGCGTCCGCGCTTCTTGAGGCTCCGCACCGAGGCGAACGACGTCTCGCTGCTGCCGAACGCGTCGACCGACACGTCGACGCCGCCGCCGGATGCCTCGACGATCCGCTCGGCGGCCCCCTCGCCGCCGCGCACCGGCACGGCCCCGAGCTTCTCGGCCGCGGCGAGCGCGGCATCGGACACGTCGACCCCGTAGACCGTCACGCCCGCCGCGACGGCGATCATGATCGCCGAGAGGCCGACGCCGCCGCATCCGTGCACCGCGATCTGCTCGCCCGGGGCGAGCCGGCTGCGCGACACGATCGCGCGGTAGGCGGTGGCGAAGCGGCATCCGAGCGACGCGGCCTCGACGAAGCCGAGGGAGTCGGGCAGGCGGATGAGGTTGAGGGCCGCCTCGTCGACCACGACGTACTCGGCGAACGAGCCCCAGTGCGTGAACCCGGGCTGGGACTGCGCGTCGCAGACCTGCTCGTTGCCCGAGCGGCACTCGGCGCACCGTCCGCACGCGCAGATGAACGGGGCGGTGACGCGGTCGCCGACGCGCCAGCCCGCGTCGGCGTCGACCTCGGCCCCGAGCTCGGCGATCTCGCCGGCGAACTCGTGACCCGGCACGTGGGGCAGCACGACCGTGTCGTCGTGGCCCATCCAGGCGTGCCAGTCGCTGCGGCAGAGCCCGGTGGCGCGCACGCGGATGACGGCGCCGCGCGGCGGGCAGTCGGGCTCCGGCACGTCCGCGAGTCGGGGGTTCTCGCCGAAGGCGTTCACGAGCACGGCGCGCACAGGGGTCCTCCGTTTCGGGTCGACGGATGTCGCGGCGGCTCGGCGTTCGGGTCGACCCGACGGAGGCCGGCGGGGTCGGGGCATCCGTCGCAGCAGTCGACCGCGACATCCGCGAGCCTACCCGCCCGCGCGGGCACCGGATGCCGCCGGGCTCGCGACCGGTCCAGCGGATGCCGAACGTGCGGAATACGCGCCGGAACTGCACGTTCGGCATACTCTCGCGGTGCCTGACGACGCGACCCGGGGCGCTGGGCGTCGCAGGATTGTGTAACAAATGCGAGATTGTGTAACAATGTGGGATGCGATTCGTGTTCGCGGTGCTCCTCGCCTCCGTCTGCTTCGGCACGACGGGCACGGCGCAGGCGCTCGGTCCCGACGCGAGCTCCGCGTCGGTGGGCGCGGCGCGCATCCTCATCGGCGGCGGCGCGCTCGGACTCGTCGCCCTCGCCGTGCACGTCGCCGGGCGTCGGCGCGGTGCGACCGGGACATCCGCCGCATCGACGCCCGGCGTCGCCACGCGGCATCCGCTGCCCTCATGGCTGCTCGTCGTGATCGGCGCGATCGGCGTGCTCGCCTACCAGCCCGCGTTCTTCGCCGGCACGGCGACGAACGGGGTCGCCGTCGGCACGGTCGTGGCCCTCGGCTCGGCGCCGATCATCACCGGCGCGCTCGACTGGATGCTGCGGCGGCGCTATCCCGGGTCACCGCTGGCTCGTCGCGACCGTCGATCGCGACGGCCGGCGTCGCCATCCTCGCAGCGGCCTCGGACGCAGGCCGCGCCGCGGCCGAGCCGGTCGGCCTGCTGGCCTCGGTCGGGGCCGGCTGCGCCTACGCCGTGTACACGCTCGCGGCGAAGGCCCTCCTCGATCGCGGCTGGACGCCCACCGGCAGCATGGGCGCGCTGTTCGGCGTCGCCGCGATCGCGAGCCTCCCGCTCCTCCTCGCGACGGATGCCTCGTGGCTCGCGACCCCGTCGGGCCTCGCGATGGCGCTCTGGCTCGGGCTCGTCGCGACGACGCTCGCCTACGTGCTCTTCGGCATCGGACTGCGCGGACTCGCTCCTGCGACGGTGTCGACCCTCACGCTCGCGGAGCCGCTCACCGCCGGAATCCTCGGGGTCGTCGTGCTGGGCGAGACGCTCACGGCCGGGGGCGTCATGGGCCTCATCGTGCTGGCGGTCGGCATCGTCGTGCTCGCGACGCCGAGCCTGCGCCGCGCACCGCGCGCGCTCACGGCCTGACCGGGCTGTCGGTGGCCGGCACTAGCGTCGAGCCATGGACGTCATCCTCATTCCCGGATTCTGGCTCGATGCATCGTCGTGGGAGCGGGTGACACCGCTCATCGAAGAGGCCGGTCATCGCGTGCACCCGCTCACCCTTCCCGGCCTCGAGTCGGCCGACGCCGACCGGTCGGGCATCGGCCTCCGCGACCACATCGACGCCGTCGTGCGAGATCGTCGACGGGTTCGACGACGACGCGCAGCTCGTGCTGGTGGGCCACTCCGGCGGTGGCGCGATCGCGCACGGCGTCGCAGACGCCAGGCCCGATCGCATCGCCCGCATCGTCTACGTCGACGCGGGCCCGCTCGGCGACGGCCTCTCGATCAACGACGGGCTGCCCGTCGTCGACGGCGAGATCCCCCTGCCCGACTGGTCGGCGTTCGACGACGCCGACCTCGTCGACCTCGACGACGCGCTGCGCGCCGAGTTCCGCGCACGCTCGATCCCCGAGCCCAAGGGAGTCGCCTACGACCCGATCTCGCTCGGCGACGAGCGTCGCTACGACGTGCCGATCACGATCATCGCCTCGGAATTCCCGAGCAGCGCGCTGGTCGAGTGGATCGCTGCGGACTCGCCGTTCACGCGCGAGCTCGCGAGCGTGAAGCAGGTCGCCTACGTCGACCTGCCGACCGGTCACTGGCCGCAGTTCACGAAGCCCGTGCAGCTCGGTCAGGCGATCGTCGCGGCGCTCGACTGAGCGGCGCCGGGTCGGCGTCGAGCGCTTCGGCACCGCTTCGGCGTCGGCCTGATCGGCACGCAGCGCGCGCGGCGAGCGTGCCGGTGCTCGTCGGCTGAGCGGGGGTCGGTTTTTCATGCTTGCATTTCCCCCCCGTTTGGGGTAGCGAGGCGCGCGCGCGGCCCGAGTAAGGTCGGACTCAGCCCCAACGAGGAACCCCGATTCCACCGGATCGTCTCCGTCCGTCATCGGGCGGCGCCCCGGACAATGACGTTCGGCGTCTCACCCAAGCCGCTGACGTCTCACGCAATTCCCGAAACCCGAATCGACGCACCATGAACCCGACGTGTCGGCTCCTCCGCCGACGCATCCGGCCCGTACCCGCGGGCTGCGAACGCCCATGACCGGCCTGCCCGGTCGGCCGCTGCCGCCACCGCTCCGAATCGCGATGATCGGCACGAGAGGAGTGCCCGCGGCCTACGGCGGGTTCGAGACGGCGATCGAGGAGATCGGCTCACGCCTGGCCGGGCGCGGCCATGAGGTGACGGTCTACTGCAGGAATGCAGCCGAACCGTCCGAGCGCGAATATGCGGGGATGCGCCTGGTCCACCTGCCTGCGCTGAGGCTCAAGGCCGCCGAGACGCTGAGTCACACCGCGCTGTCCGTGGTGCACGCCACCACACGCGTCCACCGCCCCGATGTGGCCTTCGTGTTCAATGCCGCGAACGCACCGTTCGTCCCGCTCCTTCGGGCCCGCGGAATCCCGGCGGCGGTGCACGTCGACGGGCTCGAGTGGCAGCGCGACAAATGGCGTGGCGCAGGCCGGGCCTACTACCGATGGGCCGAGCGATCAGCCGTTCGGAATGCCGATTCGCTCATCGCCGACGCACAGGGCATCGCCTCCTACTACTCGGCGGCGTTCGGCGCGCCGACCCGGCTGATCTCGTACGGCGCTCCCCTCCAGTCGAACCCGATCACCGACCGCCTCGACGAGTTGGGACTGTCGTGGAAGGGGTTCCACCTCGTGGTGGCGCGATTCGAGCCCGAGAACCACGTGGATGTCATCGTCGAGGGCTACGTGCGGTCCAACGCGATCCGTCCGCTCGTGGTCGTCGGTGCCGCTCCGTATGCCGCCGAGTACACCAAGCGGGTGCAGTCGCGCGTCGGCGACGACCCCCGGGTCCTGCTGCTCGGCGGCATCTACGACCAGGACCTCCTCGACCAGCTCTACGCCGGTGCCCTGAGCTACCTGCACGGCCACTCCGTCGGCGGGACCAACCCGTCGCTGCTCCGCGCGATGGGCGCCGGCACGGCCGTGCTCGCGTGGGACGTGTCGTTCAATCGTGAGGTCGCCCGTGAGCGGGGCCGGTACTTCCGCGACGACTCGTCGCTCGCCGCATTGATCGAGGCCGCCGAACTGATGCCCGCCGACGCCGACCGCGACGGCGCGGCCCTGCGTGAGATCGTGCGGACGAACTACCGATGGGACGACGTCGCTGTCGCCTACGAGGCCCTCGCCCTGGAGTTGGCCTCCGGCGTCAGCACCCGGGCACCGGGCCGGCGGAGGCTCGCCGATGCCGATCCCGCCAGCACCGTGCCACCCACCCTGTCTCGTACCGGCGCCGAGGGGGGCCTGTGATGAACCTCCGCATCGGCTACGCCGGGGGTGCCTTCGACCTGTTCCACGTCGGCCACCTCAACATCCTCCGGCACGCCAAGGCCAACTGCGACTTCCTGATCGCGGGCGTCGTCACCGACGAGATGCTCGAGCTCACGAAGGGCGTTCCGCCGGTCGTCCCGTTCGCCGAGCGATTGGAGATCGTCCGCCACATCTCCTTCGTCGACGAGGTGCACGCCGAGACCGTGCCCGACAAGCTCGACACCTGGCGCGAGGTCGGGTTCAACCTGTACTTCAAGGGCGACGACTGGCGCGGAACCGAACGTGGCCGTCGCCTCGAAGCCCGGTTCGCCGAGGTGGGCGTCGAGGTGGTGTACTTCCCCTACACCGTGCACACTTCGAGCACCGCGCTCCGGCTCGCGTTGCAGTCCCTGAACCGGAGCGGGGCCGGTTCGGATCGGACGGCGGGCGCGGAATGACCCGCGACCCGACGCTCCCGGCGACGAAGGAGGGCTTCGCCGAGGTCGTCGCGCGCCTCGCGGCCGCCCAGAAGGCACGGGCGCCGGGGGCTCCGGCCTATTCGATCTACGTGAACCGCCCGCTCGGCAGGCTGCTCGCCGCCGCGGCCTACCTCGCCGGCCTCACTCCCAACGCGGTCACGGCGATCAGCGCGGTGTTCACCTTCTCGGGGATCCTCCTCATCGCGCTGGTCCCGCCCGCACCGCTGACCGGCGTCGGCATCGGACTGCTCCTGATCGTCGGCTACGCCCTGGACTCGGCCGACGGCCAGGTCGCGCGCCTTCGCGGCGGAGGCTCGCCCGCCGGAGAATGGCTGGACCACGTCGTCGACGCCGCGAAGATCTCCAGCCTCCACCTGGCCGTGCTGGTCTCCTGGTTCCGCTTCATCGAACTGCCCAGCGAGCTGCTCCTGCTCGTCCCGCTCGGATTCGCGATCGTCGCCGCCGTGCTCTTCTTCGCGATGATCCTCAACGACTTCCTCCGACCACGCGACCACGGCACGCCGCGAGCCCGGCCGGCGGGCGGCGGCATCCGCTCATTGCTGGTGCTTCCGACCGACTACGGGGTCCTCTGCATCGCCTTCCTCCTCTTCGGCGTGCCCGCCGTCTTCGTGCCGGTGTACGGGCTCCTGTTCCTCGCGAACACGGCGTACGCGCTGCTCGCGCTCCCGAAGTGGTTCCGGGAGATGGGTCGGATCCCGTCGTGAATGGGCCACCTCACCGACGTACAGACCCCGCACAGACGACCGCCGCCTCGGAGTCGCTCCCGGCGTCCGCGGGCCGGCTCTCGGGTGTCCGCGTGCTCGTCGCGCACCCGGGGGCGGAGCTGTACGGTTCCGATCGCGTCGTGCTCGAGAGCGTGGCGGCCATGGTGGATGCGGGTGCCTCCGTGGAGGTCACCGTGCCCCAGGCCGGGCCGCTCATCGAGCAGCTCGAGCAGGCCGGCGCCACGACCGCCGTCGAGCCCGCCCTCGTGCTGCGGAAGAGCGTGCTGCGTCCTCGCAACTGGCCCTCGACCATCGCGTCGGCGTTCCGGGCCGTCGGCGCTTCGCGACGACTCCTGCGCGACCGGCCCGCCCTCGTCTACGTGAACACGATCACGCTTCCGCTCTGGCCGCTGCTCGCGCGAGCGCGGGGCGTTCCCGTGCTCACCCACATCCACGAGGCCGAGGACGGCGCGTCGCGCCTGACACTCATGGCCCTGTACGCCCCGCACCTCCTGGCGAGCGCGACGATCGCGAACAGCCGGTTCAGCCGTTCGGTCGTCGGTCGGGCCTACCGGTCGCTCGCGCGGCGTACGCAGGTGGTCTACAACGGGGTCGCGGGGCCCGTGTCGGTGTCGCGCGCACGGATCTCCCTCGAGGGCCGGCCGGTGCGCCTCGCCTACGTGGGGCGACTCTCGCCGCGGAAGGGCACGGACCTCGTGATCACCGCGGCCGCCGAGCTCGTGCACGACGACGCGGACGTCGAGGTCGAGATCCTCGGGGAGGCGTTCGCGGGCTACGAGTGGTTCGCCGATGAGTTGCGTGCGACCGTCACGAGGCTCGGCCTCGATTCCCGAGTGCGGTTCCTCGGGTTCCGGGAGGACGTGTGGGCCGACCTCCAGGCGGCCGATGTGGTGGTGATCCCGTCTCGGGTCGGCGAGCCGTTCGGCAACACCGCCGTCGAGGCCGCGCTCGCCGCCCGCCCGCTCGTCGTGAGCGAGTCGAGCGGGCTCATCGAGGCGACGGAGGGACTGCCCGGCGTGCGTCGTGTCCCGCCCGGTGACGCCTCGGCGATCGCGGACGCGGTGCGCGAGATCATCGCCCACTGGCCGGATGCATCGCGACCAGGCAGAGGCGGCAGCCCTTCTCGCCGCACGGCGGTTCGACCCCGAGCGGTATCGGGGGTCGATCGTCGAACTGATCGCCTCGCTGGTGGGTCCGATGGCCGCTCGTGCCGGTGGCGAGGCACCCGGGGAGACGATGACCCGTGCCTGAACCCCCGGGGAGCCTGTCCGCCGTGACCGTGGTGTTCGAAGCCGAGGTTCCGCTCCTCGAACTGCAGGCGAGGTCGATCGAGCGGCATGTGCAGGATGGGGTGTTCGACGAGTACCTCGTCATCGACAACACCCGGCACGGGCTGTCACCGCGAGCACGGCAGCGGATTCGCGCCGAACTCGGCCGCCACGGCGACCTCCTCGCCTTCACCTCGCGTTCCGTGCTCGGCGCCGGAGCCGACCTGGCCTCCTCGGGGTGGCGCTCGCAGCAGTGCCTGAAGCTGATGGTCGCCAGGCAGCTCACCACCGATCACTACGTCGCGCTCGACGCGAAGAACCACTTCATCGAGCCGACCACTCGTGCCGACTTCTTCGACTCGGCCACCGGGCGGCCGCACGGCGGCATCCACTCGTTCGAGCGGCATCCGCTTCGGCCGCAGCTCGAGCACGTGGCGGCCGCATTCGGCCTCGATCCGGCGGTCGCGGTGCAGCGGTTCACCGCGACGGCGCCGCCGGTCGTCCTCGACCGCCGGGTCGTCAATGCGATCGTCGCCGATGTCGGCGGCGGAGACCCCGACCGGTTCCCCATCGAGTTCGAGGCGTCGGGGTACACGGAGTTCTTCCTCTATTCCGCCTGGCAGATCGCGAGGGGTGCCACGCCGGATGACCTGGTGTCGGGTCGCGCCCTCGTCAGTCCGACGGTCTGGGCGGGTGCGTCCGGCCCGAGCGATGTTCGCGCGGTGCTCGAGCAGGCGGATGCCTCCGACACGACGACGCTCGCGATCCACCGTCGCGCGCTCGCGAGGTTGAGCCCCGAGAGCGTGCGCGATGTGGCCGCATTCTGGACCAGCCATGGGCTCTTCCCTTCGAGCGCGGATGCGGCGCGATTCATCCGCCGCTTCCGGATGGTGTACCTGCGGGCGATGAGCGTGAAACGGGTCCGCGAGCGGATGTCACGCTGACCGCGCCCCGTCAACCGTCCGCTGGCCGGCTCCGCTCCCGCCGTAGCAGCCGCAGCATCGTCCGGAGCTCGCCGAGATCCCGACGCACCACCGGGAGCACCGCCGCGACGGCATAGGCGGCGACCGTGGCGATCGCGGCCGCGGGGACCTGGACCCAGACACTCCAGGGCTCGGTGAGGGTCACCGCGCCATAGGCCGCGAGTGCGCCCCATCCGGCGAGGAGCGCCATCCGCACGATGCCCCATGCGAGGGTCCGGGTGGGCACGCCGTCGATGACCCGCGAGATCCAGAGGAGCGAGATCGGCCACGAGAGGGCCGGCGCGATCGCGTAGCCGACGGCGACGCCGATCATCCCCCACTGCGAGCCGATCAGGATGCAGGCGATCTTGATCGTCACGCTCACGAGGTTGTACCTGAAGAGCGGGCCGGTGATGCCCTTCGAGACATATACCCAGTAACTCGCGGAGTTGAGGGTCTGGAACACCGCGGCGACGGCGAGCAGGCTCAGCACCGGCGCCACCTCGGCCCAGCGCGGGCCGAGCAGCAACGCCGTGACGGGCACGGCGGCGCCGATGACGAACGCGAGCACCACGACGATCGTGTAGCCGAGTCCCACCTGGCCGACTCGCACGAAGTCCCAGTACCGCGCGCCCTCGCCCTGGAGCCGAGAGAGGATCGGCACCGCGACGCTCGTGATCGGCGCGCGCAGCTGGTTCGCGGTGTTCATGACGAGGTGGAACGCACGGTTGTAGATGCCGAGCTGCGACGCGCCGAACCTCACGCCGATGACGACGGTGTCGACGTTGTTCCCGACGTAGGTGATCATCTGCGTGGCGACCATGTTCCATCCGAAGCGGATGAACCCGCCGACGGGAACCCCTCTCCGCGGCAGCCCGGGCAGCCAGCCGGCGAAGGCGGCCACGAGGACGAGCGTTGCGAACGCCACGCCGAGCAACTGCGCGACGAGTGCCCACGGACCGACCCCGGCGAGCGCGGCGCCGACACCGACTCCGAGGCCGACCACCGCCGCGATGACGTCGGTCGTCGAGAGTGCCGTGAACCGCAGCGACCGGTTCAGGCTCGCCCGGAACTGCGTCGCGAGTCCGTTCAGCAGGAACGCGACCGAGGCGAGCTGTGCGAGCGGCGCGAGCTCCTCGACCCCGTAGAGCGCCGCGATCCCCCACGAGGAGAGGAAGACGGCCACGGCGAGCGCTGCGCCCATCGCCGAGTTGATCCAGAAGAGGTTGCTCCGCTGCTGGCGTGGTGAGCACCGGGGCCTGCACCGCCGCCTGGGAGAGGCCGAAATCGCGGAACACCTCGGCGATGCCGGCGACCGACATGACCATGGCGAAGAGTCCGACGTCGGCCGGCGACAGCAGACGTGCCATGACGACCACCGACACGAGCTGGATGAGGATGCGGAGGCCCTGCCCCGCACTGGTGACGGCCGCCCCGCGCACCGCGCGTCTGCCGAGTCCTCCGCTTTCGGCGGATCGTTCGTTCATCGCCCCACGTGAGCTGCGCGCGACCGCGGATCGGATGTCGAGGAGTCGTCGTCGCGCATGCCTTCTCCGACCGTGTGGAACATCAGAGCCGCCCCAGTCTATTGCGGCACCGCGCGCGCCGAGGCGTCTGCGTGCCCCCCGAAACGGGTACGTTGCCGCCCGGTGCTCGCGTGCCTACGATGAAGGGCGGACGTCAGCCGCCATGGCGTGCCGCGAGAGCGGCGGTCGACCGCCGACCCGGAGGTGGTCTGTGTGACCTCGGAGCGCGAGCGTCAGGAGCTCGACGCCGCGATCCACCGGGTGGTGCAGCGGAACGCGTGCATCGGTTGCGGGCTCTGCACGCGTCTCGACACGTCGCTCGAGCTGCAGCTCGACGCCGACGGCTTCCTCAGGCCGCACCGAACCGGCGTCGCGGGGGTCGTCGCCGCCGGGGCCGCACGCAGCTTCGAGCAGTCCTGTCCCGGATGCCGCGTGGACGCCGTCCGCCCACCGAGGAGTAGCCGGCACCCGACGATGGGTTCCTCCTACGGCGTGTGGGAGGCATGGGCGAGCGACGAAGCGGTGCGGCACCGCGGCAGCAGTGGCGGGGCCCTGACCGCCCTGCACGACTGGCTCCTCGGGAGCGGGCGGGCGAGCACCATCGCCTCCGCGTCGATCGGCTCCGATCCCCGGCGCACCGTCCCGGTCACGATCACCACGAAGGAGGCCGCGCTCGCGGCCGCGGGCTCGCGGTACGCGCCGGTGGGCGTCCTCTCGAACCCCGATCTGGCGTCGAGCGATGCGATCACCGCCAAGCCGTGCGAGATCTCGGCGATCAGGGCGCTCGGGACCTCCGCTCGCGCGCCGGGCGCCGAGGAGCCGATCCTCCTCTCGTTCTTCTGCGCCGGCACGCCGTCGCAGGATGCGACCGACGAGCTCCTCGCGAGGCTCGGGGTGCGGGCCGACGAGCCCCTCTCGGATCTCTGGTACCGCGGTCGGGGATGGCCCGGTCGATTCACCGTTCGCGGGGCGGACGGCGATGCGTCGATGAGCTACGAGGAGTCGTGGGGCGGCGTCCTCGGCCCGTCGACGCATTGGCGGTGCAAGGTGTGCGCGGATGGCGTCGGGGAGTCGGCCGATGTCGTCGCGGCCGACTTCTGGAGGGTCGACGAGCGAGGCTACCCGACGTTCACCGAAGGCGCGGGATCGAGCGCGCTCATCGCCCGCACCGAGCGAGGACTGGAAGCGGTCCGTGCCGCTGCGGCTGCGGGCGCGATCGTCGTGCGGCCGATCCGCATGTCGGCGCTCGCCGACGTGCAGCCGCTCCAGCGGAACCGTCGGACGTCGCTCTTCGGCCGTCTCCTCGGAAGCCGGCTCGCCGGAGTGCGCGGACCTCGCTATCGGGGCTTCCGGCTGTGGGTCCTGGCGCTCGCGCACCCGCGCCTGAACCTGCGTGCGGCGCGCGGAACCCGCGCACGGCTCCGTCGTTCGAAGACGGCCACGGGATCCGCGCCGTGACAGGCCTTCGCGACGACCCGGGCGCCGAAGCCGACGGGATCGCGCTCGTCGTCGTGAACTTCGCGTCCTCGTCGCTGCTGGCGACGAACCTCGTCGATCCCGGACTTCGGAGCGTCGTCGGACGCGTCGTGGTCGTCGACAATCCGAGCTCGATCGAGGAGACGCGCCGGATCCGCGAACTGTGCACCACGAACGCTTGGAGCCTGGTCGAGCTCCCCCGGAATGCGGGCTTCGGCGCCGGGGTCAACGCCGGCGTCGCGCGTGCCCGCGAACTCGACTGCACGCGGCTGCTCGCACTCAATCCCGACGCGACGATCGACGCCGACTCGGTTCGGATCCTCCTCGCCGCCAGCGGCGCGGACCCGCACGCGCTCGTCGCCCCGCGCATCATCCGGAGCGATGGAACGGTCTGGTTCTCGGGGGCCGTGCTGGACCCGCGGAACGGCACGACGAGACGGGCACGCGGAGGGGAGCTCGAGGGCGACCGGACGTGGCAGACCGGAGCCTGCTTCCTGGCCACGATCGCGATGTGGGACGAGGTCGGCGGCTTCGATGACGACTACTTCATGTACTGGGAGGACATCGACCTGTCATGGCGCTGGCGCGAGGCCGGGGGCAGGCTGATCCTCCTCCCGGACGCGACGGCCGTCCACGATGCCGGCGGCACCCAGGCCGGTGCGGGCAAGTCCTCGCTGTACGTGTACTTCAACTGCCGGAACCGGCTGCTGTTCGCTCGGAAGCGATTCGCATCGAGGTACGGACGACGGTGGTGGCCGGGCAGCATCGCGTACGCGTGGAGCGTCGCCACCCGCGGCAGTCGGCGGATGCTCGCGAAGCACCCGCTGCTGCTCTGGTCGGCATTCCGGGGAACGCTTTCCGGCGCATTCGGGGGCGTCACGCCGCGCCGCGCCGCCCGGTAGGCCGGCTCACTCGGCGAGGCACCCTCGTAACAATTGAGACTTATTCGTTACTTTCAGGGCGCACGTGTACTATCCCTCGAATGACCTCACCCCCCTTGCGGGGGGCCAGCAGTCGGCGACGAGCGACGGTACGACCGCCGCTCGCCGACACGATCGCAGAAAACGTGGAATGAAGAAAAGACTCAGAATCGCAACCATCCTCGCTACCACTCTCGCTCTCGCGCCGCTCGCCGCACTGACCGCCGTCGCTCCCGCCTCGGCAGCCTCCATGGTCACGACCGCCGCCACGACGCTGCAGCCGGGCGGCTCCTACCTCAACCGGGCGACCGGGTCCTGGACGGACGGAACCGCCACCCTGTCGACGAAGATCGCCCAGGTGCCGGCCACCGGCGGTGGACTGTACACGGGCCTCCGAATCCGGGAATCGGAGGGAAGCTACTACCTCATCCACACCCGGACCTACCCCGACGGCGGCGTGCAGGCCTCCATCCGACGCATCGTGAAGAGCAACGGCACCTCCACGGAGACCGCGCTCACCACCCGCAAGTTCGCACCGGGCAAGGCGACGGCGGGCTCCGCCCTCGCGATCTCGCTCCAGGCGGCAGGCACCGACAGCGTCAAGCTCCGCGCGACGGTGGCGGTCGGCAAGAATGCCCCGCTGGTGCTGACCGCGACCGATTCGAGCTCGGCCGGCCGCACGCGCGCCGGGACCGCCGCCGGCTGGGGTTACCTGTCGACGTCGACGCCGCGGATCACGATCGCTCCCGCGATCGTGGAGTCCAGTCCGGCATCCGAGACCACGCCCGCCCCCACCCCGACGCCGACGCCGACCCCCACGCCGACGCCGACCCCCACTCCCACGCCCACGCCCACTCCTGAGCCGACGCCCACGCCGACCCCTGAGCCGGCACCGGCCCCTACCCCGAACCCCTCGCCTGCTCCGGGTGCCTTCCCGGATGCCACCACGACGGGCGTGCCCGCGGGCACGGTCCTGAAGGTCCACGAGGGCGACCTCACGGTGTCGACGCCGGGTGCCGTGATCGACGGCCTGGAGATCCGCGGCCTGCTCATCATCAACGCGCCCGACGTCGTGATCAAGAACTCCCGCATCGTCGGTCGCGCGGTGAACAGCAGCGTCGGCCTGGTCTCCAACGTGCGTTCGGGCCTCCCGTTCACGATCCAGGACTCCGAGCTCGACGCGGCGGTTCCCTCGCCGTACCTGAACGGCATCTTCGGGAGCGCCTTCACCGCGCTCCGGGTCGACATCTCGAACGTGATCGACCCGATCCACGTGATCGGCGGCGACGTCGAGATCCGCGATTCGTGGCTGCACGACAACGACCACTACGAGCAGGATCCGCTGTGGAACGGCACGCCGAGCCACAGCGACTCGCTCCAGATCGAGGCCGGCAACGACATCTCGGTCATCGGGAACCGGATGGAGGGCGCCCACAACGCGGCCATCCAGATCACCCAGAACACGAGCAAGGCGCCGCTCGGCAGCGTCCGGATCAGCGACAACTACTTCAATGACGGCGGCTGCACCGTGAACATCGCGCGCACGCCGGCTCCGATCGGCAACTTCGTCGTGACCGACAACGAGTTCGGCCCCGACCGCAAGTTCGCCCAGTGCGGGATCCTCGCGCCCGAGATGAACCGGCCGCAGCAGTCGGGCAACACGTGGGAGGCCACCGGGGCGAACGTCGTCCAGACGGTCCTCAAGTAGCCACAGCGACACGCGGCATCCGTCACCTGCGGCCCGGGCTCCGAAGCTCGGGCCGCAGTGGCATTCCGACGGTCGGCTCGCCCTGCGCCTCGAAGCGCGTCGACGGCTCCGAGGTCGACGTCTCGAGCGCCACGGCGGTCCCCGAGAGGTGCCGGGCGAGCTCCGGGAAGCTCGAGTAGTGCGGGCCGAGGAGGTGGCAGGAGCCGGCGAGCAGGTACAGGTCGGCGACGGCGGCCTGCAGCGCCGGACGACTGTTGTACGCGCCCTTGTCGGTCTGCCCGACGCAGTCGGGGAACAGGCGGGCGACCCGCACGAATGCGGCATCCGTGTCGGCCGCGACGTAGAGGCCGAGCTCCGGCCGTTCCGAGCGGATCTCCTCGATCCGGTCGAGATACCACTCCACCGGTGACTCCCGCAGGGTCGCGTCGTGTGCGACCGAGTGCGCCCTGATCATGACGCCGAGGTAGGGGCGGCCCGCGCATGCCGCGGAGAGCTCCAGGATCCGACGCCTGATCCCCTCGACGGGCTGGAGGGCGCGGAGCGACGCCTGCCATGAGGGAGCGCTTGGCGGGAGGTTCAGCGCGTGCGGCGTGCGGATCTGCCAGACGCGTTCCCCGCGGGCCGCATCGTCGATCCAACCGAGGTCGGCGTCCCGGTACGGGGAGAACGGCGTGAGCGCGCGGGACAGGGCGGCCGGCCATCGACGCGCCCCGAACTCCCAGAGCTCGTCGAGCCTCGCCCCGAAGCCCCGCCCCGTCGGCCAGACATAGCGGAACGACCGCCCCTCCAACCGGGCGAGCGCCTGGGCGCCCAGCACGACTCGCATACGGTTCCCGAGCCCGTGGTAGCGGCCCGCGACGGCCACGAGGAGCCGTTCACTTCGGCTCAAGGGTTTCCGCCTGGTGGGCCGGCACGCTGCTCGTCCTGGCCTTGCGGCGCGGGAGCGGGATGCTCGGTGCCTCCTCCCCTTCGTCGTGCAAGTAGTAATAGTCGTCGCGCGGGCGCGGCTTCACGCGGTTGAGGATCACGCCCGAGATGTGCGCGCCGGTCCGCTCGAGCGCCTCGATCGTCGAGGCGAGTTGGGCGCGCCGGACCCGCTTGGTGTCCGCGACGATCACCACCGAATCCACCTGCTGGGCGATCACCGTGGCGTCGGCCACCACCTGGACCGGCGCCGTGTCGATCACGATGAGGTCGTACTCGTCGGCGACCTGCTGGATGAGATCCTTCATCCGCTCCGATGCCAGGAGCTCCGCGGGGTTCGGCGGCACGGCTCCGGAGGGGAGGATCTCGAGCGTCGACCTGGGCCAGGGCTGCACGGCGCTCCGCAGCGGGATGGCGTCGATCAGCACCGTCGTGAGTCCGACCGCCCCCACGATGCCGAACGCGTCGGCCACCCGCGGCTTGCGGAGGTCGGCGTCGATGAGCAGTACCCGCCTCCCGGTCTCCGCGAGGACGAACGCCAGGTTCGCGGCGATCCACGTCTTGCCCTCGGCGGGAACCGACGACGTGATGGCGAGGCTGCGCGTCTCGTGGCTCGCCGACGCGAATCGAAGTCCGGATCGCACATGGCGGAAGGCTTCCGCCGCGCTGGCGTTCGGCTGGCGGATCGCCACCGGGCGCGGATCCGCCGACGGCGCCGTCTGCTCGATCGAACCGAGGACCGGGAGCTCGGTGATCGCCTTCAGCGACGACTCAGAGCGCACCCTGGTGTCGAGGGCGGCCGCCAGGACGAGGGCGACCGATGCGGCGAGGAAGCCGAGGATGGCGCCGAGCAGTGCGTCCTGCTGCTTGTTCGGCGAGGTCTGGAAGGTCGCCGGGCTCGCCGGGTCGATCGATCGAGCCGTCACGGTGGCTTCGCCCTCTGCGGTGTCGGGCGCGACCTCGTCGACGGCGCCGATGAGCGACTCCGCCACGGTGTTCGCGATGAGGGCCGCGCGTTCGGGATCGGCCGATCCGACGCGGACATCGAGGATCACGGTGTTCTGCGGGATCGTCACGCTCATCATCCGGCGGAGCTGGTTCGCGGTCAGCTCCCCGTCGAGCTCCTGCGCCACCGGGTCGAGGACGACCGAGGAGGTCGCGAGCCTGGCGAACGACAGCATCTGCGCCTGCGTGTAGGCCGAGCCCTGGTTGATGTCGGAGCCGCTCGAGGCCGTGCGCAACGAGAAGTAGAGCGACGCGGTCGAGTGGTAGATCGGCGTCACGGTGCTGGATGCCGCGAACGCGCCGATCCCGCCGAGGATCGTGGCGATGAGCACGATCCACCAGCGCTTGCGGAGCACCCCGATGGCCCGTGCCACGCTCATATTGCTCGTCGTTGCGCTCACGGCCTTCACACTCGCTCTCTTCGGGCTCCATCTGAGATGGAGCTGTCAGTGCCCGGCGGAGAGATGCTGTCGGCTCGCTCAAGTTTATACGAGGTGACCGCGACGCCCGCGAGGAACCAGACGAGGTATCCGTATTGCGTGATGAGCGCCACGGTCGCGAACGCCGGGACCTGGGCGGCGACGGCGACCGCGGCGGGGGTGGCTCCCCCCGGAGCAGGCTCAGGACGCAGGCGACGAGAGCGACGACGATCACGACCAGCGGCAGGGAACCGAAGCGCAGGCCGGTGAGCACGAGTTCGCTGTCGATGGACTGGAACGACCCGTAGTACGTCTCGCCCGACGGGAGCACGGACCAGCTCGTCGTGATGCCGAGCGTACGCATCTCCTCGAGCAGCGTCACGAGGTCGGAGCGGTACTCAGCGCTGCCGCCGGCCTCCTCACCCGCCGCGGTGAACACGTCGCCTAGCAGGGGCGCGGCGATCGCGGCGGCGACGACGAGCAGCACGGTGACGCCGAGGCGCATCGCTCGCGTGATCCACCGGCCGAGCAGGAACACGGCGAGCACGAGCGTGATCGCGAGTGTGATCAGCCCGATTCGACTGAAACTCATCCCGACCGCCGTGATGATTACCGAGAGGCAGGCGAGGCGCGCCCAGACCGGCCACCGGGTCACGATGACGAAGACGGAGCTCATCGCCAGTGCGCTCGCGAACGCGATCGAGTGGCCGAAGGCGCCTTCGGCACGGACGAAGCCGCCCCTCGGCTGCAACTCGTGCCAGGTGCGCCAGGCGCCGTTCGGCATGACGATCCCGACGAACGGGTTGAAGCTCGTGGCGAACTCGATGATGCCGAGCACCGCCGCAGCGGTCGCCGCCACGGCGATGCAGGAGTACAGCCAACCCGCCTCGACTCGCGCCAGCACGACGCGTCCCCAGACGTAGGGGACGAGCCATCCGAAGAGGACGATGAGCACATGGCCCCAGGTCGAGCCCCCTACGAGGTACGCGGCGAGCACCAGCAGTACGAAGCCGACCACCAGCACGTCGACGTAGGAGAACGTGAAGGTCGACGTGGACCACGCGGCGATCGCGACGACCGTGACCGCCGTCACGGCGGACCAGTAGACCCCAGCCTGCACGCCCACCCAGATCGGCACCAGGAAGCACACGGCGGCCCAGCCGGCGACGACGAGTCGCGGCGACGAGCGGGCGACGTACCATGCGGCGAAGAGGGCGCCGGCCGCCACGAGCAGCAGCAGCACGGTCCGGAGATCGAGGTCGCCCGTCATGTCGACCTCCCCGGCTCGGGGGCGGAAGCGGGCACGACGCGGGCGGCGTCGCCCCGACGGCGGAACGTCGGCGCCTCGAAGAGGTACTCGACCGGCACCACGTTGCGGTAGCGGGCGAGCACCGTGCAGACCACGAGCGCGACGGCCAGCGTCGCCGCAGCGACGGGGAGCCAATCGGTGACGCCGAGCCCGACCATGCCGCGGGCGACCAGGAGCATGACGGGGAAGTGCACGACGTAGTACACGATGCTGGAGCGTCCGACGAACTGGAGCGGCCGGCTCCACGCGTGCCCCGCCGCGAGCGCCGCGAGTTGCGCGAGGCCGAGGATGCCCACGATGACGAGCGGCGCGGCAGCGCTGACGTACTGCACGCCGACCAACGCCGAGTACGCCGCGACGCCCACTCCGGTGCATCCGATGACCGCGATCGCCCACGGCCGCCGCGTGGATGCCATGATCCGCGGCATGTGCGGACTGAGGACATACCCGGCGAAGAAGAAGATGCCGAAGTAGGCGAAGCGATGGAGCAGCCAGTGGTCGAACGCAAAGGCTCCGACGATCGCCAGCAGGAGCGGCACCCAGCTCGGCAGGCGCCGGAAGAGCGGAGCGACCAGGTAATAGCCGAGGAGGTAGAACAGGAACCAGAGGTACCCCGTGGCGAGCCACGCCTGGGGGTCGTACATCGGTCTCCCGCCGTAGAGCACGAGGTGCAGCGCGGCCCAGAGGAAGTAGGGCCACGCGATCAGGCGCAGCTTGCCGCGGTAGTAGGCGGGAAGCGGCTTGGCGAGGGACTTCGGCAGGAGCAGTCCCGAGAGGAACATCAGCGTGGGCATCCGGAACGGCAGCAGCGCCGCATTCGCGGCTCGGACCCACTCGGGCATCTCCACCTCGATGAGCGCGGGGATCGCCGGGGCGTGCCACAGCAGCAGCAGGATGATCGCCACTCCCCTGAGCACGTCCATCCAGGTCTGCCTCCCGGCCGACGCGGGTGGACGGCCGCGGAGTTCGGAACGGCTCGGCAGGCGCGTCATCGGTTCACCGTTCCCTAGGCGATTCCTCGCCGCGGTCCATAGGATCGGAGGCGGCGCAGCGCCGCGCAGACTGGAGACCGAAGTGCGCGTACTCGTGTTGTGGGCGGATGAGCACTCCCCGAACCTCGGGGTGCGGGTCCTCGCTCGCGGGAGCCGCGACCTCATCCGCGGGGTCTGGCCCGAGGCGGAGTTCGAGTTCGCCGACTTCACGTCCCGCCCGCGGCAGGTGCCGTGGGGACGCGTCCGATCGCTCGTGAAGGAGCGCGTGTTCGGACGGCTGGGCATGCAGCGCTGGCTCGAGGGGTTCGACCTGGTGTGGGACACCCGCTCGGGCGACAGCTTCTCGGACATCTACGGTTCGCATCGGCACTCCGTGATGTCGACGGTCCACGAGTTCGCGGCGCAGGCCGGCCGGCCGGTCGTGATGGCGCCGCAGACGATCGGCCCGTTCGGGTCGGCGTCCGGTCGGATGCTCGGCCGCCGGTCCCTGCACCGATCGGCGCTCGTCTTCGCGCGGGACCCGGTGAGTGCCGCCGCAGCGGCGGCGCTCGGTCGGCCGGTCGACGCCGTCACGAGCGACCTCGCCTTCGCCATCCGCCCGCCGGAGCCCGCCGCGCAGCCGCGTGACGTGATCCTGAACGTCTCGGGCCTCCTCTGGCAGGAGAATCCGCATGTCGACGCGAGCGCGTATCGGGGGGCCGTGTCCGCAATCGTCGGCACCCTCCTCGCGCGATCCCGATCGGTCGCCGTGCTGCCGCACGTGCTCGACTCCCACGATCGCGACAACGACGCACACGCAGTCGATGCCCTCGCCGTCGAGTTCGGCGCTGACCTCGAGGTCGTGGAGCCGCGCGACCTCGATGACGCCCGGGCGGTCATCGCGGGTTCGAGGGTGCTGATCGGCGCACGCATGCATGCGTGCCTGAACGCCCTCTCGACTGGGGTGCCGGCGATCGCGATGGCGTACTCGCGGAAGTTCGCACCGCTCTTCGACACGATCGGATGGCCGTACTCGGTCTCGCTGGCCGGCGCCGGCGCCGACGCCGGCGCCGCGTCGGCGGCACGGGTGCTCGAGATGCTCGCCGATCCGTCACTCGGCGAACGGGCGCTGCAGACCCGAGCGCGGGGACTGGCCTCGCTGGCTCCCGTGCTCCCCGCGCTGGAATCGCTCTCCGTTCCGCCCTGATCGACCACCTCGTCGTCTCATCTCAGTTCGGCGCCACCACGCTGAGGTGGTCGAAGCCGATTCCGATCGGGGCGTTGGTCGCCGTGCTCGACACGTACGTGGTGATCGCGAACTGGCCCGTGCCCTGCAGGCCGGGGTCGCTGTCCGTGGCCGTCACGTTCCAGCCGGCGGGCTCGGACTGTCCCTGCGGCCAGACCTTCACCTGCAGCGTCGTCGAGGCACCCGTGCTCACCGTGCGCACCCGCACGTCGAGGGTGGCACCCGCGGTGTGCGTGTACCCGCTCAGCACCTGGTTCGCGACCAGGGTCTCGGTGGTGCCGACCAGCCGAGCGACCCCGACGTTCACGACGCCCGTCGCCGAGAACCGCAGCTTCGCCCGGTACTCGCCCGCCGCCGTCTTGCGGGGTGCGATGTTGACGTGCACGCCGCCGCCGTTGGCGACCTTGTCGATCGAGACGCTGAGCCGCGCATCCGTGCCCGACGGCAGGGTCCCCGGAGAGGGTCGTGGCGCGAGTCTGGCTGTTCAGGACGGCTCAGCAACCCGACGCTGCCCGTTCACCGACGACCCGGACACGGTGCTCCAGGTCCCGCCGACGTCGGCGGTACCCCAGCCGCTGGCCGAGGTGCGCTGGAACTCGTCGGCCGCGAGCACGGTCGCCTCGGCGACGGTGACCGGCTGCGTCACTGATCCGGATGCCCCGAGGCTGTCGACCACGGTCAGCGTCACGTCGTACGTCCCGGCGGCGTCGTAGAGGTGGCTCGGCGCAGGCTGCGTCGAGGTATCGCCGTCACCGAAGGCCCACGCGTACGACGCGATGGTGGCGCCATCCGCCGCCGTCGACGTCGTCCCGTCGAAGGCGACCGACAGGCCGTTGATCTGGGTGCCGAACGCCGCCGTGGGGTTCGCGTGCGGCGGAGCCACGGTGACGTTCTTCGACGTGGACGCCGTCAGGCCCAGGCTGTCGGTCACCGTCAGCGTGATCGTGTAGGTGCCACCCGTCGCATAGTCGTGCGTGGAGGTGACGCCGCTGCCGGCTGCGGTGCCGTCGCCCCAGTTCCAGCTGTACGACGTGATCGTGCGGCCGGGGGGCGCCGACGAGGTCGAGCCGTTCACCGAGCCTCGAGGTCATCGGTGGTCGCCGTGAACGCGGCCGTCGGCGCAGCGACGCCCGTGCCCTTCAGGTAGTGCTCCGACACCTCCTGCGAGTCAGCACGCGGTTGTACACCGCCACCTCGTCGATCTGGCCGGCGAAGTAGTCGCTCGTCGGCCGGTTCGGCCAGCCGTTGAGGTTGTCGCCGCCGACCCGCCAGTAACCCGCTGTAGTCCTGCGACGGTGTTGTCGGGGAGGGTACCGACCAGTTGGCCGTCGACGAAGAGCTTCATCCCGTCCCAGCCCTGGGACGCCACCATGTGGTGCCAGGTGCCGTCGCTTAGGCAGCCGTGCTCGTGACCGTCCGAATGATGCCCGGGTGCGTGCCGAACGCCAGTCGTCCGTCGTTCCGCATGTACACGTGCCGGTCGTAGTTGCTGGAGCGTGCCGGTGGACGAGTCGCCCAACCCGATCAGCTTCCCGCCCGTCGTGGTCGTCGTCTTGAACCAGAGTTCCGTCGAGTACTGCTGACCGACCGTGGCGACTGTTCGTGGAGTTGAGGTATCCGGTCGTGCGTCCCGTTGAAGTTGTACGACGGTCCCGGCTCGGACGGCAGTGCACCGCCGGAGTTGGAGGTCACGCCCGACCGCACGACCGCGTCGTTGTTCCCGACGAGGTCGTTCGCGCCCTGCGCGTCGTGCCGCCGAGGCGCCAGTACAGCGACGCGCCGTCATCCATGACCGCCTCGGCGTAGTTCGAGCCCGCGACGTCCGTCACCGTCGTCGAGACCGTGTCGCTGTTCGCGTCGTTCCCGTCGCCGTCCACGGCCACGATCCGGTAGTTCGGGGTCGAGCCGGCCGGCACGGTGTCGGTCAGCACGACCTGCGGCCGGCTCCAGTACGTCGACTGCACGGTCGTGGTCGCCACCGGTTGCCCGCCGCCGTTGCGGATGAGCCGGTACGTGAGGTTCAGGTCGTCCCGATCCCAGTTGGCCGGAATCGAGACCCGAACCTTGCCGCTCGTGGTCGATGACACGACCGGCACCCAGTTCGCATCCGACAGCCTCGGCCCGGAGTTCTTCCCGGTCGAGGGGTTCCGCGAGAAGCGGGTGATGCCCTGGGACCGCTGACCCCGTTGACGAACGCCTGCTCGCCGCCGATCAACAGGTAGTCGCCCGCGCCGGTCGCGGTCCAGCCGGCCTGACCGCCGTCGGCGCCTCCCGTGATCCAGTCGGGGATACCAGTTCACGACCGCGGGTGCCGGGTAACCGCTCCAGTCGGCGTAGATGCTGTTGACGTTGAAGGTGCGCAGGAGTGTGCCCTTCGGCGCGGCGGTCTAGACCGTCGCGTTGCGCATGTTGCCCGGCGACGGGGAGCCCTGAGGCATGCCGTTCATGGTCTCGCACGCGTGCTCATGGCCGGTCGAGTAGACGTTCGTGCCGTCGGAGTACACGCCGTAGTGGTCGCCGTGGCAGTCGGCGATCCACCGGATCGCGCCGCTGCCCGGCTCGGCCGAGAACAGGCCCTCGAGGTTGCCGACGGTCTTGTTCGCGATAGACCCATCCGGTGCCGTAGATGGCGTTGGCGTCCGCCTCGAGCTCCCAGATGCCCGCCTTGCCGGCGCCGCGAGCCGCCGACGGCGACGCCGTTCTGCACGATGGAGGGGGCGGTCCACGGCAGGATCGCTCCGGAGCAGAGGTCGAGTGCCGCGAGGCCTCGCTGGGAGACGTTGTTGACCGTTCCGAAGCGGCCTGCGACGATCAGCTTGTCGTCCGAGGGCGTCAGCACCATGCTGTCGACCTGCAGGTCGGTGGTCGGCGCCCATCCGAGCAGGGCGCCGCTCGTGTTGAACGCGACGAGGTTCTTGCGGGCGACCCCGGCCCCGGCGCCGATCAGGCCGCCGACGTAGACCGCGGAGTTCGTGGCCTCGATCGCGTTGACGTACGACCCGCCGACCGCGGGCCTGAACGTCGTCGAGAGTGCGCCGGTCGCGACGTCGAAGGCGGCGATGTTCCAGCGCGTCTGGCCGCCGATCGAGTTGAAGCTGCCGCCGACGTAGATGCGCGAGCCGTCGGGCGAGGCCTTGATGACCTTCACCTGTCCGTTGATCTGCGGGGCGAACGGCGTGATCACGCCGGTCGTCAGGTTGTACGCGAGGATGTTGCTGCGCGGCATGAGATTCGTTCCCGGTGCGGCGCCCGCGGGCCGGGCGTTCGAGAAGCTGCCTCCGGCGAAGACGGTGTTCCCGACGACCTCCTGCGTCCACACGATGCCGGAGTCGATCTGCACCGTGGGCAGTGGATCGGCCGTCACGGTCGAGCTGCTCCGCTGCTCGATCGGGGCGGGGCCGTTCTCAGCGGCTGTTGCAGGACCTGTGCCCGCGAACAGGACTCCGGTCGCCACGACCGCGGCGGCCGTGAGCATGGCGAGAACCCTCCCGCGCCGTGTCTCTCGTTCCATGATGCGTCTCCTCGTTCATGCTGCGACGTGCGTCACGTCGCAGATCCGTGGAATACGACCACCGGCGCGCCCGCCGCATAGTCGACCGTCAACGTGATCTCGTTGCGGGTGTCTGGGGGAATCCGGAACACGTAGGTTCCTTCGGTGGCTCCGCCGACCTCGACGGTGCCGATCGCCGGCGCCGCCGGCGAGGATGTCGTGGGTGCTGCGACGTTTCCGGCCGCATCGAGCAGGGTGACCATCGCGCTGCCCACGTCCAGCGGATCGCCGGAGCCGTTCTCGAACCGGATGGTGGCCGCGACCGCTGGACCGGCCACTTCGCCGGGCGTCTCGGCCTCGACCGTGATTCCCGTGAGCTCGACGACCGAGACGCGGACGCCCGTGTCGAGCGTCACGACCTCGTCGAGCTCGGCATCCTGCACCGGCGCTGGAGCGGCTTCCTCGATGACGTCGTCGATCGTCGTGTCGTCGGGCGCCGGTACCGCCGTCGTGCGCGGCTTTTCTCGGTCTCGACCGGGCCGGATGGCCCATCGGAGACGGTGCATCCCGCGAGCGATGCGACGAGGATGACGGAGGACACCAGTGCAGCGATCGCTGTGGTGTGCAGCGATCCCTCATCGGATGATCCACGGTGGATCCTGCTACGGTTCACGAGTTCCTCGGGGCCTTGCCTGGCCGCGCCCAGCATTGCGCTGCGCGACCTCTGCCGACGACCGGGCCATCGAATTGGTCGACGTCGGGTCACCCGGTCCGGTCCTCGTCCTGTGAAACGTACCTCGCGGGCCCTCAGGCCCCAAGACCCCCGTTCGCGGGGTGAGGATTACTCAGCTATCACCGAGGCCCGGCGCGATCGCGTCGCGATTGCTCAGATCACGAGTGCTCAGAGCTGCGCGACCGAGAACGTGTCGCAGGCCCCCGCACCCTGCTGGAAACCCACGAGGAACCAGCGCTGGCGCTGTTCGCTCGTGCCGTGCGTGAACGAGTGCGGGGTCACCTGGCCCTGCGTCGCCTCCTGGATGCGATCGTCGCCGACCGCCGAGGCCGCACTCAGCGCATCGGCGATCTGCGCGTCGGTGATCGGCTGCAGGAACGGGACCCCGCTCTCGTCGGGCACCTCGGAGGCGTTCGCCGCCCACGCCCCGGCGAAGCAGTCGGCCTGCAGCTCGACGCGCACGGCGTTCGAGGTGGGACCGGTCTGGCCGTCCTGCGCCCGCCCGAGGATGCCCGCGAGGTTCTGGATGTGGTGGCCCCACTCGTGGGCGACCACGTACATCTCGGCGAGCGGTCCGCCGCTCGAGCCGAAGCGCCCGCGCAGCTCGTCGTAGAACGTGACGTCGATGTAGATCGTCTGGTCGGGCGGGCAGTAGAACGGCCCGGTCGCAGCGGACGCGTTGCCGCATCCGGTGGTCGTCGAGGCGGTGAACAGCACGAAGTCCTGCGGGCCGACGTAGTCCAGTCCGAGTGCGGGACCCTCCTCGGACCAGTAGGCCTCGAGCGAAGCGGATGCCCCGACCATGCGGCACTCGACGTTCTCGTTCGCGTCGGCGCCGGTCTGGCACTGCTCGAGCGATGACTCGGTCTCGGGAGGCGCGCCGCCGCCCAGCAGCCCCGTCAGGTCGACCCCGAGGAACTGCGAGATCACGAACAACGCGATCACGCCGAGGCCGCCACCGACGGCGATGCCGGTGTTGCGTCCGCGCTTGGACGCCTTGCCGCCGCCGATGTCGGAGTTCGGGTTGAACGTCATGGTCAGACGCTACCCCGCGCGATCGGTGCGCGGCCCGTCGCCTCCGTCTTCGGGCGACGGGTTGACACCGGCCTCGGGTGCCACCTCCGCATCCTCGGTCGCCGTCAGGTCGTCGTCGTCCGAGTCCTCCTCGTCGTCGCCTTCCTCCTCGTCCTCGTCGTCGTCTGTCCTCCTCGTCGTCCTCCTCGTCATCGTCATCTTCGTCCGCTCATCGTCATCGTCATCGTCGTCGCGCTCATCGTCGTCGCGCGCGTCGTCCTCATCGTCATCGCGCGATCATCCTCGTCGTCACCACCGCCGCCGCCGGCGAACCGATCGGTCGCCCGGATGAGCGCATCGAGGATCCCGGGCTCGTCGAACGCGTGCCCTGCGTCGGCGATCAGGTGGAGGTCCGCCTCGGGCCAGGCCGTGTGCAGGTCCCACGCGGTCATCGGGGGCGTGCACATGTCGTAGCGGCCCTGCACGATGACCGCCGGGATGCCGGCGAGGCGTGGGGCGTCGCGGATGAGCTGCCCCTCCTCCCACCATCCGCCGTGGCGGAAGTAGTGGTTCTCGATGCGCGCGAAGGCGGTCGCGTACTCGGGCTCCGTGTAGCGCGCGATCGTGTCGGCCTGCGGCAGCAGCGTGATCGTCGACGACTCCCACCGGGACCACGCGATCGCCGCCGGCTGGTGCACCTCGGGGTCGGGGTCCTTCAGCAGCCGCGCGTACGCCTCGATGAGGTGGCCGCGCTCGAGCAGCGGCACGGGTGCGACGAAGTCCTGCCAGAGATCGGGGAACACCGCCGACGCGCCACCCTCGTAGTACCAGTCGAGCTCCTGGCGGCGCAGCGTGAAGATGCCGCGCAGCACCAGCTCGGTGACCCGCTCGGGATGCGTCTGCGCATAGGCGAGGGCGAGGGCGCTCCCCCAGGACCCGCCGAAGACCTGCCAGCGGTCGATGCCGAGGTGACCGCGCAGCCGCTCCATGTCGGCCACGAGATGCCAGGTGGTGTTCGCCGAGAGGTCGGCGCCGGGCTCGCTCGCGTGCGGGATCGAGAGTCCGCAACCACGCTGGTCGAACAGCACGATCCGGTAGCGGGCGGGGTCGAACAGCCGGCGGTGCACCGAGCTCGTGCCGGCCCCGGGGCCCCCGTGCAGGAACACCACGGGCTTGCCCTCGCGGTTGCCCGAGACCTCCCAGTAGATGTGCTGTCCGTCGCCCACGTCGAGCATGCCCGTCTCGAGCGGCTCGATCTCCGGATACAGGTCTCTCATGACCACACGGTAACGACGAGCGGATGCCGCGAGCGGATGCCGCGCCGCGCCACTGTCCGGCTGGTGAGCCGACCCGGCGTCCGAGGGCCTGCGGGCTCCGACCGCGATGCCGCGGTCGGCGGCTCGGCGTAGGCTCGCAGCATGAGCCTCAAGCCGGTCACGATCACCATCACGGGCGCAGGGGGCCAGATCGGCTACGCCCTGCTGTTCCGCATCGCGGCCGGCGCGATGCTCGGTCCCGAGACTCCGGTGCGGCTGCACCTGCTGGAGATCCCGCAGGGCGTGCGGGCTGCCGAGGGCGCGGCGCTGGAGCTGCAGGACTCCGCGTTCCCGCTGCTCTCCCACGTCGAGGTGTACGACGACGCGGGCGCGGCCTTCCGCGGCGCGAACCTGGCGCTGCTCGTCGGCGCGCGACCCCGCACCGCGGGCATGGAGCGCGGCGACCTGCTGGTAGCCAACGGCGGCATCTTCGGCCCGCAGGGCGAGGCGATCAACGCGGGCGCGGCCGATGATGTGCGCGTCGCGGTGGTCGGCAACCCGGCCAACACCAACGCGCTCATCGCGTCGGCCCACGCACCGGATGTCCCCGCCGAACGCTTCACGGCCCTCACGAGGCTCGACCACAATCGCGCGCTCGGGCAGCTCGCGGCCACGGTGGGCACGCCGGTCGGCGAGATCCGCAACGTGACGATCTGGGGCAACCACTCGGCGACGCAGTTCCCCGACGTCTCGCACGCGACCGCCGGCGGGCATTCGGTGCCGGCCCTGCTGGCCGCCCGGCTGGGCGGGCCCGATGCCGCGCGCGAGTGGCTCGTCGACGCCTTCATCCCCCGCGTCGCGAAGCGCGGCGCCGAGATCATCGAGGTGCGCGGTTCCTCGTCGGTCGCGTCCGCCGCGAGCGCCACGATCGACCACGTCCGCGACTGGGTGCAGGGCACGAGCAACGGCTGGACGAGCGCCGCGATCGTCTCCGACGGCTCCTATGACGTGCCCGAGGGCCTCGTCTCGTCGTTCCCGGTGGAATCGGTCGATGGGGCCTGGCGCATCGTGGAGGGACTCGAGCTCGACGCGTTCGCGCGGCACCGCATCGCGGCATCCGTCGGCGAGCTCGAGGAGGAGCGCGAGGCGGTGCGCGCGCTCGGACTGATCTGAGTCGAGCGGCTCACGAGGTGGGAGGTTCAGCGATGGCGGAGACACTCGACCTGAGCGGGTACGCGCTCGCCGTCGACGAGCAGTTCGACGGCGACGACCTGGCCGACACGCGCTGGTTCCCCCACTACACCCCGCATTGGAGCTCGCGCGCGGCCACCCGCGCCCGCTACGACGTTTCGGGCGGCACGCTGAAGCTGAGCATCGACACCGACACGCCCCGCTGGTCGCCCGAGTTCGACGGCGACGTTCGGGTGTCCCACCTGCAGACGGGCCAGTTCTCGGGGCCGGTGGGCAGCGGCGTCGGCCAGCACCGGTTCCGCCATGGCCTCATCGTGCGCGAGGCACAGGACGAGGAGCGGCTCTGGCTTCCGCACTTCGGCGTCATCGAGGCGCGCGTGCGCGCGATCCGCCATCCCACGGCGCTGGTGGCGCTCTGGCCGATCGGGTTCGAGGACGAGCCGTGGAACTCCGGCGAGATCTGCATCTTCGAGATCTTCGGCAGCGAGCTCGACGACGACGGCGGGCTCGTCGGCGTGGGGGTGAAGCCGCAGAACGACCCACGGCTCGCCTCCGACTTCGAGAAGGTGCGGGTCGCGGGCGACCTCACCGAGTTCCACGACTACGCGGTCGAGTGGCTGCCCGAGCGCCTGCGGTTCTTCGTCGACGGACGGCTCGTGAAGACCGTCGAGCAGTCGATCGACTACCCGGTGCAGCTGATGCTCGACGTGTACGAGCTCCCCACGGATGCCCCGCGCGATCTCGCCGCGCTCCCCTTCGTGTTCGAGGTGGCGCACGTGCGCGAGTACGTGCTGCGCGCGCCGGACCCCGCCGACGCGGCGGGCGTGTAAGGCGGGGCCTCGTAGGCTGGAGGCATGGCCTCCGAATCCACTCCCGGCGCACGACGCAAGCAGCTCATCGTGGGACTCGTCGTCGGCGCGCTCGTGGGCGTGGGCGTCAGCCTCTGGACGGGCTTCTGGCTGTGGCTCGCCGCCGGGCTCGCGGTCGGGCTCGCGGTCGGCGCGCTGATGAAGCCGCCCGCGGAATAACCGCCTGAACGGGCGCACCCCCACCGCCCGGGCGCTCGCACCTCGCCCGGGGGTAACCGCCTCAGCCGGCTCGCGCCTCGCGGCCGCGCGCGGCGACGTAGGCCTCGATCCCGTCGATGACGCGCGCGAGCCCGAACTCGAAGGCTCGCGCGGGATCGGCGGCGGCGCCGTACTCCTCGCCCACCGCGGTGCCGACCCGCCCCGAGACGGGATAGCTCGTGGGGTCCATGATCTGCTCGAGCACGGGCGCGTTGCGCGCCCACCATTCCTCGTCGGTCTCGGTCGACGTGCGGTGCAGGCGCTCGGCGTCGACGTACGCCCGGGCCGGGCCGGCGACGAAGCCCGTCACGAGTGTGATGACCTGGTCCATGTCGAGGTCGCTCAGGCCGAGTCCCTCGATCGCGCGCAGGCTCCACTCCCAGCGGTCCGACACGTTCGGCCCGAGCGGCGGCCGGCTGGTGTCGATCGAGAGCAGCCACGGATGCCGCAGGTACTCGTTCCAGGCGAGGCGCGCGACCTGCTCGAGGCGTTCGCGGATCGACCCGCCCGGTTCGGGCAGCGCCTGCTCGCCGGCCACGCGATCGACCATGAGGTCGATGAGCTCGGCCTTCCCCGGCACGTAGGTGTACACCGACATCGGCTTCAGTCCGAGGCGCTCGGCGATGCGGCGCATCGACAACGCCTCCATGCCCTCCTCGTCGGCGATCTCGATCGCCGTGTCCACCACGCCGTCGACGCTCGCACGCTGCTTCGGGCCCCTGGACCCGACGGGGTCGCCCAGCCGATGACGCCACAGCAGCCGGAGAGTGCGGTCGGGCTCGCCGTGCCCGGTGGATTCGGTCGACATGGGGGCTAGCCTACATTCTCCGTATGGTGTACGGTCTTAGAATAACACCGTATAGCGTACGCTGAAAGAGAGCGATGACTCCGACTCCGGCCTCCACTCCACCCCCGACCCTCCTCGCCCACGGACTCCGCAAGCGCTACGGGGCCACGATGGCGCTCGACGGATTCGACCTCACCGTCGCGCGCGGCACCGTGCACGGCCTGCTCGGGCCCAACGGGGCAGGCAAGACCACCGCCGTGCGTTGCCTCGCGACCCTCACCGAGTTCGACGAGGGCGCGGCCACGATCGACGGCGTCGACGTGCGTCGGCACCCGTCGGCCGTGCGCGAGCGCATCGGCCTCGTCGGGCAGTTCCACGCGGTCGACGAGGCGCTCACCGCGCGGCAGAACCTCATGCTGTTCGCCCGCCTCAGCGGCGTCTCGAAGTCGAGGGCCCGACGACGCGCCGACGATCTCCTCGCGGCGTTCACGCTCGCGGATGCCGCGGACCGCGCTGTCTCGGGCTTCTCGGGCGGAATGCGCCGTCGCCTCGACCTCGCCGCGAGCCTCGTGCTCACCCCGGCGATCCTGTTCCTCGACGAGCCCACGACCGGACTCGACCCGCGCGGCCGCGCCACGGTCTGGCAGGCGGTCCGCGAGGTGGCCGCCGCAGGCACGACCGTGCTGCTCACGACGCAGTACCTCGATGAGGCCGATCAGCTCGCCGACCGCATCTCCGTGATGGACCACGGCCGCGTGATCGCCGAGGGCACGCCCGGCGAGCTCAAGCGCCGCATCGGGGGCGACCGCGTCGCCGCGGTGCTCACCGACGGGAGTCGCCTCGAGGATGCCGCGAGGGCCGTCGGCCGGGCGACCGGAGCAGCGGCATCCGTCGATCCCGACTCCCGCGCGGTGACCGTCGAGGTCGCCGACGGCGCGGCCGCGCTCACCCCGATCGTGCGCGCGCTCGACGCCGAGGGGCTCGAGTTGGACGACCTCGCCCTGCGCCGCCCCACGCTCGACGAGGTGTTCCTGCACCTCACCGCACCCGTATCCGACAGCAGCCAGGAGGCACGATGACCACGACGACCCCGCCCGCCCCCGCCATCGCCGCGGCGCCCGGCCTGCGCGACCGCCGATCGAACCCGCTGCGGGAGGGCGCGCTCATCGCCGGCCGCGACCTGCTGCACTGGGTGCGCGAACCGTGGGGCTTCGTGTTCGGCCTCGCGTTCAACCTCATGCTCGTGCTCATGTTCGGCTTCCTCTTCGGCGGCGCGATCGAGGTGCCGGGCGACGGCGACTACATCGCCTTCCTCCTGCCGGGCATGTTCGCGCTCGCGATGCTGTTCGGCCTCGAGTCGACGATGACGGCGATGGCCGAGGACTCGAAGCGCGGCATCACCGACCGCTTCCGATCGCTGCCGATCGCCAGCGCGCTCGGTGGCGCTCGGCCGCGCCCTCGCCGACCTGGCCAACTCGGTGGTCGGCCTCGCCGTGCTCATGATCGGCGGACTCCTCATCGGCTGGCGTCCCACCACCGGCCCCGCCGAGATCGCACTCGGCGTGGTGCTGCTGCTCTGGCTCCGGTTCGCCCTGCTCTGGGTCGGGATCTTCCTCGGCCTCCGCTTCCGGGGCACCGGTGCGACCACCGCGGTGCAGGTGCTCGTCTGGCCGATCGGCTTCCTCTCGACGGTGTTCGTGTCGGCCGAGACCATGCCCGGGTGGCTCGGCGTGATCGCCGAGTGGAACCCCGTCTCGGCGACCGCGACGGCGGCGCGCGAGCTGTTCGGCAACCCCACGGGCGTGACGAGCGGATGGCTCGCCGAGCTACGCGGTGCTCGCGGCATCCGTCTGGCCGCTCGCGATCACGCTCGTGTTCCTGCCGCTCGCGGCGTCGGCGTACCGGGGCCTGCGGCGCTGACCGCTGCTGGTCGAGGAGGCGCGTACGCGCCGTCTCGAGACCCGCGCCGCGAAGCCAGCAGGGTTTCGAGACGGCGCTTCGCGCCTCCTCAACCCACAGTCTTTCGAGACCGCGCTTCGCGCCTCCTCAACCCACAGGTGTCAACTCCAGCAGGGTTTCGAGACGGCGCTTCGCGCCTCCTCAACCCACAGTTTCGAGACGGCGCTTCGCGCCTCCTCAACCCACAGTCTCGAGACGGCGCTTCGCGCCTCCTCAACCCACAGAAGTCAGCTGCTGACGATCGCGACGCCCTGCGGCGGGAGCTCGAGGCCCTGGCCGCCCGGCCCGTGATGAGGTCCGTTCCGTCGACCTCGACCCGCGCGTCGTCGCGTGCCGTGATTGATGATGAACAGCGATCGGCCCCGACGCACGGCCTCGATGCTCGAGCCGCTCGCCGCGGGGGGCGGCACGTCCACCCCCGCGTCGGCGACGACGCGTTCGACGAGGCGCCGAAGGGCCGCGGGCTCGGGCAGCGTCGCCACGTACCATCCGCTCCCGCCGCCGACCGAGCGCCGGGTGACCGCGGGCCAGTCCTTCAGCACGCCGCCGCCGAACCACGCGAGCGTCTCGGCGTCCTCCACGCGCACGGCCTCGGCCCAGACCGTTCCCGACGCGTCCTCGCCGAGCAGCTCTCCCGTGAGCGGCACGGGCGGGGCCGCTTCGCCGCCGATCGCGCGAAGATCGGGTGCGGCCGGCGGCGCGAACTCCTCGATCCACACCCCGAGCGCGGTCCGAAGGGGTTCGCCGAGGTACCCGCCCAGTCGGACGCGCAGGTGCTCGTCGGTGATCGCCGAGCCGAAGCCCACGACGAGCGTGCCGCCGCGTTCGGCGAACGAGGCGAGGTTCTCGACCTGCGCGTCGGTCATGACGAAGTGCGCCGGCGCGACCACGACGCGATACGCCGAGAGGTCGTCGTGCGCACGGACGAAGTCGACGGCCAGCCCGACGGAGGTCAGGGCGTGATGCCACGCGAACAGCACCTCGAGGTACGAGACCGTGGTCGGCGACGCCGGCTGCTCGATCGCCCACCAGCTGTCCCAGTCGAGCGCGATCGCGACCGTGGACGGCACCCGCGTCCCCGCGACGGCGTCGTCGCCGGACCGCTCCGACAGCGCTGCGAGCTCGGCGCCGAGCTGCTCCACCTCGCGCCAGACGCGCGTGTCGGTGCCGGCGTGCGGCACGAGGCCCGAGTGGAACTTCTCCGACCCGGCCGCGGACTGCCGCCACTGGAAGAACAGGATCCCGTCGGCACCGCGGGCGACCGACTGGTACGACCACGCCCGCATCTGGCCCGGGCGCCTTCGGCGCGTTCCGGGCCCGCCAGTTCACCGCACTCGGCGACTGCTCCATGAGCAGCCACGGCGCGCCGCCGCCGAGCGACCGCATGAGATCGCGCACCATGGCCGCGTACGCGGACGAGATGGGATCGGCCGGGTCGGGGTAGGTGTCGTCGGAGACGACGTCGACCTCCTGCGCCCACTTCCAGTAGTCCACCGGCTTGAAGAAGCCCATGAAGTTCGTCGTGATCGGCAGCGACGGATCGCGGGCGGATCACCTCGACCTCCGCCCGGTAGCAGGCGAGCAGCTCGTCGCTCGAGAACCGGTCGAAGTCGAGCAGCTGGGTCGGGTTGCGGAACGTCGGCGCGGTCCGCGGCGGCATGACCTCCTCGAACGAGTCGTACCGCTGCGACCAGAACGCCGTGCCCCACGCCCGATTGAGCTCGTCGATCGAGCCGTACTTCGCCGCGAGCCACTCGCGGAACGCGGCCGCCGACACGTCGCAGTAGCAGCGGCTCACGTGGCATCCGTACTCGTTGTTCACGTGCCACAGCTCGAGCGCCGGATGCTCGGCGTACCGCTCCACCAGTCGCGTGACGAGCTCCCGCGCCCGCTCGCGGTACACGGGCGAGCTCGGGCAGTACTGCTGGCGACTGCCGACCGACAGTCGCACGCCGTCCTCGGTCACGGGCAGCGTCTCGGGATGCCGCACCGCGAGCCATGGCGGCGGCGACGCGGTGGCCGTGGCGAGGTCGACGCGGACCCCGTTCGCGTGCAGGAGGTCGAGCACCTCGTCGAGCCAGGCGAAGTCGTACTCGCCCGGACGCGGCTCGAGGCGCGCCCACGAGAAGACGCCGACCGTGGCGAGGTTGATGCCGCCGCGCCGCATGAGCCGCACGTCCTCGTCCCACACCTCCCGCGGCCACTGCTCGGGGTTGTAGTCGCCGCCGTACCAGATCGTCACGATCGTCCCTTCCCGTTCGGCGGCCATGGATCGCTCATCCCTTCACGCCGCCGGTGGCGAGCCCCGACTGCCAGTACCGCTGCAGGAACAGGAACGCGATGATCAGCGGGACGATCGACACGAACGAGCCGGTGATCACCGTCGAGAACAGCGCCTGCGCGCCGCCGCCCGCCGAGGCGGCCGCCTGGATCTGCGCGAGGCCGACCGTGAGCGGGTAGAGGTCCGAGCTGTTCAGCATGATCAGCGGCAGGAAGTAGTTGTTCCACGTGCCCGACCAGCGAGAACAGGAACACCGTGACCAGGCCGGGACCCAGCAGCCGCATGCCCACCTGCCAGAAGATCCGGAACTCGCCGGCGCCGTCCACGCGCGCCGCCTCGATGAGGCTGTCGTCGACGGCGTCGGCCGAGTACACCCGCATGAGGTAGACCCCGAAGGGGCTGACCAGCGACGGGATGATGATCGCCCACGGGGTGTCCGTCAGACCGGCGGACGCGAACAGCAGGTACGTCGGCAGGGCCAGTGCGGTGAGCGGGATCATGATCGCGCCGAGCGTGACGCTGAAGAGCGCCTTGCGGCCCGGGAAGTCGTACTTCGCGAACGCATAGCCCGCCATCGCCGCGAGCAGGGTCGCGCCGATCGCGGAGACGACCGAGTAGACGACCGTGTTGATGATCCACCGTGAGGAAGATCCCGTCGCGGACGGTGAACAGCGTCTGCAGGTTCTCGACCAGCGAGAAGTCGCCGCCGAACCACAGGCCGAACGTCGAGAACAGCGCGGCGTTGTCCTTGGTCGACGAGACGAGCAGCCACCACAGCGGCAGCACGAAGTACAGCACGCACAGCCAGAGCAGCACCGTGAGCAGCACGCTCCGCCGCCGCTCGGGCGCGTAGTCGGCGCCTGGCGCGGCGCGAGTCGGTCGCCTCGCCGACGGTCACCGCCGCCCGAGTGTCGATCGAGGTCATGACAGCACCCCTTTCACGGCGTTCGCGACGTTCGCTGCTGAGCTGGACGATGTACGACGTGCACCGCGATCACGATCCCGAGCAGGAACGCGAGCGCGGCGGCGTAGTTGATCTCCTGGTTGATGAACGCGATGTTGTAGGCGTAGTAGTTCGGGAGGATGTCGTTCGTGATCGCGTCGCCCGCGATGGCGTTGAGCAGGCTCGGCTCGCTGAAGAGCTGGAAGGTGCCGATGATCGAGAAGATCACCGTCAGCAGGATCGCCGGCCGGATGGCCGGGATCTTCACGCTCCACGCGAGGCGGAACTGCCCGGCGCCGTCGATCTCGGCCGCCTCGTAGAGCTCCGCGGGAATCGACCGCAGGGCCGCGTACATGATGATCATGTTGTAGCCGATGAACTCCCACGTGACGATGTTCATCATCGAGTACAGGATGGTCTCGGGGGTCAGGAACTCGGGTGTTCCGAGTCCGATTGCCCGGGAGACCTGGGCGATCGGTCCGAAGTCGGGCCCGTAGAGGTAGCCCCACATGAGCGTCGCGACCACGGCGGGCACGGCGTACGGCATGAAGATGAGCAGGCGGATCGTCTTCGACCCGCGGGCACGGGCGCTGTCGAGCGCGAGGGCGAAGAACAGCGAGAGGCCGAGCATGATCGGCACCTGGATGATGAAGAACAGCGCGGCGCGCCCGAGGCTTCCGAGGAAGTCGGGGTCGGTCAGCGCGCGCACGTAGTTCGCCAGCCCGGCGAAGACCTCGCCGCCGATCAGCTTGCTCTCGAACAGGCTCAGGTACCCCGAGTAGACGAGCGGCACCACGAGCATCGCGATGAACACGACGAAGAACGGCAGGATGAACAGGTACGCCGCGATGTTCTGCTTGCGCTTCGTCGAGCTCGTGTGATGCTTCGGCGGTGCTGGTGGCGGAGGGGCGCTCGACGGTGAGCGCCGGGGACTGGCGACATGGCGACTCCTTCTCTCGGTGGATGGTGGGCTCGGCGGGATCAGCCGCCCGTGGCCGTGGGGCGTGGCGCCCGCCGATGCAGTCCGGCGAGCGCCACGCGAGCCTCACTCGACGGTGAAGCCCTGGTCTTCCGCGTAGCTGACGAGCTGGTCCTGCCACTCGTCGAGCGCGGCCGCGATGTCACCCTTGTCCGCGATCACCGTGCCCATCGTCTCCTCGTAGCTGGAGTACACGAAGTCCATGAACGGCAGCCACTGGAAGTCGGTGTCGACGGTCTCGGAGATCTCGGCGAACAGCTTGTTCACCTCCTGGCCCCCGTAGAACTCGGACTGCTGGTCGATGAACGCGGGATCCTCCAGCACGGAGACCTGCGGCGGGTAGAGGAACTGCTCGGTCGCGAGCATCATCGCCGACTCGTGGTCGTTGTTGATGAACTTCGCGAGCTCGTAGGCGGCGATGGGGTTCTCGCTCGACGCGAGCACCGCGTCGGACGAGCCGCCCCAGTTGCCCGAGACCTCCTCGCCCGCCGCCCACTGCGGCAGCGGCGCAGCGCGCCACAGGCCCGAGGTGTTCTCCGCCGTGCCCTGGAGGAAGATCGGACCCCATGCCGCGGTGAGCCAGCCGGCGTACTTGCCGTTCGCGAGACCCTGGTACCACTGGTCGTTGAAGTCGACGTCAGTGGAGATGAGGTCCTGCTGGATCAGCTCGGTCCAGTAGGTCGCGACCTCCTTGGCCTCGTCGCTGTTGACGTCGATCGTCACCGTCTCCTCGCCGTCGTAGCCGAAGGGCTTGACGCCCGCCTGCCAGAAGAAGCCGATCATCTGGCCGGCCTGGGTGGCGCCGAGGTTGGAGATGTACGAGCCGGTCGGCATCCTTCACGGCCTTGGCGGCCATCGCGTAGTCGTCCCACGTCGCCGGCGGCTCGGTGATGCCGGCCTGCGGTCGAGGATGTCCTCGCGGTAGAGGTTGCCCATCGGGCCGACGTCCTGCGGGATCGCCCACACCTCCTCGTCGGGCGAGACCTGGTTCCACGCCCAGTCGACGTAGTCACCCGAGAGGTCGTCTGCGCCGTACGGCGTCAGGTCGAGCAGCGACTCGGGAAGGACGAACGACGGGATGTACTGGAACTCGATCTGCGCGACATCCGGCGCGCCCTCGCCCGCCTCGATGGCGCTGCGCAGCTTCTGGTAGTGCGGGAGCCCTTGGCCGACGTTCTCGACCGTGACGTCGATCTCGGGATACGCCTCCTCGAACAGCGCCACCTCGTTGTCGATATCGGGCACCCACGTCCAGAACGTGAGCTCGGTGGGAGTGCTCAGCGCCTCCTCTCGCTGCTCGTCGGTGATCGGACCGGTGGTATCACCGGTATCGCCGCCACCGGGCGTACATCCGGAGAGGAGCAGTGCTGTGGTGACAGCGCCGACGCCCAGCGCCAGTGCTGTTCTTGGTGCGTTCCTCATGTCCTTCTCTTCCTTCTTCTCAGAGGCCGGGGCGGGGGTGCCCCGGCCGTCACCCGTCGAGCAGGGTCAGCGTCGACCATGCGGTGAGGGGGAGTTCGGTTCCCGCGGGATGGCGGGCGTCATCGGTCGGATCCACCACGTCGCGCTCGAGGCGCACGACGGTGTCGGTCCAGCTCCAGTTGAATGCGAACCACGCGCGCCGGCCGTCGGGGAGCGTTCCCGACGACACGGTCACGGGCAGCTCCCGGTCGGGGGCGAGCCCGTCTGCGACGGCGGTCGGCACCGCCCAGCGCACGAGGTCGCGGGCGAGGGCGGGTGAGGGCACGCAACCGACGACGGTGATCCGACCCTCGCCGTGATCGTGCGTCGTCACCGCGGCGAAGTCGCGGAAGCGCGGATGCCGGTAGCGGGCGAGCACCTCGGCGCCGTCGGCGATGAGCCCGTCCGCCCAGAGGGTGCCGGTGGCCTCCGCGGATGCCTCGAAGGTGTGCTCCGCGTCGACCGGGACGTCCTCGAGCAGGTTGGAGAACTCCTCGTAGTGCACGCCGGCGGCGTCGCGGAGCCGATCGGGTGCGACCGCGACGCGGGCACGCGCCTCCTCGTCGCCGTAGCCCGTGCGGATGCCGACGACGAGGTGTCCGCCGGCCGCCGCGTAGTCGACGAGCAGGTCGAGGTCGTCGTCCGACGCGACGTAGAGCGCGGGCGCGACGAGCACCGGGAAGCGCGACGCCAGCTCGGCGCCACCGATCTCGCGGGCCTGCGTCACGTGGAGGATGCGGGACTGCGCGCCCGCGTCGACGACTCCGCGGTGGAAGGCGTCGACGATCCGCTGGTAGGACTGGCGGTCGGGCCCGCCGTCGCGCATGAGCGGCGGGAAGAACTCGAGCGCGAACCGGCTGTCGTTCGACCAGAGCAGGGCGACGTCGGCGTCGGGCTCGAAGCCGTCGAGGGCGTCGCCGAGACGACCGAGCCGGGCGCCGAGCTCGGAGACCTCGCGGTACACCCGGCCGGGCACCAGGCTGTGCGGGAGCACGCCGCCCCAATAGGTCTCGGTGCCGTAGGGCAGCGTATGCCAGTGCCAGTACTCGATCATGGCCGCGCCGCGCGAGATGAAGGCGAACGCCGCCTGCTCGAGCTGGCCGGGGTAGGCGGGGAGGTTGAACTCCGACCCGCCGATCGACTGCGCGTCGGTCTCGGTGACGAGGAAGCGCGACTGCTTCGACGAGTAGAGCCGGTCGGCCTGCCGCATGAGCGCGGCGACGCCGGAGGTCGTCCACGGCGTGACGGGCTCGAGGTCGAGGCCGGCGTCGAGGTGGTCCTGCATCGCGTAGTAGGGGTTGCCGGCGGTCAGGTCGAGCGTGCGTACGAGCTGCTCATCGTCGAGCGCGGGCCGGGGGTAGGCGATGCACGTGGTCACGAACTGGCCGTCATGGGCGTACTCGCGCACGATCTCGGCCTGCCAGGCGATGAACTCGGTGGTGAGGTCGGCCTGGTACCGACGCCAGGCGAGGTCGTACTGCGGCAGCGAGTTGCCGTCGGGCGTCCACAGGTCCGACCAGTCGCTCAGCCGGTGCGACCAGTAGGTCAGCCCCCACTCCCGGTTGAGCGTGTCGACGTCGCCGTACTGGGCCTTCAGGCGGCGCACGAACCGCTGGAACGACCCGCGGTTGTGGAAGAGCAGCATGCCCGGCTCGTTGTCGACCTGGTAGCCGATCACCGCGGGGTGGTCGGCGTATCGGGAGACGACGGCGCGGATGACGCGCTCGGCATGGAAGCGGAACGCCGGGTGCGAGTAGTCGACCTCCTGTCGCGCACCCCACGGCATCGGCTCCCCGGTGCGTCGCTCGGCGGCGATCTCGGGGTAGGCGGTCTGCAGCCACGGCGGCACCGCGTAGGTCGGGGTGCCGAGGATCACCGCGATGCCGCGCTCGTGCGCCCCGTCGAGCACCGGCTGGAGCCAGTCGAGGTCGAACTCGCCGTCGCGCGGCTCCCACGTCGACCAGACCGATTCGCCCACGCGGATGACGGTGAAGCCCGCCTCCTTCATGAGGTCGAGGTCTGCGGCCGTGCGCTCCTCGCGGTGGTACTCCGCGTAGTAGGCGGCGCCGAACAGCAGTCGGCTGAAGGGCTGGACGGGCTGACGGGTCTTCATCTGGTGCGTACTCCGTTGTATGGCGCAGGTGGAGGATCAGCTGTATGGCGCAGGTGGTGGATCAGCGCCGGGTGATCATGTTTTCGACAACATTCCGGCCACACCAGAATGTTGCCGATAACATCGTCTTGTCAAGCACCAATTCGGCTTTGTGACGAATTCGCGACCACGCGGAGTCGAAGATGCCTGCGACGGACCGGAGAGGACTGGGATGACCATCAACGCGCATACGCCCGAATCCGGGGCGGGCGACGCGGCGCCGGCGAAGGCGGCCACCATCTACGACGTCGCGCAGGCCGCGGGTGTCTCCCACCAGACGGTCAGTCGCTTCCTGAAGGGCTTCCAGGGCATCCGGCCCGAGACCCGCGAGAAGGTCGTGCGCGCACTCGACGAGCTCGGGTATCGGCCGAACCTCACCGCCCGCAGCCTGAAGTCGGGACGGTCCCACCGGATCGGCGCGCTCACGCACGAGATCTCGAAGGTCGGCCCGAGCCGCGTCGCGGAAGGAGCGAGCGCCGCCGCTCGGGAGGCGGGCTACGTGCTCGACCTCGTGTCGCTCGACGTGGCGAATCCGCGCGCGATCGAGGAGTCGCTGGAACTCATCACCCAGCACGACCTCGCCGGGGTGCTCGCCCTCTCCTCCACCGACGAGATGACCCGCGCCTTCGAGACGACGGAGTTCCGGGTGCCGGTGTACATCGACGCCGAGGTGGACGACACGGCCAGCAATCACCCGTCCGGACCTCACGACCGTGGGCATGCCCGCGCTCGTCGCCCACCTCGCCGACCTCGGCCACCTGAACCTCGTGCACATCGCCGGTCCCGCCACCTGGTCGGCCGCCCGCAACCGGATCCTGGCCTACGAGCACCGCCGTTGCCGGTCAGGGACTCCGTTCCATCGGCATCCTGTCCGGAGACTGGTCGGCGAGGTCCGCCTACGAGGCCGTCGTCGCGCTGCCCCGCCTCCCCGACGCGACGGCGTTCGTCGCCGCGAACGATCAGATGGCACTCGGGGCCATGCTCGCCCTCAAGGAGCGCGGCTGTCGCATCCCCGATGACGTCAGCGTCGTCGGCATCGACGACATCCCCGAGTCCGCGTACTTCGATCCGCCGCTCACGACGTTGCACATCGACTTCGAGGCCGCGGGTCGCCTGTCGGTCCACAAGCTGCTCGCGCAGATCGAGGGGGCCGAGGTCCCTCAGGTCCTCGTCCCGCCGCCGCAGCTGGTCATCCGTCGCTCGTCGGGCCCGGCCCCGAGCCGGTGAGCGACGCACGAAGGCCGGGCCCGTGCAGGGCTCCGGCCTTCGTGCGAGCGGATGCTACCGCTTCGACTTCTCGGGAACGGGAAGCGTGCCGGCGGCCCGCTGCGCGGCGTAGTACGCGCGCGCCTCGTCCTGCCGCTCCTGCTCCGCTCCCGACGCGATCTGCGCGCGCAGGTGCTCGGGCCGGTAGCCGAACGCGTCGACGAGGTCCTGTGCGTGCGGACGCAGGCGCTCGAGGAGCCGGTCGATGTAGGCCGTCACGGCCTGGGCGCGCTGGGGCGAGAGGCGGCCGTGGATGAGGTACCACGCGAGGTGCTGCTCGATCAGGCCGAGGCCGAACAGGTCGCGCACCCACGTGAGCACCTGCTTCGTGCCCGGGTCGGTCGTCTGCTCGAGGCCGCGCGTGAACGCCTCCCACTGCAGCAGCTCGGCGTGAGCCCGCGCCGCCTCGATGAGCTCGTTCTGGTTCCGGTTGAACGCCGCCGCGGCATCCGCCTTCGGCAGCTTGCGCGCGTCGCGGAGGCGACCGGCGATCTCGGCGATCATCGTCTCGACGCGGTCGGTGAGGATCTGGCGCTGGGAGTTCTCGTCGCGGAGCTCGGAGACCGAGCGGGCCGTCGACCCGAAGTCGGCGATCGTCTGGGCGAGGCGGCGCAGGCCGGTGCCGTGGTAGGCCCGGTCGGCCGTCTGCGAGACGACGTAGCGCGCCATCGCGCCGGCATCCGCATTGGCGAACTGCTTCGAGAAGTCGGTGAGCAGTCGCTTCGCGACGAGCTGCAGCAGCACGTTGTTGTCGCCCTCGAACGTGACGTAGACGTCGAGGTCCTGCCGGAGGCCGACCATGCGGTTCTCGGCGAGGAAACCGGCACCGCCCGACGCCTCGCGCGCCTCCTGCAGCGTCTCGAGTGCGTGCCACGTGGACAGCGGCTTCAGGGCCGCGGCGATCGTCTCGAGGTCCTGGCGGTCGTCGTCGGTGTCGGCCGCGCCGGAGAACACCGCGTCGAACTTCACGAGGAACTCGTCGTGCGCGAAGATCTGCGCGTACGTGGTCGCGAGCTTCGGCAGCAGGCGGCGCTGGTGACGCTGGTAGTCGAGCAGCACCTCTTCCTCGGTGTCGCTCGCGGCGTTGAACTGGCGGCGCTGGTTGCCGTAGGTGATCGCGATCGTGAGCGCCATCGCCGCGGCCGACGTCGCGGCGCCGTCGAGCGAGACGCGGCCCTGCACGAGCGTGCCGAGCATGGTGAAGAACCGGCGGCCGGGGCTCGCGATCGGGCTCGAGTAGGTGCCGTCCTCGGCGACCGAGCCGTAGCGGTTGAGCAGGTTCTCGCGCGGCACGCGCACGTTCGTGAAGTGCAGCCGGCCGTTGTCGATGCCGTTGAGCCCGCCCTTCAGGCCGTCGTCCTCACCGCCGATGCCCTTGAGGAAGCCGCCCTTCGCGTTGCGGAGCGGCACGTAGAACGCGTGCACGCCGTGGTTCACGCCCTTGGTGATGAGCTGGGCGAACACGACCGCCGCGGTGCCGTGGACGGCCGCGTTGCCGAGGTAGTCCTTCCACGCGCCGCGGAACGGCGTGTCGATCACGAACTGCTGCTTCGCCTCGTCGTACGTGGCGGTCGTGCCGATCGCCGCGACATCCGAGCCGTGGCCGGTCTCGGTCATCGCGAACGCGCCGGGCACCTTGAGCGACATGATGTCGGGGAGGAACGTGCGGTGGTGGTATCCGGTGCCGAGATGCAGCACCGCGGCACCGAAGAGGCCCCACTGCACGCCCGACTTGATCTGCAGGCTGGGGTCGGCGAGCACGAGCTCCTCGAAGGCGGCGATGTTGCCGCCGTGGTCGTCTTCACCGCCGAGCTCCTTCGGGAATGCCTTGAGCACGGCACCCTGCTCGACGAGGAGCTTCAGCTGGCCGAGCACGCGCTCGCGGTGCTCGGCCATCGGCTGGCCGTCGATGCGCTGCAACTCGGGCATCGCGGCACGCTCACGGGCGGCGAGGCGGATGTCGGCCCAGGTGCCGAGGAGCTGGCGTCCGAGCTGCTCGATGTCGACCCGCGGCGACGACGGCTGCGCATCGGAACGGGGGGCGGGGATCGGCGCCGCGACCCCGTCGCGCGCGGGCTTCGCGGGCACGGTGGCGGTGCGCTCGCCGGAGGTCTTCGGAGTGGTGCGTGATGCCGTGTCAACCATCGTCGGTTTCGTCCTTCGTGTGCGGCGGTCTGCTCGTTCCACGGTAGGACGAGGTCGCTCCGGCGCGGAAACGAGGGGTCCGCGGCCTACAAACCGGCCGCGCGACCCCTCGCGCGATGCTGTCGAGACCCTACAAACCCGGGTGTGGCGCGCGTCGCACATTCCACAAGCGGATGCCGCGGCATCCGCTCATGCACGCCGTACTCAGTCGCCGAAGAAGGCGCTCGACCGCCTCGTCCAGAGCAGGAGGAGCACGATCGCGGCGAGCGCGATGCTGAAGTACTCGCCGATCGCCCCGGCCGGATAGGCGATGGCGAGGAAGACGGAACCGATGATCGACAGCATCTCGAAGATGGTGATGACGATGCGCGAGGCGCTGTTGCCGCGCAGCAGTCCCACGGCGACGACGATGACGACCACGCCGATCAGGATCGTGAGCAGCGCCGAGGCGATCAGCTGGCTCGCGCCGCCGAACTGCTCGACGGTCGCGGAGACGCTCGTCTGGAACAGCAGCAGTGTGCCGCTCAGGACGTCGAGCGCCCCTGAGATCCATGCGAGCACCGCGACGAGGGTCACACCCCCGGGTCGATCATTCGCCATGACCACTCCTCACGTCGGCGCCGCCAGGACGCGGCGCGCCTGCTGCGATGCTAGTCCGACGCGACCTCGCCGGCACGGAAGTACGCGCTCGCCGGGCGTGTCCAGAGCAGGATCAGGACGATCGCCGACACGAGCACGCTCGCCCACTCCCCCACCGGGTTGCCGAGGTTCGCGACCGCGAGGAACAGCGACTGGATGAGCGAGAGCGCCTGCAGCACCGTGACGATCATGCGCGCGATCCAGCGGCCCAGCCAGATCCCGAACGACAGGGCCAGCACGACGACGCCGAGGAGGATCGACCCGATGGCGGCCGCAGAGCACGCCGCTCGGCCCGCCGAAGCGCGGCGGCGACCTCGGGATTGCCGCCTTCGAACATGAGGAGGATGCCCGTGATGACGTCGACGACGCCCGAGAGGCCAGCCAGCACGGCCACGATCGCGACCCCGATCGGTCGATGCACTGCTTCCGCTTCCGCCATGACGCGCACCCCGTTCGCATCCGCGCCGCCGCAGTCGCGGCGACCCTTGGGCCGATGCTAGCGCGGTGACGGATGCCGACGCGAGGGCGCGCGGCATCCGTCACCTGATGCGTGGTCCGCGTCGAGCGGTCAGTCGGCGTAGCGCAGCCCGTGCCCGAACCGGAACAGCGGGTCCGCCGTGTCGAACGGCACGTCGGGGCGGTTCGCCTCGACCGCGGCCATGCTCGACGGCAGGTCGAACGGCAGCGAGCCCTCGGGCCGGGCGTCGCCCACCAGCACGTCGAGCAGCGCCCGCGCGTTCGCGCCGTAGTTCGCCACGATCGCGGCGACGTCGCCCGCGATGGGCGTGAGGATCGCGGGCCGGTCGAGGAACACGTCGACGACCGTGGGCACCGATGCCGCCACCTCGCGCACGTGGGCGACGGTCTCGTCGGGGAAGTCGAGCGAACCCGCGTGGAAGAAGTTCTCGAACATCGTGGCGCGCTGCTCGAACGGGGCCTGCAGGCGCAGGATCGCGACGTCGGCGGCCTCCGGGCTGTCGACGACCTCGCCGTACTCGGCCGCCACCTCGGGGGCGATGCCCTCGACGTAGAGGCGCAGGCCACGGGCGAGCGGGAGGGTCGGCGCGACGCCGCCCGCGGCATCCGCTCGATCGGCGTTCGACAGGAGCGTGATCGACGCGCGCTGCGCCGCCTCGCCGGCCGCGCGGAACTCCTCCGCGCCGACGATGCGCTCGGCGGCCTCGACGTCGACCAGGGGGCGGTCGAACAGGCCGAGCACGAACTTCTCGCGCAGCAGGCGGCGCGCCGAGACGTCGAGGCGCTGCTCGCTCACGTCGCCGCGCTCGACGAGCTCGACGAGCACCTCGGGGATCGCCTCGCCGCCGAACTGGTCGACGCCCGCCTCGAGCACCTTGATCATGCGCTCGCGCGTCGTGAGGTGCTCGACGCCCCAGGCGCGGGCCGGGAAGGGCTGGCCCATGATCTCGGCATCGGAGAGGAGGCCCCAGTCGGTGCAGACGATGCCGTCGAAGCCGTAGCGCTCGCGGAGCAGGCCGGTGATGACGGACTTGTTGAAGCCGAAGCCGACCTCCTCGTACTCGGTGCCCACCGGCATCCCGTAGTACGGCATGATCTGGCTGGTGCCGGCCTCGAAGGCGGCCTCGAACGGCTTCAGGTGCAGCTCGAACCGACCGCCCGGGTAGACCTGCTCGCGGCCGTAGGCGAAGTGCGGGTCCTCGCCGTCCTGCTGGGGTCCGCCGCCGGGGAAGTGCTTCGTCATGGTCGCGACGGAGTCGGGGCCGAGCTCGGCGCCCTGGAAGCCGCGGATGTAGGCGGCGCCCATGCGGCCCGAGAGGTCGGCGTCCTCGCCGAAGGTCGCGACCTGGCGCGACCAGCGCGGCTCGGTCGCGAGGTCGACCTGCGGATGCAGCGCCACTCGGATGCCGACGGCGGTGTACTCGCGGCGCGCGATGTCGCCGAAGCGCTCCATGGTGGCCTCGTCGCCGATCGCCGCGAGGCCGATCGCCTCGGGCCACTGGGAGAACGGCCCGGCCATGATCGCGGCGCCCGGGTTGTCGCTGAACGAGTGCCGCGGGTCGGTCGAGATCGTCACCGGGATGCCGAGGCGAGTCGTCGCGGCGAGCTCCTGCAGGCGGTTGTGCCACTCCGCCATCTGCCGGCCGGTCGGCGCGGCGCCGAGCACGTTGAAGTGGGTCATGCCGCGGCCGAGCACGAACTCCTCGGTCGAGGGAAGGCCGAACATGGGGTCGACGCCTGCGAGCGCTCCGCCCTCGCCGATCGTGATCATGGTCTGGAAGAAGAGGCCGGCCTTCTCCTCGAGGGTCATCTGCGACAGCAGGATCTCGACGCGCTCGGCGATCGGGAGGCTCGCATCGCGGAAGCGGGCATCCACCCCCTCGCCGTTCGCCGTTCCGGTCGTGGTCGTCTGGTCCGTCATCCGCAGCACTCCTTCATGCTCGCGCCGGCAGCGTCGTCCGGCTTCGGACCAGCATAAACCGAATGTCGCTAGGTTTTCGAGTCCGACCGGACGAATGGACGGATCGCGGCGGGCCGGCGAGTCGCGCGGGCGTCGCCCGGGTCAGCTCGTCGGCTGGTCGGGGGCGAGGCCCTTGAAGTACCGCGTCGCCTCGCGCGACCAGAGCAGGAACAGGATGGCCAGCGCCAGCAGGGCGCTCAGGATCTCGGTCGGGAGGGTCGACGGCTGCGCGATGCCGATCCAGATCGACGACGCGAGCGAGAAGACCTGCACGACCGTCGCAGCGATCCGCGCGACCGAATTGCCACGCAGCAGGCCGTAGGACACGACCAGCATGAAGGCGCCGAACAGGATCGACGCGATCCCCAGCGTGACCATCATCCCGGTGCCGCCGAACCCCGCTGCCGCGTCAGTGTCGCCCTGCATTCCGAGCAGCAGACTGCCGCCGATGATGTCCATGACGGCGGCGATGATCGCGAGCGCCGCGACGATGGTGACGCCGAGCGGCCGCTTCGGGCCGAATTGGTCTGACATGGCGCTCCCTCGGATGTGTGCTGACCGGATGCCGCAGGCCGTCGCCGGCTCGCTTGCCGCGATCCTAGCGCGCCCGCATGTCGCGCCGACGATGCGGCGCGCTCGGCCGGGTGAGTCGCGGCCGAGGGTCGAGGCCGGCCACGTCAGGCGTGCTCGGCGACGACCGCGAGCAGCTTCTCGCCGTAGGCCTCGAGCTTCTTGGCCCCGATGCCGCTGATGCCGTCGAGCTCGCCGAGCACCGTCGGCCGCGCCTGGGCCACGCCGCGCAGGGTCGCATCGCCGAAGACGATGTAGGCGGGCACGCCCTGCTCGCGCGCCTCGGCCGCTCGCCACGCTCGGAGCGCCTCGAAGAGCTCGGCCTGGGCCGGCTCGAGATCGGCCGCGACGGGGGCCGCCCTGCCGCCGCGCGAGCGTGGCGCCCGCTCGGGCTCGGTGCGCAGCATCACGGTGCGCGCGCCCGAGAGCACGTCGGATGCGGCATCCGTGACCGTGAGCGTGCCGTACTCGCCGTGCGTGGCGAGCAGGCCCTGCGCGAGGAGCTGCCGCACGACGCCGCGCCACTGCTGCTCGGAGAGGTCGGCGCCGATGGCCCAGGTCGCGAGCGAGTCGTGACCGTACTGGCGCACCCGCGGCGTCTCCTTGCCGCGGAGGATGTCGATGAGATGGCCGGCGCCGAACTTCTGCCGGCGCTCGCGCTGCAGCCGCACGATCGTCGACATGAGCTTCTGGGCCGGCACCGTGCCGTCCCAGGCGGCGGGCGGCTCGAGGCAGGTGTCGCAGTTGCCGCACGGCTCGCTCGCCTCGCCGAAGTACCCCAGCAGGTTCTGCCGGCGGCACTGCACGGTCTCGCACAGGGCGAGCATCGCGTCGAGGTGCTGCGACAGGCGACGGCGGTGCGCGAGGTCGCCCGGGCTCTCGTCGATCATGCGGCGCTGCTGCACGACGTCTTGCAGGCCGTAGGCGAGCCACGCCGTGGCGGGGGCGCCGTCGCGCCCTGCCCGACCGGTCTCCTGGTAGTAGCCCTCGACCGACTTGGGCAGGTCGACGTGGGCGACGAACCGGACGTCGGGCTTGTCGATGCCCATGCCGAACGCGATCGTCGCGACGACCACCACGCCGTCCTCCCGCAGGAACCGTTCCTGCGTGCTGCGACGCAGGCCCGCGTCGAGACCGGCGTGGTACGGCAGGGCGTTCACGCCGTTCGCGGCGAGGAACGCCGCGATCTTCTCGGTGCTGGCGCGCGAGAGGGCGTACACGATGCCCGAGACCGGCGTGCCCGCCGCATCGGTGCCCTCGCTGCGCACGAAATCGAGCAGCTGCTTGCGCACCTCGAGCTTGGGCGCGATGCGGTACTGGATGTTGGGCCGGTCGAAGCTCGACACGAAGTGCTTCGCGCCGTCGAGCGAGAGGCGCGAGGTGATCTCGCGATGGGTGGCCTCGGTGGCCGTGGCCGTGAGGGCGATGCGCGGCACGTCGGGCCAGCGCTCGGCGAGCTCGGAGAGGGCGAGGTAGTCGGGCCGGAAGTCGTGCCCCCACTGCGCGACGCAGTGCGCCTCGTCGATCGCGAAGAGCGCGATGCGGCCGCCCTCGAGGAATCGCTTCGTGGCCTCCGAGTTGAGGCGCTCGGGGGCGACGTAGAGCAGGTCGAGCTCGCCGGCGAGGTAGGCGCGCTCGACCTGCGCCCGCTCGGCCGGCTGCTGGCTGGAGTTCAGGTAGGCGGCGCGCACGCCGTTGCGCACGAGGGCGTCGACCTGGTCGTGCATGAGCGCGATGAGCGGCGACACGACCACGCCCGTGCCCTCGCGCAGCAGCGCCGGGATCTGGTAGCACAGGCTCTTGCCGCCGCCCGTGGGCATGAGCACGACCGCATCGCCGCCGCCCGCGACCTGCGCGATGATCTCGGCCTGCTCGCCGCGGAACGCGTCGTAGCCGAAGACGGTGTGCAACGCCTCGGCGGCGGTGGCGAAGCGCTGCGGCGCGGCACGGATGACGTGCGGCACCTGCGGCTGCTGCGACGCCGACGGCATCGACCCCGCCCGGGCGGTCGCGCCCTCGCGGCTCATCGAGCGGCGGCGCCCATGCGTCGCCGGGCGGCGCCCACTCGTCGTCGGGTGGGGGCGGAAGCTCGTCGGGATCCCACGGGACCTCGTCGGGGCCATGGGATTCCGGGTTCCAGCTCACCCGTCGAGTGTAACGAGCACCCCCGACGGGTGAGCCGGATCATCCTCAGGTCCGGCGGCGCACCACGAGCCAGGTGCCGATGGCGGCGACGGCCGCCAGGAGCACGCCACCCCCGATCCACAGCGCGTCGAGCGGCGCCGACGTGCCCGCGGCATCCGTCGGCTCCTCGGTCGCGTTCCCGGTCGCATTCCCGGTCGACTCCCCGGGCGTGCTCACGACGGCGTCGCCGCCGCCGCACGCGGGCGGCTCCTCCGACCCGTCGCCGAGCTCGACGCCCTCGGCCGGCTGCCACGTGAACGCCCACGTGCCCGAGATCGGGTGACCGTCGGTCGAGACGACCCTCCACGCCACGGTGTACTCGCCCGGCGCACCGAGCACCACCTGCGTCTCGGCGGAGGCGCCGACCACGGCGGTGCACCCGTCGCCGTAGAAGCGGCCGTCGGGACCCTGCACCTGGATCACGGCGCCGTCCTCGACGTCGAGCAGCTCGTCGTTGGTCTGGAGCGAGACGGTGCCCGGCTGGTCGGTCACGACCTCGCCCGCAGCCGGTGACGACGAGACCAGGTAGTTGTGCGCGGACGCGGGCATCGCCGGCACGGCCACGAGCGCAGCGGATGCCGCGACGAGCAGCGCGAGGCCGCCCACGCGCCGCCTGCGACGCGGGGCGCCGGGCGCCCGGGGCTTCGACGCGGCGGGCATCATGCGTCCGTTCGGCGGCGTCGGGCGGTGATCGCGAGCACGATCGCCACGACGCCGGCCACGAGGCCGCCGATGCCGAGCACGCGGGCGACGGTGTCGTCCGATCCGCTCGAGGCCTCCGACGCCGTCGCCGTCGCCTCGTCGTGCTCGGCGTGTCCGTCTGCAGCCGTCTCGGTGGCCGCGCCGTGGCCGTGCCCGTCGCCGGTGGCCTCGGTGACGACGATGGTGGGCGCGGGGCTCTCGGGCTCCTCCTCGCCCTCCTCGGCGAGCTGGTTCCAGTTCGTCTCGCCGACCTCGCAGGACTGCAGCACGGGGAAGGCGAGCGTCTCGCCTGCCGCGTCCTCGGGGAGCTGGAGCGACAGCTCGACGGTGTCGCGGAACCCGTCCGGCACCGGCGTGATCGCCGTGTAGACGACCTGCGCCGTGCGGTCGCCGTCGGCGACCTTCTCGATGGTGTAGTTCGGGTTGAGCGTCGGCGAGACGCTCTCGATCGACTCGGGGATGTCGAAGGTGAGCGCGGTCGTGGGCGAACCCTCGCAGCCGTGGCTGAACGCGAAGGTGAGCACGGTGTGACTACCGGCGGCGGTGCCGCTCGGGGTCACGGTGACGTGGGCGCTTGCCGCGAGCGGGACGGCGGCAAGGGCGAGGAGAGCGCCCCCGGCGAGGCCGGCGGCGGAGAGACGTGCGATACGCATGATGGAAGGACTTTCGTGGTCGAGTTCGGACGCGCGTGGCGGCGTCCACAGGTGATTCGGAGTCGTCGGCGGATCAGGCCGCTGCCGGCACGACCGGGGGACCTCTCGACCCGAGCCCCGAGGCGAGGAGCACCGCGACGAGTTGCGGGCGCGGGCCGTCGACGGGAATGCGAAGCGACGGCGCGACGACTGGCGCAGGGATCAGGTTGAGGCGCCGCACGATCACGCGCACGGCCCGGCCGACCGCGTCGAGCATGCGGTCGGCGAGCATCAGCGCGGCGAGCGTGATGGCCGCGGCCGCGAGGTGGGCGACCGGCATCCAAGCGTTGCCGTGGTCGACGGTGGCGACGGGCGACGCGGGGAGGTGCACGCTGGAATGGTCGTGGCCGGCGTGCGGCGCCGGGTCGAGGGGTGCTGCGCCGCCCATCGCATACGTGAGGTGGAGTGCGCCCTGCGCGGCGAGCGCCGACACCGCGGTGCGCACCAGGCGCGCCCGGGCGCCGCTGAGCAGCATCGCGAGCGGCGCGGAGAACGCGAGGGCGAGGAGCCACGCGAGCGGACCGGGTGGCGCGCCGCCGCCGACGGTGTGCGCGAGGGACGCCACGAACGTCGCGAAGACGGCCACGGCCGTTCCGCGAGCTGCGCGTGCGCCTCGGGTCATCACCAGAACAGCCTAACCGCAGGCCCTCGACGGCATCGAGGGGCGGGTGACCATCGAACGGGCAGGTGCCCGGGCAACGAGGACGGCCCCGGGTGATTCACCCGGGGCCGTCCTCGTCGGGGATGCGACTAGCCGATGTTGAGCACGAACGAGCTCGTCGTGCCGGTCGACGGCACGGTGATGTCGAACCGCGTGGGTCCGGCAGTGCCCGGCGGGACGGTGAACTCCATCGTCGCCTTGCCGATCTCGTCGACCGTCGGCGTGAAGGCCCGGTCGACCGGCGAGGTGTCGAGCTCGACGCCGCCGAACGACACCACGACCGTGCCCGCAGCGGGCTCGGTGCGGCTGAAGTCGAGCGACGACAGGTTGACCGTCACCTGCTCGCCCGGCGCGTAGGTGCCGTCGCCGACGACCACCACGCCGACCGCGCGCTGTGCGTTGTCGGGCGAGATCGTCCCGAACTCCTCGAAGTAGTCGACCATCGACTCGAGGTCGATCTTGCCGCTGTCGGCCTTGTTCGTGCCCAGCGCCAGGGTGAAGAAGTTGTCTCCACCCGCGGCGAGGAACGAGTTCGCACCGACCGAGTACGTCGCGGCCGGATCGATCGGGACGCCGTTCAGCAGCATCTCGGTGATGTCGGTTGCCCGCTGGACCCGTCGGGTTGTACGTGTACGTGAACTCCTTGTTGACGCCGAGCTTGAGGAACGGACGCGACGCACCAGCGGGCTGCCACTGCTCCTCGAGCACCGACTTGATCTGCGCCCCGGTGAGGTTGAACGTCACCAGCGTGTTGGCGAACGGCTGCACGTCGGCCGCCTCACGATACGTGACCTCGCCGGAGGCCAGGTCGGCGCGCAGGCCACCCGGGTTCATGAACGCGATGTCCACGTCGCGGGTGCCGTCCTCGTTGAGCGACCACAGCTGCACGTCGGCCACGAGGTTGCCGAGCGTCGACTCGCCGCCGCGGTTCTCCGGGAGCGACTGACCGGGCACCGGGGCCGACGCCACGGCGCGGCCGAAGTCGGCGCTCGCGTTGCCGAGCACGACGCTGCCGAGCACGCTCGGCCACGGCCACGGCCTCGTCGACGATCGGCTTGACCGCGGGGTCATCCGGGTAGAGCGGCGTCGTGCCGTCCATCAGGTTGAAGATCTCGTTCTTCATCGTGACGGACTTGGTCGACTTGTCGTACTGGATGTCCATCCGCGAGAACCGCTCGCCGTACTGGCCGCTCGAGATCACCGGGCGTCCGTCGATGACGTGGTTGTAGGCCAGGTGGGTGTGGCCCGAGACGATCGCGTCGACGTAGTCGGCGTCGTGCCGAGCACGATCTTCCCGAACCGCGAGTTCGGGTCGGTGGCCGACGCGAGGTCGGTCGTCGCGGCGCCCTCGTGCACGAGCAGGACGAGGATGTCGGCCTCGCCGTTCTGCTTCTTGCCGTCACTGAGCTGCGCTGCCACGCGGTTCGCGGCCTCGGTCGGGTCGCCGACGGTGATGTCGGCGATGCCGGCAGGGCTGACGAGCGATGGCAGCTCGTCGGTGACCGCACCGATGAAGCCGATGGTCACGCCGTCGAACTCCTGGATGAAGTACTCGGGCAGCGCGGGCGTCGTGGTGCCCTTCTCGTAGACGTTCGCGCCGAGGTACTCCCACAGCGCCAGCGGCATGACCCGGTCGGTGAGGTCGGCGAAGCCCTGGTCGAACTCGTGGTTGCCCACCGAGCTCACGTCGAGTCCTGCCGCGTTCAGCGCCTCGATCGTCGGCACGTCCTGCTGGATGAAGGACGTGAACGTCGACGCGCCGATCATGTCGCCGGCCGCGGCGAAGATCGTGTTCGGGTTCTCCGCACGGATCTGCTTCACGGCGCTCGAGAGCGCGGCGATGCCGCCCGACGGCGCGATCTGCTCGATGCGCCCGTGGAAGTCGTTCACCGTCACGAGGTCGATGTCGACCGTGCCGGGCACGCCCCTCGGTCCCGACGCCGACGAGGATCGGGTCGTGGTCGCTCGAGCGGAAGGGCGTGCCGGCCTCGGCGGCGGTGCCGAAGTACTCGCGACCCGCCCACTCGGGCGAGTTGATCGACCAGACGCCCGCCTTCGTGACCTTGTCGGTCGCGGCCGGCGACGCGATCACGTGGTCGAGCGAGCCGAGCTCGCCGTCGAACGTGAAGGTGTACTGACCCCGTGGCCTTCGTGAAGAGCACGTCGCTCCAGCCCGCGTCGGTGAAGACCTTGATCGGGTCCTCCTTGGCGTAGGAGTTGAAGTCGCCGACGAGGTAGACCGCGTTCTTGCGCCCGTCGGAGAGGCTGTTCGCGAACGTCAGCAGCGACTCCGCCTGGTCGACACGCTCCTCGTTGAACGCGTCCTGTCCGGGCTGCTGGTTCGGGTCGGGCGGAGTCTTCGACTTGAAGTGGTTCGCGACGACGGTGACGAACTGCTTGCCGTACTTGAACGTCTGGGCGATCGGCTCGCGAGCGTTGTCCCACACCGTCTCGTCGATGATGGTCGTCGCCTCGCCCGAGGGCTTCACCACGGCCGGCTTGAAGATGATGGCGTTCGTGATGAAGTCGGTGATGGCGGCGTCGTGCAGCGCGGCGGGCGTGCGCACGTAGTCCCACACGTTGCGAGCCGGCCGCGGCGTTGAGCCCGGCGACGAGGTCGGCGAGCGCCTCGTCGGGCGCCTCGCCGAGCTTGACCGAGTTCTCGATCTCCTGCAGGGCGACGACGTCGGCGTCCAGCCCGTTGATCGCCGTGACGATCTTCGACTTCTGGATCGCGAACTCCTCTGGCGGTGTCTGCGCCGCGAGCCGCGGGGTTCTGCGACGTGAGGGTGGTGAAGTAGTTGAGCACGTTGAACGCCGCGACCGTGATGTCGCCGCCGACGGCCGGCGCGCTCGCGGGGCGCGGATTGCCGACCGTGAACGTCGGCTTCAGGTTCGCGGCACTGGCGTCGGTGATCGGCACCGGCGGCTGCAGGCGCCAGTTGCTGAAGCCGAAGCTCAGGAGCGATCCCGCCCGCGGGGAAGGTGACGGCGTCGCCGTTGCGGACGACGACGTCCTTGGTGAAGTAGGGCTGGTCGCCGACGTGCGTCGGGTCGTCGACGCGGACGCTGTAGCCGTCGTCGAGGAGCAGGCGGGCGTTGGTGTTGGCGGTCGTGATGGCGGTCGCCGCAGCCGTGAGCGGCGCCTGCGTCTCGAACGCCTCGACGGGCATCGCGCTGCCGGCGCTCGTCCAGAGCTCGCCGAAGTTCTGCAGGTTGTGGCTGGAGACGAGGCGGTAGGTGCCGCTCGGGTCGCACCAGCATGCCCTCGAACGCCTCGCGCGCGCTGCCGAGGACGGTCGCGGGCAGCGCCGTCAGTGCGGGCACACCGACCCCGGCCTGCACGAGCTCGATCGAGCCGACGGCCGACGCGGTGATCTGCGTGACGCCGCTGAACTCGCTCACCGCGCCGGTCGCCTTGATCCGGTCGCCGATCGCGACGCCCGATGCGGGGTTCGCCGAGAGGAAGATGAAGATGCCGTCGGAGGCGTTCGGCGTGGCATCCGTGGAGCCGCCGGAGCCGGCGGTCTGCAGGTAGAGCCCGCGGAACCCACCGGTGCGGTGGTCGCCGGTGACGATGCCCTCGACGGTCACGACCTGGCCCACGAGCGGGGACATCGCGGCATTCGTGCCCTGCACCGCCGCGATCGTGTGGGTCACGTCGGCGGCGTATGCCGGTGGCGCGGCGAGGAGCCCCGCCACGATGGTGCCCGCTGCGGCGACCGCCACGGCGGACAGGCGCTGGATGGTGCTGCGACGTCGCATGACTCTCCTCTGAGTTCGCCCCCGGATGCCACGCAACGCGACGCTGCTCGGGTCGGGTTCGCCGGGGGCACTGACCGTAGCCTAAGAGCCGCCCCCGACGGTGCCAAGAGGGTTCTGTTGAAACATCCGCACGTTTTCACACAGTGTTCACGGATCGCGCGCAGATGTGCACCGGTCGTCCGCCTCCGCTGCTCGGATGAGCACGGGTCCGGACGCCGATACATTGGAACGACCATGCTCACCGCCGTCTTCTCGCTCGCCGGAGCACTCGTGTTCGGTGCAGCCGATTTCCTCGGCGGGCTCGCCGCCAAGCGGGTGAGCTCGGTGCTCGTGACGGCGGTCGCCGCCCTCACCGGATTCGTGCTGCTCACCGCCGTGGCGCCGTTCCTCGGCGGCGTCTGGAGCGACCGGGACGTGTTCTGGGGCGTGGTCTCCGGCGTCGCGGGCGCCGTGGCGATCTCGCTGCTCTACGCCTGCCTCGCGATCGGGCCGATGAGCATCCTCTCGCCGCTGACCGCGGTGGTCTCCGCGGTGGTGCCGATGGTGTGGGGGCTCCTCGTCGGCGGAGAGCGCTTCGCGCCGCTCGGGTACTGGGCGCTCGGGCTCGCCCTCGTCGCGGTGGTGCTCGTCGGGTTCGTGCCCGAGCGCGGTGCGGTGCGGCCGAGCCTGCGCGGCATCCTCATGGCGATCGGATCCGGTGTCGCGATCGGCGCGTTCTTCGTGACGATCGACCAGACGTCCGAGCAGAGCGGCATCGTGCCCCTCCTCCTCAACCGCGCCGTGACCACCGTGATCATGTTCGCGGCCGTGGGGGCGCTCGCCGTCGTCGCCGCACAGCGCGCCCGGCGGCACGTCGCGAGCGCCGTGTCCGCCGGCCCGGTCGCAGCCGATGGCGAGCGGATGCCACGGCCGGCGTCCGTGGGCGCGGCCGTCGCCCCCGCACGCTCGACCACGGCGTCGGGCGTGCGGCTCGCGATCGCCTGCGGCGTGGTCGACGTGACGGCGAACGCACTCCTGCTCATCGGCATTCGGGCTGGCGACCTCTCGGTCGCCGCCGTGCTCGGCGCGATGTATCCGGCCGGCACGATCCTGCTCGCGGCCCTCGTGCTGAAGGAGCGGATCGCGCCCGTGCAGTGGGCCGGGCTCGTGCTGGCGCTCGTCGCGGCGGGGATGCTGGCGCTGGCGTGAGGGGTCTCGAGACGCGGCTGCGCCGCTCCTCGACCCGCAGAGGCACGACACGGCTGCGCCGCTCCTCGACCCGCAGAGGCACGACACGGCTGCGCCGCTCCTCGACCCGCAGGCGCTAGAGCCGCACCACCTCGGTGACGCGCACGACCGCGGCGCCCTCCTCCGCCGACTCGCGCAGGTCGACCTCGGCGCGGATACGCCAGTCGTGGTCGCCCGCGGGGTCGTCGATGGTCTGCTCGACGCGCCAGATGCCGGCCGCGGCATCCGTCTCGTCGATCGTGACGAGCCGCGGTGAGCGAGCCGCCGCGCCCGTGCCGAGGTCGTCGTGCTCCGCGTAGTAGCGGTCGAGGGCGTCCGCCCAGCCCGCATCGGGGTCGAGCTCGGCGAGTTCGTCGTCGCGCTCGAGCGCGGCGAGCTGCACCCGCCGGAACAGCTCGTTGCGCACGAGCACCGTGAACGCGCGCCGGTTCGTGACCACCGACGGCGGAGGCGGCGGCACGACCGCGGCCTCGTCCTCCGGCAGGTGGCTCGACGGGTCGACGAGCTCGTTCCACTCGTCGACGAGGCTCGAGTCCACCTGGCGCACGAGCTCGCCGAGCCACTCGATGATGTCGAGCAGCTCCTCGTCCTTGGCTTCGGTCGGCACCGTCTGGCGCACCGCGCGGAACGCGTCGGAGAGGTACCGCAGCACGAGTCCCTCGCTGCGCGCGAGCTGGTAGAACGAGACGTACTCCCCGAACGACATGCTGCGCTCGAACATGTCGCGCACGACCGACTTGGGGCTGAGCTCGAAGTCGCGCACCCACGGCTGGCTCGACGCGAACGTCTCGAACGCCTGGGCGAGCAGCTCGTCGAGCGGCTTCGGCCAGGTCACCTCCTCGAGCAGCTCCATGCGCTGCTCGTACTCGATGCCCTCCTGCTTCATGGCGCCGACGGCCTCGCCGCGCGCCTTGTACTGCTGCTGCGAGAGGATCGGGCGCGGATCGTCGAGCGTCGACTCGATGACGCTCACCACGTCGAGGGCGTAGTGCCCCGTTCCCACGTGTGCGGGTTGCGGAGGAGCCACAGGCGACGTCTCCGAATCCGCGAGGCCAGGGGTCTCGAGACGCGGCTGCGCCGCTCCTCGACCCGCAGAATACGGCTGCGCCGCTCCTCGCCGCCTGCGCGAGTACTCGGGGTCGAGCAGGTCGATCGCGGCGAGCGCGAACGGCGAGAGCGGCTGGTTCAGGGCGAAGTTCGGCTGCAGGTCCACCATGAGGCGCAGGTCGGCGAGCCGCCCGGGCGCCGACGCACGCAGGATCTCGACGACGCCGGCGTCGCGCAGCGTGCGGAGGATGTCGAGCGCTCGGCGCGCGAGCTCGAACCGCCGGGCCCGCGGCTCGTGATTGTCGAAGACGAGCGAGCGGATGTCGCCGGCGACGTCGCCGCCGCGGGCGATCACATTGATGAGCATCGCCGCGGTGAGCTTCAGCTGCGGCACGAGCGATTCGGGTTCGGCGGCGACGAGCCGCTCGAAGGAGCCCTCGCCCCACGTGATCTGCCCGGCTGGCGCCTTCTTGCGCACGATCTTCTTCAGCTTCTTGGGGTCGTCGCCCGCCTTGCGGACGGCGGCCTCGTTCTCGATCTCGTGCTCGGGCGCGAGCACGACGACCGTGCCCGCTGTGTCGTACCCCGCGCGCCCGGCACGCCCCGCGACCTGGTGGAACTCCCGGGCGCTGAGCTGCCGCATCCGCTGCCCGTCGAACTTCGAGAGCGCGGTGATGAGCACCGTGCGGATCGGCACGTTGATGCCGACGCCGAGGGTGTCGGTGCCGCAGATCACGCGGAGCAGCCCGCGTTGCGCGAGCGTCTCGACGAGGCGGCGATAGCGGGGCAGCATGCCCGCGTGGTGCACGCCGATACCCGCGCGCACCAGCCGCGAGAGCGTCTTGCCGAAGCTCGTGGTGAACCGGAACCCGCCGATCGCGTCGGCGATCTCGTCGCGCTGCTCGCGCGTGACCACGCGGATCGACGAGAGGGCCTGCGCCCGTTCCATCGCGGCGGCCTGCGAGAAGTGCACGATGTACACCGGCGCCTGGCGGGTCTCGAGGAGCTCCTCCACGGTCTCCTGCACCGGCGTCTTCGCATACGAGAAGTGCAGCGGCACCGGGCGGTCGACCCCCGTGACGCGGGCGGTCTCGCGACCGGTGCGGCGGATGAGGTCCTCGGCGATCGCGGTGACGTCGCCGAGGGTGGCCGACATGAGGATGAACTGCGCGCGCGTGAGCGTGACGAGCGGCACCTGCCAGGCCCAGCCGCGGTCGGGATCGCCGTAGTAGTGGAACTCGTCCATGACGACCTGGTCGATCGCGGCATCCGGACCCTGGCGGAGGGCGATGTTGGCGATGATCTCGGCCGTGCAGCAGATGATCGGGGCATCCGGGTTGACCGAGCTGTCGCCGGTGACCATGCCGACGTTCTCGGCGCCGAAGATGTCGACCAGCTGGAAGAACTTCTCGCTCACCAGCGCCTTGATGGGTGCGGTGTAGTAGCTGCGGCCGCCCTGGGCGGCGGATGCCGCGTGCGCCGCGACCGCGACGAGGGACTTGCCCGTGCCGGTGGGCGTCGACAGGATCACGTTGGCGCCCGAGACGATCTCGATGATCGCCTCGTCCTGAGCGGGATAGAGCGAGAACCCCCGCTCGTCGGCCCAGTCCACGAACGCGTCGTACATCGCGTCGGCGTCGTACGGGCGCGGGGCGCGGTCGAGCAGCGGCTGGGTCATCCGTCCGAGTCTGTCACGCGCGGCGCCGTCGATGGTGAGCTCGCCGCTCTGACGCGAAGAGGCGACGGGCTGAACGGCCCCGGCGCCCGGCCACGCCCGCGCGGCGGGCCGCGTCAGGCGTGCGGCGCGAACCCGGCCTGCAGCCGATCCAGGGTGTCGCGGTCGGCGTCGCCGAGCCCATCGTCGGATGCCGCCGGCGTGACCGAGACCGCAGGCCCTCCGGCCGGCGACCACGCGATCGTGCCGTGCTCGAAGCATCCGCGCAGCCCGCCGGTGACGTGGTCGGCGACGACGTCGGAGACCGGCACGCCGAGCGCCGAGCGCTCCCAGCCGAGCAGGGCCCAGATGTCGCGCACCATGCCGAACACGATCGCGGCGCCATGCCGTGCGGTCCACGCGATCGTGCCGTGCTCGAAGTGGGCGACGCCGCCGGCCGAGCCGTGGCCGGGAGCCCGGTAGCCGGTGAGCCGCAGCTCGTCGGTCGTGGGCAGGCCGAGGAACGACGACTCGCCACCGACGTCGAGCCAACGCTCGGCGATCTCGCCGTGGACCTCATGGGCGCCGGTGCGGTCCGACCAGTAGACGGAGCCGTGCTCGTACTCGCGGCGGTACACGTCGGCGTCGCCGGCCTGCGTGTGCAGCGACACGGCCGCGCCGAGCCACGGGTGCTCGGCCCGCTTCGCGCTGATGGCAGGCACCGCGACCAGCAGCCGGTTCGCGGGGTCGAAGCGCACGGCCGTGCGGAAGTCCGACCAGCTCATGGCACGGTCGAGGCGCTTCGGCAGCAGGCCGGCTCGGGCCGGGCGCGCCTGCGTGATCCGCGAGTGCCGCGTCATCCGGTGGTCCATTCGTGCTCCGCTCATCGGCCGGGCGGTGCCCGGGTGGCTGCCCCGGCATTTCCGGGGGAAACGGGGAAGCCGGCCGGCACCTGGTTCGGGAACGAGGTGCTGACCGGCTATCCGATCACCGGCCGCGGTGACAGTTCCCCCTGCGGTCCACGGCCCGGCGATCGCTTCCCAAACTACGAGCGGCTCACCGACCGGGCATCAGGGTTATCACTGAACTTCGGTTACGGCGTCGCGGATGCCGCGGCGGCGCCGGACGTCGACCCGGATGCCGCCCCGACCTCGGCGTCGCGCGCGAGCGCCGTCGCCGTCGCGACGATGGAGGCGCGACGCCGCGCCGCGCGATCGGGCCCGCCGCCCACGAGGAATGCGTCGAGGTGGCCGAGCACCGGCCAGGCGTTCACGAGCGAGACGATCGTGAGCAGGAGCTCTCCGGCAGCCGCGCGGTCGACGCCGGGCAGGAGTTCGCGGAATCGCTCGACCTTCTCGTGGTGGTAGTCCGCCCGCGCGGCGTCGGCCGCGGTGGCCGGCCCGCGCTCCAGGCCCTCCCAGAACACCAGGCGCGGGATGACGCCGTCGACGAGGTGGTGGTCGAACAGGCGGCCGGCGTAGTCGCCGACGGCTTCGGGTCCCTCGCCGCGCATGGGCACCTCGTCCATCGAGCCCCGCAGGCGGGTGGCGAGCACGGCGGCGAACAGGTCGTCCTTCTTGCCGAAGTACTGGTAGATGCGCTCCTTGTTGACCCCGGCCGCGGCGGCGATGCGGTCGACGCGGGCGCCGGCGAGCCCGTGCTCGCTGAACTCCGTCGTGGCGGCGTCGAGGAGCAGGCGCTTCGTGCGTTCGGTGTCCCAGGCCATGTTGCCATTCTAGCAAATCTCCAACCGGATGGTTGCGAATTCTCGTGGACCGTGGTTCAATTACAACCGTTCAGTTGGCAATGACCAGAGGAGAGTCCATGACCACCGCCCCCACCCCCGTCCAGGCCGCGCCCACCGCGCCGAACGCCGCGGCCGCCGCCGGCCGGCGCGGCCGGTCCCGCCGGCCCGGTCCCCACGCCACCGTCGGTGCACGTGCGCGCCGTCATCACCTGGCTGGCGATCTTCCCGCTCGTCGCGATCGGGATGATGCTCATCGCGCCGTTCTCGGAGTCGTGGCATCCGGTGCTGCGCGCCTTCGCCCTCACGCTCGTCGTCGTGCCGCTCGCGGTGTACGTCGTCGTGCCGCAGCTGTTCCGCGGCTACGGTGCGCTGCGGCGGCGGCTCGCCCCGCGTTCGGGGGCGGGCGCTTGATCCCGTCGTCGCGCGCCCACTAGCGTTCGCTCAGGTATCCCGAGCCAGGAGGCGCACATGCTGATCTCTGACCCGCAGCGCAAGGAGTCACCCAGCGCGCCGGAACCCGGCGAATTCGACGTCGCGCTCGTGGTCGTCCACGGCATGGGCAACGCGTTCACGAGCCAGGTGCTGCTCGAGTGGGCGGAGCCCCTCCTGGCGCGCCTCGACTGGCTTGCTCGAGATCCCCTCATCGGCGGTGGCGACGACGAGCACGGGGTCACGGTGCACGAGTCGACTCTCGTCGGCGATACGCCCACGATCACCGCGACGGTGAAGTTCCCCCGCCGACGGGGTCCGCGGGGCGGGCCGCGGATCGTTCCGCCCGGCACGCCGGTCGAGACCGCAGAACGGCGGATCGCGCTCCTCGAGGCACGCTGGTCGGAGTCGTTCGTCCCCATGACGCGCGGCGAGGTGTTCAAGTGGGCGCTGCCGTTCCTGTGGCAGGCCATCAGCCGAATGCTGAGCCTCTTCGTCGGCACGATGGTGCTGGTGCCCTGGTACACGCATGCGGCAGCACCTCAAGGCGGACCGCAGGACACTGCTGCTCCCCAAGCCCGTCAACTTCGTCGTCGACTGGGTCGCGCATCATCGTCGGAACCGGCTTCTTCATCCTGGTCTGGTTGTTCGTCGTCTTGCTCGGTGCCGCTGATCAGCGTGATCCTCCCGCTGCTCAGTCCGCTCCTGCTCATTCCGTGGTTCAAGAACATCGCCCAGGGCATCATCGACGGCATCGTGGAGTCGATCGGCGATGTCGCGACGTGGAAGGAGCGGCCCGTGCGAGCGACCGCCATGCGACTGGTCGTCCGCGACGCCATCGCCCGGGCCCACCACCTCGTCGGCGAGCGCGGCGAGGTGCACGTGCTCGCCCATTCGCAGGGTGCCGCGGTGGCGACGTTCACCATCCTCGAGGAACTCGATCCGGCGAAGGTCCGCCTTCGACGACTCACCACGGTCGGCGCGGCCGTCGTGCTGCTCGGCCAGGAGACCTGGCCGGGTCGGAGCACTCCGTACCACCCCGTCGACACCTGGTTGAAGATGAACAGCACCGCCCCCGAGGGGGAGCGACTGGCCTGGGAGAACCACTGGGCCACCTGGGATCCGTTCTCGGCCGGACCCATCGCCGACCGGAGCACCGATGCTCGCGCACGGTGGCGTGCCGCCTACTTCCCCGAGGGGGCGACCCCGCCTGCGGGTCCCGAGGAACACGCGGTGCACAACACGAGCCAGCCGTTCCTCGACCACTCGCTCTACTTCACGAACAACGTGCCGCAGGTCATCGAACCGACCGCCCTGCACCTGCTCGGCGACGACTACCCCACAGCTCCCCCTGCGGTGGCGCAGCTCGAGACCGGCTGGCGGTGATCGGCAAGAAGTCACTCACGCTCAACATGTTCGCGGCGCTCGTCGTCGCCGCGATCATCCCCGGCCTTCCTGCCGTCTCGGAGGCATTGGCCGCCGGGATCTCGTTCATCACCGCCGGCATCGCGAGCATCGCGGGCGCCGTGGTCGCCTTCTTCGGGGGAGCAGCCGCGGCACCCTCGGCCACCGACTCATGGCTCCTCTCCCCCGACGGCGAACGTCTGTCCACCGGCGGGTGGATCCTCGCCTCCGTGCTCCTGTTCGCGCTGCTCGTCTGGGTCAGCCAGTGGATCCAGCGCCGCATCTACCGGTCGCGGGTCTGGGAGCGGTGTCCCTATGACGCGAAGGCCTGGCTCACGCTCACGACGATCCCGCGGGCGGCGTACGTCGTCGGCGCCGCCGCGGCCGCCTGGTTCGCGATCCGCGAGTGGGCGACCGACGATCCCCAGTCGCTGTTCTGGATCGCGCTCGCGCTCCTCGTCGTCAGCGGATTCCTCGTCGTCGAGCCGAGGTTCTCGCCGGCGCCCGTCGTGGTGCCCGCGCCCGACTTCACGCCGGCGGCGTCCGGGCCGCCGACCGCGGTGAAGCCGCCGCCCGCGCCTGCCCTGACGCGGCCGACCATCGGAAACCTGATCAAGGACGACCAGTACACGGCGGAGCGCGACGAGCGCAGTCGGAGGCGGCTCAACCCCGAGACCGCGTGGGCGAGGTTCTGGGCACGCCGGCTCTACCGGTGGACCGCGCCCCCGGCCACGGCGGCACCCACGGCTCCGACGGGTCCCACCGCGCCCTGACTCCGACGTGCCGGACGCCCTGCCGTGGTGACGCGGCTACGAACTCACTCGACGCGGTCGCCGAACGGTCGGACGCAGCACGTCGCGCGGGTCGCCGCCCGTCAGCACCTCCACGAGCGCCTCGACGAGCCGGAAGCCGACGAGCGCCACGAGGTGCACCAGCGAGGAACGGGCCGAGCACGGTGATCGAGCCGGTGAGCAGCAGCACGAGGCCTGAACGACCACCCCACGGCAGCGCGGCGAGCGCGACGACGGGCAGCACGACGAGCCACCACGGCTGCCAGAACGCGGCGACGGATGCCCCGAGCACGACGAGCCCTCCGAGGATCACCTGCACCAACAGCAGCACTCCGGCCGCGCCGCCGAACTCGCGCTCGCGATCGGCCGAGACCCACCCCCACATCAGCCACGACCGCAGCACCGGCACCCGCTGCTCGCGGAGCGCGGTGCGGAAGACCCGGTCGTCCTCCCGACGCTGGGCGAGCGCCGCGCGGGGGTCGTCGAGCTCGGCGGCGTCCACCGACCGCTCGTCGTGCAGCACGGCGGGCGCCGACTGGCGGCCGTAGCTCGCCATGAAGCTCCACAGCCACATCGGCACGGAGGCGAGGTCGGTGACGCCGTGCATCCGCGGTTCGCGCGCGTCGGTCGCGGGGTCGGGCGCTCCCGGCGGTCGCGCCGGCACCCGGTAGCGCCGACCCGACACCGGATCCTCGTAGGCGAACGGTGCGCGCACGTGGAAGCGGTAGCCGTCGGCAGGGCGCTGGGCGAGCACCAGCTCGTCGAGGGGGCGTGCGTCGTCGGTGAGGAACGGCATGCGGTCTCCTTCGCTCGCGACCATCCTGCCGCGTCGCGTCAGCCGAGCAGCAGTGCCACAGCGAGCAACGCCGGCACCGAGCCGATCGTGGTGAGGAACACGGTGTCCCTCGCCACGATCTCAGCGGTCTCGTAGCGCTGTGCGAAGACGAACACGTTCTGCGCGGTCGGCAGTGCGGCGAGCACGGTGACGGCGTAGAGGTCGATGCCGTCGAGGCCGAAGACGAACCGGCCGAGCGCCCACGCGGCCACCGGCATCGCGATGAGCTTCAGCGTCGTGGCGACGAGCACGTCGCGCCGGCCGCTGCCCGGCTCGAGCAGGCGCTGGCCGTGCAGCGAGAGCCCGTAGGCGATGAGCATGAGCGGCACCGCCGCGTGCCCGATGAGCTCGATCGGCTCGAGCACGATCGGCGGCAGCTCCAGCCCCGACACCGCCACGAGGACGCCGAGCAGCGAGCCCACGATGATCGGGTTCGTGAGCGTGGTGCGGATGATCTCCCAGGCCGAGGTGCGCCCCTCGACCTTGGCGCCGAGGACGGCGAGCGCCACCGGCGCGAACAGCAGCAGCTGCAGCAGCACGACGGGTGCCGAGTACGCCGCGTCGCCGAGCATGTACACCGCGATCGGGATGCCGAAGTTGTTGCCGTTCACGTACCCCGACGCGAGCGACCCGATCACCGTGCGGGCGAGACCGCGTCGCCACACGGCGAGCGACACGAGCGCGAACACCAGCATCATGGTGATCGCCGCGAGCGCCGACACCGGCAGCAACGCGGAGAAGAGCGCACCGACGTCGGCCGTGGCGAGCACCGAGAACAGCAGGAACGGCGCCAGCACGTTGAAGTTCAGCTGGGCGAGCACCTGCCGGGCGCCGGGTCCGAGCACGCCGAACCGGCCGGCGATCCAGCCGACGAACACGGCGAGCGCGATGACGGCGAACCCGGTGAAGATCTGGATCACGCGCGCCCGCCCGCAGGTGGGGTGCCGGACGCGTCGCTCATCGCCTCCGACCCTACTCCGAGCGGATGCCGCGTCCTGAACCGTGGCGCCCGGAGGCTGGTCTCGGGCCGCGCCCGCGACCTAGGCTCGAAGGCACGCTGAGTCGAACGGGCGGGGAGACGATGGCCGGAGCAGTCGAGCAGGGCGTTGGTACGGGGATCGACCGAGCGGCGGCATCCGTGCCCCTCGACCTCGTCGACGCATGGTGGCGGGCCGCGAACTACCTGAGCGTCGGCCAGATCTACCTGATGCGGAACCCGCTGCTCGACCGGCCGCTCGAGCCCGACGACATCAAGCCGCGCCTGCTCGGCCATTGGGGCACCTCCCCCGGCCTCAACCTCGTCTACGCGCACCTGAACCGCGCGATCGTCGAGCGCGGCACGCCGACCCTCTACGTGTGCGGCCCCGGCCACGGCGGCCCCGCGATGGTGGCGAACACGTGGCTCGACGGCACGTACTCCGAGCTGTTCCCGGCGGTCACCGCCGACCGTGCGGGCATGGAGCGGCTGTTCCGGCAGTTCTCCTTCCCCGGCGGCATCCCCTCGCACGCGGCGCCCCAGACGCCCGGCTCGATCAACGAGGGCGGCGAGCTCGGCTACTCGCTCATGCACGCCTTCGGTGCGGCGCTCGACCATCCCGGGCTGGTCGTCGCGTGCGTCATCGGCGACGGCGAGGCCGAGACCGGCCCGCTCGCCGCGAGCTGGCGGGGGCATGCGTTCCTGAACGCCGCCGGCGACGGCGCGGTGCTGCCGATCCTGCACCTGAACGGCTACAAGATCGCGAACCCGACCCCGCTCGCGCGCATCCCCGAGGCGGAGCTCGTCGAGTTCTTCCGCGGCAACGGCTACGAGCCGCTGCTCGTCACCGGCGGCTTCGACGGCGAGGACCGATGGCGGTGCATGCGCGCATGGCCGACGCGGTCGACGTCGCCTACGACCGCATCGCCTCGATCCGAGCGGATGCCGCCGCCGGCGCGTTCGCCCGGCGTCCGCCGCGCTGGCCCGCGATCGTGCTGCGCACGCCCAAGGGGTGGACGGGCCCGAGTGTGGTCGACGGCGTGCAGGTCGAGGGCACGTTCCATGCTCACCAGGTGCCGCTCGCGGGGGTGCGCGAGCACCCCGAGCACCTCGCGATGCTCGAGGCGTGGATGCGCTCGTACCGGCCCGAAGAGCTGTTCGACGCGAAGGCCGCCCGGTGCCGGAGCTCGCTGCGCTGCGCCCGCGCGGGTCGACTGCGCATGAGCGCGACGCCGCTCGCGAACGGCGGCATCGCTCGGCCGATCGAGCTGCCGCCGACGGCTCCGTTCGCCGTCGAGGTCAGCCGCCGACGCGCGCGGCGACGACCGGCGAGGCGACTCGGTGCTTCGGTGGATGGCTCGCCGAGCTGATCCGCCGGAACGCCGACGACGTGCGCCTGTTCGGCCCCGACGAGGTGCTCTCGAACCGGCTCGATGCGGTGTTCGAGGTGACCTCGCGGGCGTGGGCGGAGCAGCTGCATCCGCTCGACGAGCACCTCGCGCGCTCGGGACGCGTGATCGAGGCGCTCAGCGAGCACCTCATGCAGGGACTGCTCGAGGGGTACCTGCTCACCGGACAGGCACGGGCTCATCACGAGCTACGAGGCGTTCATCCACATCGTCGACTCGATGTTCAACCAGCACGCGAAGTGGCTCGAGTCGGCGAAGAGGTGCCGTGGCGCGGCGATCTCGCCTCGCTCAACTACCTGCTCTCCTCGCACGTGTGGCGCCAGGACCACAACGGCTTCTCGCACCAGGACCCCGGCTTCCTCAACGTCGTCGTGAACAAGCAGGCCGAGATCGTGCGGGTCTCCCTCCCGCCGGATGCGAACACCCTGCTCGCGGTGATGCGGCACGCGTTCGACACGCAGAACCGGGTGAACGTGGTGGTCGCGGGCAAGCAACCGGCGCCGCAGTGGCTCTCGGCCGCCGAGGCCGACGCGCACGTCGCGGCCGGCCTCGGCGTGTGGGCGTGGGCGGGCAACGAGCCCGGGTTCGACGCGGCGCGCCCCGCGGCATCCGTGCCCGACGTCGTGCTCGCCTGCGCCGGCGACGTGCCGACCATGGAGGCCGTCGCCGCGGCGCAGCTGCTGCGCGACCGGCTGCCCGACCTCATCGGTGCGGGTCGTGAACGTGGTCGACCTGATGCGCCTGCAGGACCCGTCGCACCACCCGCACGGCCTGCCCGACCAGGACTTCGACGCGATCTTCACCCGTCACTCCCCGTGATCTTCGCGTTCCACGGGTATCCGTCGCTCATCCACCAGCTCGCCTACCGGCGCACGAACCACGCGAACCTGCACGTGCGCGGCTTCATCGAGCGGGGCACCACGACCACGCCGTTCGACATGCTGCACCTCAACGACCTCGACCGCTACCGGCTCGCGCTCGACGTGCTTCACCGGGTGCCGGGGCTCGCGGGCCGGCCCGGCGTCGCCGAGATCGCCGACGAGTGGCACGCGGCCCGGGCGGCCGCGCGCGAATACGCGTACGAGCACGGCGAGGATCCCGAGTGGATCACGGGGTGGCGGTTCACCCGCTGAGTTCGCGGCCACCGCTCCCGCCCAGCGCCCACAACTCCGGAGCTACGATCCGCCACCCCGGGCGCGCAGGCGGCCGGGACGGCGTGTCGGATCGCATATCCGGAGTTGTTGGCAGACGAGCAACCACGCGAGCTCCCCCATGCGCGCCCTCGACAGCGCGCTGCCCGGGCGCCCTCCCCGCGTGAGCCCGCTACCAGCGCCCGTGCACCTGCGCCCGGATGTCCCGGTCGTACAGCTCGCGCACGGATGCCGCGAAGCCGGCGGGCAGCTCGAGCGATCCGGCCGCCGCGTTCGCGCGCGCCTGCTCGGGGTTGCGGGCGCCCGGGATGACCGAGCTCACGCCGTCCTGCGCGGCGACCCACGCGAGCGCGACCTGGGCGGCGGTGGCGTCGGGCGCCGCGTCGCGGGCGAGCTCGGTGAACTCCCCCGCCGCCCGCACGCCGGTCGCGTAGTCGACGCCCGAGAACGTCTCGCCGACGTCGAACGACTCGCCGTGGCGGTTGAAGCTGCGGTGGTCGTCGGCGGCGAACTGCGTGTCGAGCGTGTACCGCCCCGAGAGCAGCCCGCTCGCGAGCGGCACGCGGGCGATGATGCCGACGCCCGCCTCGCGGGCCGCGGGCAGCACCTCGTCGAGCGGCTTCAGCCGGAACGCGTTGAGGATGATCTGCACGGAGGCCACATGCGGCCGGGCGATCGCGGTGAGCGCCTCCTCGACCTTCTCGACGCTCACGCCGTAGTCCGCGATCGCGCCCTCGTCGACGAGGGTGTCGAGCGCGTCGAACACCCGGTCGTCCGAGTACACCGACGTCGGCGGGCAGTGCAGCTGCACGAGGTCGAGGGTGTCCACGCCGAGGTTCGCGCGCGAGCGGTCGGTCCACGCGCGGAAGTGCTCGAGCGAGTAGTTCTCGTGCTCCTGCGGCATCCGGCGCCCCATCTTCGTGGCGACCGTGACGCCCGAGTCGGGGTGCTCGCGCAGCCAGCGGCCGATGAGCGACTCGCTGCGGCCGTCGCCGTAGACGTCGGCGGTGTCGAAGAACGTGACGCCCGCCTCGTGCGCCGCGTCGAGCACGGCGAGCGCGTCGGCCTCGTCGACGTCGCCCCAGTCCGCGCCGAGCTGCCAGGTGCCGAGGCCGATCACCGAGACGGTGCGGCCGGTGCGGCCGAGGGAGCGGGTCTGCATGGTTCCTCCGTGTTCGCGTCGCGGGCAGGGCGCCGGCCTCGACCGGAGGTCATCCGCCGGGTGCGCCGCCGCCGCGTCCGAGCCTAGCCGCGCGCTGCGCGGATCGGCACCGCCCGCCCGCTCACCACGATGCCGCCGCGCTCGGGGATGTCGACCGTCAGCTCGCCCGGGCGCCCGACGTGCCGCCCCTGCTCGATCAGCACGCGGGCGGGCGGTCGTCACCGCGCCGAGTCCGCGGAGGTAGCCGCCGACCGCGGCGGCCGCCGAACCCGTCGCGGGATCCTCGGTGATGCGTCCCACGGGGAAGAGGTTGCGCGCCTCGAACCGCAGGGTGCCGTGCGCGGCATCCGTCTGCCGGTGCAGCACCGTGATGGTGGCCGGCCAGCCCTGCGCGTCCATGAACGCGCGCACCGCGCCGGGGTCGAACCCGAACTCGTCGAAGACGGCGGCCTCGGAGATGACGATCAGCGGATGCCAGTTGCCGGCGAACGCGAGCCGCGGCGGGTATCGCTCGTCGAGCCGGGTGCGGTCGACGCCGATGAGCTCGAGCAGCGCCTCGAGCACGAACTCGGGGAAGTGGGCGAGGTCGGTGTCGACGCTCGTGAATGCCGCACGGATGCCCGTCGCCGGTCTGGGTCGTCTCGATCACGATCTCGCCGACGGGCGTCGCGAACCGCAGTGTGCCGGTGCCTTCGCGCTCGGCGATGGCGATGGCCGTCGCGACGGTCGCGTGGCCGCAGAACGGCACCTCGGCGATCGGCGAGAAGTACCGCACCGTGCGGGCGCCGCCGGACTCCCCCGTGACGAACGCGGTCTCGGCGTAGTCGACCTCGGCGGCGATGCGCTGCATCGCGGCGTCGTCGAGCGCCGACGCGTCGAGCACGACGCCGGCGGGATTGCCGCCGTCGGGCTCGGTCGCGAACGCCGCGTACCGCAGGATCTCGGGGCCCGCGCTCATGTGGCCTTCGCCGGCGAGTACCGCGTCGCCGACCAGGCGTCGCCGACCGCGCTCACCTTCGTGTCACGCCATCCGGCCGACCGCAGGACCGAGCGCACCGCATTGTCGCCCGGCGCCGTGCTCTCCCGGCCCTTGCCGTGCACGACCCACACGTTCGTGCCGATGCCGCACTCGCGGAACCACACCGGGAGCGATTCGAGCTCGCCGTCGCTGCGCACCACCACGACCACCACCTCCGCCTCCCACGGCGGCACGCGCGCGGCATCCGAGAGCGCCTCGTGGAGTTCGGGCAGCGGCAGGTCGCCGCGCACCGCGACCGTCGACCCGTGCGACACCCCGAGCTTCTCGGCGAGCGACGGCGGCGGCGTCGTCAGCGCCGTCGCCCACGCGGGCGCCGCCGCCCCCAACTCGAACCGGTACGTGCGCCCGTCGGCCTCGAACGACACGATCCCGTCGGCGGCCTCGACGTGCGTCCACGCCGCCCTGGGCACGCGCGCCCGCCGTTCACCCGAGATCTGCAACCCCGCCGCCTCCAGGTGGAGCGTGACCGCGGCGGCACCCCCGTGCTCGCCGATCCAGGTCGCCTTCGCCTGCCTCCCCATGCAATGAACCCCCCGGATCATGATCCCCGCCGATCGGGTTCTGTGCAATGCCCCACACTCGGATGTCGCGGACGATCGAGCGGATGACACGCCACAAGCGGATGCCGCGGGCCGCACCCCTGGTGGGGCGGGCCCGCGGCATCCGCTCTCGTCGTCTCCCGGCGTCGCCGCCCGCGCTCAGAGCTCCTGCTCGGCGCCGAACCGCTGTCGCGCCTCGACCGGAATGAGCGGGCGCACGCCGCGGGCCTTGATCTGCTGCACGGCCCAGGTGTTGCCGTCGGGGTCGGCGAACCCGAAGAAGGTGCCGCCGTCGCGATCGTCGAACGCGGTGATCTCGCTCGCCTCCACGCCGCGGGAGAGGAGCTCCTCGCGCGCGGCCGCCGCGTCGGCGACCACGAGCTGGAGTCCCCGCATGGAGCCCGGCACCATCTCGGTCTGCGACGGGAGGTCGCCGATGACGATCGAGCAGCCAGACCCCTTCGGCGTGAGCTGCACGACGTGCATGTGCTCGTTGCGGGTGTCGTGGTCGAGCTCGAACCCGACCTGGTCGCGATAGAACGCGACCGCGCGGTCGATGTCGGTGACGGGGAGGAGGACGACCTCGAGCGTCCAGTCCATGATGTGCTCCGTTCGGTGTTCGTGGGTGGGTGGATTGCGGTGGGTGGGCCCGCGCGCGTGCTCCGGCGGGTCAGCCGGCGAGGATCGCGTCGAGGCGCTCGTAGCCCTCGCGCACGCCGCTCTCCATGCCGCTCGCGACCATGCCGTCGCGCGCCTCGAGCGTCGGATAGGTCGAGTGGATGTGGAGGCGCGTGCGGCCGTCGCCGAGGTCCTCGAAGGCGATCGACTCGATCGCCACGACGTCGGGGTAGCCCTCGAACTCGAACGTCTGGATGGCGAACTCGTTCTCGCGCACGGTGTGGAACGTGCCGTTGAACGCGAAGGACTCGCCCTCGGCGTTCGTGTGCACGTAGCGGTAGCCGCCCTGGGTCCTGAAGTCCCAGCGCTCCATGTTCACGTCGTAGCCGCTCGGGCCGAGCCACCGCTTCACCAGCTCGGGGTCTCGGTGCGCGTTGAACACCGCGGCCACGGGGGCATCGAACTCGCGCTCGATGTCGATGAACGGCACGCCCTCGGGGGCGGTGATGGTGACGGGGTTGGTGGTGGTGGTCATGATTCCGTTGCTTCCTGTGCGGAGCCGGCGCCCTGGCCGGACTCTGGGATCGCGGCATCGGTGCCGCTGGTGGTGGTGAGCAGCGCGTCCAGCCTGCGGAACTGCTGCTCGTGGATCAGTCGGTAGCGATCGATCCACGCGGTGAGGGCTTCGAGTTGTGCGGCATCGAGGTGCACGGGCCGGCGTTGCGCGTCGCGCGAGCGCGTGACGAGCCCGGCCTGCTCGAGCACCTGGATGTGCTTCGAGACCGCCTGCTTGGTGATCTGGAACGGCTCGGCCAGTTCGTTGACCGTGGCCGGCCCGCGGCTGAGACGGGCGATGATGCGCCGGCGCACCGGGTCGGCCAGCGCCATGAAGGCGCGGTCGAGGCGGTCGTCGGCGCCGGGATCCACGATCATCGCCCGCCTCCTTTATCAACTCGATGCTTGATCAATCATTTGATTGATTACAAGATACGACGGTCGGATGGCGCTGTCAACACCCTCGTCGGAACACGCCGGTCGCGGGCCGGAGCGAGCGGCCCGCCATCTCGGCGCGCGTGGCGCCGACCCCTGCCGCCCGCGAGAATCGGACGCATGGACTCGCCCGAGCGACCCGCCCTGGTCTTCCGACGCGCGACCGAAGCCGACCACGCCCGCGTCGTCGCCGTCATCCCCGGGTGGTGGGGCCTGCCGGGAACGGAGTCGCTCTGGCGCCTGCTCCCCCGCCTGTTCTTCCAGCACTTCGCCGACACGTCGACGATCGTCGACGACGCCGACGGCGCGCTCGCGGGCTTCCTCATCGGCTTCCGGTCCCAGTCCGAGCCCGACGTCGCCTACATCCACTTCGTCGGCGTGCGCCCCGACCTGCGCCGCTCGGGCCTCGCCCGCACCCTCTACGAGCGCTTCTTCGATGAGATGCGCGCGAGTGGATGCCGCCGCGTCGACGCGATCACCGGCCCCGGCAACCGGCGGTCGCAGGAGTTCCACGCCGCGATGGGGTTCACGGCGACGGGGGACGCCACGATCGAGGGTGCGCGCGCCTGGCGCGACTACGACGGCCCGGGCGAGCATCGGGTCGCGTTCTCCCGAGCGCTCTGATCCGTTCACCCGCAACCCCTCGCGTCGGCGAGCCGAACGGTGCAGAATCGGGCGGAGGAACGACGACGATCTGGAGGCCACGATGCCCGTCACGCTCAACCCCTACCTCAACTTCAAGGACAGCGCCCGCGAGGCGTTGGAGTTCTACCAGTCGGTCTTCGGCGGCGAGCTCACCACGAACACGTTCGCGGACTACCAAGCGGCGCAGGATCCCGCCGAGAACGACCTCATCATGCACGGCCAGCTCGACGGGCCCGGGCTGACCCTCATGGCCGCCGACACGCCGAAGCACATGGAGTACCGCGAGCCCGCCGGATTCTCGGTCTCGCTCTCGGGCGACGACGACGCGACGCTGCGCGGCTACTGGGACAAGCTCGCCGACGGCGGCACGATCCTGCAGCCGCTCGAGGTCGCGCCGTGGGGCGACGCGTTCGGCATGCTGACCGACAAGCACGGCATCACCTGGCTGGTGAACATCTCGGGCGCTGCCGCCTAGGCACGTACCGCGGAGCATCTGGTCGACGGATGACGCGACCGAGGTCGCTCAGCCTCCCGCGACGGGTAGGGCGACCCCGTGCAGCGCCCCGACGACGGGCGCGAGCTCGGGCTGCTGCTCCGCGTCGGCGAGCACGCGCTCGAGCGTCTCGTCGTGGATCGGGCGCGCCCGTTCGTAGAGCGCACGCCCCGCGGCGGTGAGCTCGGTGTAGATCCCGCGCCGATCGTCGGCGCACAGGATGCGCGTGAGGAGGGCCCGGTCCTCGAGGCGGTTCACGAGCCGCGTCGTGGCGCTCGGACTCAGGGCTGCGGCACGCGCGAGCTGCTGCATGCGCATGTGCCAGCCGTCCTGCCGGCTGAGCGCGTCGAGCACGGTGTACTCCACGACCGAGAGGTCGACGGATGCCCCGAGCGCGCGCTCGAGCTCGGTCTCGATCATGCCGTGCAGTGCCGCGAGCGTGCGCCACCCCTGTGCGCGCACCTCGACCGCGTCGTCGGCGATGCCCATGTCGGTCCTCCTCGTGCCCGGTGAACGCGTCACCCGAACGCGCCGTTGCGGTGGCCGGATGACTGCTCGAAAATAGTTGCTTGCGCTTTGTATTTGCGTGTGCAAGTATTGTGCTCGCGTTCGCAATAGAGCGCGTCTGCAACTACTTCCACCAGTGTACAGGAGATCCTCCGCATGCCACTCGGACTCGTCGCACTCGCCATCGGAGGCTTCGGCATCGGCCTCACGGAGTTCGTCATCATGGGCCTCCTCCCCGAGGTGGCCGCCGACTTCGGCGTCACCGAGGCGCAGGCGGGCTGGCTCATCTCGGGCTACGCCCTGGCCGTCGTCGTCGGCGCGCTCGGCCTCACGGCCGCCACCACGCGCCTTCCCCGCAAGCCCGTGCTCGTGGGCCTGCTCGTGCTCTTCATCGCCGGCAACGCGATCTCTGCGATGGCGCCCACCTACGAGCTCATGATGACGGGCCGCATCATCGCCGCCCTCTGCCACGGCGCCTTCTTCGGCATCGGCTCCGTCGTTGCCGCGAGCCTCGTTGCCCCGCAGAAGGCCGCCGGCGCGATCGCCATCATGTTCACCGGGCTGACCGCGGCGAACGTGCTCGGCGTGCCGTTCGGCACCTTCCTCGGCCAGGAGCTCGGCTGGCGCTCCACGTTCTGGGCGATCTCGGCGATCGGCGTGCTCGCGCTCGTCGGCATCGCGACGCTCGTGCCCAGCCTCCGCACCGACGGTCCCGCGCCGAGCCTCCGACGTGAGCTCACGGCGTTCCGCTCGGGGCAGGTGTGGCTCTCGCTCGCCGTCACGGTGCTCGGCTTCGGCGGCATGTTCGGCGCGTTCACCTACATCGCCTACACGCTCACCGAGGTGAGCGGGTTCGCCTCGGGCGCCGTGCCGTGGCTGCTCGTGCTGTTCGGCGCCGGCCTCGTGATCGGCAACTGGATCGGCGGCCGCCTCGCCGACCGCTCGATCGACGGCACGCTGCTCGGCTTCATCGCGGCGCTCGTCGTCGTGCTCGCGCTCTTCGCCTGGCTCGCGTGGAACCCCGTCGCCACCATCGTGCTCCTCGTCGCCATGGGCGGCTTCGGATTCGGCACCGTCCCCGCGCTTCAGAGCCGCGTGATGCGGTACGCCGACCACGCACCCACGCTCGCCTCCGGCGCCAACATCGCGGCGTTCAACCTCGGCAACGCGCTCGGCGCCTGGGCCGGTGGCGTCGCGATCACGGCGGGCCTCGGCTACACCTCGCCCATCTGGGTCGGAGCCGCGATCACGGCCGCGGCGCTCCTCGTCATGCTCCTGGCAGCGACCACGGCACGAGCCGCGCACGCTCGCCCCGACACGGGGGCATCGCCCGCCGACACGCGCCCCGTGGCATCCGTCGCCTGAACGTCCGACCACCCCGACCCGACCCCGACCCCCCGCGCCTGACGGCACCCGACCACCTGCTCGAGCACTCGACCACCTCACCGAAGGGACCACACGTGAGCAATGTCCTCATGATCGTCACCGGAGCCGACTCCCTCACCATGAAGGACGGCTCGGAGCATCCGACCGGCTTCTGGGCCGAAGAGCTCGTGACCGCCCACCGCGACCTCCTGGCGGCCGGCCACGCCGTGAGGATCGCCACGCCCGGCGGCGTCACGCCGACCGTCGACCGGGGCAGCCTGGACCCCGTCGGTCGTCGGCAGCCAGGAGACCGTCGACGGGCTCGCCGCCTACCTCGCGGCGATCGCCGACGAGCTCGCCGCGGCCGTGCCCGTCGAGAGTGTCGACCTGACCGCGTACGCCGCGATCGTGCTCCCGGGCGGTCACGGCCCCATGGCCGACCTCGCTCACGACCCGAACGTCGGTCGCGTGCTCGTCGCGGCGAACGACGCCGGGGTCGTCATCGCGCCGTTCTGCCACGGACCCGCCGCGCTGCTCTCCGCCACGCGCGACGACGGCACGTTCGCGTTCGCCGGACGGCGCCTCACCGTCTTCACCGACGAGGAGGAGCGCACCGGCGGCACCGGCGAGAACACCCCGTGGTGGGTCGAGTCGGCGCTCCGCGAGCGCGGCGCCGTGATCGACTCGGCGGCGCCGTGGAGCGACCACGTCGTGGTCGACGGCAACCTCATCACGGGTCAGAATCCGCAGTCGAGCGCCTCGGTGGCACGCCGGGTGATCGAGGCCCTCGCCGCATGACCGGCGACCCGGCAGACAACGGATGCCGCGGCGCGGCGCCCTCGAGGGACGCGCGCCGCGGCATCCGCTCGCGGTGACAGGGCCGGCAGGCGCCGACCCGTCGACTCAGTCGAAGAGCTCGGAGAGCCAGCTCTCCTTCTTCTTCTTGCGGTATTGGCCCTGGTCGCCGTAGCCGCGGTCGTCGTAGCCCCGGCCATAGCCGTTGTCGTAGGACTGCTGTCCGTACGCTGGCTGCCCGTAGGCCGGAGCCTGCGGCTGCGCCGGGGCGGCGGGCGCGGCAGGCGCGCCGGGAGCGGACTGCTGGGCCCCGCCGAACTCGCGCGCGCCACGCTCGATGATCTTGTCGAGCTCGCCGCGGTCGAGCCACACCCCGCGACACGTGGGGCAGTAGTCGATCTCGATGCCGCTCCGCTCGCTCATCACGAGCACGGTTCCGTCACTGGGGCACTGCATAGGGGCTCCTCCTTCGAGGCCGACAGGTCGATCGGCGGTCTGCGACGAGCCTATGGAGCGAACCTCGGAGGATGCTCGGTGCGGCGCCGTCGCCTCGCCCCCTGGAACAGAGCGAGCGGATGTCGCGGCGCGCGCCTCACGAAGAGGCGGCTGCCGTGACATCCGCTCGTCGACCGGCGGCGAAGCCGCCGATCAGGTGGTGCGAGAACTTATCCGATGACGGTGATGTTCTCGGCCTGCAGGCCCTTGGGGCCGCGGGCGGTCTCGAATTCGACCTTCTGGTTCTCCTCGAGCGAGCGGTAGCCGCCCGACGCGATCGCGCTGAAGTGCGCGAAGACGTCGGCCGAGCCGTCATCCGGGGCGATGAAGCCGAAGCCCTTGTCGGCGTTGAACCACTTGACGGTTCCGGTTGCCATATTCATTTCCTTCTGTAAAGCCGAGCCGCTGGGAGCGGCTGCGACGTGCACGACCTCAGGTCGTGCGGAGTTCCGCCGGCGACGTCCGTCGGCGGAAGCGTGTGGGGCTGGTTTCGGCGAGCCCGACCCAGCAGATGGGCGTGCTCAACCAGCAGGTGATCGATCAGACCCGACGGAATTGGTTCACCATCGGGCAGTCGAACGGATCGCGAGCCGCGAGGCCGACGCGATTGAGGTACTGGATGACGATGCCGTACGACTGCATGAGCGTCGTCTCGGTGTAGGGCACGTCGAGCGTGCGGGCGTGCTCGCGCACGATCTCGCGCGCCTTGGCGAGGTGCGGTCGCGGCATGTTCGGGAACAGGTGGTGCTCGACCTGGTAGTTGAGTCCGCCGAGGAGTGCGCTGGCCCAGAACCCGCCCGAGACGTTGCGCGACGTGAGCACCTGCTTCGAGAAGAAGTCGAGCTTCGCGTCGGCGGGGATGATCGGCATGCCCTTGTGGTTCGGCGCGAACGACGCCCCCATGTAGACGCCGAAGACCGCGAGCTGCACGCCGATGAAGGCGAACGCCATGCCGAGCGGCAGCACCCAGAAGATCGCGCCGAAGTAGACGGCGAATCGCGCGGCGATGAGGCTCAGCTCGATCCAGCGGCCCTTGACGGGTCCGCGCTCGAACAGCGTGCCGATCGATCGGTAGTGCAGGTTCACGCCCTCGAGCGTGAGGAGCGGGAAGAAGAGATAGCCCTGCTTGCGGGTGATGAGCGCCATGAGGCCGCGCTGCTTCGCGGCATCCGCCTCGATGAACGAGATGGTGTCGAAGTCGATGTCGGGGTCCTTGCCGACCTTGTTCGGGTTGGCATGGTGCCTCGTGTGCTTCGTCATCCACCACGAGTAGCTGATGCCGACCACGCCCGCGGCGATGGCCCGCCCGATCCGGTCATTGGCCGGGCCCGACTCGAGCACCTGCCGGTGCGAGGCCTCGTGCGCCAGGAACGCGAACTGCGTGAAGATGAGCCCGAGCGCGCCCGCCATGAGGAGCTGGAACCAGGAGTCGCCGAGGAGGATGAACCCGGTGATGGCGCCGCCGAGGGCGAGCGTCAGGAGCGTCGCGACCGCGAGGTAGAACCAGCGCGTGCGGTTCAGGAGGCCGGATTCGCGAACGACCCGGGAAAGGGCGGTGTAACTGCGTGTGATGTCCGCGGCACCGGTGCGGGGCTTGGTAGCCCGGATCGCACCGAGGGATTCGGTGTGAGAGATGTGTCGTCCCAGCTGGTCGTCGACTTCCCAGCCGGGGATCGCGGGTGACCACCCGCTGCAGATGCTCGAACGCTACGGCCTGCACATGGGAAGGGGCTGGGAGGCGCGCCGAATGTCCCGGCGTGTCGCGAGAATCCGACCGGATGTCCACCCGGCCGCGGCATCGGACCGGTCGCCGCTCCCCGCCGGAGGTACACCTGAGGTTGCGTCACTTTTCGGCCGGGAGTAGCTTGGCGCCAAGAGGTCATTGGGGGGACCGTCGGCATCCGCGAAGCGGTGTGTTCGGCGAGCCATCGACCTGAGGGGGAGTCTCATGGCCAGACGTTCCAAGCGCGACGAGCCGTCCGGCCGTCCGGAAGGCGACCGGTTCGAGGCCACCGTGCACCCGGGCGAGCACGACGTGGCGCTCTCGCAGGTGTCCGACCTGGACCTCGACCGTATCCCCGACCCGCAGGGCGGCGTGCGCGTGGTCGTCACCGCCGACGAGCTCGCCGAGCTGGTCCGACGCGGATTCGAGGTGCGGGTCTATCCGCACCATCCCGCTCGCGCCGCTGAGCCCCGACCTGGTGCAGTCGGATGACGACGCGAAGCGCTGGCTCGAGGAGCGCGTCGCGGGGATCCCGCGCGAGGAGGAAGGCTGATGTACCGCACCGTCGCGCAGCTCGACTCGCTGACGCAGCTCCTCGCCACCTGGTTCCCCGCGTACTTCACGCGGGTCCAACTGCCCGAGCCGTCCGTGCAGGGACGCCCGGTCTTCGCCCTCCGGCTCCGCGCAGGCACCGGCCCCGAGCGCCGCGGGGTGCTCCTCGTCGGCGGCACGCACGCCCGCGAGCTCATGAACCCCGACGCCGTCGTCGAGCTGGCCGTCGACCTGTTCCTGAGCTACGTGAACGAGTCCGACCTCGTGTACGGCGGACGGCGGTGGCCCGCAGCCGACATCAAGCTGATCCTCGAGGCCCTCGACATCTGGATGGTCCCGTGCGCGAACCCCGACGGGCGCGTCCACGTCATGACCGTCGACAACATGTGGCGCAAGAACCGGGCGACGAACGCGGGCACGTCGTGCATCGGCGTCGACCTCAACCGGAACGCGGACTTCCTCTGGGGCGTCACGCAGGGGCAGACGTCGTGCTCGCCGTGCACCGACATCTATGTGGGCCCGAGCGCATTCAGCGAACCCGAGAACCGCAACGTCAAGCACCTGCTCGACACTCGTCGCATCGACACGTTCGTCGACGTGCACTCGTACTCGGAGCTGATCCTCTGGCCGTGGGGGCACGCCCCCTCGCAGACGACGGATCCCTCGAAGAGGTTCACGACACTGCCGACGGGCACGTGCTCGGGCATCGGGATCCCCGGCTGGCAGGAGTACCTCCCGCCACGCGATCTCCAGCGGTTCCAGACCGTCGGCGGACGAATCCGCGACGCCATCAAGGCCGTGCGCGGGCGCACGTACGCGAACCAGGCCGGCATCGCGCTCTACCCCACCACCGGCACGTGGAGCGACTACGTCTACAGCCGCCACATCGCGAGCTCGAGCCTCGGCAAGACCTACGGGTTCACGTTCGAGACGGGACCGTGGATGGGGACCGCAGAGGAGTCCTTCCATCCCGCCGATCCCGAGCCGGTCAAGCGGGACGCGAAGTCGGGCATGGTCGCGCTGCTCCAGCAGAGCATCTGCGCGATCGAGCTCATCGGGCTGCAGTTCTTCCGCGCCCAGACCGAGGTCAACGCGCTCCGCAAGGTCAGGGACAAGCTGCTCGCGACCACCGAGGCGGGACGGGAGTGGATCGCCCTGTTCGAGCGCATCGAGCAACCCCTGCTCGTCTCGATGCTCGGCGCCCGCGAGCTGCTCTCCGAGACGGCCGCGCTCGTCAAGCGCAGCGCCGGGCTCGCCCGCGATGACGCGGTGAAGTTGACCGACGAGGAGGTCGATGTCGGACTCAAGCTCGTCCGCAAGCTCAGGAACCGCGTCGAGGACCCCGGGCTGCGCAAGGACCTGCGCTCGATCGAGGTGCAGCTCGACGCCATGCGCGGCATCTCGATGGCGAAGGCCGTGGAGCGGCTGATGGCGCAACCGCCGGGAGTGAAGCCCACCCCGACGCGGGCGCGCGCGGCATCGGGCGCGGCATCGAACTCGGCATCGAAATCGAAGCCGAAGACGAAGGCGACAGCGAGCCCGGGTTCGCGGAAGGGCTGATCGTCGTCGCCGGCCGGGTGCGCGGCATCCGGTGCCAGACTGGACCCATGCGCATCGCCGTCACCGGAGGCTCGGGCAAGCTGGGCCGCACCGTCGTCCGAACCCTCCGCGAGGAGGGCCACGAGGTCGTGAACCTCGATCAGCACGGGGAACGCAGCGCCGTCACCCGCGTCGACCTCACCGACTACGGACAGGTCATCGACGCGTTCGCCGGCGTCGACGACCGCCACAGCGGGGTCGACGCGATCGTGCACCTGGGCGCGATCCCGGCGCCCGGGATCCTCAGCGACGTCGCCACCTTCCACAACAACATGCTCGCCACGTTCAACGTCTTCCAGGCGGCCCGCCGCCTCGGCATCACGCGCATCGTGTACGCGTCGAGCGAGACGGTGCTCGGCCTGCCGTTCGACGTGCCGCCGCCCTACATCCCGGTCGACGAGGAGTACGCCGCGCGCCCCGAGAGCACCTACTCGCTCGTGAAGCACCTCGAGGAGCAGCTCGCGATCGAGCTCGTGCGCTGGCACCCCGAGCTGTCGATCACCGCACTGCGCTTCTCGAACGTCATGGATCCGGCCGACTACGAGGCGTTCCCCTCGTTCGACGACGACGCCAGGCTCCGCAAGTGGAACCTCTGGGGCTACATCGACGCGCGCGACGGCGCGCAGGCGGTGAGCCTCGCCCTCGCCAAGGCGGGCCCCGGCTTCGAGCGCTTCATCATCGCCGCGGCCGACACCGTGATGTCGCGCCCCAACGCCGAGCTCGTCGCCGAGGTGTTCCCTGGGGTCGAGGTCCGCGGCGACCTCGGCGAGCACGACACGATGCTCTCGATCGAGAAGGCGCGGCGGATGCTCGGCTACGAGCCGCGTCACTCGTGGCGCGACGAGGTGACGGATGCCGCGGCATCCGTTCTCCGCCCGAGCTGAGCGCCCGGATGACGAACGCCCCCGGCAGCCGAGGCTGACGGGGGCGTTCTGAGAGCCGAGACCTAGAGGCCGCGGATGTTCTCAGCCTGCAGGCCCTTCGGGCCCTGCGCGACCTCGAACTCGACCTTCTGGCCCTCTTCGAGCGAACGGTAGCCGTTGCCCGAGATGGCGCTGAAGTGTGCGAAGACGTCGGCGCTGCCGTCGTCGGGAGCGATGAAGCCGAAGCCCTTTTCGGCGTTGAACCACTTGACGGTTCCGGTTGCCATACTGCTGTCCTTCTGTCCTATGGGCCGCTGAGTGCGGGCCCGATGCGATCGGCGATCGATCGCTACCCCGACGGCACGGTACCGTCGAAGCTGGGGCGAGGGGCGGGTGTGCGCTCAGGCATCCGCCGTCTCGTATCGGGTCATGCCACGCGGATCGAGCCGCCTCCGGGCAATCAGGTGGAGGCACGGGCGAGCGCCCGCTTGATGGAGGAATCGTTGATGTTACCCTAGCCGGTCGCGGGCGGCAGCACACCAGTCGCGATCGGATCGTGACATGGGATGACGTCGGATTCGGCCGCGAATCCACCGGCGAGGAGGTGCCACGGACGGTCGGCGCCCCAGCCGCGCGATCGGCGGACATGCGGCATCGTGCCAGCACTCTCATAGGGAAACGGTGGAGAATCGGGGGGTGAACCGCCGCCCCCTGCGATTCGTCGCATCTCGCCTACGCAGCCGTCGTGCTGTGGGTGACGGTGGGCCCCGCGCCATGGCGCACCAGCGGAAATCAGCTCGAGGGCGGCATCCTGAACCCCGACGCGTGGACGGCGCCGGTCACGTGGACGACCGGGTACCTCTCGGAGATGGCGTTCAACGTCGCGCTGTTCATCCCGGTCGGCCTGCTCGCCGCGCTCCTCATCCCGCGTCGCCGGTGGCCGCTCGCGCTCGTCGCCGGATTCGCCTTCACCGCGCTCATCGAGCTCGTGCAGGTGCCCGAGGCCGATCGCATCTCCGATCCGCGCGATCTCGTGATGAACACGGCCGGCGCGGTGCTCGGCGTCCTGCTCGTGCTCGTCGCCCGCATGGTGCGCCGCTCGGCAGCGGTCCTCTCGGTACGGCGCATCAGCGCGGCGGACGTCGCGACGACGGATGCCGCTGCCGCGCGCCGCGAGCCGCCGTTCGACGACCTCGACCGCCTGGTCGGCGCCGAGCTCGACCGGCTCGATCGCTCCCCTCGCGACCGCGCAGCCTGACCTGCTTCGAGCGCCGGCGCGCCGCCGCTACAGTGGGCGGGTGACCTCCCCCGCACGCACCCGCCGCTCCGGCGCGCGTGCCGTGGGTGCGACTGGCACTCGTCGGGGCCGCGGGCGGCCTGCTGTCGGGCGCATTCGGCGTGGGCGGCGGGATCCTGATGGTCCCGCTCCTCATCATGTTCGCGGGCATGGACCAGCGCCGCGCGTCGGCGACCTCGCTCGCCGCCATCGTGCCCGCCGCCGTCGCCGGCTCGATCACGTACTTCGCGAACGGGCAGATCGACCTGCTGGCCGCGCTCTTCGTGGCCATCGGGGGCATCGTCGGGTCGTGGATCGGGTCGTTCCTGCTGCGCCGGCTGTCGCTCGGCTGGCTGCGCTGGCTGTTCATCGCGCTGCTCATCGTCGTGGCGGTGCGCCTGGTGCTCGTCACCCCGGTGCGCGGCGAGCGGCTGCTCGAACTCGACGTGCTGCCGATCCTCGGCATGATCGCGCTCGGCGTGGTCATCGGCATCGCCTCGGGCCTGTTCGGCATCGGCGGCGGCGTCATCATGGTGCCGGCGTTCATCGCCCTCTTCGGCATGAGCGACCTGGTGGCCAAGGGCACCTCGCTCGCGGTGATGATCCCGACCGCGGTGAGCGGCACCGTCGCCAACGCCCGCGCCGGCATCGTCGACCTCAAGGTCGCGATCATCGTGGGCATCGCCGCGACCGTCGCGTCGTTCGGCGGCGTCGCCATCGCGTTCCTGCTCTCGCCCGAGTGGTCGTCGTGGCTGTTCGCGGCGCTCATGGTCATCGCCGCAGCGCAGCTCACCGTGCGCGCCATCCGCCTCCAGCGGAAGGGGGCGGCCTCGTGACACACGACCCCGCCCGCGTCGCCGGCTGGTACGACGACGACACGGATGCCGCGCTGCTCCGCTACTGGGACGGCACGAAGTGGAGCCCGCACACGGCGCCGAGGCCGACGGATGCCGCGGTCGGGCTCGACTCCGCGGTCGGGCTCGACTCCGCGGTCGGGCTCGACTCCGCGACCGTCGACGAGGTGACCAAGGTCCGTCCTCCCGACGAGCACACGACGGTGCCGTTGCCGCCCGAGCACCCGCCTCCCGCGGCATCCGCGGGCCACTGGTCCGCACCGAGCACCGCAGGCGGAGGCAGCCGCGTCGTCTGGATCGTGGTGGGCGCCGTCATCGCCGTCGGTGTCGTGGCGGGCGGCCTCGCCGGCCTCGTCGCCCTCGTCGCCTTCGTCGGCGCACGCTGAGCTGTCGGCGGCCGCGGGTAGCATCCGACCATGCGATTCCGCTTCACCGCGCCGCTCTGGGAGTGGAGCGCGCAGGGCGGCTGGTTCTTCGTGACCCTGCCCGAGGAGTACTCCGACGACATCCGCGAGGTGCCGCGCATGCCGCGCGGCTTCGGCGCCGTTCGCGTGCGGGCCACGGTCGGCGGCTCGACGTGGTCGACGTCGGTGTTCCCCGACGCGAAGCAGGGCAACTACGTGCTGCCGGTCAAGAAGGCGGTGCGCACGGCCGAGGGCATCGCCGACGGCGACGACGTCGCCGTGGCACTCGAAGTGCTCGACCTCTGAGCCTGCTCTGCGGGTTGAGGAGGCGCGAAGCGCCGTCTCGGCTCTGCGGGTTGAGGAGGCGCGAAGCGCCGTCTCGATGCTGCGGGTTGAGGAGGCGCGAAGCGGCGTTTCGGCTCTGCGGGTTGAGGAGGCGCGAAGCGCCGTCTCGGCTCTGCGGGTAGAGGAGGCGCGAAGCGCCGTCTCGAAACCCGGATGCCGCGGCGTGGGGTTTCGAGACGCGTCGCGCTGCGCGCGGCGCTCCTCAACCCGCAGAACCGCGCGCGCTCCTCAACCGCGCCGTGCTGCGCAGCGCCTCCGCCTTCGAGGCGAGGTACCGCTGCTCGGGGCCGTTGAGCGTGCGGCGGGCCGCCTCGGCGAAGGCGAGCGACGCGGCATCCGTGGACCCCGCACGTTCGAGGAGGTGCGCGCGCACGGCCCACGTGCGGTGGTGGTCGCCGAGCCTCGCCCCGTCGGCGCGTTCGTCGCCCTCGGCACGGTCGAGCGCGGCGAGGCCGGCCGCGGGCCCCTCGACCATCGCGAGCGCGACGATGCGCCCGAGCGTCACCATCGGACCGGGCGCGAGGCGGGCGAGCAGGTCGTAGAGGCCGAGGATCTCGATCCAGTCGGTCGTCTCGGTCGAGGCGGCCTCGTCGTGCACCGCGGCGATCGCCGCCTGCAACTGGTACGGCCCGATCGGCGCGCGGTCGAGCACCTCGGTGACGAGCGCGACCCCCTCGTCGATCATCGCGCGGTCCCAGCGGTCGCGGTCCTGCTCGTCGAGGGGCACGAGCGCGCCCGCGGCATCGGTGCGCGCCGCCCTGCGCGCCTCGGTGAGCAGCATGAGCGCGAGCAGCCCGGTCGTCTCGCCCGAGGCATCCGGCTGCTGCACCGTGCAGCTGCCGCGTCAGGCGGATCGCCTCGGCCGAGAGGTCGACGCGGGCCAGCGACTCCCCCGAGCTGGCCGTGTGACCCTCGGTGAAGATGAGGTAGAGCACGTTGCGAAGGGCGGCGAGGCGAGCGTCGAGCTCGTCGGCCAGCGGCATCCGGAAGCCCTCGCCGCTCGCGCGGATGCGCGCCTTCGCCCGCGAGATGCGCTGGGCGACGGTCGCCTCGGGCACGAGCATCGCGCGGGCGATCTCGGCGGTCGTGAGCCCGCCCACCGCGCGCAGCGTGAGGGCGACCTGCGCGGGCCTGGTGAGCGCCGGGTGGCAGCAGAGCAGGAACAGCGTGAGGGTGTCGTCGACCGCAGGAACCGGCGTCGGCGGCGGTTCGAGGTCTGCGGCGAGCGCCTCACGCCGGCGGCGCGCGACATCCGACCGCACCTGGTCGACATAGCGACGACCGGCGACCTGCACGAGCCAGGCGCGCGGGCTGTCGGGCACGCCGTCGCGGGGCCACTGGGCGGATGCCGCGATGAGCGCCTCCTGCATGGCGTCCTCGCACGCCTCGAAGTCGCCGTAGCGCCGCACGAGCACCGCGAGTGCCGACGGTGCGGCATCTCGCAGTGCCCGGACGGCGTCGCTCACGGCCGGCTTCGACTCAGACGTCGCCGCGGGCGGCCATGTCGAGCACCGGGCGCACCTCGATGAGCCCGAACTCGGCCTCGGGGAACCGCGCCGCGATCTCGACGGCGCGCGCCTCGGTGTCGACGTCGACGAGGTAGAACCCGGCGAGCAGCTCCTTCGTCTCGGCGAACGGGCCGTCGCTGGCGACCGTGCCGCCGTCGGTGTGGGTGACGCGCTTGGCCATGGAGATGTCGGCGAGCGCCTCGCTCGCGACGAACTCACCGCTCGAGGTGAGCTCTTCGTTGATGCCCTGGTAGTAGGCGTAGCCCTCGGCCTGCTGCTTCGGCGCTGAAGCTCTCCCACATGGCCCGGGACTCGGGGTTGCTGTAGATCTGGATGAGGTACTTCATCGGAATCGCTCCTTCGATCGTTCGGTGTCGTCGTTCGTTCGGGAGGCTGAACCGCGCTCCCATCAGTATGTCGAGGCTGCGCCGGGATTCTCGACAGGTGGTCCGCGGCGCCCCTCGCCGGCGGCATCCGCTGTTCCGGAACGCCGCCTCCGCGCAGGGCCTCCGAAAACGGGGTTGACAGGCGGGCGCGTCGTCGCGAGAGTTCGAGTGCGGGCATCCGGCCGGCGTGGAGGAGTCACGCGTGACGACGTTCGGCATCGAAGAGGAGTTCCAGTTCCTCTATCCGGGGACGCTGCGTCCCGCGGATGTCGCCGACGTGGCCTTCGACCGCCTCACGAACACGCCCGAGTGGCACAAGTTGGCGCACCGGGAGTTCCTCGCCTCGCAGGTGGAGCACGCGTCGGCGATCTTCGAGTCGATGGATGCCGCCCGCGAGTCGCTGCTCGACTTCCGCCGGGCCGTCGCCGAGCTCGCCGCCGAGCTCGGCGTCGTGGTGGCGAGCGTCGGCACGCCTCCTGACACGCTGCCGTTCCCGCGGATCACCGAGGTCGAGCGCTACCAGCGCATCCTGCGCGACATGGACGGGATCATCGCCGATCACCAACTGAGCGGCCTGCACATCCACGTCGGCGTCGCCGACCGCGAGCTCGGCGTGGTCGCGCTGAACGCCGCCAGGCCGTGGCTGCCGGTGCTCACGGCGATCACGGCGAACTCGCCGCTCTGGCGCGGCTACGACACGGGCTTCGACAGCTGGCGCTCCGTGCTGCTCCGACGGTGGACCACGTCGGGGAGCCCGCCGTCGTTCGTCGACGCCGCCGACTACGAGCGCCGCACCCGTCGCCTGGTCGGCATCGGCGGCACCGTCGACCTGGGCGTGATCATGTGGGACATCCGGCTCTCGGAGCACCTGCCGACCATCGAGTTCCGCATGGGCGACGCGCAGCTCGACGCTGAACCGACCCTGCTGGTCGCGTCCCTGTGTCGCGCGCTCGTGACGCACGCCATCGGCAAGCAGGATGCGACGAATGCCGCCGCGAACGACTCAGCCGATGTGCCGCCCGAGCTGCTCAGCGCCGCCCTGCAGCACTCGGCGCACTTCGGCATGCGCGAGCGAGTGTTCGATCCGATCTCGGGCGGGCTCGCGCCCGCCGGCGAGGTGCTCACCGGACTGGTGCGGAAGCTGGAATCGGAGCTGCGCGCAGCGGGCGACTTCGAGGCCGTGCAGGAGGCGGTCGGGCGGCTCCTGCGGGACGGCACGGGCGCGGCACGCCAACGGGCGGCGTTCAGGTCGGACGGCATGGCGGGCGTGCGCCGCCTGCTCGACGAGACGATCGTCGCCGGTCATGGTCGCCACGGCGAGCCGACCACCTCGGAACGATAGCCACCCACGTCGCGGCTGAGCAGCGGCGGCCGGCGGCAGCGGTGCCGGCCGGGCCGCAACCGTCAGCAGCCGGGACCTGCCGGGTTCGCGTTGCAGTCGCCCTGCGTGAGCACCGTGTCGAATTCGCCGACGAGCACCCGCTGCGGCACGCCTGCGAGCGGGAGCGTGCCCGAGATCGCGCGCCACGGCGACCCGGCGAAGCGGTACTCGGCGCGCACGATCACGGTCAGGTCGACGGTGTACTCGCCGGCGGCCGCATACGTGTGACTCGTGGCCGTCTGGCTGAACTCGCGTTGCCCGAGGGCGGACCACGTGGCGCCGGGCCCGCCGCTCTCGACGACGCCGCCGTCGCTGTGCGTCCAGCGGTAGCCGACCGGCGTGAATCGCACGTCTGCGGGCTGCCCGAGCAGCGTGCCCGAGACGACCTGCACGGATGCCGCCGCCACGAAGTTCGCGGGCAGGCCCTCGATCGCCCAGCCGCCCGGCTCCATGCCGTTGCCAGGCGCGGCGGGACGGAACGAGGCGATGTCGCGGAGCGTCACGACGATCGGGGCCGCGGGCTCCTCGGGCGGCGTCGTGGGGTCGCCGGCGCAGATGCTGACGTTCAACGGGCTGCAGTAGGCGGGTGGGGGTGGGGTGGCTGCTCGGCGATCGTATTGCTCGTCCGCCCCGCGGGGCTGCTCCTCGCGTCAGAGCCTGCATCGGTTCGAATGCCGTCGGTATTCGCATCGCTTGCTCCCGAAGCCTGCCCACACGTCTACGTCGCCATTCGACGAGGGCTCCAACCCGACCAATGCCGCTCACGAGATCCGCTCGTCACGTCGTCGCCACGCACTGCGTATGCGGCCGAGAGGCCTAGCAGCGCCGCGCGCACCGCGAGGGTGATGCCCGCAGGACTCAACAGAAATCGTCGCCCGACCACAGATCACTCCATCGACAACCAATGAGCTGTCGTCCGCAGCACTCGACACAAAATTCGCCTGAAGGGCGACACGCTCTCTCCGATCTGCTGGCGTGACATCGGCGCCCTCGCATCGACGACGCGGGACCCGCTCACATCGCTACATAAATAGATCGCAACCATCGCTGATCCGTCCTGAATCGACCTAGCTCGACGAGTTCGACAACGAGTCCACGCCGTGACGCCCTCGATATGCAGGCCAGACTCTTCGAGCGCTTTGAATTCGGCGAGGACCACCTCGGCATAGCCTTGTCGCATACAAATGGGATAACTCGTTCGGCTCGCGCGCCGCCTTCTGAAGCGATCTGTGCCGATACACTGCGATATACGCCTCGTACGCCTCAACGGCCGCAGCCAGCGCCTCCTCGTCGGACGCGAAGATCGGGTCGGCCGCGCTCGACGCGGACGGGGTCGGTGTGGGCGCGGGAGCGCCGGTGCATCCGCTCAGGAGCAGAGCCGCGACGCCGGTGATCGCGAACGCCGCAGCAGCGCGGGAGGGCGCGAAGCGGCGGGTGCGGGAGTCGGGCATGGCGACGAGCCTAGGCGAGCGACACGGCGCATCCGTCGGTTATCCACAGTCGGCATGCGACGCTCGAGCCGCTGGAAACGCGGCCCTCAGTCCTTGCGCTCACCCGTGCGCGAACTCGCCGGCGACCGCTGGTCGAGATGACCCGGGCGCTCCGCTCAGCTCATGAGGTCGCGCACGAGCTCGCCCCACTCGAAGCCGCACTCGCGGCAGTCGAAGAGCGGCTCGTCGACGGGGACGGCGCCCGCGGCGGCATCCGTCGACCCTGTCTCGGCCGAGATCTCGACCCAGACCGTGTGGGCCACCACCCGCACGGCGGTCGACCCGCACCGCGGGCACGGCTCGTCGAGCACGTCGTGCTCGGTCGCGATCTGCAGCTGGTTCGTCATGGCGCCCACGGTACGCGGGGCTCATCACATCGCTCGGCGCACACGCGCACAAGCGCACAACCGCACAACCGCACGACCGCACGACTGCGTCGAGCCGAGCGGTGCGACCGCCTTTCCATCCCCCCACAGCGCGAGTAGCGTCGAAGGATGGAGGCGATGGCGTGATGACGAGTTCGTTCGGCGCGGCGATGGAGGCGCTCGATCGCTCAGCCACGTCTCCGGCGGGATTCTGCCGGCCGTTCGTCGACTTCTTCCCGGTCACGGGTGCCTCGGTGTCGACGATCGGGAACTTCCTCGGCAGCGAGACATTGTCGGCCAGCGACGACGTGGCCGCCCGCCTCGACGAGCTGCAGTTCGACCTCGGCGAGGGTCCGTGCTGGGACGCGGTGCGCTCCGGGCGCGCCGTGCTCGAGCCCGACTTCACAGCGGAGTCTCCGACGAGGTGGCCCGCGTTCGCTGCAGCGATCCACGACGACGAACTGCGATCGATCTTCGCGTTCCCGCTCGCGGTGGGGCCATTGCGCATCGGCGCAGTTGATCTGTACTCGCTGCAGCGTGTGAACCTCAACCGGACGCAGACCAAGCAGGCCGACGAGATGGCCGTGCCGTCGGGCGGCACGTGCTGCGTCGGGCCCTGAACGCCGTCGGTCGCGACTACGACTTCAACGGCAATGCGTACTCCCGGCGCATGGTGCACCAGGCGACCGGGATGGTGCTGGCCCAGCTCGGCATCTCCGCCGACGACGCTCGACTCGTCATCCAGGGCCACGCGTTCGCGGTCTCACGTTCCATGATGGACGTGGCGCAGGATGTCATCGACGGTCGGCTGACTTCGCCGACCAAGGCAGGATGGGATCGAGGCTTCGGAATGACCGAGATCACGAAGGAAGCCCGCCTGCTGCAGACGTTCGCGAGTCTGGCGGACACCCTCGTCGACGGCTACGACATCGTCGACCTGCTGCAGCTCCTCGTCGACAGCTGCCAGGAGCTCCTCGACACCACGGCGGCCGCGATCCTGCTCTCCGATGCGCGCGGTGAGCTCGACGTGATGGCCTCCACGAGCGAGGCCAGCCGGCTCGTCGAGGTGATCCAGCTCAGTGCGGAGGCCGGTCCCTGCGTCGAGTGCTTCCGGACCGGCGAAGTCGTCTCCCTTCCCGACGTCGCGGAGAGCCCAGCCGAGTGGTCCCGGTTCCGCGAGAGTGCGCTCGGCCTCGGGTTCGCCTCCGTGCATGCGGTGCCGATGCGGCTTCGAGACAACACGATCGGTACCTTGAACCTCCTGCGGGATCGGCCCGGGGAGCTCGATGAGCAGGACCGGATCGCGGCGAGGGCCTTCGCGGATGTCGCGACCATCGGCATCCTGCACGAGCGCTCGCTGCGCGAGACCGCCCTCCTGGCCGAACAGCTGCAGGGCGCACTCAGCAGCCGTATCGTCATCGAGCAGGCCAAGGGGGTCGTGGCCTACACCAACGGGGTGACGATCGAGCGCGCATTCGAGCTGATCCGCCAGTATGCCCGTTCCCACCAGGTCGGCATCAGCCAGGTCGCCGCACGTCTCGTCGACCGCTCGCTTCGCATCGACGACTGACTCTCGGTCCCCGGTCGCGGCTCCTCGACGAGCAGAGGGCGCCAGGCGCGGCTCGCGGCCAGCACAGGGGTCTCGAGACGCCGCTGCGCGGCTCCTCGACCAGCAGAAGGTGCCGCCGCCGCTCCTCGGCCAGCAGAGGGGTCTCGAGACGCCGCTGCGCGGCTCCTCGACCAGCAGAGGCGCCAGGCGCGGCTCCTCGACCAGCAGCGGGGCGTCAGTCGCGGCGCTTGCGCTCGCTCACCTTGTGGCGGGCGGTGACCTCGAAGGTGCGGCGCAGCGGCGCGGCGACCTCCTCATGGCGACGCTGCGCGACGCGCACGAAGAGGAAGTCGACGAGCGCGAGCTGCGCGATGCGGCTCGACATGGCGCCCATGCGGTAGGTCGACTCGCGCGCCTGCGTGGTGAGCACCGCATCGGCGACGTCGGTGATCGGCGACTCGGGCGAGTTCGTCAGGGCGACGGTGGTCGCGCCGGCATCCCGGGCGACGCTCAGGGCATGGATCGTCTCGGTGGTGAGCCCCGAGTGCGAGATGCCGATCGCCACGTCGCCCGGCCTGCGCAGCGCAGCCGAGACGAGGGCGAGGTGCACGTCGACCGAGCAGAACGCCGAGATGCCGATGCGGGCGAGCTTCTGCTGCAGGTCCTGCGCCGTGAGGCCGCTCGCGCCGAACCCGTAGAGGTCGACGTGCCCGGCGCCCGAGATGGCGTCGACCACCCGGTCGAACACGTCGACGTCGAGCCCCTGCGCCGTCTGCTCGATCGCGAGCACCTCGTGGAACGCGATCTTCGCCACGACGTCGGCGGCGGAGTCATCCGGATTGATGTCGGAATCGGCGAGCCCGAACCGGTCGCGCTCGGCGGCCTCGCGGCTGAGCGCGCTCGCCACCTCCATGCGGAACTCGCGGTAGCCGCTGTACCCGAGGGTCTGGCAGAACCGGGCGACGGTCGACAGCGACGTGCCGCAGAGCTGCGCGAGGTCGGTGATCGTGAGGTCGACCACGATCGTCGGGTCCGCGACGATCGCCTCGGCGACGCGGGCCTCCGACGAGCTCAGGCGCGGCAGTGCCTGCCGAACGGTCGAGAGCACGTCACGGGCCATCGGTTTCCTCTACTCGAAGCGTCGTCATGATCGTCTCATCGCGGACGCCACTCAGTGCATCGCGCAACACCCCATCGTGCGACGCGAGGCGCGCGAGCGCCTCATCGGGCGTCACCCCAGTAATGGTCACGAGGATCGCCGCCTTCACCGAACCGCCGACCGATTCCAGGGCAGCGGATGCCGCCGCCGCGTCGACGCCCGTCGCGAGCATCACGATGCGTTCCGCACGCGCGCGCAGTTTCGCGTTCGTGGCCTGCACGTCGACCATGAGGTTGCCGTGCACCTTGCCGAGCCGCACCATCGCGACCGTCGAGATGGCGTTGAGCACGAGCTTCTGCGCGGTGCCGCCCTTCAGCCGGGTCGAGCCCGCGACGATCTCGGGCCCGACGACGGTCTCGATCGCGAGGTCGGCGATCTCGCCGATGCGCGAGCCCGCGTTGCAGGAGAGGCCGACGGTGAGCGCGCCGAGGTCGCGCGCGTGCTCGAGCGCGCCGACCACGTAGGGCGTGCGTCCCGACGCCGAGATGCCGACGACCGCGTCGGCGGCGGTGAGCCGGATCGCGTCGAGGTCGGCGACGCCCCGCGCCTCGTCGTCCTCGGCGTCCTCCACGGCGGAGCGGAGGGCGGTCTCGCCGCCCGCGATCACGCCGACGACGAGCGACGGGTCGGTGCCGAACGTCGGCGGGATCTCGCTCGCGTCGAGCACGCCCATGCGTCCGGCGGTGCCCGCGCCCAGGTACACGAGGCGGCCGCCGGCGCGGAGCCGCGGCACGATCGCGTCGATCGCGGCGGCGATCTGCGGCGCGGCATCCGTCACCGCGGCGACCGCCTGGGCGCTCTCGTCCTGCATCGCGGTGAGCTGGGCCTCGGTGCCCAGCAGGTCGAAGTCGCGGTGCGTCTCGTTCACGCCCTCGGTGGCGAGTTCGCCGAGCAGGTCGCGCAGCGCTTCGTGCTGTGCGGTGTGGTTCATTGCGGTTCCTCGAGGTCGGTGCTGGTGATGATGACGGATGCGACGCCCGCGAGCGGCGGCGGCAGGTGCAACGGCGTGGGTCCGGGCGTGAACCGGCCGGCGATGCGCGGGTCGCCGCCGCCGTCGCCGTCGCCCGAGATCCTCGCCGGCACGCCGTGCCAGCTGAGGAAGCCGAGGAACGCGAACATCAGCGACTCCTTGAACGCCGGGTCGATGCCGCGGGCGTCGCTCGTCTCGACCGCGATCCCGCGACGCTCGGCGTGATCGGCGATGCGCGCGAGGAGCGCCGGGTTCAGGGCGCCGCCGCCCGAGCACACCAGCACCGTGGGCGCGTGGCGGCGTCGGGTCGGGATCGGCGTCGCCGACCGCCTCGACGACCGTGCGGGCCGTGAGCTCCGTGAGGGTCGCCACGAGGTCCTCGAGGGCCGGCGAATCGATTCCGGATGCCGCGACCGCCCGGTCGACGACACCGAGGTCGAACGTCTCCCGACCGGTCGACTTGGGAGTCGGCGCCGAGAAGTACGGATGCCGCAGCAGCGCGTCGAGCAGCGCGTCGTCGACCCGGCCGGCCGCGGCGAGCCGGCCGCCGTCGTCGTAGGCGAGCGCGCCGTCGGACGCCCGGGCGACCACCGCGTCGATGAGCGCATTGCCGGGGCCGCTGTCGAATGCCAGCACGTCGCCGTCGGGGCGCACCAGCTGCACGTTGGCGATGCCGCCGAGGTTGACGGTGGCGACCGGGCGCCCGCTCGCGGCCGCGTCAGCGCCGAGCCACGCGCGGTCGAACACCGCCATGAGCGGAGCGCCCTCACCGCCGGCGGCGATGTCGGCGGCCCGCAGGTGCGAGAGCACGGGCGCGCCCACGCGCTCGGCGATCCACGCGGGTTCTCCGAGCTGCAGGGTGCCGCGGGCGTGCCCGCCCAGGGCCCAGTGGAAGAGCGTCTGGCCGTGCGAGACCACGAGGTCGGGCACCACGCCGGACGCCGCCATGCCGACGGCCGCGGCATCCGCGAACGCCTGGCCGAGCCGGGTGTCGAGCTCGCAGAACCCGCCCGCGGTCATCGGCTCCCCCGCCGCGACGGCGAGGATGCGGCCGCGGCCCTCGGGCGACCACGCCACGGTCTCGGCGTGCAGCACGCGCATGCCGACCGCGGGCCGCTCGGCGGCATCGAGCGCCGCGACCTCGACCACCGCGACGTCGATGCCGTCGGCGGAGGTGCCCGACTGCAGGGACAGCACGATCATGCGGTCTCCTCGTGCCGGATGCCGGCGGCGAGCAGGTCGCTCGCGACCTCCGCGGCCAGGCGGCTCGCGGCGCGCGTGTGCACGGCCGCGAGCGGCAGTCGCCCGCCGGGCATGCCGACGTTCACCACCACGGCATCCGGCCGTGCGATGGCGAGTTGCTCGATGACGTCGCGTTGCGCAGTGTCGGCTCCCACGGCGTCGACGAGGACCACCAGCGCACCGGGATCTGCGGCGACCTCGGCCACCGTCGGCCGCGCGTCGGCACCGGCGACGTGCGCGACATCGAGACGCACGATGCGACCGCCGTCGGCGAGTGTCCCGGCGACGTAGTCGGCGTCGCCGTCGACCGCGATGGTCGGGCGTCCGCGCACGTCGAGCACGGTGCGCGGCCCGGCCGCCGGGTGGATCGGCCCGTCGACCGAGAGTGCGGCGCGGGCGACGGATGCCGCGTCGAGCGGCATCCGCCCCGCACCTGGATGCGCGGCGTCGGCGCCGCTCGCGTCGCCGGTGAATCCCCCACCGGCGAGCGCGGCGCCGAGGGCGCGCACCCGTTCCGCGGCGCGTTCGAGCACGGCCACGGGAAGCGTGCCGTCGTCGAGCGCCGCGAGGATCGCGGACTGCACCTCGCGGAAGTCGCGCTCGTCCTGGTCGGCCGCCGAGGCGGCGCCGGGATTGCGCGGGTTCCCGATGCAGAGCAGGTCGGCGCCCGCGAGGAGCGCCTGCACGGCGCCCGGCCCGGCGCCCACCGTCTCGCGCACCGCCGCCATGTCGAGCGCGTCGGTGACGATGACCCCCTCGAAGCCCAGGTCGCGCAGGCGTCCGAGCACGGCCGGGTTGAGCGTGGCGGGCGCGGCGCCCCAGGCCGGCACCACCAGGTGGCCGGTCATCACGGCGGCGACGCCGGCGTCGATCGCCGCCATGAACGGCGGCAGGTGCATCCGCTCGATCTCGTCGGGATCGATCGTGAGGGTGGGCAGGGCGTGGTGCGAATCGACGTGGGTGTCGCCGTGGCCGGGGAAGTGCTTCACGCAGGCGGCGGCACCGGCCGACTGGATGCCGCGCACCGCCGCCGCGACATGCCGGGAGACGACGCCGGGCTCGTCCCCGAACGCGCGCACGCCGATCACGGGGTTGCGCGGGTCGGTGTTCACGTCGGCGACGGGTGCGAGCACCACGTTCGCGCCGACCGCGAGCGAACGCTCGGCGAGTGCGCGTCCGACGGCGGCCGTGGCATCCGTGTCGTCCACGAAGCCGAGTTGCGCGGCTCCTGGCAGCGTTGAGCCGGTGTGCGCCTCGACGCGGGTGACGTTGCCGCCCTCCTCGTCGATGCCGACGACCAGGCCGGGGCGGAGGTCGCGGAAGTCGGGGATCTCGAGACGGTCGCTTCGCGACCTCCTCGATCCGCAGAAGGGACGGTCGCTTCGCGACCTCCTCGATCCGCAGAAGAGACGGTCGCTTCGCGACCTGCAGCAGGGAGGTTGTGCGAGAAGAGCACGGCGCCCGCGAGGCCGCCCTCGCCGAGCTCGCGGCGGAGCCAGTCGGGGAGGCCCCGGCCGAGGAATCCCGGCCAGAGCACCCCGCCCACCAGCCCCCGCAGGGTGGGATCGAGTGCGGCGTTCACCCCTTGACCGCGCCTGCCACCAGGCCGCTCGAGAGGCGGCGTTGCACGATGACGAAGAAGATCATGACGGGGATCGTGATGATCGTGGACGCCGCCATGATGTAGCCCCACTCGTTCGAGTGCTCCCCGAAGAACTGCTTCAGGCCGATGGCGACCGTGTAGTTCTCGGATGCCCCGCCGAGCAGGGTCATGGCGAAGATGAACTCGTTCCACGCGGTGATGAACGAGAACACGCTCGTGGCCACGAGCCCCGGCATCACGAGCGGCAGCAGCACCGACCGGAACATCCGGCCCCAGCTCGCGCCGTCGATGTACGCGGCCTCCTCGAGCTCGATCGGCACCGCCGCGACGAAGCCGCGCAGCATCCAGATGCCGAACGGCAGCGAGAGCGCGACGTAGACGACCATCAGGCCGAGCAGCGTGTTCAGCAGCTGGAGGTCGCGCACCTGCACGAACAGGGGGATCACGAGCGCCTCGAGGGCACCATCTGCACGATGAGGATCATGAGCAGCATCCCCGTGCGGAACGTGAAGCGGAACCGCGCGACCGCGACCGAGGCGAGCAACGCGAGCACGGCGCTCGCGAGCACCGTCACGAGGGCCACGATCGCGGAGTTGCGCAGGAACACGTCGAAGCCGCCCTCGGTGAGCACGTACTCGAAGTTCGCGAGCGACCACTCGCGCGGCAGCAGGGTCTGCCCGCCCGCGCCGGCCTGGGCGTCGAAGGAGCTCGACAGCATCCAGAACGCGGGGAACAGCGTGAAGCCGAGCAGCAGCACGACGAGCGCGGCCTTGCCCGCGGCGGCGCGGGTCTTGCGACCGGTGCGGCGGCTTCGGGCGATCCTGCGGGTCTCGTCGGCCGTCGCGGCATCCGATGCGCCGGATGCCGCGGGCGCGGTCACGGGGGTGGGCGTGATGGTGCTCACAGCTCCTCCTCCTTCAGCATGGTGCGCACGTAGACGACGGTGATGGCCAGCAGCACGAGCGTGAGCAGCACGGCGATCGCCGAGCCGAAGCCGTAGCGGTTCTGGCCGAACGACTCGACGTACGACCACACGCCGAGGTTCAGCGCCTCGCGATTCGAGCCGGCGCCGCCCGGCATGAGGTAGACCTGCGCGAAGACCTTGAAGTCCCAGATGGTGGACAGGATGATCACGACGGCGAACACCTGCTTGAGGTTCGGCACGATGATGCGGAAGAAGCGGCGCCATGCGCCGGCGCCGTCCATCTCGGCCGCCTCGAGCATCTCCTTCGGCACGCCGAGGAGTCCCGCGAGGATCGTGATGGCGACGAACGGGAAGCCGTGATGCACGACGTTCAGCAGCACGATCGCGTAGAAGGTGTACCGGTTCGTGAACCAGTTGACGGGCTCCTCCTGGAGCCCGAGCGCCTGGAGGGTCTCGTTGAAGATGCCGCGGTCGGCGTCGAAGATCCACACCCAGACGTAGGTGCCGGTGACCGCGGGCATGGCCCAGGCGATCATGATGGCGCTGCCGACGACGGTGCGCCAGAGCGGGCCGAGCGAGGCCATGAGCACGGCGACGGCCGTGCCGAGGGCCACCGTGCAGGCCACAGCCAGCACGGCGAACCCGACGGTGTTGGGGAGGACGACGGTCCAGAGGGTGGGGTCGGTGAAGACCTCGGCGTAGTTCTCGAGTCCGATCCAGTTCGGCTCGCCCGACACGATCTCGCGCAGGCCGTAGTCCTGCAGCGAGAAGAGGAACACGCGCACGAGCGGCCAGAGCAGCAGCACGGCGAGCACGGCGAGCGCCGGCGCGAGCAGCAGCCACGGGCGGGCCCGCACGACGGGTTCCTGCGGTGCACGGGGCCGCCGCCCGCGCGGGGGGATTCAGCCCCCCGCGCGGACGTCGGAACCTGGATCGTCGAGGTCACGAACTCAGTTGCCGTTCATGATCGAATCCATCTCCGCTGCGGCATCCGAGGTGGCCTGCTCGACCGTCTTCTGCCCGGAGAGGATCGCCTGGATGGCGGTGTTGGTGGTCTTCTTCGCCTGCACGGCACCGAACTTCGGGGTCACCGGCACGGTGCCGCCGCCGTCGACGAGCTGCGTGGCGAACGGGGCGACGAGCGGGTCGTCCGACTCCATCGTCTCGGCGAGGAGCGACTGCTGGCCGGGGAAGTAGCCCGACTGCTCGCCCCACTGCGCGGCGAACTCACCGGTGGTCATGAGCTTGCACGAACTCCCACGCCAGCTCGGGGTTCTTCGCCGTGTTGAACATCGACAGGTGCGAGCCGCCGAGCACCGACGGGGCGATGCCGCCGTCCTTGCCGGGGATCGGCGTCGCGGCGAACTTGCCCTCGAGCTCGGCGTTCTTCTCGACGATCGCCGCAGGCGTCCACGAGCCCATGAGGGCCATCGCGACGTTGCCCTGTGCGAAGTTGTCGAGCACGTCGGTCTCCTTCCACGTGGTGGCGCCCGCCGAGGAGAACCCGTGCGTGGTCGAGAGGTCGGTGTAGAACTGGATGCCCTCCTGCGACTCGGGGCTGTCGAGACCCGAGACCCACTCGTCGCCGTCCTGCTCGGAGACCTCGCCGCCGGCACCCCAGACCCACGGGTACACGCCGAACTCGGCGTCACCGGGGACCGCGAAGGCCATCATCTCGGGGTGCGCGGCCTTGATGGCCTCGCCCGCCGCGACGATGCTCGTCCCAGCTGGTCGGCGCCTCGAGCCCGAGCTCCTCGAAGATGTCGGAGCGGTAGACGAGCGAGCGCACGCCGGCGTACCAGGGCATGCCGTAGAGCTCGTCGTCGTAGGTGCCCGACGTCACGAGGCCCTCGACGAGGTCGTCGCCGAGCTTCTCGTCCTCGACGAAGTCGCCGATCGGGGCGAGCGCGCCGGCGTCGGCGAACTCGGCGGTCCAGGTGGTGCCGGTCTCCGCGACATCCGGGGTCGTGCCCCCGGCGATGGAGGTGACGAAGCGGTCGTGGGCGTCGGCCCACTGCACGAACTCCACGTTCGAGCTCCGCACCGGTCTCCTCGGTGAAGGCGTCGCCGACCTCGTCGAAGAACGCCTCGGAGTCGGGGTTCGTGCCCTCCATGATCCACACGTTGAGCGTCTCGCCCTCGGCGCTGACGTCCCCGCTGTCGCCGCCGCTGTTCGACCCGCCCGCACAGGCGGTGAGCCCGAACGCGGCCGTGGCGAGCACGGCGACGGGCAGCAAGCGCTTCTTCATAGATGCCTCCTCATTGAAAATCTCTGCGGCGCAGACCGCGCCCGGGAAAGTGAATCTGGAAGTAGTATTCGATAGCGATGCAGGGTTTGCAAGTTATTTCCGAAATCGTGACCGGGCTGCGATACGCGGTCGCGAGCGGAATCCGCTCCCCTAGGCTCGGGCCGTGAAGAGTGTCGCATCGCCCGGCTGGGAGACCGGCGAACGTGATGCGCGCGCGTGGGTGCTCGGCATCGACGTCGGCGGAACCGGTTCTCGCGCCGCGCTCGAGCCGCTCGACGCGTCCATCGGCGACGCTCGGCGGTCACTCGACGGCGGGCGCGTTGCGGTGGCATCCGCCGGTTCGAGCGCACCCGAGGTCGCCGCGGCACTCATCGCTGCGGTGCGCTCCGAGTGGCCGGATGCGCCGATCGCCGGCGTGGGCATCGGGGCCACCGGCCTCGCGTCGCTCGTCTCCTCGCCCGACGCCGCCCTGCGACGGCTCGCGGATGCCGCGGGCGGCCCGCCGGTGGCGCTCGCCATCGACGCGGTCACCGCGCATCTCGGCGCACTCGCCGGTCGCGGCGGCGCCGTCGTCGCGGTGGGCACCGGCGCCATCGCCATCGGCACCGACCTCGGCGAGCGCTGGAAGCGCGTCGGCGGCTGGGGCCACCTGTGGGACGATCGCGGATCGGGCGCCTGGATCGGCATCGAGGCGTTGAAGGCCGCGATCCGCACGCCACGACGGCGTGACGACGGATGCCACGGCACTCCTCGCGGCCGCCGAAGCCCGGTTCGGCACCGCGCCGGCCTGGCCCGGCACGCTGCTCACGCGCGACGACCGCGCGGGGCTGCTCGCCGGGATGGCGTCGGACGTCGCGGGGCTCGCGGCCTCCGGCGACGCCGTGTCCGCCGACATCCTGCGTCGCGCGGGCGGCGAGGTCGCCGCGACCCTCGCCGCCGCACTCGACCCCGAGGTGCCGCCGCTCGCGGCCGGGGTCGGCGGCGTGTTCGCGGGCGGCGGCGCGTTCACGTCCGCGTTCGAGGCGGAGTTCGCGCGGCTCGCGCCGCACGCCGAACTCGTGGCCCCGGCCGGCACCCCGCTCGACGGGGCGGTGCGGCTCGCGCGGCTCGCCGCTGCGGGCGAGGCACCGGCGGGGCATCCGCCGTTCATCTGGACGACGCCGCGGCTGTGAACGATGCCGGCGTCCTCATGCTGGCGGCGCACGCACGCCTCGCCCTAGGCTGGCGCCATGGCCGACGACGAGCCGTACGAGCCGAACCTGCCCGACCTGCACGATCCCGTGCGGGTGGTCCTGCGGTCGGTCCTCGACGTCGCACGACCGCACACCGACGGCGCGCTCGCCTCGTACATCCCGGAGCTCACGTACGCCGACCCCGAGGCGCTGGGCGCGACCCTCGTCAGCGTCCGCGGCACGGTGCACGAGGCGGGCGACAGCGACACGACGTTCACGATCCAGTCGGCGTCGAAGCCGTTCGTGTTCGCGCTCGCGCTGGACCAGTCGGGCCTCGCCGAGATCACGCGGCACGTCGGCCTCGAGCCGAGCGGCGAGCCGTTCAACGCGATCAGCCTCGAGGCGGCATCCGGCCGACCGTTGAACCCGATGATCAATGCCGGTGCCATCGTCACGAGTTCGCTCATCGCCGGCGACACGGCCGAGGAGAAGTTCGCACGCATCCACGCCGGGCTGAACGCGTTCGCCGCCCGGGAGCTCGACCTCGACGAGTCGGTGTTCGAGTCCGAGCACGCGACCGGCGACCGCAACCGCGCACTCGCCTACCTGACGCAGTCGGCGGGCACGCTCGGCTCGACCGCCGAGGTGGCGACCGGCGCCTACTTCCGGCAGTGCTCGCTCGCCGTGTCCGCCCGCGACCTCGCGATCATGGGCGCGACGCTCGCGGCGGGCGGGCTCAATCCGGTCAGCGGCGAGCGCGTGATCAGCGAGGATGCCGCCCGCTGGGCCACCGCGGTCATGACGAGCTGCGGCATGTACGACGAGTCGGGCGAATGGATGGTGCACATCGGCCTGCCCGCGAAGAGCGGCGTGGGCGGCGGCATCGTCGCGGTGCAGCCCGGGCAGTTCGGCATCGGCACGTTCAGCCCGAGGCTCGACGAGCGCGGCAACAGTGTGCGGGGCATCGTGGTGCTGCAGACGCTCTCGGAGCGCTACGGGCTGCACATGCTGCAGCACCGCGGCGCCCCGCACTCGCCCATCGGCGAGCTCACGCGCGAAGACCGCATCGACGGCGGCGGTGATACGGTCGCGGTGCTGCGCGGCGAGATCTTCTTCACGGGCGCCGAGGAGGTGCTGACACGGCTGGCCCCGCTGGTCAGTGACGACGGATGCCTCGTGCTCGACTTCTCGAACGTCACCCGCGTCGGCAGCGCGGCCCGCGGGCTCTTCCGCGGGCTCCCCGCCATCGCCGGGATCGGTCCCGACGGGCGACCGCGGATCGTCATCCGCGACCCCGAGGGCGTGCTGGACGACGACTGATCCGGATGCCTGCGCCCTCCCGGATGGCCGTCGGTCGGGCCGCGGCCGGTAGCGTGTCCCCATGGCGGAGACCAGCGCGGGCATCCTGCTCTACCGGCGACAGCCGGGGCTCGAGGTGTTCCTCGGTCACATGGGCGGCCCGTTCTGGCGGGGCAAGGATGCCGCGGCCTGGTCGATCCCGAAGGGGACGTTCACCGACGAGGAGCCGCTCGCCGCGGCGCTGCGGGAGTTCGCCGAGGAGATCGGCCGGCCCGCGCCCGACGTGGAGTACGTCGAGCTCGGCGCCTTCCGCTACGCCTCGGGCAAGCTCGTGACCGTGTTCGCGGGCGAGTCCGACTTCGACGCGCGCGAGGTGCGCAGCAACACGTTCGAGATCGAGTGGCCGCCCCGCTCGGGCCGGCGGCAGTCGTTCCCGGAACTCGACGCCGCCGGATGGTTCACGCCCGACGCGGCCCGCGAGCGCCTCGTGAAGGGGCAGCGTCCGGCGCTCGACGCGCTCGTGCGGCTCGTCGGCTGAACCCGCGGGCGCCCTCACCCGAACTCGCGGACGAGCCCGCATCGGCGCAGGATGGGCGCATGCGCTCGATCACCGTGAACAACAACGTCTCCCTCGACGGCGTCATGCAGGCGCCGATGTCGCCCGACGAGGACACCCGCGGCGGCTTCCCGTACGGCGGGTGGGCACTCGCCGGGAACGACGAGGCGCTCGCCGCCGAGATGGGCGTCGGCATGGACTCGGGCGGCGCGCTGCTGTTCGGCCATCGCACCTACGACCACATGGCGGCGTTCTGGCCGCACCAGACCGACGGCAACCCGTTCACCGAGTACATGAACCGCGTCGAGAAGTTCGTGACCTCGCGGCATCCCGACCTCGAGTTCGACTGGCAGCACTCCACGCTGCTCGCGGGCGAGGCCACCGACACCGTCGCCGCGCTCAAGGAGACCGACGGACCCGACCTCACCGTCCTCGGCAGCGGCGAGCTCGTGCGGTCGCTCGCGGCAGCCGGGCTCATCGACGAGTACGTGCTGATCGTGCATCCCGTCGTGCTCGGCAGCGGCACGCGGATGTTCGGCGACACCCACCAGGAGCTCGAACTCACCCGCAGCATCACGACGCCGAAGGGCGTGACGGTCGCGCACTACCGCCCGGTCTGAGCGGATGCCGCGAGTCACGCCCTCGCGAGGATCGCGGCGGTGTCGACCCCCGGCGGCAGCGCGCCGTAGAGCAGCCCGCTGTCGCCCTCGATGCGGGTGCGCACGAAGGCATCGGCCACGGCCGGCGGCGCGTACTGCACGAGGAGCGAGGCCTGCAGCACGAGGGCGAGCCGCTCGGTGAGCTCGCGCGCACGCGCGGCGGCGCCCGCGGGATCCGCCGACACCTCGAGCACGATGGCCTGCGCCTCGGCGATCTCGAGGTCGAGCGCCGCGTGCTCGCCTCCGGCGTCTGCGACGACGCCGAAGAACGCCTCGAACGCCTCGGGCTCGCGGTGCAGCACGCGCAGCACGTCGAGCGCGATGACGTTCCCCGATCCCTCCCAGATCGCGAGCAGCGGCTGCTCGCGATAGCGCCGGGCGAGCGGGAACGCCTCCGTGTAGCCGTTGCCGCCGAGGCACTCGAGCGCTTCGTACGCGTGCCCGGGGCCCCGCTTGCAGATCCAGTACTTCGACACGGCGGTGGCGAGGCGCCGGAACGCCTGCTCGTCGCCCCCGGAACCGGGCACAGTCGCGTCGTCGTCGTAGGCCCGGGCGAGCCGCATGGCCGTGAGGGTCGCCGCCTCGGACTCGATCGCGAGGTCGGCGACGACACCCGCCATCGCGGGCTGGTCGACGAGCAGCGACCCGAAGGCGCGGCGGTGCCGCACGTGCCAGGCCGCCTCGGCGACCGACTGCCGCATGCCCGCGGCCGAGCCGATCACGCAGTCGAGCCGGGTCAGCGTGACCATCTGGACGATCGTCGCGACGCCGCGACCCTCCTCGCCGACGAGCCACGCCATGGTGCCGTCGAACTCGACCTCGCTCGAGGCGTTCGAGCGATTGCCGAGCTTGTCCTTGAGTCGCTGGATGCGGAACACGTTGCGCGACCCGTCGGGCAGCACGCGCGGCACGACGAAGCAGCTGAGCCCCCCGGGCGCCTGGGCCAGCACGAGGAACGCGTCGCTCATCGGCGCACTGCAGAACCACTTGTGCCCGGTGAGCCGGAACTCGCGGCCCCAGGCGTCGTCGACCCCGGTCGGCTCGGCGCGCGTCGTGTTGGCGCGCACATCGGACCCGCCCTGCTTCTCGGTCATCGCCATCCCGACGAGGGCCGAGCGCTTGGGTTCTGCAGGTCGAGGAGCCGCCGCAGGCGGCGTCCCCTCTGCAGGTCGAGGAGCCGCCGCAGGCGGCGTCTCGAGACCCCCGCCCAGCTCGGGCTCGTACTCGCGGGAGAGCAGCCGCGGCATCCACTCGTCACGAAGGCCGGATGCCGCGAGCTCGAGCGTCGGCACCGCCGCGTGGGTCATCGACACCGGGCACGCGTGTCCGGGCTCGACCTGCGCGAACAGGAAGAACGCCGCCGCCCGGTCGACGTTCGCGCCCGGACCGGGATCCGCCCACGCCGACGTGTGCGCACCCGCCCCGACCGCCGCGGCGATGATGCGGTGGTACGCGTCGTCGTACTCGACCTCGTCGATGCGCCGCCCCCACCGGTCGTGGGTGTGCAGCACCGGCGGATGCGTGTTCGCGCGCTCCGCGTCGCGCTGGAATGCGGCCGAGCCGACCAGCCGCCCGATGCCGGTCAGGGCAGCGGATGCCCCGGCATCCGCCGCCCGTCCCCACCGCTCGACCGCCTCGACGAGCGGCAGGTTCGCCGCGTACTCGTCGACGCCCTCGCGTGCCGGAACCTGGTTCACGACCTCGTGCGTGTCAGTCATCGTCGACCTCCGCGACCCATTCTGGCCTCAGGCACGCGTGCCCGCGAGCCGATCGTCCCCTTCACCGGCCCGCCGCCGGATCCGCCCGCGCCGATGCTTGCCCACGATCCGCGCCCCTCACTACGCTCGACCTGCAGGGACGTCCGACACCATCGGGCGTCCCTGAACCTCGGGAATCCCCGGGAACCGAGAGTCACGAAGCGGTGTCTCGTGATCGCGTGATGCCGCCGACAGAACTGGAGCATCACCGTGCGAAGACTGACCCGACTCGCCGCGCCCATCGGCGCCCTCGCCCTCGCGGCGGGGCTCTGCGTCACGGCGGCGCCCGCTGTCGCAGCGCCGGCGCAGACCGCGACACAGACCGGCGCCACCGAGACCTACCTCGTGCTGTACAAGGCGAACGGCGTGTCGAAGTCGTCCCTCGGCGCCGTCGCCAAGGCCGGCGGCACCGTCGTGCAGGCCTACCCGCAGATCGGCGTCGCGGTCGTGACCTCCGACCGCGTCGGGTTCGGCGCCGCCGTCAAGGCGGCCGACAGCGCGGTGCAGGGCGCCGCTTCCACCGCGGCGTTCGGTGTCGCCATCGAGGACGAGGCGGCGGAGGCCGCTGCCGACGACCGGCACTCCGGCACCCGAGAGGACCCGCTCGGCGCCTGGCAGTGGGACATGGACCAGATCATGGCCCCCGAGGCGCGCGCCGTCAACGGCGGCAGCAGCTCGGTGATCGTCGGCGACATCGACACCGGCCTCGACTGGTCGCACCCCGACCTCGCGGCCAACGTCGACTTCGACCGCAGCGTCTCGTGCGTCGGCGGCGTGCCGAACCAGGACCCGCCGCGTGGATGGACGACAACGGCCACGGCACCCACACTGCGGGCACCATCGCCGCCGCCAAGACGCTCGGCATGGTGGGCGTTGCCCGAACGTGAAGATCGCCGGCATCAAGGCGGGCAACCACGACGGGTTCTTCTACCCGAGGCCGTCGTCTGCTCGTTCATGTGGGCCGCCGAGCAGGGCATCCAGGTGACGAACAACAGCTACTTCGCCGACCCGTGGCTCTTCAACTGCAGACGACCCCGGGCAGCGGGCGATCTGGGAGGCCGAGCGCCGGCGATCAAGTTCGCGCAGCAGAGCGGAACGGTCATCGTCGCCGCCGAGGGCAACCAGTCCGACGTCTCTCCCACCGCCGGCGTGACGCGACGGACCCGCGTTCGATGTGCTCCTGACGCCTGCGCCGTCGTACCGCGTCGAGGTGCCGGGCGTCATCGGCGTGACCGGAACGGAGCCCAGCAGTTCAAGTCGTACTTCTCGAGCTAGGCGTGCAGGCCGACGCGTGCGCGGGCGGCGACCGCCGTCCAGGTCACGGACGATCCCGGGGCACCTCGACGTGGCGGCGGCCAGCCGTGCGCGATCGGGACCGTCAGCGGGGCGCGACTACTGCTGGATCCAGGGCACCTCGATGGCGTCCCCGCACGTCGCACCGCAGACTCGTCGTGAGCACAGTGGACGAACCCGCCGTGGCCGTCATCAGGCGCACCGCCAGATGTGCCACGGCCGCATGGCGGGTTGAACTTCGCCGACGACAACGCGCGCCCAGTGGCAGGCTGACGCCACGCTGCGCGCCATCGGTGCCGCAGTCCGGCTCCCGGCCGCGGCACCGCGTCGGATGCCGCGTCGGGACCCGGCCGCGGCATCCGCGTGAGGCGCGCAGCGCCGTCTCGAAACCCCCGTCCTGCGGGTTGAGGAGGTCGCCCGCCGTCGCCCGACTCGAGACATGCGGGTTTCCAGACGCGTCCGGCTCCGCCGGGCGCTCCTCAACCCGCAGAACATGTCAGGTTTCGAGACGCGTCCGGCTCCGCCGGGCGCTCCTCAACCCGCAGAACGCGTCCGCGGCCGGCTCCGCCGGGCGCTCCTCAACCCGCAGCAGGCGCGTCAGGCGGCGTACGCCCGGAGGAACACGGCCGTACCGCGCTCGGCGCGCTCGACCGCGGCGTCGGCGCCCGCGGCATCCGTGTCTGGTGCGAACAACGCGCGATCGAGCGACGCGCCGATCGCGAGGAACGCGAAGTGCTGGGCGGCGAGCTCCGCGTCGTCGATGCGGAGCTGCCCCCGTGCGTCGAACGCGCGGAGGGCCCCGGCGACCGCCGTCATGACCCGACCGGGCGCGCGGTCGTAGTACTCGAGTGCGAACTCGGGGAACCGGCGCGCCTCCCCGATGAGCAGTCGCCGCAGCGGCACCACCCGGCCGCCGAACACGGATGCCGCCAGTTCGCGTGCGAGCACGGTGAGGGCCGTCGCGGCATCCGCAGCCTCGGCCGTGGCTGCGACGAGCTCGGTCGAGAACCGCTCGGCGGTGGCGATGGCGTCGCCGATGATCGCGCGGAAGAGCTGCTCCTTGTCGTCGAAGACGTTGTAGACCGTGCGCTTCGAGACGCCGGCCTCTGCGGCGATGTCGTCGACGCTCGTGCCGGGGTAGCCGTGCTCGAGGAACGTGCGCGCAGCCGCGGCCATGATCAGCGCCCGCGAGCGCGTGATGCGCGGGTCCTCGTAGTCGGCTCGGTCGGCGGCGGCCTGGACGGTCATGTCGATCCCGTTTCTCTTGCACTCATCCGTTTACTTTTGCTCTGTTCGGTGCAATACTACACCATAAAGGGCAATAGTCTCCCGGATCGCCACGAGCTGAAAGGTGAGCACGATGTCCACTGCACCCCCCGCTTCCTCGTCCACCACGACCTTCGACCGCGGCCGCGCGGTCACGAAGGCACTCCTCGGCTGGGGCGTCGTGGCCGGGCCGTTCTACCTCGTCGTCGGCCTCGCGCAGGCGCTGCTCGTGCCGGGCTTCGACGTCTCCCGGCATGCGCTCAGCCTGCTGCTGCTCGGCCCCCTCGGCTGGATCCAGGCGGCGAACCTCATCCTCAGCGGCATCATGGTGCTCGCCGCCGCGGTGGGCTTCGCGCGGCTGCTGCCTCGCCGTCGCAACGTCTGGGCGGCGGTGTTCCTCGGCCTCTACGGCGTGAGCCTGATCGCCGCGGCGATCTTCCCGCCCGACCCCATGGGCGGCTTCCCGGTCGACGGCACGGATGCCACGACGGCGTCGATGAGCGGCCTGCTCCATCTCGCGGCGGGCGCGATCGGCTTCGTGAGCCTCGCCGTGGCGGCCGTGATCGTCGGCACGTGGTTCCGGCGCGAGGGACGCCGCGGCGCCGCGATCACCTCGTTCGTCGCCGCCGCGGTGATCGTGCTCGGATTCGTGGGCGGCGCTGCGCTGGCCATGGTGCCCGCGGGCGTCGGGCTGCTCTGGCTGGCGGTCGTGGCCGGCTGGGCGTGGCTCGCGATCGCGTCGCTCACGGCGTACCGGATGGCGCCCCGCCCCGACCGCTGATCGGCGCCGGCCGCCGCATCCGTCGACCGGCGGAGCGCTGTGATTGCGCTCTCAGCGATATCCGCCCAGCGGAGGATGTCGGAGGCTGCTGGTTCGATGCAGACTAGCGGGTGCGATGCCGAACGGGGGTTCGGAATCGCGCCCGGCGGGTCCCTTCTCGTCTCCCGCCTCCATCTCGTTCCTCTCTCGGAGAACCATGCTCGGAAAACTCCTCTTCCGCTATCTGAAGCCCTACAAGTGGCTGCTGCTCGGCGTGCTGGTCTTCCAGTTCGTCTCAGCGCTCGCCACCTTCTACCTGCCGCGCCTCAACGCCGACATCATCGACAACGGCGTCTCCAAGGGCGACACCGACTACATCTGGGCGACCGGATCGTTCATGCTGCTGATCTCCCTCGGGCAGATCACGGCGTCGATCATCGCCACGTACTTCGCGGCACGCGCCGCGATGAGCGCCGGCCGCGACATCCGCGACCACGTCTTCGAGCGCGTCTCGAGCTTCTCCGAGCGCGAGGTCTCGAAGTTCGGCCCCGGCTCGCTCATCACCCGCAACACCAACGACGTGCAGCAGGTGCAGATGCTCGCGATGATGGGCGGCACGTTGCTCGTCACCGCGCCGATCCTCGCGATCGGCGGCATCATCTTCGCGCTCCAGCAGGACGTCGGCCTCAGCTGGATCATCGCCGTGGCGGTGCCCACGCTGCTCATCATCGCCGTGCTCATCATCAGCCGCATGGTGCCGCTGTTCCGCAGCTACCAGAAGAAGCTCGACAACGTGAACCGCATCATGCGCGAGCAGCTCACCGGCGTGCGCGTCGTGCGCGCCTTCGTGCGCGAGCCGATCGAGGAGGAGCGCTTCCGCGGCGCCAACACCGACATCATGGTCGTCGGCCGCAAGGTCGGGTCGCTGTTCGTGCTGCTGTTCCCGCTCTTCATGCTCGTGCTCAACGTCACCGTGGTCGCCGTGGTCTGGTTCGGCGCGTTCGAGGTCGACGACGGCAACGTGCAGATCGGCACGCTGTTCGCCTTCATGCAGTACGTCATGCTCATCCTCACGGGCGTGCTCATGGCGAGCTTCATGACGATCATGATCCCGCGTGCGGCCGTGTCGGCCGAGCGCATCGGCGAGGTGCTCGACGCCGACACGACCCTCGCGCGTCCGGAGAACCCGGTCGGCACGTTCCCGGCGCCCGGCACGGTGGAGTTCGCGGATGCCGAGTTCACCTACCCCGGCGCGCAGCACCCCGTGCTCTCGGGCATCACCTTCACGGCCGGCAAGGGCGAGACCGTCGCCGTCGTCGGCTCCACCGGTGCCGGCAAGACGACGCTCGTCTCGCTCATCCCCCGCCTGTTCGACGTCACCGGCGGCAGCGTGAGGGTCGGCGGCGTCGACGTGCGCGATGCCGACCTCGAGCAGCTGTGGAACTCGATCGGCCTCGTGCCGCAGCGACCCTTCCTCTTCACCGGCACGGTCGCGTCCAACCTCCGGTTCGGACGGGAGGACGCCACCGACGACGACCTGTGGCGCGCCCTCGAGATCGCGCAGGGTCGCGACTTCGTCGAGGAGATGGAGGGCGGGCTGAACGCCAAGATCTCCCAGGGCGGCACCAACGTCTCGGGCGGCCAGCGGCAGCGCCTCGCGATCGCCCGCGCGATCGTGCACCACCCCGCGATCCTCGTCTTCGACGACTCGTTCTCAGCGCTCGACCTCACGACCGACGCGAGACTCAGGCAAGCGCTCTGGAGGGAGTTGCCCGACGTGACGAAGATCGTCGTCGCGCAGCGCGTGTCCACCATCACCGACGCCGACCGCATCGTCGTGCTCGACGACGGCGGCATGGTCGGCATCGGCACGCACGAGCAGCTGCTCGAGACGTCGCAGACCTACCGCGAGATCGTCGAATCCCAGCTCGGAGTGGAGACCCAGGCATGAGCGCCCCCACCCCCCTTTCCGAAGAAGAGCAGCTCGAGATCGAGCTCGGCGAGCAGGCGCGCATCAACGCCGACGACTGGAGCGGCGCGGTCGCCCCGGGCAAGGCGAAGAACTTCGGCCAGAGCTTCGGCCGCCTCATCGGGCTGCTGAAGCCGCACGCGTTCGCGTTCGTCTTCGTGTCGATCCTCGGCGCCGTCGGCGTCGTGCTCACGGTGCTGGCGCCGAAGGTGCTCGGCGAGGCGACGAACATCATCTTCGCCGGCGTCATCGGCCAGCAGCTGCCGCCCGGCACGACGACCGAGCAGGCCGTCGAAGGGCTGCGAGCCGCCGGGCAGGACGACCTGGCGAACATCGTCGGGGCGGCGGGCGTCGTGCCCGGCGAGGGCGTCGACTTCGTGCGCCTCAGCCAGGTGATCATGCTCGTGCTCGCGCTGTACATGGTGGCGTCCGCGCTCACCTGGCTGCAGGGCTACGTGATCAACGTCATCATGGTGAAGACCATGTGGCGCCTGCGCGAGTCGGTCGAGGCGAAGATCAACCGCCTTCCGCTCAGCTACTTCGACAAGGTGCAGCGCGGCGAGCTGATCTCGCGGGTCACCAACGACATCGACAACATCACGCAGGCGATGCAGCAGTCGCTCTCGACGGTGATCACCTCGGTGCTCACGGTCGTCGGCGTGCTCATCATGATGTTCTCGATCTCGTGGCAGCTCGCACTCGTCGCCCTCGTGTCGCTGCCGCTCATGGCCGTGATCTTCGGCGTCATCGGGCCGAAGTCGCAGAAGGCGTTCGGCATCCAGTGGCGCAAGGTCGGTCGCCTGAACGCCCGCGTCGAGGAGTCCTTCTCGGGCCACGCGCTCGTCAAGGTCTTCGGCCGCGAAGAGGACTCGCGCGAGAAGTTCAAGGCCGAGAACCAGGAGCTCTACGAGGCATCCTTCAAGGCGCAGTTCCTGTCGGGCATCATCATGCCCGGCATGATGTTCATCGGAAACCTCACCTACGTGGGCATCGCCGTGCTCGGCGGACTCATGGTCTCCAGCGGCCAGCTGCGCCTCGGCGACGTGCAGGCGTTCATCCAGTACTCGCAGCAGTTCACCCAGCCGCTCTCCGAGCTCGGCGGCATGGCCGCGGTCGTGCAGTCGGGCACCGCATCGGCCGAGCGCGTCTTCGAGCTGCTCGACGAGGACGAGCAGGAGTCCGACGCGGCGGATGCCCCGGCACCGGTCGACGGCGACGGCACCATCGTGTTCGACCACGTCTCGTTCTCGTACAACCCCGAGCACCCGCTCATCAAGGACCTCTCGTTCCGGGTGGAGCCGGGGCAGACGGTCGCGATCGTGGGACCGACGGGTGCCGGCAAGACGACCCTCGTGAACCTCGTCATGCGGTTCTACGAGCTCGACGGCGGACGCATCATGCTCAACGGGCAGGACATCGCCGACCTCAGCCGGCACGACGTGCGCGCCCGCACCGGCATGGTGCTGCAGGACCCGTGGCTGTTCGCCGGAACGATCCGCGAGAACATCCGCTACGGCCGCCAGACGGCGACCGATGACGAGGTGCTCGCGGCGGCCAAGGCGACCTACGTCGACCGGTTCGTGCACTCGCTCCCCGAGGGCTACGACACGAAGCTCGACGAGGACGCGTCGAACGTCTCGGCCGGAGAGAAGCAGCTCATCACGATCGCCCGGGCGTTCGTGGCGCAGCCGTCGGTGCTGATCCTCGACGAGGCGACCTCGTCCGTCGACACCCGCACCGAGCTGCTGCTGCAGCACGCCATGGCCGCGCTCCGGCAGGGCCGCACGTCGTTCGTCATCGCGCACCGCCTCTCGACGATCCGCGACGCCGACCTCATCCTCGTGATGGAGCACGGCGACATCGTCGAGCAGGGCACGCACGACGAGCTCATCAAGCGCGAGGGCGCGTACTGGCGCCTCTACAACTCGCAGTTCGAGCAGGCGGCGACCGACCTCGATGCCGAGCTCGCGGCGGCAGAGGGCGACGTGGTCACCTCCCGCCCGGCCGCGGGCCTCGAGGCGGCGTTCGAGTCACGGCTCGACGCGGAGACCGCCGAGTTGTAGCCCGACGGGCCGGCAGCACCGAGCGAGCGGATGTCCCAGTGCGGGGCATCCGCTCGTTCGCGATCGGGCGTCGCAGGGCTCGCCCCCGTCCGCCCCTCCGCCTCCCGCTTCCCGTTCGCCCTCTCCTTCCGGCTCGCCCCGCCGATCCTCCCTCCGACCGCACCGCTTCCCGTTCGCCCTCTCTTCCCGCTCGCTCGCTTTCACACTCGCCAGTGGTGCATGCGGCGGCCGCAGTTTCTCGCTGCAGAATCGGTTGATTCGTTTACTCGGCGACTTGTCGCCACATCCACTCGCTGACTTGTGGACCGCTGTCGACTTGTCGACTTGTCGATTTGTCGACTTGTAGACGTGTCGATTTGTCGATCGATTCTGTGGGGAGGCAAGTCCTCTGCCCGCCCTCGAACGACGATGGCTTCGTCGGGCATTCGTGGCGAACGCGAGGCGCCCGAGGGCGTCGGGAGCGACCAACCCTCCACAACGCGTGACATCGACGAATGTCGGTCGCGATCCACCCGTGAGTGTCCCCTCCAGCGCACGAATCGGTACCGTCGAGGTCATGGCAGCCAAGGTCACACGACTGGTTCGCGTCGATATCGAGACCGATCGACTGATCGCGGATACCGCGCGCCTCCAACAGCGCTTCAAGAAGGATGTCGTCGCCTCAGCCATCGGCGCCTATGTCGAGGCCAACCGCGAGGAGCTCGACCGTGCGCTCGATCGAACCCAGCACCGGATCGAATCCGCTGACGATCCATTCCTGGTGGACCCCCGCACCGGACTCACCCGCGCCCAGCGGGAGGAACTCTTCGCCCGGCTGGACTGACACGAGCCGTGCTCCGTGCGCACCGTTAGCATGGAGTGCAGCGAATGGTTCGACCTTTCCACGCAACAGGACCCACGCAGACGATCGGGAGGACGGAATGGCGACGGCATCGCTCGAGACGATCGTCGAGCGAACTCCTGCGTCTCGCCACGCCCGAGCCCGGCACCACCGCGCGGCGCCTGCCACCCGAGCGCGAGCTCGGCGAGGCCCTCAACATGAGCCGCGGCGCGCTGCGCGAGCAGCTGTCGGTGCTCGAACTGCTCGGGTTCCTGCACCGCACGCAGGGACGCGGCACCTACATCGACACGCCGGGCGATGACTTCGTGCGCAGCTACTTCACGATCTCCCGGCAGCTCGGCTACCTCGAACGACCAGCAGTTCGCCGACGCGCGCGTGCTGCTCGAGGAGTCCATCGCCGAGGAGGCCGCTCGCGTCGCGACCGACGAGCAGGTCGAGGCGCTCCGCGCCGATGTCGACGAGATGATCGCGGCCACGAAGGCCGAGGACCACGAGGCCGCATTCGAGGCGGACGTGCGCTTCCACTCGCGGCTCAACACGATCGTCGACAACCCGATCTTCCGTCTCATGCACGAGGGGTTCATCCACGTGCTGCGGGAGACCATCCGCTATCGGCGCCTCCAGGCCGTGCGCGTCGAGCCGATCGACGAGGACGGCATGCGCCGCACCGACCGCGTGCACTACGCCGTCGTGGCGGCCCTGGAGGAGCGCGATCCGGATGCCGCGCGCGCGGCCATGCGCGAGCACTTCGAGTACTGGCTGCAGCTCCACGTCGAACCCGTGCGCTGAGCCGCACCGACGCGCACGACCCGTCGGACACCCTTCGTCCACCCGCGGCGCGTAACGCGCGTCGGAGCACCGTCGCGGCACGCTTCGCGATATTGGTTGAACCAATCCTTGACATGAGTTCGGCGGTGTGCCTATGATCGACGCAGCATCGATTGGTAGAACCAATGCGAACCAAAGGAGCTTCGACACCATGACCGATCACATCGCCTTCGTCGGCATCGGAGCCATCGGCCTTCCGATGGCCGTCCGCCTGGTCGAGGCCGGCTCCGACGTCACCGGTGTCGACCCCTTCCCCGCCGCGCATGAGCGTGCCGCCGGCGCCGGCGTCCGTGCGGTCGCATCGATCGCCGACGTCCCGGCGGCCGACGTCGTCATCGTGATGGTGGCCACGCCCGACCAGCTCGCCGAGCTCGTCACCACGGCCCTCGAGCACACCTCCGTCGCCGGGCAGACCTGGGTCATCATGAGCACTGTCGGCCCTGCCGCGGTCATCGAACACGGCGGGCGGCTGCAGCAGGCGGGTGCACGTGTCCTCGACGCCCCCGTCACCGGCGGCGTCGCCCGCGCGCGCACCGGCGAGCTCACGATCTTCCTCTCCGGCGAAGCCGCCGACACGGTACGCACTGCGGCCGTGATCTCGCCGCTCGGCACCGTCAAGATCGTCGGCGACGCCGTCGGCGACGGCCAGGCGATCAAGGTCGTGAACCAGCACCTCTGCGCCGTGCACATCGTGGCCGCCGCCGAGGCGCTCGCCCTGGCCGAATCGCTCGGCTCTGGAGCCCGCACAGGTCCTCCCCCTCGTGGAGTCGGGCGCCGCGGCATCCTGGATGCTCTCCGACCGCGGCCCCCGAATGCTCGGCGACACCGACGTCGAGGTGACGAGCCAGATCAACATCTTCGTCAAGGACTCCGGACTCGTCGCCGACGCGGCCCGCAGTGCCGGCGCGCAGACGCCGGTGCTCGACGCCGCTCGCGCGCGTTACCTCGCCGCCGCCGACGCCGGACTCGGCACGCGAGACGACTCCCGAGTGATCGAGACCTACACCCACGCACCCGCGCTGACGCGCTGACGCCGCCCGCAACACCACAACCCGCAACACCCGACCTGCAGTACCGTTCAAGGAGGAACAGACATGACCAGCACGGCCGAGCGCCCGACCGACATCTCGGTGAAGCGCGACAATCCGATCAAGGTCTCGATCGCATCGATGATCGGCACCGCGGTGGAGAGCTACGACTTCTTCATCTACGGCACCGCCGCGGCCGCCTACTTCGGCACCGTGTTCTTCGCCGCCGACACCGCGTTCATCGGGATCCTGGCGTCCTTCGCCACGCTCGCCATCGGCTTCCTGTTCCGACCGCTCGGCGGGTACCTGGCCGGCCACTACGGCGACCGGCTGGGCCGCAAGACCGTCCTCATCGCCGCGCTCTCGATCATGGGCGTCGCGACGTTCCTGATCGGCGTGCTGCCCACCTACGCCACGGTCGGCGTGCTCGCGCCGATCCTGCTCATCGTGCTGCGTGCCGTGCAGGGCATCGGCTACGGGGCCGAGTGGGGAGGCGCCGTGCTCATGGCGGTCGAGCACGCGCCCGCCGCGCGCCGCGGCTTCTTCGGCAGCGTCCCGCAGATCGGCATCCCCGCCGGCCTCCTCCTCGCCAACGGCACCTTCCTGCTCTCGGCGATGATCTTCGAGGGCGACTGGGTGTGGCGCGTGCCGTTCCTGCTCTCGGTCGTCATGGTCGCGGTCGGCCTCTGGATCCGCCTCGGCATCACCGAGTCCCCCGACTTCGAGAAGATGAAGGCGGCCGGTGAGATCCACAAGCGCCCCGCCGCAGAAGTGCTGAAGCGCGACTGGCGCTCCGTCGTGCGCATCATCGCCCTGCGCCTCGCGGAGACCGGCGGATACTACGTCACCACGAGCTTCGTGCTCTCCTACGTCGTGCTCGCGGGCATCACCGAGACCCAGTACGTGCTGTACGGCACGATCATCGGCTCGGCGTTCGGCCTCGTGAGCCACCTGCTCTACGGCGCCCTGAGCGACCGCATCGGCCGCAAGCGCGTGTTCCTCATCGGCTCGGTGTTCACGATCCTGTTCGCCTTCCCGATGTTCCTGCTCATCAACACGGGCGCGGTGGTCATGGTGATCGTGGCGGTGGCGATCAGCCTCCTGTTCAGCCATGACCCGATCTTCGCCGTCGAGCCGTCCTGGTTCTCCGAGCAGTTCGATCGCAACGTGCGCACCTCGGGCATCTCGCTCGGCTACAACGGCGCCTCGATCGTCGCCGGACTCCTGCCCTTCGCGGCGACCGCGGCGTATGGATGGATCGGCTGGGTCGGCCCGGCCCTGATCCTCATGACGCTCGGCCTCATCTCCACGACCGCGGCGTTCATCACCCGCGAGACCGCACCCATCAAGACGGGCCAGCTCGGCTGAGCCGCGGCATCCGTCACCATCCAGGCGCTGGAGGAACTCCCATGAAGCTCATCGTGCTCGACGACGACCCCACCGGCACCCAGTCGGCCACCGGAGTCGAGGTGCTGCTCGAGTGGGATGCCGCGTCGCTCACCGAGGCGCTCCGCCGCGCCGACAGCGTCTACCTGCTCACGAACACGCGGGCCATGCACGAGCCCGACGCCGTGGCGCTGCTCGAGCGGATTCGCGACGAACGGGATGCCGCGGCCGAGGCGCTCGGAGAGCCGGTGCAGGTCGTGCTCCGCGGCGACTCGACGCTGCGCGGCCACGTGTTCCCCGAGACCTCGGTCTTCGCGGGCGCCGACGCCGTGATCCTCTTCGTGCCGGCGTTCCCCGACGGAGGACGAACGACCGTCGACGGCACGCACTACGTTCGGGTCGGCGACCGCGTGATCCCCGCCCACGAGAGCGAGTACGCCGACGACCCGGTGTTCCCGTTCGGCACGGCGGTGCTCACGGAGTACGTCGCGGAGAAGAGCGGGCGGGCGGCCGTGCACGTGCCGCTCCGCGACATCCGCTCGACGCGCGACCGCGTTGCACGCCGCGCTCGCGGACGCCGCTCCCGGCAGCGTCGTCGTGCCCGACGCCGAGCACGACGACGACATCCGGGCGATCGCGGCCGCCGTGCGCGTCGCCTGGCGGGCCGGCGTGCCGCGTCGTGGTGCGCTCGGCGTCGCCGCTCGCCGCGGAGCTCGCGGGCGTCGCGAGCTCCGGCCTGCTGCCGACCCCGCTGCGCTCCGAACCCGCACCGACCCTGCTCGTCTGCGGCTCGCACACCATCGGCGCGACCCGCCAGCTCGAGCTCGTCGAGCGCGCGTTCGGCGCGGCATCCGTCGTCGACACCGAACGCGGCGCTCGACGACCCCTTCGCCGAGGGGGAGCGGATCGCGAACGCCGCGTCGACGGCCACCGCGGTGCAGGGCCTCGGAATCGTGGCCTCCGATCGGCATCGCGACGGTGCGCACAACACGCTCGACCACGGCGAGCGCGTGATGACCGCACTCACGACCGCGACCGAACGCCTTCGCGGCGCTGTCGACGTGGTCGTCTCGAAGGGCGGCATCACGTCGGCGGAGATCGCGCGCGTCGGCCTCGGCGCGCGCACCGCGACCGTGCTCGGCCAGCTGCTGCCCGGCGTGTCCGCGTGGCGCGTCGAGACGCCCGAGCACGAGCAGAAGCTCTACGTCGTCGTGCCCGGCAACGTGGGCGACCCGACCACGCTCGTCGACGTGCTCGCCGCGGTCGGCGTGCGCCAGGGGCACCCAGCCGCGCATCCTGAGCTCTCGGCTTCGGAGCGCTGAGCCGCCTCGCTAGGCTGGAGCGGCGGCCGCTCGCACCGGATGCCGCCGACACCCCGAACCCCCGAAGGTCCCGTGACGACTGCCCTGCCTCCCGTGCGCCCCTGGCGCCTGTGGCTGGTGTGGGGTGTCGGCGTCGCGGCCTACGTGCTGTCGGTCACGAACCGCACCTCGCTCTCCGCGGTCGGCGTCGACGCGGCGGTGCGCTTCGATGCGGATGCCGCGGTGCTCTCGCTCTTCGCGGTCGTGCAGCTCGCCGTGTACGGCGCGATGCAGATCCCCGTGGGGCTGCTGCTCGACCGATTCGGCGCGCGCCCGATCATCACGGCCGGCATGGTCCTCATGGCCGTCGGACAGCTCGTGATGGCGTTCGCGCCCGACGTGGGCACCGCGATCTTCGCCCGGATGCTCGTGGGCGCCGGCGACGCCGCGGTCTTCCCGAGCGTGCTGCGCGTGGTGGCGGTGTGGTTCCCCGAACGCCAGGCGCCGTTCCTCGTGCAGCTCACCGGCATCGTCGGCCAGGCCGGGCAGCTCCTCGCCATCCTGCCGATGGCGGCCATCCTGCACGCGACGAGCTGGAGCGTCGCGTTCGGCAGCCTCGCCGGCCTCGGGGTGCTCTTCACCGTGCTCACGTTCGCGGTGATCCGCAACCGGCCGCCCGACCGTGACGCGGATGTCTCGGTCGACACGGCGACCGGAGCGATCCACGCCGTGACCTCGGCGGCCGACCTGCGCGAGGGATTCCGCGAATCGTGGGCGCACCCCGCGACCCGCCTCGCGTTCTGGTCGCACTTCACGACGCCGTTCTCGGGCACCGCGTTCATCCTGCTGTGGGGCTTCCCGTTCCTCACGGTGGGCGAGGGACTCACCCCCGCCGTGGCGTCGCTGATCTTCACGGTCTACGTCGTGTTCGGCATGGTCACGGGTCCGGTGATCGGCGCGCTGTCCAGCCGGCATCCGATGCGGCGGTCGCGGATGCTCGTGCTGCCGGTGATCGCCGTCCAGGTCATCGCCTGGCTGGCGGTGATCGCCTGGCCGGGCCAGGCTCCGCTCTGGCTCCTCTTCGTGCTCGCCCTCGCTCTGAGCACCGGCGGACCGGCGTCGATGATCGGCTTCGACCACGCCCGCACGTTCAACCCGCGCCACCGGCTCAGCACCGCCACCGGCATCGTGAACGTCGGCGGCTTCCTCGCGGCGCTGCTCGCGATCCTCTTCATCGGCATCGCGATGGACGCGCAGGGCGCGGGCACGCCCGACACGTACAGCCTCGACGCGTTCCGCGTCGCCTTCCTCACGCAGGTGCCGCTCTGGGCGCTCGGCGCGGCATGCATCGTGTGGGAACGCAAGCGCACCCGGGTGCACCTCGGCCTCGACGAGCCCCGCTCGCGCCGCCGCGACCGCTGGGCGCGGTGAAGGACAAGGAGACAGGTCTCATGAGTTCGAACATCCACGTCATCGTCGGCGCAGGTCCCATCGGCGTGGCGCTCGCGGGCAGGTTGGCCGACGCCGGCCGTTCGGTGCGCCTGGTGACGCGATCGGGCCGCGGTCCCGAGCATCCGTCGATCGAGCGGCTCGCGCTCGACGCCACCGATCCTGACGCCCTCGCCGGCGCGGCAGATGGGGCCTCCGTGCTCTACAACTGCGCGAACCCCGGCACGTACACGCAGTGGGAGCGGGGGTGGCCGCCGCTCGCCGCCGCCATCCTGTCCGCGGCGGAATCGTCGGGCGCGGTCCTCGTGACGCTCGGCAACCTGTATGGGTACGGTCCCGTCGACGTCCCGATGACCCGTGAGCTGCCGCTCGCCCCGTCCGACCACAAGGGCGAACTGCGTGCACGGATGTGGCACGACGCGCTCGCGGCGCATCGCGCCGGGCGGGTGCGGGCGACCGAGGTGCGCGCCTCCGACTACGTCGGCCCGACCGCGCAGGCCTCCAACGGGCTGCTCGTCATGTACGCCCAGGCGACCCTCGCCGGTCGGCCGGCCTCGGTGTTCGGCGATCCCGACCAGCCGCACTCGTGGACGGCGATCGACGACATCGCGCGCACGCTCGTGGTCGCCGGCGAGGACGAACGCGCCTGGGGTGGCCCGTGGCTGGTGCCGTCGAACCCGCCCCTGAGCGTCCGTGAGGTCCTGCGTCAACTCGGTGAGCGTGCCGGAACCGGTGAGCCGCGGTTGCGTCGGGTGCCCCGCTGGGTGCTCGCCACCGGTGGGGTCGCGATTCCGCTGCTGCGTGAGGTCACCGGCGTGCTCTACCAGTTCGAGCGGCCCTTCGTGGTCGACGCGACCGACACGACGGCGACCTTCGGGATCGAACCCACCCCGTGGGAGCCGCTCATGGATTCCACTGCCCGGGCCTGGGCCGAGCGGGCACGCCGCGTCAGTCCGAAAGCAGCGCTCGCAGCTCCTCGGCGCTGAGCGCCTCGTCGACGAGCCCTTCGTCGTCGAGGATGGACGCGACCAGCTCGCCCTTCTTCGCCTTCAGCGCCATGACCTTCTCCTCGATGGTCCCCGACGCGACGAGCCGGTAGACCATCACCTGCTTCGCCTGGCCGATCCGGTGCGCACGGTCGACGGCCTGCGCCTCGCTCGCCGGGTTCCACCACGGGTCGAGGAGGAACACGTAGTCGGCCTCGGTCAGGTTCAGGCCGAATCCGCCGGCCTTGAGGCTGATCAGGAAGACGGATGCCTCGCCGGCCCGGAACCTCGCGATCTCCGCGTCGCGGCGGCGCACCGGCGTCGACCCGTCGAGGGAGGCGTAGGGCACGCCCGCGGCATCCAGCCGGGCCGCCGCCCGCCCGAGGAATGACGTGAACTGGCTGAACACGAGCGCGCGATGCCCTTCGGCCAGCACGTCGTCGAGTTGCTCGAACAGCGCGTCGAGCTTCGCCGACGCGATGCCCGCGTAGCGCTCCTCGTCGATGAGGCTGGCGTCGAGGGCCAGCATCCGCAGCAGGGTCAACGACCGGTACACGATGAAGCGCTGGCGATCGAGGTCGTCGAGCAGGCCGAGCAGCTTCTGCCGCTCGCGCTGCAGCACGGTGTCGTAGAGGCGCCGATGCCGCGGATGCAGCTCGACCTGCAGCACCTGCTCCTGCTTCGGCGGCAGCTCGGGCGCGACGAGCTCCTTCGTGCGACGAAGCATCAGCGGGCGGATTCGCCGTCGCAGCCGGTCGAGCCGCTCGGTGTTGCGGTCGTCCTCGATCGGACGGCGGTAGCGCTCGTCGAACGCCCGACGCGACGGGAACAGGCCGGGCGCGACGATGCCGAGCAGCGCCCACAGATCGGAGAGGCTGTTCTCGACGGGGGTGCCCGTGACGGCGAGCCGGAACGGCGCACGGATGCCGCGGGCCGCCTGATGCACCTTCGTCGCCGCGTTCTTCACGAACTGGGCCTCGTCGAGCACGAGCCCGCCCCACTCGAGCGCCGCGAACGCCGCGGCCTCGAGGCGGAGCACCGCGTACGTCGTGACGACGAGGTCGGCGCCGGCCGCGGCATCCGCGATGCGCCCGGGGCGCGGGCCTCCGTCGCCGTGACCGTCGCCACGCGCAGGCCCGGCGTGAACCGCGCGGCCTCGCTCACCCAGTTCGAGGCGACCGACGTGGGCGCCACCACGAGGAACGGCCCGGCGCTGCTGGTCGAGGCGGGGCCGCGGCTGCTGGTCGAGGAGCGCCGACGGAGTCGGCCGCGTCTCGACCCGGTTTCGAGGCCCTCGACGGCATGCGCGCGCATGCGCGATCAACGCGAGCGTCTGCGCCGTCTTGCCGAGCCCCATGTCGTCGGCGAGGATCCCGCCGAGGCGATTGGCGTGCAGGAAGGCGAGCCATCGGAACCCCGCGAGCTGGTACGGACGCAGCGGCAGCGCGAGCGCCGGCGGGCATGCGGCAGCTCCTCGACCTCGCCGCGCTCGAGCCCGGCGACCGTCTCGCGCCACTCGACCGCGGGCTCGGCGACATCCGCGAGATCCTCGAAGTCGGCCCAGAGGCTCGTCTGGCTGCGATGGATGCGAACGCCGGTCTCCCATTCGGCGAGCGTGCCCGCCTCCTCGATGAGCTCGCGCAACGGCTCGAAGATCGGCTGGTTCAGCGAGAGGTACGTCTTGTCGACGAGCAGGAGCCGCTTCTGGCCCTTCGCGAGCGCCCTGAAGAGCGGCATGAACGGCACGGCCTTGCCGCCGACCGTGATGACCACGCCGAGGTCGAACCAGTCGGGCGTGGCGACTCCACCGTGGTGACCCTGACCTGCGGCGGCTCGGTGAGCCTCGCGGTAGTCGGGCCGCTCGCCCGTGACGTCGATGCGCAGCCCGCTCGTGCTCGGCGAGGCGCTCGAGCCGCGGCATCCGCTCGGCCGTGAACTCGGCGGCGTCGATGCCGCGCAGGATGACCGCTTCGAACGGCACCCAGCCGAGCTCGTCCATGACGCGGGCGAGCAGGTCGTCGTCGAGCTCGGGGTCGCTGCGGCGGCATCGGCAGCGGATGCCTCGACGGGGCTCGTGCGCCCGTCGGCGTACTCCCAGTGCCACGCGAGGCGCAGCACGTCGTGCGGCTCGAACCGCGCGTCGAGCACGAGCGTGGCGAGCGGCGCGGGCGGCGGCGTGAAGCTGCCGTCGCGGCTCGCCACCGTGATCGACCGGGCGAGGGCGTGGAAGTGGCCGCGCAGGAACTCGGGCACGTCGGCGGCGGGCACCCGCACCGTGCGCGGCCTGCTCGAGCGCGGCCGCGCTCGGCGGGGGTGAGGGCGGCCGCGAGCGGCGCGAGCTCGATCGTTCCCGCATCGAGGTCGAAGCGGTAGAGCCCGTGGACGCGATCGGGCGCACGTGATCGGCCGGTCCGGGCGATCGACGGCTCGCCATCGCCGCACCCGATCGCCGCACGCGCACGCGGCGCGAGCGCGAGGGCGCCGCCTCGCCGTCGAGCGTCGCATCGAGCACCACCGCCGCCGCGCCCCGCACGACGACGTCGGGCGTGACATCCGACCCGGCGAGCGCGATGCCGAGTCGCCCCGCCTCGGCGAGCAGCGCCCACAGCAGGGGGCTCTCGAACTCGTCGAGCGTGATCCACTCCGACCCGTAGGCCTGGTAGATGCCCGGGCGAGCTGCCCTTCAGCAGCGCGAACTGCGCGAACCAGCGCGACTGCGCCGGGTCGAATCCGCCCGCGCTCGCCTGGTAGGCGATGTTCTGCCACGTGAGCCCCGCCTTGATCCAACCGCCGCGGGCGCCGGCCGTGACGGGCCGCACCGCCAGGCGGTCGACGGATGCCGCGCGGCGCGCCGGCTCGTCACGCGGGCCCTGCCACTCCCCGCGGCGCCGCGGCACGCGCCGCCGCAGCTCGAACTGCAGCGCGAGCGGGCGCCGCGCCGCGGCATCCGTCGCTGCTCTCGACCCGCTCCTCGGCACGCACCGGAGCCGAGACCGGGCGTGAACGACGCCAACGCGCGTCGCCAGTCGCCCGCCGCGCCTCCCCGCGCCCGCGCGGGAGGATCGGTCGGCGGGCATGCACCCATGCTCGCACGCGCGTGCGACACGCGACCGGCCCGAAGGCCCTCTCCCAGCCTGAGCTCGGACCGGATTGCGGAGGCATGTCTCTCCGCCGAATCCGTTTATCTGTCGACTTGTCTACAAATAAACAAGTCGATCTGTCGACAAGTAAACAAGTCGACTTGTCGACAAATCGACCGATCCTGCGGGGAAAGACTCCTTCCGGGCGACCACCGGGCGGGGACTCGGGGGCCTCAACTCACGGGACGAAGCGGTGCCCGATGACGAGCGCGTCGACCTCGCCTGCGGAGCCGGCGGCATCCGTCGACTCGTCGGCCGCCACGCGACCGTGATCAGCGAGCGAGCTCATACGCCTCGAGGCCTCCCTTCGACGCTGGTCGCAATGAAGCGATCCCCCGCCGGAGCGATCGCGGCTCCGAGCACGCCGGTCGGCAGCGACACCTCGAGCACCGGTCCGTCGAGCAGGACCCGGGTGTCGCCGGAGGCCGGCATCGACCACTCGTCGCCGCCCACCTTCAGCACGAGTTCACCGTCAGCCACGCGGAGCGTCGCGGCGAGCTCGTCGCCGGAAGAGATCCGCAGCTCGTCGCGGTCGGCGGGCGACCACCTGAGATCTCCCGCGAGCCCGGGGAGCCGCGCGTCGTCGACGACCCGACCGCGGTAGCCCTCGAGGTCGGGGTGAGGCGTGGCGACGAGCGCGTCGCCGTCGATGGTGAGCACGTGCGGAACGCTGTGGGCACTCGCCCAGCCGGCCTCGACGTCGGCGATGCCGCGCATCCAGAAGCTGAGGCACGGCCGGCCCTGCGCATCGCGGAAGAAGGACGGGGCGTAGTAGCTCGGCCCGTAGGTGAGCCGACCCCAGGACTCGGCGGTGAAGACGCCCCCCGCGTACCTCCCGATCGCGTAACCCGCGTAGTGCAGCACGTCGTCGTCCCACACGGAGGAGACCATGACGTGCCGTCCGCCGACCTCGATGATCTGCGGGCACTCCCAGAGGGCGCCCATCCAGACAGGCTCGACCTCGTCGATCGACCGCTGCAGCGCGATGCCCTCGTAGGCCCAGTCCTGCAGATCGCTCGAGCGGTACGACAATGCTGTGGCCGTTCCGTCGGCGAGCCCGGCGCCGAGGAACATCCGCCAACCATCGGGCTCCCTCACGACGAAGGGATCGCGGTAGGCGATGATGTCCAGTTCGGCGGGCGCCTCGGCGACGACCGCACCCTTGGACCAGGCGATCCAGCCCTCGTCGTCGGGCGTGGCGACGCGTACACGGCCGATACCGATGTCGGGCTGCGCCGTCGCGGTGTAGAAGATGCGCGCGCGACCGGCGTCGTCGGTTACCAGCGAGCCCGTCCAGATGCCGTCGTCGCCCTCGCCGGGTGCGATGGCGACCGGCAGCTCGGTCAGGGAGAAGAGGTCGGGGCCCTTCGCATGGCCCCAGTGGCAGTTCGGCGCCCACGTGGTGCGCTCGGGCACGTACTGGAAGAAGGCGTGGTACTCGCCGTCGCGCACCGTGATGCCGTGCGGGTCGTTGATCCAGCCGCGCTCGGCCGTGAAGTGGAACGAGGGTCGCATGCTCAGGCCTCCGTCGCGTCGCTCAGGCCCGCGCGGGCGGCGCGACCGACGCGCGCTCCACGATCGGGCACGCGAGCAGGGTGGGGTGGGCGCCGAGGAGCCGGAGCTCGTCGTGGCCCTCCATGAGCGACGTGAGCGTCTCGACCGCCCAGGCACCCATCTCATAGTGCGGGAGGGCCACCGTCGTGAGGGCCGGGAACAGGCTCGCCGCGATCGGGTCCTGGTCGTCGAACCCGACGATCGAGACATCCGCGGGCACCTCGAGCCCCAGCTCGGCGGCCGCGCGGTAGGCCCCCATCGCCATGCGGTCGTTGTAGCAGAACACCGCCGTCGGCCGCGTCGCCGGGTCGGCGCCGTGGTCGAGCAGTCCCATCGTGGCCTCGTACCCGCCGATCGCCTCGGACACCGCCTCGACGACGAACGCGTCGGGGTCGAGGCCGGCCGCGGCCATGCCGTCGCGGTAGCCCTGCAAGCGGCCGCGAGTGGCCGGCACGTCGACCGAGCTCGCCGCGAACGCGATCCGGCGGTGGCCGGTGCGCACGAGGAGATCGACGACGGATGCCGCGCCGGCGCGTTCATCGGGCATCACCGATGGGATCTCGCCGCCCCGGTCACGAGCACCGATGAGCACCGACGGCACTGAGAGCAGCTCGTCCGGCGGCACGACCTCGTCGTGGTAGACCGTGGCGTAGATGACGCCGTCGGCGTGGCGATCGATGAAGGCCTGCACCTCGGCCGACTGCACGTCGGCCCCCGCGTTCAAGCGGGAGTTGATGATCGCGAGCGTGAGATTGCGCCGGCTCGCCTCCTCCTGCGCGCCGAGGATGATGCGACCGGCGTGCGGCGTGGTCGCGATCTCCTCGGTGAGCAGGCCGACCATGCCGGAGGCACGGGTGCGCAGGCCCCGCGCCAGACGGTTCGGCTGGTAGCCGAGTTCCGCGGCGGCAGCGCGCACCCGTGCCTTGGTGACCTCGCTCGTTCGGGTGTGGGGTGTCTCGTTCAGCACATGCGAGACCGTCGTGACGGAGACGCCCGCCGCCGCGGCGACGTCGCGTATCCCGACCTGCGCGCGTGGCATCCGTCTCCCTGGTCTCACGTCACCGTCTCACCTTCGTACCACTCCGGCAGCCGTCTCCGATGCAGGGATGCCGCTCATTCGTCCCAGAGTCCGTGCTCGGGCCAACGGCGCGGCAGGCGTTCCTCGACGGGCGGCAGCTCCGCGTGCGTGCTTGTGCGCCCCGGCCTGGTACCAGTACGCGACGCTCGAGAAGTCGTTGCCCTGGTCGTTGGCGTGACCGTGCTCGATGGAGACGCGAAGCGACGACTGGAAGCGCACCGGGTCCTCGATGTGCCAGCGGAACATGCTCCACAGGCCGAAGTGCTCCTGCGGGCTCGCCCCGAGCGTGATGCCGTGGTACGGACCGGCGTACTCGCCGCTCGGGAAGCCCCACGCGGCGCCGAAGTAGTCCTCGGTGCCGGTGCCGTGCAGCGACGGCGGCCACACCTCCCCGTCGATGAAGAACATGTCGTCGCCCTCGCCCGGCCACGTGAAGACCTGGTTCGAGGCGTCGAAGTTGTCGATGCTGAGCACGCAGCCGACGTAGTGGCCGGTGCCCTCCGCGTCGAGGATCACGTAGTTGTCGTCGCCCGTGAGGTTGGTGCCCGGCAGGTCCCATGGCGCCGGGTCCTCCTCGTCGGACGCGTGCTGCACCGGCGGTCGTCGGCTTCTCCTGCCGGTAGAAGGCGTGGAAGCGGCCGACGTCGTCGGGGATCGGCTCATCGGTGAGCTCGTAGTCGACGTAGTAGAAGAGGTTCTGGATCGGCTGGTCGCTCTCGTTGCGGATCTGGATCTTCGCCCGCGAGCCGAACGGCATCGGGAAGTAGCAGTTCATCGCCGCGGCGAACGGGCCCTTCGGGACCGCGGCGCGGCCCGAAGACCGCGTTGAGCGGGAGCGAGATGTAGTGCTTCGCGACCGCGTGGCCGACGCCGAAGAAGTCGCCGAGCGGGGCGCGCACGCTCGGGTTCTCCTCGCCGTCCCAGTACATCTCGATCACGAGCTTGCGCAGGTACTTCTCCGAGTAGCAGCGCGTCGTGAGCCAGATGTGCTCGATGCGACCCGAGCCCGCGATGTCGGCGATCACGAAGGTCTCGCCCGCGGGCACGACCTTGAAGTCGCGGTTGCCGCCGGTCTGGTCCCAGCTCGACTCGCGGCGCGAACGCCCGGTCTTGATGTGGGCGAGGCCGCCGAGCGGGCTGTTCGGTTGCCAGAATTCCATGCTGTGGTTCCGTTTCTACTGGTGGTGGTGCGGATGCCCCGTGGTCGGCGGATGCCGCGGGTCAGCCCTTGACCGCGCCGAGCGTGAGCCCGGCGACGATGTGTCGCTGGAGGAGGAGGGTGAGGAGGATGACGGGGATCGAGTAGACCGCGGCGAGCGCCGTCATGCCGCCCCAGTCCAGGCCGAACTGGCTCTGGAAGTTCGCGATCACGATCGGCGTGGTCTGCGCCCGGATCGAGGTGAGCAGCAGCGCGAAGAGGAACTCGTTCCACGAGGCGAGGAACGCGAAGATCGCGGTGACCGCCACGCCGCCGGTGACCACGGGGATCACGACCCGCCACAGGGCCTGCAGCCTCGAGCATCCGTCGACCTTGGCGGCCTCGTCGAGCTCGTCGGGCACGGCCTCGAAGAAGCTCGCCATCAGCCAGATCGACAGTGGCAGCGAGATGGTCGTGTGCGCGATGGCGAGGCCGAACGACGTGTCGGTGAGCCCGAGGTTGCGCATGATCTCGACCAGCGGGACGCCGACCGCGATGGTGGGCACCATGCGGGTCACGAGCGCCGCCACGATGAAGACGCGGCCGCTCGGGGTGCGGTACCGGGTGATCGCGTAGGCGGCCGGCACCGCGAGCACGAGTGAGAGCGCCGTGCTGAGGACCGCGGTGATCACGCTGTTCACGAGCGCCGCAGGCACGCCCTCCCGGCTCAGCGCCGAGACGTAGTTCTCGAGCGTCCACTGCGTCGGCAGCACCGCCGGCGGCACCGAGATCGCCTCGAGCGGCGGCTTGAACGAGGTGAGCAGCAGGTAGACGAAGGGGAATCCGTAGAGGATGAGGGCGGCGGCGAGCAGCGCCCAGAGCGCGATGCGGGTCTTGCCGCGGGTCTCGAGGCCGTTCATCGTGCCTGGCTCCCCGGTCGCCAGATGAGCGCGATGGCCGTGATCGCCACGGCGAGCATCGCGATGAGGTAGACGGTGCCCATGGCGCTCGCGAGGCCGGGCTCGCCGAAGCGGGTCATGGTGCGGTAGATCAAGAGGCTCAAGGTGGTGGTGCTCCCCTGGGGTCCGCCATCCGTCTGGATGAGGATGATGTCGAAGGCGCGCGCCGCGTCGATGCCGCGCACGATGAGGGCGACCGCGATGACCGGTCGCAGCAACGGGATGATCACGCTGAACAGCAGCCGCGGGTAGCTCGCGCCGTCGATGCGGGCCGCCTCGATCACGTCGCCCGGGATGTTCTGCAGGCCCGCGAAGAGCACGAGCGTGATGAACGACGTGGTGAGCCAGACATCCGGCAATGCCACCGAGAACAGCGCGATGTTCGGGTCGCTCAGCCAGTGGATCTGGTCGGGGCTCGAGAGGATGCCCCAGCGGTAGAGCAGCTCGTTCACGATGCCGAAGTTGTCGATGAGCAGGAACCGCCAGAGCAGCCCCGCGACGATCGGGGCGATCATCAGCGGGTACATGAAGATCGTGCGGAAGACGCTCGACCGACGACCGAGGGCGCTGAACAGCAGGGCGACCGCGAGGCCGAGCGTGAACTCGAGCGTCACGACGATGAGCGTGTAGACCACGGTGCGCACCGACGCGTTCTGGAACGCCTCCGAAGCGAACGCCGTGGCGTAGTTCGCGAAGCCGACGAAGGTGCGCGGGCCGCCCGCGATCGGCGAGATCTCGTAGAAGCTGTCGACGATGAAGCGGATGAGCGGCCACAGCACGAAGGCGGCGAGGAACAGGCCCGCCGGTGCCATCAGCGCGAGCGCGAAGCCCCGGTCGCTGAGGTGCCTGCGCCGACGCGCCGGGCGACGCCGTCGATCGGATGCCGCGCGCGGCCGCCCGGTCGGACTGGCCGGCCCGGCCGGGGCGGTCTCGTCGACCGCCCCGATCGGGGAGTGCTGGGTGGTGCTTGCCACGGGGACGTCCTTGCCGTTGTGGTTCGACGGGTTACTGGAGGATCGCTTCGATCTGCGACTTGGCCTCCTCGAGCAGGGCGGCGTTGTCCGCGCCCGGCTCGACGGCCTTCTGCAGCATCGGCGTGAGCACCGAGTCGACGATCTCCTGCCACTCCGGCGTCGCCGGGCGGGGAAGGGTCTGCGGTGCGTTCAGCGTGTCGAGCAGGGCCGGGTAGTTCTCGTAACCGGCCTCGCCGCTCTTCGCCTCGAATGCGGACTTGCGCGCGACGAGCCCGAGCGACGTGTCGGCCGACAGGTCGTTGTGCTCGTAGGCGAACTGCGATGAACGCCTTGGCCTCGTCCTGCTTGGCGCCGGCACGCGGCACCGAGAGGTACCACGCCCCTGGCACGCCCGCGACGCCGCCGGGGCCGGCGATCATCGGGGCGACGCCGATCGCGTCCTTCACGACCGAGTCGTCGGGGGTGCCGCGGTAGGCGTGGCCCCAGAACCGCATCATCGCGAGCTTGCCCTGGTAGAACAGGTTCTGCGCACCCGCCCAGTCGAGCTGCGCGGCACCGGTCGGCGCGAACGGCAGGAGGCTCGTGTAGAAGTCGAGCGCCTCCTGGTGCTCCGCGTCGGCGATGGTCACCTCACCGCTCTCGGCGTCGAGCACCATGTGCTCCTCGCCGGCCTGCGACACCGTGGCGAGCCATTCCGTCTCGACGGCGCCCTTGACATCCGTGCCGTAGAGGTCGACCTGGCCGTCGCCGTCGGTGTCGCGGGTGAAGAACTCGGCGACGTCGCGGTACTGCTCCCAGTCGGCGGGCGGCGCGAGCGGGTAGCCGTACTTCGCCTCGAAGTCGGCCTGGTTGGCCGGGTCCTCGAAGAGGTCGGTGCGATAGAAGAGGATCTCGGAGTTGGTCCACACGGGCATGCCGACGTAGGCGCCGTTGACCTGGGCCTCGGTGACGAGCCCGCCGAAGAGGTCGTCCTTCACCTCGTCGGTGTAGAGGTCGTCGAGCGGCGAGACGCCGTCGGCGAAGGCGCTGAGCCAGATGGCGTCGAGCGCGGCGACGTCGAAGGTGGGGCTGCCGCTGCCGAGCTCGGTGGAGATGCGGTCGTAGAGACCGGCGTACGGCAGTTCGACGAGCGTGACGGTGGTGCCGGTCTCCTCCTTGTAGAGGTCGGCGATCGGCTGCAGTTCGGCCTTGCCGCCGCCTTCGACGACGACCGTGAGGGTGTCCGCGTCGGCGGATGCCCCGCCGGTGCCGCCGACGCCGCACGCCGCGAGGGCGGCGACGGTGGCGAGGGTGGTCGCGGCGGCGATCCCGACGCGTGCGCCCCGGCGGGGGGACCGGGTGCGTGTGCGAAGCTTCATCACTTCACTCCGTTTCAAGGTTGTGTGGTGCAGGATCTTGCGGTGCCAAGACGTTTTGGCAAAACGTCTTGGCAGCAAGCTATGACAACGTTGTCGGCCCTGTCAAGACTCCGTGCGGTGCCAAAATCCCCGTGCTCGTTTTTTGGCAGGTCAGTGCAGGTCGTTCGACCTCACGCGACGGCGAGGTCCGCGCCGAGCGTCGACGTCGGCACGCGACGCGCCTGGTCTGATCGCCGCAACGGATCGGCGAGCCGCGCAACGATCGTGGCGCTTCGGCGCAACGGGTTGACGACCCCGTGAAGAGGGCGTGATGATGAGCAAGGTTCGGGTTGCCGCAACCCGCTGCACCCGGAGTGCCGGGGAACCACCCCGGCAAGGACGTCATCGCGCACAAGGGAGTACGCATGTTCCGTCAGCTCGCCGTCGCCACCGCCGCCGCATTGATCCTCACCGGGCTCACCGCCACGCCGAGCGTCGCGAGTCCCGCCACCGCCACCGGGCGATGACGACCAGCTGTCGGTGTACACGGGCACGGTCGATGCCGAGCGGCCTCGCCGCCATCGTCGACCTCGGCGTCGACCGGCACGAGGTCGTCGCGGCGCCGAGCGCCGAGGAGCCGGGCAAGTCGACGTGCAGGTCATCCTGAGCGGCGAGCAGGTCGCCGAGCTCGCGGCGACCGGGACCGAGCTCGAGCTGAAGCAGCCGGCGGCGCAGCGGCGGTCGCTGCAGGCCGCCGACGGGGTGTTCCGCACGTACAGCGGCGAGGGCGGACTGCTCGAGGAGCTCATGGCGCAAGCCGCGGCGCATCCCGACATCGCGGAGTTCCGCGTGATCGGCCAGACCACGAACGGCCAGGACATCGGCGCGGTTCGCGTCACCACGGGCGTTGCGAAGGCGAAGGACGGGAAGAAGCCCGCCACCGTGTACATGGGTGCGCAGCACGCGCGTGAGTGGATCACGCCGGAGATGGTGCGGCGCCTGCTCGACCTGTACGTCACCTCGTACGGCACCGACGAGCGCATCACCGACATCATCGACAGCGACCGAGCTGTGGTTCGTGCCGGTCGCCAACCCCGACGGCTACGACTTCAGCTTCGAAGACGGGCAGCGGCTCTGGCGCAAGAACCTCCGCGACAACAACGGCGACGGCGAGATCACGCGTCGGCGACGGCGTCGACCTCAACCGCAACTTCCCCACCCGCTGGGGCTATGACAACGAGGGCTCGTCGCCGAACCCCGCGAGCGACACGTATCGCGGTCACTTCGCCGGCATCCGAGCCCGAGACGCAGGCGCTCGACGGGCTGTTCGCCGAGGTCACGCCGCAGTTCCTCGTGAACTACCACTCGGCTGCCGAGCTGCTGCTGCACGGCATCGGCTGGCAGGTCGCCACGCCGTCGCCCGATGACGTGATCTACGAGGCGATGGTCGGCGACGACGCGAATCCCGCGATCCCCGGCTACGACCCCGACATCTCGGCGGAGCTGTACACGACGAACGGCGACACCGACTCGCACACGCAGGAGGCGTTCGGCACGCTCGGCTTCACACCCGAGATGGCGACCTGCGAAGCGGCATCGAACTCGGTGCCCGACGACGAGTGGCTCGCCGAGGACTGCCAGAGCGGCTTCAACTTCCCCGACGACGAGGGGCTGATCCAGGCGGAGTTCGAGAAGAACATCCCGTTCGCGCTCGCCGTGGCCGAGTCGGCCCTCGACCCGGATGACCCGGTGTCGGTCGTCGGTCGTGACGCGGCCGACTTCAAGGTCGACAGCTTCACGGTCTCGTACGGCGACCCGCAGACGGTCGCGGTCGTCGGCCAAGCGGAGCCTCAAGGCGAAGACGATGTACTACTCGATCAACGGCGGCGCGGCCGTGAAGGCCGAAGGTCGAGGAGTGGGCCGGCGGCGAACGCTACGGCTTCGAGAACGTCGACTACTACGCCGAGTACCGCGGCGTCGTGCACGGGCGCGAGCCCGGCGACAGCGTCGAGGTGTGGTTCGGCGGCACGACGACCCAGAAGGACCTCCCGAAGGGCGAGAAGGCCGGCAAGGTCGAGAGCGAGCACTTCACGTACGAGGTCGCGCAGGACACCGGCAACTCGGTGCTCGTGATCGCCAACGAGGACTACACGGGCGTGAACCCCACGTACCCGGCGGGCACGACCGCGCCGAAGTACGTCGACGAGCACGTCGCGGCGCTCGAGGCCAACGGCGTGACCCCGGATGTCTGGGACGTCGACGCGCAGGGCGTGCCGCACGACCTCGGCGTGCTCGGTCACTACGACGCGGTGCTCTGGTACCTCGGCGACAACCGGCTGACGCAGGATCCGGAGGACGTGCTGACCGACACGTTCCTCTTCGGCCCCCTCCCCGACCTGGCCGTCGCCGAACGGCAGCAGTACCTCACGATCGCGGTGCGCGACTACCTCAACGAGGGCGGCAAGCTGGCGCTACGCCGGTGAGACGACGGGCTACTTCGGCCTGCTCGGCTCCGCGGTCGGCGGCATCTACTACGGCCTCGACGGCGCGCCGGAGGAGGACTGCGTGGTGACGTCGGACTTCTTCTCCGACTGCCTGCTGCTCGCCGACGACTTCACGCAGTACTGGCTGGGCGCATCCAACCGCGCGCGCCGGTGGTCGTGGACGGCACGGTGGGCATCGCCCCGCCGTTCGACGGCTTCGAGGCGACCTTCGGGGGGCCGGCGACGGTCGACAACCCCGTCGACGAGGCGGGCGCGTTCGTGACCACGAGCGACCTGCTCCCGGTCGACGAGTTCCCGCAGTTCGAGAGCCAGGGCGTCGCCGAGTACGCGAATCCGTTCGATGCGATCGAGGGCGAGTGGGCGATGGCCGCCGACCACGTCGACAACGGCTACCAGCGCCTGGGTCGCACGTTCGACCTGACCGGTCTGGGCGCAGTGGATGAGCCCGCGTTCGAGGCGCAGATCGCCTTCGACCTCGAGCTCGGGTACGACAACATCCTCGTCGAGGTGCGCCCAGTGGGCACCGACGACTGGACGACGCTGCCCGACGCGAACGGGAACACGTCGACCACGCCGCCGACCGAGTGCGAGGCGGGCTTCTACGCCGGGGTGCACCCGCAGCTCCTGCACTACCTCACGCTCACCAACCCGTGCACGCCGACGGGGACGACGGGCGAGTGGAACGCGCTGACCGGGTCGTCGGGCGGCTGGATCCCGGTGTCCTACGACCTGTCGGCCTATGCGGGCCAGCAGATCGAGCTCGTGGTCAGTTACGCCACCGACCCGGGCACCGGCGGCCTCGGCGTCATCATCGATGACACGAAGCTCGTCACGACCGGCGGGCGTCGTCCGAGGCCGAGGGCTTCGAGACGGACCTCGGCGCCTGGTCGGTGCTCGGCTCCCCCGAGGCGAGCCCCGACAACGCGAGCGACTGGGAGCGTGCGCCGGGCCTCGCCAAGCTCGTGTCGGCGGTCACGACGCCCGACACGATCATCTTCGGGTTCGGCCTCGAGCAGCTCGACTCGGATGCCGCACGAGCGGACGTGGTGGGCAGGATCCTGGCCCACTTCGCCGGGTAGCCGATGAGCGGATGCCGCGTCGCGGGGTCGCCCGCGACGCGGCATCCGTCGTGAACCGGGCTGCTGCACCTTGACACGGGAGACCGGTCGCAGGAGGCTATGCCGTAGGGTCCGCAGAGCGCCAGAAGCGTGGCGAACATGGGGTACGCACAACGACGTCGTCACCATTCCCACTGGCCGGAGACGGACCGGAGGAGTCCTCATGGCCGGATCTCGTTTCACTCCAAGTCGCCTCGTCTTCGGTATCGCCACGCTCGCCCTGGTGTTCTCGGTGCTGGGCCCCGTCGGCGCGAACGCCGTCGACGATGAGCGGCGCCCTGGACATGTACACGGCGGACGTCACCGGAGCGGAGGCGGCCGAGATCGCCGCCGGCGGCTTCGACATCGCCGACAGCAGGGTCACCGAATCCGGCGTGAGCCTCGACATCGTGCTCACCGACGACGAGGCGAAGGGCCTCCAGGCGCGCGGTCTCGATGTCAAGGTCAAGAAGAACAAGGACGGCAAGTCCGCCCGGCAGCTGGCTGCCGAGCAGGCCGCGTCCGGGCTTCGACGTCTTCCGGTCCTGGGACGAGCCGGGCGGCATCCGCGACGAGCTCTACCGCCTCGCGAAGGACAACCCGCAGCTGGTCAAGCTCGTGGTGCTCGGCCACACCTACCAGGGTCGCGAGATCATCGCGCTGAAGCTGACCCAGGGCGCCCGGGGCATCGCGGACGGCACCCGGCCGGCGGTGCTGCACAGCTCGACCCAGCACGCCCGGGAGTGGATCTCCACCGAGGTGAACCGGCGACTGCTGAACTGGTACATCGACGCGCTGGCGGGCCAACGACAAGGAGATCAGGGACCTCCTCAAGAACAACGAGCTGTGGTTCGTCGTCGTGGCCAACCCCGACGGCTACCAGTACACGTTCGACACCGAGCGGCTGTGGCGCAAGAACCTGCGCGACAACGACAACGACGGCCAGATCACGCGGGCCGACGGCGTCGATCCCAACCGCAACTACCCCGAGCACTTCGGCTACGACGAGGAGGGTTCGTCGTCGCAGATCAGCAGCGACACCTACCGTGGCCCGTCGGCCGGATCCGAGCCCGAGACGCAGGCGATGATGTCGCTGTTCGACCGGGCCGACTTCTCGTTCCAGATCAACTGGCACTCGTTCGGGCAGTGGCTGCTGTACGCGGAGGGCTGGCAGACCGGCACGCCCAGCGCGGACGACCCGATCTACTTCGCGTTGTCCGGCAACCGCGACAACCCGGCCATCCCCGACTTCGAGCCGGGCCTGTCGTCCGACGTGCTGTACGTGACCAACGGTGAGACCACCGACTTCGCGCACTCCCAGCGAGGAACGCTGGCCTGGACGCCGGAGCTCGGCGAAGGCCTGCCGGCCGGCGGCGGGTTCGTGTTCCCCGACGACGAGGCGCAGGTGCAGGCGGAGTTCGAGCGCGCCCTGCCCTTCGCGCTCGACGTGGCCAAGTCCGCGGCGAACCCGGCCGAGCCGGTGTCGCACCTCGGCCTGACGACCAAGCCCTTCTACCTGGAGAGCGACGACACCTACAAGGACGGCCTGCCCCTGGCGAACTTCACGTTCGAGTACTCCTACGGCGACCCGCAGGAGGTGCGCGTCATCGCCCGGCGCAGCCTGGGCGACGTGACGCTGAAGTACTCCATCAACGGCGACCCCGCGATCGGCGTGCCGACCGAGGAGTGGACGGGCGGTGACCGCTACGGCGGCAAGACCGGCGTCCACTACCGGATCATGAGCGGATTCGTCACGGGCACCGATCCCGGCGACAGCGTCGAGGTCTGGTTCGAAGGCGGTGGAGAGACCAGCGAGTCGTTCACCTACCAGGCCGTCGAGGAATCCGACGACGACGTGCTGATCATGGCTGCGGAGGACTACACGGGCGCCTCGCCGGTGCAGGCCGGCGGGCCGAACTACCTCAGCTTCTACGAGGACGCGCTGAACGCCAACGGCACCGGGTTCGACGTCTACGACGTCGACGCGCGCGGGCGGACCGCGCCCGACAGCCTCGGCGTGCTCTCGCACTACGACGCGCGTCATCTGGTACACCGGCGACGACATCGTCACCCGCGAACTCGGCTGGGCCGGCGGCAACGCCTCCCGGTTGGCGCTGGACGAGGCCCTCGAGGTCCGCGACTTCCTCAACGAGGGCGGCCGGGTGCTCTACACCGGAAAGTGGGCCGGCAGCCAGTACACGGCGACGGGCTTCGTCGGGAACCAGTTGTACGACCCGACAGCGGCGAACGCGCAATGCCGCACGGCCGAAGGCATCCTCGAGCCGGTGCCGGGCCCTCGGAGGGTCGGGCGACTTCACCAACGACATCATGCAGTACTGGCTCGGTGCGCTACCTCATCGTCGACAATGCCGGTACGAGCGGAGGACGGAAGCCTCCTCGACGTCCTCGGCGTCGACACGCCGTTCACCGGGCTGGACTGGGGGTTCAACGGCGGCGACAGCGCCGACAACCAGAACCACAGCAACTCGTTCATCACGACGAGCGGCATCCTCGACCCGGCCGTGTACCCGCAGTTCGAGAGCTGGGTCGCGGGCAGGTGGGATCGTGAGGGCGGCCCGTTCGAGCCGCACACCGGCGACGCGTACGCCTACTCGCAGATCGGCGACGTGTCGTACAAGCGCCTGACCCGCACGATCGACGTGCCCGCCGGCGGTGCCACGATGTCGTTCTGGACGTCGTACGACACCGAGGCCGAGTGGGACCACGTGGCCGTCGAGGCCCGCACGGCCGGGCAGGACAACTGGACGACGCTGCCCGATGTCAACGGCAACACGACCCAGAGCACCGGGCAGAGCTGCCCGGCCGGCTGGCGTGAGCTGCACCCGCAGCTCGACCACTACCAGACGCTCGTCGACGACACGACCTGCAACCCGACCGGCACGGCGACCGGCGAGTGGTGGGCCGCGTCCGGCAACTCGGCGCGGCTGGCAGCAGTGGTCGGTCGACCTGTCGGCGTACGCCGGCGGTCAGGTCGAGGTGTCCATCGCCTACATCAGCGACTGGGCCACCCAGGGGCTGGGCGTGTTCGTCGACGACATCGAGGTGTCGACGGGCGAGGGCACGACCTCGTTCGAGGCCGGCGACACCGGCGGCTGGGAGATCACCGGTCCGCCGCCCGGCAGCGCGCCGAACCCGAACAACTTCATCATCACGACGGCGGCAGGGTTCCCCGAGGCCGCGGTGGTGGCCACGCCGGGCTCGCTGATGACCGGCTTCGGCTTCGAGGGCATCACCGATGCCGCCACCCGGGCCGCCTGGATGGACCGCGCACTGGATCACCTGCTCGACTGACGGGCGCGGTCGATGACCGGATGCCGCGTCGCGGAGTGGCCCGCGACGCGGCATCCGTCATCGCCGGCGTCGAGATGCGCGGTACCGTACTCGCATGCAGGTGACCCGCCTCCGCGTGTATCCCGTCAAGTCGTTCGCCGGCGTCGACGTCGGCTCGGCGACCGTGCTGCCGTGGGGACTCGAGGGCGATCGCCGGTGGGCGGTCGTCGACCCCGACGGCGAGTTGGTCACCGCGCGCGAGGCCAACGGGCTGCTCGCGCTGACGGCCGAGGTGCTCGCCGACGGCGGGCTGCTGCTCGCCGATCGCGACGGCGGCGGCGAGCCGCTGCGGGTGGACGTCCCGTCGGATGCCGCGCCCGTCGCCGTGGGTCAATCGCGCCAGGGCACGGCCCTGCCCGCCGGCTGGGAGGCCGATGACTGGCTCAGCATCCGCCTCGGCCGCCCGGTGCGGCTGGTCTGGCAGCCGGATCCCCGGGCGCGTCCGGTGAGCCCGGAGCGAGGCGGCATGCCGGGCGATCGGATGTCGCTCGCCGACGCCGCGCCGCTGCTGCTCGCGAACGAGTCCTCGCTCGCCCAGCTCGACCGCTGGACCGACGAGGCGACTCCCCCGCTCGACATGCTGCGCTTCCGCCCGAACGTGATCATCGACGGCGACCCCGACGCGCCGTTCGCCGAGGACGGCTGGCCGTTCGTGCAGCTCGGCGACGTGCGGTTCCGCGTGAGCGGCATCTGCGACCGCTGCGTGATGACGACGATCGACCCGGTCACGCTGGCGCGTGGCAAGGAGCCGATCCGCACGCTCGCGAAGCACCGCAAGTGGGACGGCAAGACCTGGTTCGGCGTCTGGCTCGTGCCCGACC
>CAWCWD010000007.1:0-19009 GCA_963799015.1 uncultured Actinomycetota bacterium | reverse complement strand
CGTCCTTTCGTGGTCGGTGGTCGTGGCCGTGGCCTCTGAGGCGGTCATGTCGGATAACTCCTTCGAATTCGAACTACCTGTACCGGTCGACAACGCGCGCCTCGCCGTATCTATTTCCAATTCGAACCAATTCAGTGCCATAAGATTCGGGCATGTCGGACCCCACCGTTCCGCCGAGCCTGCCTCCGGAGTTCGGCGTGTACTTCGCGCTGCTCGAGGTGAGTGCCCTCGTGCAACACGGCGTAGAGGGCCAGCTGCGGCGCGACGGAGGGCTCAGCTTCGTGCAGTTCCAGATCCTCGCGATCCTCGGCGAGGACCGGTCATCGCCGCGGAGCATGACCGACCTCGCAGACCGGCTGGTGCACAGCAAGAGCGGCCTGACCTACCAGGTCGACCGGCTCGAGCAGGCGGGGCTCGTGGCCCGCGTGCCCTCGAAGCAGGACGAGCGCGGCGTGAACGTGGCGCTCTCGGCGGAGGGTGCGTCGGTGCTCGAGCGCATCCTTCCCGGCCACGTCGAAGTGGTGCGCGACGTCCTCGTTGATGCGCTCGACGGCGCCGACCGTGACGAGCTCACGCGTCTGCTCGGCCGCGTCGTGCAGCACATGCGATCGCGGCCGCCTCGCTCGGCTCGCCGTTCGACCGCAGGCGAGCTGAGGAGTAAGGGCCCCGGTCAACGCGCGTGCGGAACCCCGCCCGACACGAACGCGCCGCGAGGATCCTGCACCGACAGCAGCGAGACGATGTCGCGGCCCGTGACGAGCGCCGTGAGCCACACGACGAGCACCCTCAGCTTGCGCTCCCACGTCGGGATCGCGAGCACGTGGTATCCGCGATGCATCAGCCAGGCGAGCAGGCCCGTGATGACCAGGCCCTTGTACTGGAAGATGCCGCGACCCAGCCCGAGCGTGGCCACGACGCCGAGCGAGTCGTGCCGGTAGTCGCGCGGCTGCTCGCCGTGCAGAGTGGCCACGATGTTGGCCGCGAGACGCTTGCCCTGCCGCACCGCGTGCTGTGCGTTCGGCACGGTGAGGGCGCCGGGCACCGGCGAGGCCAGGTCGGGCACCGCGGCATTGTCGCCGGCGCCCCACGCGTCGGGAACGGGCGCATCGGCGGTACCTACCCGCAGGTCGGCGCGCACGATGAGCCGGCCCCGATCGTCGGTCGGCAGGTCGGTGTGCTTGGAGATCACGGGGTGCGCGGCGTTGCCCGCGGTCCACACGATCAGGTTGGCGTCGAACTCCTCGCCGTTCGAGAGCACGACGTGACCGTCGACGGTCGAGCTCACGCGGGCGTTGAGGTGCACGTGCCCGCCTCGGTCGCGCAGGAAGTCCACCACCCAGCGTCCCGGCCCGTCGGTCACCTCGGGGAGGATGCGGCTGTTCGCCTCCACGAGGTGGAAGCCGAGCTCCGAGAAGCGGATCTCGGGGTACGACTTCAGCAGCGACGTGGCCAGTGAGAGCAGCTCGCTGAACCCCTCCACGCCCGAGAACCCGCCGCCGACGAACACGAACGTGAGCAGGCGGCTCCGCTCGGGTCCGGGCTCCATCACGGAGGCCCGGTCGAACGCCGTGAGCAGGCGGTCGCGGATCGCGACGGCCTCCTCGACGTGCTTCATGCCGATCGCCACCTCGTCGGCACCCGGGATGGGCAGCACGCGGGTGACGGCGCCGGCGGTGACCACGATGATGTCGTAGTCGACGACGAAGTCGGGTCCGTCGGCCGGCCGCACCGTCACGGTCTTGTCGGCGTGACTGATCATCGTCGCGCCGCCCGCGATGATGCGCGTGCGCTTGAGGTGCGACCGGAGCGAGATCGCCGCATGGCGCGCCTCGATGGATCCGGCTGCGACCTCCGGAAGGAAGGGCTGATACGTCATGTACGGTCGCGGGTCGATGATCACCAGCTCGGCCTCGCGCGGCTTGAGCTTCTTCTCGAGCTTCCAAGCCGTGTAGAAACCGGCGTACCCGCCGCCCACGATCACGATTCTGCGCATTGCGCTGCTCCTCATTTCTTCGTTCACCAGCTATGACCGAATCGCCCATCGAGTTGTGACATCCACAAGCTGTGAGTCCGCCGGATGTCACGACCGAGGCATCCGGCCGATGTCACAGTTGGGGCATCCGCTCGGTCTCAATTCGTGGAGCCACTCACGTCATCGAAGGAGTCTCTGCAGTGCACGCCCCGAGCACAGGATCACAACGCACGCCCTCGTCATCGGAACGGGAGGATCGGGTCTGCGCGCCGCGATCGACCTCGCCGAGCGCAACGTCGACGGCCTTGCCGTCGGCAAACGCCCGAAGGCCGATGCCCACCCTCGCACCGTGCAGACCGTGACCGAGGGTGCCGAGCGGGGCATCCGCGACCTCGAACAGTACGGGATGCGCTTCGCCCGCGAGGACGACGGCCGCATCTCGCAGGGCTACTTCGGCGCGCACATGAAGGTCATGGTGAAGCAGGAGGTCCGCCCGTCGTGCTCCACTGGAGTGAGGTTCGTGCGTCAGCGGGAGATGCCTTCCTGCCTCCGACGCGCGAACCTCACTCCGACGGCCACGGGGTCGAGCCGCGCGGTGGCTACGCCTCCGGCCGCTCCTGCAGCGCGCGCACCTCGACGCGGGACTGCAGCGCGGCGGATGCCCGTGTCGCCCAGTCGATGGCCGTGGCCTCGTCGGACGCCTCGATCACCCAGAAGCCGCCGACGTACGACGGCGCCTCGACGAACGGCTCGTCGAGCACGCGCGTCTCGCCCGACGTGACATCGACGGTCTTGGCGGTCGACGGCGGTTGGAGGCCGCCGGCGAACACCCACGCGCCCGAGTCCTTCAGGGCGGTGTTGAACTCGTCGACCGCGGCGATCACGGCCGCGAAGTCGGCAGGGTCGAACTCCTGCATCGACGCCATCGTCGGCTCGGTCGCCGAGTCGTGGGGCAGGGTCAGGAAGTACTGCGTCATCGCTCGATCCTCTCGTCGTGGGGCTCCAGGGTGTCGCCCTCATTCAAGCGTCGAACGAGCACGCCGTCGATCGACATCCGGCCCGAACTGCTGCTTCAGGTCCGTTCTCCACCGGCAGGCATCCGGCGAACCCGCCGCGAGCGGCGCTGCGGAGAGTTGACGAGCGCCGACCCGCGCCACGATTGCGGCACACGATCGCAGTCCTGATCCTTCCACCGACCGAGGAGGCACCGTGGCGACTTTCATCGACATCGACGGCGTGAACACCTGGACCGAGACGCGCGGAAGCGGTGAGCACACCCTCGTGCTCCTGCACGGGGGCCTCGGCAACAGTGACGACCTCCTCGACTCGATCGGCGCAGCAGACCTCCAGGAGCTTCCGGCTCGTCGCCTTCGACCGTCGCGGCCACGGCTACACCGCCGACACCGAGGAGCCGTTCCACTACGACGACATGGCCACGCACGCCATCAAGGTGCTCGAGCATGTCGACGCCACGTCGAAGGTCCACCTCGTGGGATGGAGCGATGGCGGCATCGTGGCGATGCTCGTCGCCCTTCGCCGGCCCGACCTCGTCGACCGGCTCGTGCTCATCGGCACCAACTTCCACTTCGAGGGCGTCCACGAGCTCGACCTCGACGACGGCGCACCGCCCGCGGTGATGCTCGAGGCTTACGCGAAGCGCTCGCCCGACGGTGTCGACCACTTTCCCGTCGTGGCGGAGAAGTTCATCGCGATGGCCACCACCGAGCCGACGCTGACCACCGACGATCTCGCTCGACTCGCGCATCCGACGCTGGTGCTCGTCGGGGACGACGACCTCGTGCGCCTCGACCACACCGTCGCGTTCTATGAGGCCCTCCCGGCCGGTCGGCTCTGCGTCGTCCCCGGCGCCTCACATGCCGTCGTGCTCGAGCGCCCGCAGCTCCTGGCCGCGATCATCACGGACTTCCTCCTCGGCCCGGAGCCACCCGAGACACTCATTCCGATCCGGCGCGCCCGGTAGGCGGGCCATTCGTGCATCGGCTGAGCGGTCAGCGGATGCCGCTGAGCGCGCACGTCGGCATGGCCGCGTCGCGGCATCCGCTCGCTTCGCAAACCCCGGTGCGGCGGGGCATCCGGCGAACTAGCCTGAACGCATCGAGTGAGGAGGAGGAGCATGAGCGACACCAGGGGACGCGACGCCAGCAACGTGCTTCCGACGAACGCAAATTCGCCGACAGCGCGAATGAGCAGGCGCGACTGAGGGCGGAGCATGACCGCGAGCTGGGAGTCGATCCGTTCTTCGAGGGGGCGAACATCACCGAGAGCGACGGCCCCGACCTCGAAGCCGGCGACGACCTCGACACCGGGGGCGGGCACCGCACTCCGCGCGACTGAGGGCCTCGGGCGTCGGCGCGAGCGCGCCACCATCGCGCTCCATCGCTCGGCACTGTCACAATTGAGTGACTTGCAGTCTCTGACAGGTCCGGTCGAGTCGTGAGATAAGAGCGGGAGCACTGGGTTTCAGGCGGCCGATTTCCCCTCCCCACGGAGGTTGCGCCAAGCAGACCACGGCTGGTCCCACCCGCCGCCGGACGCTCGTCAACGCGAGGCGTCGGGCCTAAGGCACCTTGGCCCGGGTCTGAGGTACCACCGCGCCGTCTGAGGTGCCCTGCGCCGCCTAGTACCCCGCACCAGAAGATAGGGCACCCGCCCGATACGGCGCCCCTACCTCAGCGAGGAATCTGATCTCAGGCGGTCGAGACCCGGCCCCACCGCTCGAAGGATCGGAACCATGAACCTCGCATACGGCTACCTCACCCAGACGCTCCAGACCCACGACGAGCTCATCGCGGCCCGCGTCAACGAGGAGCGCCGTTTCGTCGCCGAGCGTCGGGCCGAAGAGGGCGAGCGCGCCGACGGCCGCACGAGCCTCGCGCACCGGTTCACCGAGTGGCGTGCACGGGCGTCCGGCCCACCGCATCCAGGGTCTCCCCATCGCCCACTGATCGGGACGCAGGCCCGAAAGGGGTGCTGCCGAACCTGCCCGGCATGCTCCCACGGGAGTAGCCTCCGGACATGGGACGAACGATCGTCTCGGCACTGTCCGAGGTCATCGCAGATCTGGCGGATGCCGGCACCGGCACCGAGTCGTTCGCGGCATCCGCGAGTGGCGGCCTCGGCACGGCCCTGCTGCCGCTGCTCGCGCTCGCGGGCTCCCTGACCGCCGCGGTCTGCGTCGGATCGCTCATCGTGGCGTGGCTGCGGAAGCCCGAGGCCGGCACCACGCTCGCGGTCACCGATCCTGAGACCGCCGGACTGCTCTCCGTCGGATTCGTGTCGGGCAGCGCGTCGGCACGCTGGCTGCCGGCGACCGTCATGCTGCTCGCCGGCAGCGGCGTCATCGCCATCCGGGATGCGCGCGACCTCGGCGATGGCGAGGTGGGCCGCGCCCAGGACATCCACCTCGTGTACGACGGTGACTATCCGCTGGCCGTCGGGGCGGCGGCCGTGGCCGGCGATTTCACGGACGACACCGTGCTCGCGATCCTCACGCCCGGACTCTCGGGGAGCTCGTTGACCGTCGCGCGCGGTTCGAGCGTCGACGTGGACCGCGTCGTGAACGACAACCGATCCCTCCTCACGGTCACGAGGAACGGGTTCCGCGACGCCGCGGACTGGTACCGCGAGCCGCGCCCGGTCGGCCGGCTGAGGGCCGCCACGATCGGAGGCGTGCTCGGAATCGTCCTGGGGTTCATCACCCTCGGCTTCCGCGACGACCCGACGACCTCGATCGCGTGGAGCGCGATCGTCATCGGCGCGCTGGCGCTCGGGCTGCGGGTGTTCCTGCCACGCTGGATCCCGCTGAACGCGGCGGGACTGCAGCTCCGCGAGCGGGCGAACCAGCTGCGTGAGGTGGTCGCGAGCACGGAGGTCGCGACGGTGGCCGAGGGCGAGCAGCTCCTGCCGTGGGCGGTGCTGTTCGACGAGGCATCCGTGATCCGACGCTTCGCCGAGGTCGCCGAGCAGTCGGGTACCGTGCCGGCCTGGTACCACTCGTCGGCCCCGTTCTCGGCGGATCGCCTGGCGTCGTGCCTCGCCCTCATGGCTACCCAGCTGTCGCAGCCGATCCGCGTCGGCGGCGGACTGTTGCAGCGGGGCGAGGACTCCCGGTTCGGCGTGCCGCTGACCGGCGACACCAGGTGGTGGTTGGCCGGCGGGTACTTCGCCAGCGACGGCGGTGGTGGACGTGGGCTACGGCGCTGGCGGCATTGCGGGCGACGCCGGTGGCGGCTTCGACGGAGGCGGCGGGGCGGGGGGTTCGGGGGCTTCGACGGTGGCGGCGGGGGCGACGGCGGCGGCGGATTCTGACGGCGGTGCGCAGCACGGCCGGCGCCGCGGCATCCGCTCGCTGTCGTCTGCAGACCCGGGAGCTCAGTCACGTCGGTGTACGTGATCTCCGCTCACGTCGTCGACGATCGCCGCCGCCGGCCGTACTCGTCATGCGCGTACCCGACCGAACCGGCGATCATGCCGAGGCCGCGGCTGACGGTCCGGAGTCCGTGCGCCCGATGGCGCAGCGAACCCGAGACCGCCCCGAAGGCCCAGCGGATGCTGCCGCCCAGGGCGCGCGCTGCTCCGCGGCCGAACGCCAGGACTCGTTCGACGAGCCGGCCCGCGGCCGTCGGCGCAAGTGCGATCCGCACGCGCGCGGAGGTGTTGCCGAACCGGAAGACCCGCATCAGGATCCACGACCGCGTGAGGCGCGCCGGATCCTCCTGCTCGATCACGACGGCATCCTCGGCCCAGCGGATCGTGCCGCCGCGTCGCGTGAGCTGCAGGGTGAACATGCTGTCGCTGCCGCCGGTGAGCCCGAATCGCTCGTCGAATGACAGCCCGAGGCGGCGTACCCCGTCGACGTCGAGGAGGAGGTTGTTCGTCGCGGCCTCGCTCATCAGCTGGCCATGGGCCCGTATTGGGCGCGCGAACGCGTCGCCCTCCGAGATCCAGGGCTCGACGCCGTCGGGCATGCCGCGTCACCACCCGACCGGCGACCGCGGTCGGCCTGGTCGTCGCGTACATCTCGATCATGGCGCGCAGCCAGCCGGGCTCGGGGGTCTCGTCGTCGTCGAGGAAGAGCAGAGCGCCCGCACCCGTGCGCCCGCACTCCGCGAGCGCCCGATTGCGCACCGCGGCGATCCCCGGTTGCGGCTCGACGACGTAGTTCACGCCGTGTTCCCGTGCGACCTGCTCGCCCGAGCCGGCGGGATCGTTGTCGATCACGAGGATCGAGCAGCGCATCGGCGCCTCGGCCAGGCCGTTCTCGGCGTCGACCTGATGCTGGACCGCCGTGAGCGCGTTCGTGAGCCGTTCCGGCCGGTGGAAGGTCGGGATCACGACGACGAGGTCTCGCGCTCGGTCGGTTGGCGGGGCTGTTCCGGTGCGGCTGCCGGTGCGGGTGCCGTCGGGGCGCCTGCAGTCCGTGCGCGCTGCCGTCGATGCGGGTACCGATCGGCGCCTGACACGGTTGGCGGCGAGCCGATATGCACGGGCGTGGCGGGCGCCCGCGTCATGCCACTCGCGAGCACTGAGGTCGGGCGCCGCCCCGGGCGGTTCGGCCCGGAGCGCCCGCATGGCGTCGAGCAGTGCGCCGGGAGTGAGCTCGCCATCGAACACGGTGCACCCAGCCAGGACCCACCTCGGACGACAGCGCGCGATTGACGTCGTTGTCGGGCACGAGGATGGGGCGCCCGAGCGAGAGGGCCGCCAGCGCAGTTCCCGAGTTGTGCATGAACCGGTAGGGCAGCACGACGAATTCGCTCGACGTGACCACCTCGACGAACGCGTCCTCGCTGACGTAGCGCAGGGTCGTGTGGAGCCCGCTGAGCCGCTCGGTCGCGGCGCGCAGTCGGCGCTCGATCCCCTCGTCCACCGGCTTGCCCGAGATCCGAAGCGTGAGCGTCGAGTCGATGGCGGATGCCTCGGCATACGCGTCGACCAGGCGCTCGACGCCCTTGTAGGGCTTGATCAGGCCCACATACCCGAACTGCCCGGGAACCATCGCGGCACGCGGCATCCGCTCGAACCAGGTTCGGTAGTGCCCGTGCGGGATCAGCACCGAGGGGACACCGTCGGCCTCGGGGGTCAGGGCGGCGATGCGGATCCGGACATCCGTGCTCCGCTCCAACGCCCGGATGAGCGCACGATCCAGGTACGGGCCCGACGGCGGGGTGACGTTGTGCACGGTGCGCACGACGGCGATCGGGCGGAGCCTCACTCGGGCGACCAGGCCTGCGAGGGCGGCCCGCTTGCCGGCTCTCGTCCACCAGTGGCGTCCGGCCAGCAGTGCGTCGGCCACGTGGAGGTGCAGCACGTCGTATCGCCCGGTCAGTGCCGTACGCCATGAGAACGGAATGTGCTCGACCGAGGGCTCCTCGATGAGCGCGGCCCGCAGCATGACGAGGTAGGGATTGGTGGTGTCACGCGGTTCGCCGAAGGTCTGCATCACGCGGATCGGGCGGGCTCTGGCGGAGCGGGCGGCCGGTCGAGGCATCCGTCATGCGGGCTCCTCAGCTGGTCGGCCGCGACCCGGGCGAGTCGCCGTATGCCTATGGTGCCCCAGGCGCTGCGGCGCGACTAGGCCCGGGTTCGGGGGTGGGGGAGGGCACCGCGAGTCCGCCTGAGCGCCTTCAGTTGCTGAAGCTGCCGCTCGTGATCGTGTTCATGGCGAGCACGATGATGAAGGCGCTGAAGAAGAAGCTGATCACCGAGTGCCAGACCACGGTCCAGCGGATGCGCATCGTGGTCTCGACGTCGTTCGGCGTGAAGCTCGTGCCCACCATGAACGAGACGTAGACGAAGTCGAGCAGGCCGGGGTTCTGCGTGTACGGGAAGACCATCGGTGGTTCCGCGACGGCGACCGAGCCGGTGGGCGGTGCGGGGGATGCGGCATCCGCGTCGCCCGCATCGGCGCGCGGGCGTCGCATCCGTGGCACCGCGCCCGCCGCGCGACGTCGAACCCGCCCCGGCCCGTAGTGATACAGCCGGTAGTAGATCTGCGCGAAGCCCCAGTGCAGGAACCCCCAGGCGAGGAGCATCGCCCAGACCCCGAAGAAGTCGATGGCGGTGCCGAAGTCGGGGTCGGAGCGGAGCACGAGCAGCTCGCTTGCCGCCGCGACGCCGATGAAGCTCGAGAGGATCGTGACGAGCAGCGACGCGAGGCGACCCGGCGGCCGTGTCGCGATGAGGGTGGGCGAGCCGCGCCAGGTGCTGCGCGAGATGCGCCCCAGGACGATCATCCACGCGATCATGTAGAGCGTCGACAGCAGGCACCACAGGGCGAGTGAGTTGAGCTGGAACTCGGTCCCCTCGTCCGAGAAGATGAACGCCACTCCGATCGCGAGTACGACGGTGAGCGCCACGAGGTTCAGGATGCGCCCGGTCACATGCATGGCCTTGGCGCCGCGTGAGGCCGTGGCATCCGTCATGCGCGCCTCCCCCGTCGAGTACCGCGACTCCGCGTCGCGGTTCGCGCGACGCGTACCCCTATGTTGGCCCGATTGCCGCCCGATGAACAGTCGGTCGATGCAGCCGGATCACGTCGGCCGCCGCTCACCCGGCGACCTTCCCGTTCGCGAACCAGTAAACAAGTCGACAAATCAACCGATTCTGCGGAGGGATTGTCACGCCGTTCCTTCGGCATGAGCAGCGTCAGATCGCGACCAGTCAGGCTCGAGATCTCGTGAGCGGAAGCCGCGGCGTGCGAGGCGGGCAGCCCCTGCCTGCCTAGACGACGATCGCGATCGGCGACCCCGTCCCAGCCCTTCGCGCCCGACCGTCTGCAGCGCCGTGGCATCCACGCGTGGATCGCTGCCCAACAGCTCGAGTGCACGTTGCGTGCCGATCACCATGTCGATCGTCCGTGTCGGGGTTCGCCACCTCGCCCGCTCGGCCGACGTTGTCGACGACGATGATCGTGCCCGGTCGCCCGAGACGGATCGCCCAGTCGATGTAGATCGTGTTCGACTGCTTGTCGGCGTCGATGAACGCGAGGTCGAACGGCTCGTCGTCGCGCTCCGCGAGGAGCGGCAGGGTGTCGGCCGCACGCCCCACGAGGATCTCGACCTTCTCCGAGACTCCCGCCCGCTCGAGGTTGGCACGCGCCACGTCGGCGTGCCTCTGCTCGAGCTCCAGGGTCACGACGCGACCGTCATCCGGGAGGCCACGGGCGAGCCAGATCGTCGAGTAGCCCCCGAGCGTGCCCACCTCGAGCACGCGGCGAGCGCCCGACATGCGTGCCAGCAGGTGCAGCAGCTTGCCCGCGAGCGGGGTGACCTCGATCGCGGGAAGGCCGGCGGCGACGGAATCGGTCACCGCCGCGGTCAAGGTCGAGTCGTCGTCGATCAGGGTCGTCGCGAGGTAGTCGTCGACGCGTTGCCAGTTCTCGGGAGTGGAGTCCGCCATGCGGCCAGCCTGATCGCCGAGCCGCCCGCCGTCAATGCGTCGTCCGCGAGCGGATGCCGCAGTCGCGAGCGGATGCCGCGGCGTGCGAGATGCTGGGTGCATGCCCGCGCACAGCGATCCGACGCCGACCCCCGGGGTGCCCGCCGCGCTCGCCGTGCTCGTCGAGCGGGTGCGGCGGCTGCAGCGCGCGGCATCCGGTGGACGCATCGTGCTCGGGATCACCGGCAGTCCCGGCAGCGGAAAGACCACCCTCGCGCAGCTGCTCGTCGCCGCGCTGAACGGGGCCGCCGACGCCGGCGCCGACCCCGACCCCGCCGACGTCCCTGAGCCGGTCGCGGTGCACCTGCCGATGGACGGCTTCCACCTCGCGAACGCGACGCTCGACCGGCTCGGACTGCGAGACCGTAAGGGCGCGATCGAGACGTTCGACGGGTGGGGCTTCGCCGCGCTGCTCGAGCGGGTGCGCCGCGAGGTCGACCACACCGTGTACGCGCCGGCGTTCGAGCGGCAGGTCGACGAGCCGGTCGCGGGCGAGATCGCGATCGGGCCCCCGGCACGCGCCGTCGTCGTCGAGGGGAACTACCTGCTGAGCGACGGCGAGCCGTGGCGACGCGTGCGCGGCCTGCTCGACGAGGCGTGGTTCTGCGACGCCGACGACGACGAGCGGATGTCGCGCCTTGTGCGCCGGCACACGGAGTTCGGTCGCACGCCGGAGGCGGCGCGGGCCTGGGCGACGGAGGTCGACGGAGCGAACGCCGCGCGCATCGCACCGGCGCGCATGCGCGCGGACCTCGTCGTGTCGGGTGTGACCTGGGCGATCGTCGCCGGCTGAGTCAGCCGGTCGTCTGCACCTTCCCGAACGGATCGACCGTGATGATCGCCGTCAGCTGCTTGCGGTTCAGCGCCCGGTAGATGATGTAGATCAACCAGAGTCCGCCCGTGAGGATCACGAGGACCAGGTTCCAGAACCATCCCATGCGCTTGTTCTTCGACAGCACGGCCTGGCCGGCCGCGAACGTCTGCACGCTCCAGCCGCGCTGCACGTACCTCGCGACCTCGGCGCTGAGGATCTGGGTGCGAGTCTCCTCCGGCAGTGGGGCGGGGGCCGCGTTCACTTCAGTCATCTCCGAACCCTAACCCTCGAGACGCGGCGAACGCAGCCCCTGGGCCGAGCGGCACGGTCAGCCGTCCGTTGCCGGCACCGGGTCGGGCGGCCCGAACAGGTCCGTTCCGTGCTGTTCGATGAGTGCATGCGCCTGGCGGTATGTGACCGGTGGGGCATCCGTGATGCCCTTGTGTGCCGCGAGCAGCCCCATGAGTCCAGCGCCTGGAGGGCTCAGCGGACGATCGTCGTCGCCGTCGGGAACGGGGTCGGCTGACTCGGGGTTCCGCGGCGTGTACTGCGGATGCGTCTGCGGCCATGACGTCGCCGGCCGAGGCTGCTCGAGGGTGACGGCGACGTCGATGGTCGGAGCGTCCCGGTCGCGGTTCGTGAGGGGTTCGAGATCGTACTTCGCGGTGAGGGTGCTGATCACGCTGCCATGATGCATCGGCTCATGGATGACCTGGCCCGCTGCCGTGTAGGCGGAGACGGCGATGGCGGGTACGCGCACGCCGAGCCGATCGAAGGCGAATCCCATCTCGTGCTCGACGTCGTCGCCTGGCGGCTCGGCGTCGGGCGGGGGAACGTGGTCGAAGGTGCCGCCGTGCTCGTCGAACGTGACGAGCAGCATCGTGTTCATCGCGTTCGACCCGGTCGCGGTGTCGCTCGCCCGGATCGCCGTGTAGATCGCGTGCAGGAGTGCGTCTCCGGCTCGCACGTCGGAGATCGCACCCCCGGTGACCGCAACGCCGTCGACCTCCGTCGTGCGAATGTCACCGGTCGGCGGGTGCATGTCGTTGTGGTCGTAGGCCATCCGGGGCTCGAGGAAGGAGTACGCGGGCAGCGAGCCCTCCTCGCAGGCCCGGTAGAAGTCGCTCATCGGGCGGAACCTGCTGCGAAAGAAGGGCTTGAGCGCGGGCGCATGCATGAGCCCGGTCAGCGAGACGTGCTGGCGGTCGTCGTAGTACACGCACCACGAGATCCCGGCGTCCTCGAGCCGGTTGAAGATCGTCGGCACCACCACGTCCGTGCGCCCCCACTTGGCGTAGCCGCCGTTGTCGTGATTGGTGACGAACCCGTGCGAGGTCGACGCGTGGAAGAAGGAGCGGTTGCAGAAGGTCGGTCCCGGAACCGCGCAGTGCCAGTGGTCGAAGACGGCGAACTCCCGCGCGAGCGTCGAGAGCACCGGCAGCATGTCGGGTGAGAACGCCCCCATCGCGGCCCTCGCCTCGTGGTGGGTCGGCGCCGTGCCCTTCTCCGCGTGGAAGCTGTTGATGTAGTCGTGGACGAATCCGGTCATCGTGGCCGGCGTCGCCGCGCTCGGCGCGTTGAAGGGCGCCTGCATCTGCGCCACCTGCGCGTGGGCGTTGCCGGCCGGGTCGACCGTGCGGAACAGCTGCGTGTTCACATGCGGGTAGTCCTCGCCCGGGTCGGGCCGCGGGCTGCTCATCACCTCGTCCGTCGTGCCGGTGTACGGGTGGGTCTCGATGCGCCGCCCTTCGAAGTCCTCGTTCGCGAACGGACCTTCGTTCAGCCCGGCGAACGACTGCCCATCGGGAACCTCGGAGGTCGCGTAGAGGTACCCGAGCAGGTTGTCGAACGACCGGTTCTCGAACATCAACACCACGAGGTGATCGAAGCCGGGCCCGGCCGCGCGCGGCGGGATCGTGCCCTCCGGCAGGAGCGATGGAGGTGCGGACGTGGACGATCCATCACGGCCGGCGCCGCCGACCGCTGCGCCTGCCGCGAATCCCGCAGCACCGCCGACGGCCGCTCGGCCGCGGCCGCACCGCCCACGCGGAGGAACTCGCGACGGGACGGCTGCGCGTCATCCCCGGTCGAACCGTCAGCCATGAGCGGTCACCTCCCCCACCTACGCAGCACCCTAGGACACGCTCCATCGCGCGGGTGAACTCGGCCCTGCCGCGGGCGCGGCCGCCGCCCGGTGTCGCCCGAGCGGGGGTCTTGTCGCGGCATCCGCTTCGTCGTAGGGTCGCGAGCGACTGCGTCCCATCACCGACGATCGGAGTCGACATGCCCGCGACCGCGCTTCCCTCGAGTGGCGACCAGCCCGAGCGCGCGCCCCCGGCGGCCGGTGCGTCCGGGCTCCCGGCGCCGCGAAGACCTGCGACGCGAGCGGCATGGCCGAGATCCACCGGATGTTCAGGGCCGGCTTCGGCGAGGGCCGCGCGCTCGTCGACGGGGTCGCCGAGGGCGACGCCGCGCACGCCGACGTCGTCGGCGACCACCTCGCGATGCTCTCGATCGGGCTGCACGCCCACCACGAGGGCGAGGACACCATGCTCTGGGCCCGCTCGAGCAGCGCGCCCCGTCGTGCGCCGTGCACGTCGAGCGCATGAAGGAGCAGCACGCCGCAGTTGCTCGTGCACCTCACGGCGCTCGACGCGGCCCTGCCGGCGTGGCGAGCGAGCGGCCGGGCAGCGGATGCCGCGGGCGTCACGTCGGCGCTCGACGGCATCAACGCCGCGCTCGCCGTGCACCTGCCCGACGAGGAGTCGAACATCGTGCCGGTCATGGAGACCGTGATCACCCAGAAGGAGGTCGACGCCCTCTCGGAGCACGGGCGCAAGGCGACGCCGAAGGGCAAGATGTTCGTGCAGCTCGGCGCGATCCTCGCCGCGCAGCCCGACGGCGGTGAGGAGTGGCAGCGCAAGCACCTGCCCGCCGCCCGTGCGACTGCATCTGGCGCTGGCTCGGCAAGCCGAAGTACGAGGCGAACCGGGCGGCCCTGCTCGGGAGCCGACGCGCATAGCGCTCGCCGGTGTACCACCGAGGATGCAGGTGGTACACTCGCGACATGCCCACCACCCGCCCTCGGTTCCAGGTGACGGAGACGCCCGAGATCCGGCATGCGCTCGACATCGCCGCGCAGGCGTATCCCGACGCGAGCAGGAGCGAGCTCGTGCTCCGTCTGTTCCTGCGCGGGGCTGAGGCGATCGACGCCGAGCACGGTGAGCACGTCGAGCGCAGGCGACAAGCCGTCGACGCGAGTGCCGGCAGCCTCGACGTCGCCTATGAGCCCGGGTACCTCGAAGAGCTGCGGCGCGAGTGGCCCGACTGATCGTCCTCGATGCGAGCGTGGTGATCGCTCAGCTGTCGTCGCGAGACCAGCACCACGAGGCGGCCGTGCGGTTCTTCCGCACGCACCTCGACGATGAGTTCCTGATGCATCCGCTGACCCTGACCGAGGTGCTCGTCGGCCCTACTCGTGCCGGCGCCGTCGCGCTCGCCGAGCGTCACCTTGCCGAGCTCGGCATCGTCGAGTGGACGCGCCCGGGCGGAGCGGCACGGCTCGCCCGCCTCAGGGTCGAGACGGCGCTGAAGCTGCCCGACTGCTGCGTGCTCGACGCGGCGATGAGCAACGGCGCGGCGATGGCGACCTTCGACGAGCGGCTGGCGGTCGCCGGCGCGGCGCTCGGCGTGACGTTGATCGAGCTCGACTGATTCGTCACGCGCCGGACTCACCCGTCGCGCACCTCGGCGGTGAAGCTGATGCGCATGATCGCGATGGTACCCGTCGGGCCTGACGGCGCGAGCTGCGGCGACGTGTTCGTTGCGGAGGAGGAGGATGGTCGTGAGGAGGCGGCCGACGATGACGGATCGGGCGAACTGGCTGGTGTGGGCGCAGTTCCTGCTGCTCGCGTTGTTGCTGCTGCCGGGGCAGCCGCTCTGGAGCGAGACGTGGATCACGGTGCTCGCGATCCTGCTCGGGCTCGATGGCGCCGCCATCGCGATCGCGGGCGTGGTGGTGCTCGGTCGCGACCTCGTGCCATGGGTCGCGCCGAAGCCGTGGGGCGCCGCTTCGCACCACCGGCGTGTTCCAGCTCACGCGCAACCCGATCTACCTCGGCATCATCGTCGCGACCGCCGGGTGGGTCCTGTGGCGGGGGCGCATCGAGCTCATCGTGATCTGGGCGCTGCTCGCCGTCGTCCTCATCGCGAAGGCGCACGTCGAGCAGCACCGGCTGCTCGACGCGTTCGGCGACGAGTACCGCCACTACGCCGAGCGCACGCCGCTGCTCCTCTTCGCCCGCGGCATCCGCTGAGCACCGAATCGACTGTCGCCCGATTCGAAAAGCGACGGGTGTGCGCTCACTCCGAGTAGGCGACCGCGGGTGGCTTGGCCTCGTGCAGCATCCGGAACTCGCGGCGACGCAGCAGCGTGAGCAGCCACGACGCCGGCACGCCGAACGCCCGCCGCCCGGCATCCGTCGTGTACGACTCGATGCGGTCGATCGGGTACTCGCGTCCGCGCCAGAGGATGATGCCGTGCCCGCCGGCGGCACGGATGTTGCGGTACCAGTTGACGCCGGTGCCGTACGTCAGCTCAGCGATGAAGCCGTCGGGCACGCGGGCGAGGATGAGCGGTGTCTCGAACACGGCGCCGCTCTTGCGTCCCGCATGGCGGATGAGGGAGAACGGTCCGATGCCGCGGTGCGCCATCCACAGCGCGAGCGGGTTCAGCGTGTGCTTGATCGTCATGAGCCACGCGCGTTTCACCGGGCCGACTGGATCTCCGCGCACCTGCGTCGATGCCGCGACGTGGAGGAGCCGGAACTCGTTGCGCCGGGTCGCCGTGAGGAACACCCTGAGCGGAGGTGAGAACGCTCGCCGCCCTGCTCCGCTCGAGTACCGTTCGATGCCGTCGATCTCGTATTCTCGTGCGCCCCGCACGACGACACCGCGTCCGGCCGCGCGGATGTTGCGGTACCAGCTCACTTCGGTCCCGTAGACGAGAACGGCGACGAAGCCATCGCGCGTGCGTGCGTGCAGGATCGGCGTCTCGAAGGTCTTTCCGCTCTTGCGTCCGACGTGCCGCACGAGCGCGAACGGTCCGAACCCGCTGCGCGCCATGCGCAGGGTGAGGTGATTGAATGTGTGCTTGATCGTCCAGAAGTAGGCCCGTTTGATGCATCCGGTCGCCATCCTGCCTCCCGACGAAATCCTCAGGGCTCAGGCCATCGATGGCGCCGAAGGCTCCGCGCGGTCGGTTGCCGGATCCCCCGCGGCTTCTGTCGACGCTCGCAGCGGACCCGAATCGAGCAGGCTCATGATGGCGTGCAGCGGAATCGCCGCCCAGGTCGGGCGGTTGCGCGTCTCGTAGATCGCCTCGTAGACGGCCTTGTCGAGCTCGAACGCCGCGAGCAGGTCGCGGTAGGCCGACAGGTCGAGGCCGGATGCCGCGACGTAGCCGTCGATGAAGGCCTGCCGCGCGGCATCCGCCCACGCGACCGCCGCCTCGGCGCGCTCGGGCAGGGCGAGCGCGGTCGACCCGGCCACGTAGTCGAACGACCTGAGCATGCCGGCGACGTCGCGCACGGGCAGGTCGGGGCGTCGCCGGTCGGGCATGGGGCGCAACGGCTCGCCCTCGAAGTCGAGCAGCACCCATCCGCGCCCGGGCGCGAGCAGCACCTGGCCGAGGTGGAGATCGCCGTGGATCCGCTGCAGCTCGGGCCACGCGCCGGCCTGCGCGCGGGTGTAGAACGCCTCGATCGCCGCCCGCTGCGGTCCGAGCTCGGGCACCTCGGCCACGGCGATGCCGAGCCGGCGGGTCCAGGCGGCGGTGATGCGGTCGATGAGCTCGTCCGACGGCTGCTCCCGCGGGAACAGCCGGCCCAGCGACACGTGCACGTCGGCGACCGCGGCGCCGAGCGCGCGCGCCTCGTCGGTGAACGCGGCACCCGAGGCCGCGGAGAGCAGCGCCACGCGCCACGCGTCCTCCACGCCCGGCAGGAACTCCTGCGCGCACGCGAGATGTCCGCGTGCACGACCGGTGGGCCGGCCGACGTCGTCCCACTCGCCCATCACGTCGCCCACGCTCGCCGGCACGTGCGGCGACCCGGACGCGGCGAGCGCCGTCTGCAGCGTGACATCCGGATTGTCGCCGTCGTGCAACTGCCGGAACACCTTGCAGATGATCGGCGCAGACTCCGCCGGGCGGTAGATGATCGACGTGTTCGACTGCTCGCCGCCGAGCACGGTCGACGGTGCACTGAGCGGCGGGCGAGCGGCGACCGCGGTCGCGACGCCCGCGGTCGCGACGCCGATGGTCGCGCCTCCCGTGCCGGAGTACCGCCCCGTGGCATCCGCCCCCGCTGACGCCGCGCGCCCCTCGCCCACGATCATCGCGAGCAGCGCGTCGGCGTAGGCGCGGTCGTACGGGCCGTCGTAGAGGAAGCCGCCGTCGGGCAGGCGCCCGACCAGGTGGTCGGATGCCGCGGGCGAATGCAGCCGTTCGGCCCGCTCGACCACGGGCACCTGGTAGAGGATCGGCGGATCCGACGCGTCGTCCATCACGAGGAGCGTGCGCACCCGAGCGCCCTCCTCGACCGTCGGCAGCTCGAAGGCGCCGATGAGGCGGACCTGCGGCGTGCGTCCCTTTCCCCCGAACCACCGCTGCTGCGGCATCCACGCGGCGATCGCAGCGACGGCGCTGTCCATGCCTGAACCGTACGACGGGCGGGCACGGATGTCGAGGGCGACCGGGCTCAGCCGTAGATCGCGACGAGCTTGTCGAGGGATTCCTCGAGGCCCTGCTTCGAGAGCGCGAGCTGCTCGGCGTCGGTGTAGCCGAGCTCGGTGACGGTGAGGCGCGTCATCGTCGTCGTCGATCGACTCGAACGTGATGACATGCCGCACGTCGCGGGGGATGCCCGCGGCCCCGATGGTCGCGGGGTCGATCGTGGTGCCGTGCTTGTCGGAGATGTTGTGCACGAACTCGAGGCGGTGCGGGGCGTCGACGAGCGTGTACGCCCACGTGCTGTACAGCGCCGGGAAGCCCCAGTCGGGGGCGCTCATGCACACCAGGGACGTGCCGCCGACGCGCACGTCGAGTTCGGCGACCGTGCAGGTGAAGCCGTTCGGGCCCCACCAGCGCAGCACGTGGTCAGGTTCGGTCCACGACTTCCAGGCCGCCTCGATGGGGGCGGGGATGTCACGGCTCACGACGAGGTCGTGCGTCTCGGGACGGGCGGTGTCGGTCATGTTCGACAGCGTAAATCACTTTGATGATCAAAGTCAATGGGCGGTAGACTGAGCGGGTGAAGAGAGCTGACGGTCGTTCGACCTGCCCGACCAACTTCACCGTGGAGACCTTCGGTGACAGCTGGTCGCTGCTGATCATGCGCGACCTGCTCACGCTCGGCAAGCACACGTTCGGGGAGTTCCTGCGCTCCGAGGAGCGAATCGGGCCGAGCGTGCTCGCCGACCGGCTCGGCCGGCTCGAGCGCAGCGGCATCATCGTGCGCACCCCCAGCGAGACGGATGCGCGCAAGGTCACCTACTCGGCGACGGAACGCGGCATCGCGGCCATCCCGCTGCTCTATGAGGCGGCGCGTTGGGGCATGGGCGGCGTCCCCATGGAGGCGGACGACCCATGGGAGGCGGTCATGGCGATGGACCGCGACGAGGTGCTCGCCGCGTGGCAGGAGGCCGTGCGCGAGGGCGGGTCGCTCTTCGGAGGCGAGCAGAGCGCGTTCGCGCGCCTGTGCGCC
>CAWCWD010000006.1:0-121045 GCA_963799015.1 uncultured Actinomycetota bacterium | reverse complement strand
GCGTGAAGCAGCAGCGCGCCGAGGCCCGTTCGAAGAAGCTCGAGAAGCACCGCCTCCGGGAGGCCAGGGCGCGACGCAACCGCCGCATCGGCTTCGGCGCCGCCATCGCGGGCGCGGTCGCCGTGGTGGCCCTCATCGTGACGACGGTCGTGCTCACCCCGCAGTCGGCGTCGTACAGCGCGGGCGGCGACGGCACCGAGGTCGACGGCGTGCAGACGTTCGACAACACGTCGACGCACGTGGAGGGCGTCGTCGACTACGAGCAGACCCCGCCCGCCGGCGGCGCCCACAACCCCGCCTGGCTGAACTGCGGCGTGTACACCGAGCCCGTGCCCGCGGAGAACGCGGTGCACTCCCTCGAGCACGGGGCACTGTGGGTGACCTACGACCCGACGCTCGGCGACGACGCGCTCGAGGAGCTCCGGTCGCAGTTGCCCTCCACCTACGTGATCCTCTCGCCGTTCGAGGGGCTGCCCTCGCCCATCGTGCTGAGCGGCTGGAACAGCCAGCTGCAGGTCGACGACGCCGACGACCCGCGCATCGCGGCGTTCATCGAGGAGTACTGGCAGAGCCAGAACGTGCCCGAGCCCGGCGCGCTCTGCACGGGCGCCGTCGACGCGCCCGGCAAGGTCTCCTAGCGATGGCGGAGTCGGTCGCCGGGGAGCGCGGCACGCGCGTCGGTCGCGTCGCGGCGCTGGTGGCGGCATCCGTCGCCGTCGTCGTGGTGGCCGTCGTCGCGTTCTCGGTCGGCCGGCTCAGCACGCTCGCCGACGCCCCGCCGACCGACACGAGCGTCGAGGCGGGATTCGCGCGCGACATGCAGGTGCACCACCAGCAGGGCGTCGAACTCGCCATGATCGTGCGCGACGCGACCGACGACCCCGACGTGCGGCTGCTGGCCTACGACATCGCCACCACGCAGGCCCAGCAGTCGGGGCAGCTCTACGGCTGGCTGCGCGGCTGGGGGCTGTCGCAGGCCGGCTCGGAGCCCTCGATGACGTGGATGACGCGGGCGCCAGCCGACGGCGCCGACACCCACTCGGCGCACGTGTCGGTCGTCCACGCCGCCGGCGCTCCGATGCCCGGGCTCGCGACGCCCGAGCAGGTCACGGCCCTCCGTGCCTCGACGGGCGTCGACGCCGAGCAGCGCTTCCTCGAGCTGATGATCGCCCATCACCGTGGTGCGATCGAGATGGCGGATGCCGCGCTCGAGCGCTCCTCGAACGACGTCCTGGTGCCGTTCGCCACGTCGATCGTGCAGAGCCAGGAGGCGGAGATCGCCCTCATGGAGGACCTGCTCGCCGCACGGAGCTGACGGCCGACGAGTCGACTGGGCGTCAGCTCTCGAAGACGGGCCGCTCCTCCTGCTGCCGGTAGAGCGAGGCGTAGACGCCCTCGGAGAGCACGAGCTCCGCGTGCGTCCCGCGCTCGACGACCCTGCCCCCCACGACCACGAAGATCACGTCGGCGGACACCACCGTCGAGAGCCGGTGCGCGATGGCGATGGTCGTGCGGCCACGGGCGGCGTCATCGAGCGCCTGCTGCACCACGCGTTCCGAGATCGTGTCGAGCGCGCTCGTCGCCTCGTCGAGCACGAGCACCGCCGGGTCCTTCAGCAGCACGCGCGCGATCGCCATGCGCTGCTTCTCGCCCCCGGACAGCCGGTAGCCGCGCTCGCCCACCACGGTCTCGTACCCCTCGGGGAAGGACGCGACGGTCTCGTGGATGTTCGCGGCTCGCGCCGCCGCCTCGAGCTCGGCGTCCGTGGCATCGGGCTTCGCATAGCGCAGGTTCTCGGCGATCGACGCATGGAAGAGGTACGTCTCCTGGCTCACGATGCCGATGTTCGAGATGAGCGACTCCTGCCGGAGGTCGCGCACGTCGTCGCCGGCGAACCGCACCGAGCCGCCGGATGCCTCGTAGAGGCGCGGCACGAGGTAGGAGACGGTCGTCTTGCCGGCGCCAGACGGCCCGACGAAGGCGGCGTACTGGCCGGGCTCGATCGTGAAGCTCACGCCGTCGAGCGTCGGGCGCATCTCGCCGTCGGCATCGGGGTAGCGGAACGTGACGTCGTCGAACTCGACGCGCCCGAGCGCCGGTCCGGGCGTCACGTCACGGGCGTCGGGGGCATCCGTGATCGACGGCTTCAGGTCGAGGTACTCGAAGATGCGGGCGAACAGGGCGCTCGAGGTCTGCAGGTCGAGGGCCACCCGCATGAGGCCCATGAGCGGGAACAGCAGGCGCGCCTGCACCGTCGTGAACGCCACGATGGTGCCCGCCGTGACATCCGACGTGCCACCGGCGATCAGCCAGCCCGACACGAGGTAGACGATCGCCGGCACCGCGGACATGAAGATGCCCACCATCGCGAAGAACCACTGCCCGGTCATCTGCTGGCGCACCTGCAGCCGGATCTGGTTCTGGTTCTCGTCGGCGTAGCGGTCGATCTCGCTCTTCTGCCGGGTGAAGCTCTTCGAGAGCAGGATGCCCGACACCGACAGGGTCTCCTGCGTGATCGCGGTCATCTCCGACAACGACTCCTGGGTCTTGCCGGCGATGCGGGCCCGCACCTGGCCCACGCGTCGCTGCGCGATGACCATGAACGGCAGCAGCACGAGCGCGATGATCGTGAGCTGCCAGCTGAGGATCAGCATGGCGACGAACGCCGAGATCACCGTGACGGTGTTGCCGAGCACGCTCGAGACGGTGTTGGTGAGCACGGATGCCACGCCGCCGACGTCGTTCTGCAGACGCGACTGGATGACGCCGGTCTTCGTGCGGGTGAAGAAGCTGAGCTCCATCGACTGCAGGTGCGTGAAGAGGCGCACGCGCAGTGCGCCCATGACCTTGTTGCCGATCGTGGCGGTGAGCCACGTCTGCCACACGCCGAGCAGCGCGGAGATGAGGTAGACGAGGATCATCGCACCGACGATCCACGCGAGCACCTGGAGGTTCGGGCCGGTGACATCACCGTCGGGGCCGACCGGGAACAGTCCGTCGTCGAACGCCCGCTGGGTGAGCAACGGCGGGATGACGCTGAGGGCCGCGCCGATGAGCACGAGCACGACCGTGGTGGCGAGCGCCGCCTTGTGCGGAGCGAACAGCTCGGAGATGCGTCGGAACAGGTGCGGGATCTTCGGCGCGTCGGCGTTCTCGGCCCGCTGCGCCGCCTCGTCGGCCGACGCGATGCGGGTCCGCGCCTTGCCGTACCTGCCGGTCTGCCCGCCCGGCGCGCTCCCGTGCATGCTCATGCGCTCCAGCCTAAGCCGCGGGTGCGACGCGCATGGCCGGTGCGGAGGCGCCGTGCGGCGTCGCGTTCGCTGACCGCGTGATCGGCGGGACACGGATGAACTGACCGGCCCCGGACAGAGCGGATGCCGCGAGCCCCCGCCCGCGGCATCCGTCTCCCCCTGCCCGTCTCGGGCGGACTACCCCTTCGTGGCTCCGGCCAGCAGGCCGCGCACGAAGTAGCGCTGCAGGGCTGAAGAACACGATCAGCGGCACGACGATCGAGATGAAGGCGGCCGCGGTCAGGCGCTGCCACTCCTGGCCCCGGGTGCCGGTCAGCTCGGCCAATCGCTGGGTGAGCGGTGCGACATCGGCGTGCCGCCCGAGAAGATCAGCGCGACGAGCAGGTCGTTCCAGACCCAGAGGAACTGGAAGATCGCGAACGAGGCGAGGGTCGGGCACCGACAGCGGCAGGACGATCGCGCAGGAAGATCTGGCCGTGGCTCGCGCCGTCGACCCGCGCCGCCTCGATGATCTCGCTCGGGATCTCCGAGATGAAGTTGTGCAGCAGGAAGATCGCGAGCGGCAGGCGCGAAGATCGTGTGCGCGATCCAGACCTGGCATGTAGCTCTGCTCGGGGATGATCGGGATCACGTCGTGCGATCCCTGCCTGCGATCGGGACGCAGCCCCGTCGAGAAGATCTGCAGCAGCGGGACGAGCGCCATCTGCAGCGGCACGATCTGCAGCGCGAAGATGAGCGACGAAGAGCACGCTCGCGCCCTTGAACGGGATCCACGCGAGGGCGTACGCGGCCATGGCCGCGAGCACCAGCGCGAACACGACGACAGGAACCGTGATGGCGATCGAGTTCACGAAGTACGAGCCGAGCTGGGGCGCCGACGCCGACGAGGAGAACAGCACCTCGCGGTAGTTGTCGAGGGTCGAGCCCCAGTTCTCGAAGACCGTCCACCATCCGGTGGTCTTGATGAGCTCCTCGGGCCGGAACGACGAGATGAACAGGCCGAAGGTCGGGATCGTCCAGACGATCGCGATGACCAGCGAGAAGATCGTCGCGGTGCGCGAGGTGAGGCGCTTCTTGACCCGCGCCGCCTTCGTGCCGTCGAGGTTCGTAGCCACGGCGCGAGCTCGCCACGGTCTCTTCGTCGATCGGGACTTCGATCGGTGTGTAGCGTCATCGGATCTCCCTCTGCTGGCGGAGTACGCGGACGTTGTAGAGGATGATCGGCAGCACGAGCACGAAGAGCACGAGTGCGAGCGCCGATCCGCGCCCGGGCTCGCAGCGCCCGGAACGCCTGCGTGTACATCTCGTTGGCGACGACGCTGGTCTCGAAGTTGCCGCCCGTCATCGTGCGGACGATGTCGAAGACCTTCAGCGTGGCGATGGAGATCGTGGTGACGACGACGACGAGCGCTCCGCGGATGCCCGGGAGCGTGACGTTGCGTGAACCGCTGCCAGCCGTTCGTGCCGTCGAGTTCGGCCGCCTCGAGCTGCTCGGTCGGAATGCCCTTGATCGACGCGGAGAGCACCACGATCGCGAATCCGGTCTGCACCCAGATCATGACCACGATGAGGAGCAGTGTGTTCACGGGTGGCGACTGCAGCCAGAGCACCGGTTCCTGCCCGAACCAGACGACGATCTGGTTGAGGAGGCCGATCTGGTCGCGGCCCGCCGGACGATACTCGTAGACGAACTTCCAGATGATGCCGGCGCCGACGAACGAGATGGCGATCGGCATGAAGATGAGCGACTTGTAGATGCGCTCACCGCGCGACCGGTCGATGAACGTCGCGTACGCGAGGCCGATGATCGTGGAGATCGTCGGCACGAGGATGCACCCAGATCACCGTGTTGCGCAGCGTGAGGAGCGCTTCGGGCTGGGTGAACATCCAGACGAAGTTGTCGAGCCCGATGAACTCGCCGGCGCTGTTCCCGAAGGCGGCGATGCTGGTGAGCACAGCCGGATAGACGAGACCCACCGCGAGGAGGATGCCCGCGGGGAGGAGGAACAGCAGCAGCTGCAGCACGTCGCGGCCGCGCTTGGGCGCTCGATCGATGAAGAACAGAAGAAGGCCGATGACCGCGGCGAACACCGCGATGCCGGCCACGAGTTGGACGATCTTGCCGACGAGATCAGCGGTCGTCATGAGGAGCTCCTCTCCATTGAGGGGTATCAGTGGGGCCGCGCGGCGAGCCGCGCGGCCCCACTGATCTCGATGTTAGAGCAGTGGTCCCTTGGCGACTACTGCGGCCAGCTGTCCTGGATGAACTTCGTGGTGTCGGCCGTGGACTTGCCGCCGATCCAGTCGACCATGCCCTTCCAGAACGACCCGGCACCAACTGCACCCGGCATCAGGTCAGACGCGTCGAAGCGGAACGTCGTCTCGGGGTCCTGCAGGATGGACACGGCGTTCGACAGGAGCGCGCTGGACGCGTTCTCGGGGTCGAGCCCCTTGTTCGCGCTGATCACGCCACCGATCTCGACCCGGATGTTCGCCCAGGTGTCGCTCGACAGGTACGTCTGGAAGGCGGCGACCTCTTCGGCGTCGCTGTACGCGGCCACGATCTCGCCACCCCCGGTGACGGCGCTGGCGCCGGCCTCGGTGCCGGGGAGCAGGAACGCCCAGACGTCGCCGTCAGGGGCGACCGTCGTGCCCTCGGGCCAGAAGCCCTCGTAGAACGTCGCCTGGTGGTGCAGCGCGCACGTGCTGTCGAGGATCGGAAGGCCTGCGTCGCCGAACTCGGCCGTGGCGATCGAGTTGACGTCGCCGAGACCACCGTTCACCATCGCGGGGTCACGGATGAATTCGCCGACCGAGTCGAACGCCGTGGTGATCGGCTCGTCGGTGAACTTCACCTCGTTGGAGACCCACTGGTCGTAGACGTCGGGCCCCGCCTGCCGAAGCACGAAGTCCTCGACCCAGTCGGTGCCTGGCCAGCCGGTCGCGTCACCCGATGCGAAGCCGACGCACCAGGGCTTGTCGACCACGCCGGATCCGGCGATGTCCTGGGACAGGGTCAGCAGGTCGTCGAGGGTCTCGGGCACCTCCCAGCCGTTGTCCTCGAACATCGACGGCGAGTACCAGACGTAGCCCTTGACGCTCGCCATCAGCGGCGCGCCGTAGACCGTGTCGTCGACGATGCCATAGTTCTGCCAGTCCTCCGACCAGAACTCCTGGGCGTTGGCCACGACGGACTCGGGCGCCGGCACGAGATAGCCGGCCTGGGCCTGCGCAGCGAGCAAGCCCGGCTGCGGGAAGATCGCGAGATTCGGCGGGTTGCCGCCCTGGGCACGCACGTTGATCTGGGTCTCGAACTCCTTGCTGGGCTCGTAGACCACGTCGATGCCCGTGCAGCTCTCGAAGACGGCCCACGACTCGTTGAGTCGGTCGGCCTCGACGTCGCTGATCGTGCCGTAGAGGCTCACCTCCGTGCCCTCGTCGAAGGTGCCGTATGCCTCATAGGGGCCGCAGTCCGCCGCTTCACCGGTTGCCTCGGGGGCAGCGTCCCCCGTACAGCCGGTGAGTGCGAGGCCCACGGTTGCAGCCGCTGCGAGTGGGATCAGCAGTCGGCGATGCCGCGTTGAACGCATTTCTCTCTCCTCGTTGAGTGTGGTGCAGGCGAAGCCGGGAACCGGTTCCAGCCTCCACGGTAGGACAAGCGGCCAGTCCTCACAAGAGAGGAGAGGTCACGGTTCGGCCACCGAGGCCCGACCGGCGGCGATCATGCGGGAGAGCGCTCCCACGCATCAGCGGCCTCGCCGCGCTCATCGCGCGACGCCCGACGGGAAACGGTTCCACATTCGCTCCGGCGAGCACTACACTCTGCATCGGAGCAGCCCGACGGAGGGAGGCGCTATGGCCGCCATCGGCGATGTCGCCCGCCTTGCGGGTGTCTCGAAGGCCACCGCCTCCCGTGCCCTCTCCGGTCGCGGCTACGTCGCCGACGAGACCCGCCGGCGTGTCGAGGCCGCCGCCGCGGAGATCGGCTACATCGCCTCGCCCGATGCCGCGAGCCTCGTCACCGGTCGCACGAAGAACGTCGGGGTCATCATCCCGTTCGTGAACCGCTGGTTCTTCGGCGAGGTGCTCGAGGGCATCGAGCGTGCGCTCCTCGGAGCGGGGTACGACCTCACGCTGTACAACCTCTCCGGACACGGACCCGGCCGGGCACGCGTGTTCGACTTCTTCCTCGCCCGCAAGCGGGTCGACGCCGTCATCGCAGTGGGCGTCGACCTCGACGAACACGAGGTGGCGTCGCTCGACCGGCGTGAGAAGCCGCTCGTCTGCCTCGGCGGCAGCGGCGGTGCCGCCGCGCGGTTGTCGGTCGACGACCGCGCCGTCGGGCAGCTCGCCACCGAGCACCTGCTGCACCTCGGCCACACCCGGATCGCCCATCTCGCCGGCATCGGCGCGGCGGCCCGTCCCGAGAGCGTGCAGGGACAGCGACGCCAGGGGTTCCTCGACGCGATGGCGGCGGCCGGCGTCCCGCCGCGCGAGCGGACGCACATCCTCGAGGCGGAGATGAGCCTCCCGGGCGGGTACACGGGTGCGCTGCAGCTGCTCGGCCATCCCGGCCGGCGCCCCACCGCCCTGTTCGCGGCATCCGACGAGATGGCCTTCGGAGCGATCCGCGCCGCCGAGCGGCTCGGCATCGACGTGCCGGCGGAGCTGTCCGTCGTGGGGGTCGACGGACACGAGTACGCCGAGCTGTTCGAGCTCACGACCGTGGAGCAGTATCCGGGCGAGCAGGGGCGCCTCGCCGTCGACGTCGTGATGCGCCTGCTCGACGAGGCGACGGCCGACCCCCTGCCCGACTCGGGCGCGCCGCTGCCCACGAGGCTGGTGGTGCGGGCCACGACCAGCGCACCGCGCTGATCGAGCCGGGTCTTCGAAGGGTCGACGGATGCGTCACTCCGCTCGCCGACCGCGTCGGGCGACCTCGAGGCGTGGAGCGCACGAGTCGTGGGCGAAGGATCGCACCTTCGCCGAGCTCGGCGCGCCGTGGGCCCGGAAGGGGTGAACCACGGGCCGTCGATGCCGTGCGCCGCTTCGGCGCGGCGCGCACGCGGGGCGTCTGGTGCGCGCCATCATGACCCTGAGACCCGGCAACCCATGCCGGGGCGTGATTCCACTCGACGCAAGGAGCACCCCGTGACCGACGTCACCCCCAACACCGGCCAGGTGCCGCTCGACGCTCCGCTCCGCGGAGCGAGCTTCGGGCAGGCCTTCACCCGGTTCTTCAAGAAGTACGCGACCTTCCACGGTCGGGCCAGCCGCAGCGAGTTCTGGTGGTGGTTCCTGGCCAACGCCGTCATCGGAGGCATCCTCTACGGATTGGTCTTCACGGTGGGCAACCCCATGGTGGTCAACGAGAGCGGCGTCCCGACGATGGTCTTCAGCGCCGTCCTGATCCCCTACTCCCTCTGGGTGCTGGCGACGTTCATCCCCTGGCTCGCCCTCTCGTGGCGTCGCCTGCACGACACGAACCGCCCGGGCGGGTGGTGGTTCATCGGGCTCATCCCGTTCGTCGGCGGCATCATCCTGCTGGTCTTCTTCCTGCTCCCGCCCGACCCCGCTGGTTCGCGCTTCGATCGCTGACGCGACCTGAACCCGCAGGAACGACGGATGCCCCGTGGCCGATGATCGGCCACGGGGCATCCGTGTGTTCAGGTGACGCAGGTCACCTCAAGCTGCGACGCTCTCGCGAGCGCGCGTCATTACTTGAGGGTGACGGTTGCACTCCCAGTGTGCTGCCCTCCTCGAGGGCGGCGACTACTTGAGGGTGACGGTCGCGCCGGCCTCTTCGAGAGCAGCCTTCGCCTTGTCGGCGGCTTCCTTGGTCGCGCCCTCGAGCACAGCCTTGGGGGCACCGTCGACGACGGCCTTGGCCTCGCCGAGGCCGAGCGAGGTGAGCTCGCGGACGACCTTGATGACCTGGATCTTCTTCTCGCCGGCGGCCTCGAGCACGACGTCGAACGCCGTCTGCTCCTCGACCTCTTCGGCAGCGGCGGCACCGGCCGGCAGCGGGCCGGCAACGGCGACGGGAGCGGCGGCGGTGACCTCGAAGGTCTCCTCGAACTCCTTGACGAACTCCGACAGCTCGATGAGCGTGAGCTCCTTGAACTGCTCGAGCAGCTCGTCAGTGGTGAGCTTTGCCATGATTTTCTCCTTGATTCGTGGTTACTCACCGCTTGAGAGGCTCGCGCCTAGGCAGCGGACTCCTGCTTCTCACGCAGCGCGTCGACCGTGCGAACGGCCTTCGACAGCGGTGCGTTGAACAGATATGCGGCGCCGAACAGCGAGGCCTTCATCGCACCGGCGAGCTTCGCCAGCAGGACTTCACGGCTCTCGAGGTCGGCGAGCTTGTTGACCTCTTCTGCGGTCAGGGGCTTGCCGTCGAAGTAGCCGCCCTTGATCACGAGGAGAGGGTTCGCCTTGGCGAAGGCACGCAGCCCCTTCGCGACGGCGACCGGGTCACCGTGCACGAACGCGATCGCCGACGGACCCTTGAGGTCGTCGTCCAACGACGAGATCCCCGCGTTGTTCGCGGCGATCTTGGTCAGCGTGTTCTTCACCACGGCGTATTTCGCGTCCTCACGGATGCTCTTGCGCAGCTTCTTGAGCTGGGCAACCGTCAGACCGCGGTATTCGGTCAGCAGAACGGCGGTCGAGCTCTCGAACTGCTTCGTGAGTTCGGCGACCGATGCTTCCTTCTGCGCCATGGCCACTCCTTGTGTCTTCAACGTGCACCGCGGGAGCGGTGCACGGCCTCGGAGCGTTGGCGGATTCTCATGAACACGGCAATGGGAAAGAAAAGAGCTCCGGCGCAGACGCGCGGAGCTCGGCCCCGGATCGCTCCGGGAAGTCTTCGTCACACCTGCGTGGGCACTTGCTTTCGCAAGACTTCGGTCGATTCCACAGCTGTGATCAACACAGTGGTGGGCACGACAACCAACGGTCTTCGGCTCCGACAAGGGTAACGGATGCCGCGTGGTCCGCCAAATCGCGGTCGCCGCGGAGCGATCCCGCCAAGTGTCCCCGGACCCCGGAGAGCGGCGTTCGCCCGCTCTAACATGAGCATGCCTCAGTGCACTCCCCGATGCGGCGCACTCCTCTCGGAGCGAGACTGTCCCCACCGCGGGCGCCGTGCCCCAACCTCCGAGGCATCCCGTCGGCGCCCCTGAACGAAGGAACCGATCATGAACACTGACAGTCCCGGCGGACGGGTGCCCGAGGGCCCGACCGGACGACAGATCATCACGTTCGCCCCGGTGGACGACGCGACGGCCGCCCGCGAGCTCCGCGATGTCGCCGGCATGGACGTCGGCATGTCACGCGGACTCGACGACCCCGCCGCGGCGGCGACGGGCAACGTCTACCTCGAGGGGCTCGGCATCGCGATCGTCGACTCCGTGCCCGACCAGCTCGGCGCGCTGTCGCGCGCGGTCGGCGACCCGGAGAGCCCGATCCTCGCGGTCGAACCCGAGGTCTACGTGTATCCGTTCGACACGATCGACGCGCCGGCACGCACCTACGACGAGGCCGACGCCGAGACGGAGGACGACGACGAGGTCGACGCGGCGGAGACGTACGCCGACACCGACACCTACGCCTGGGGCCTCAAGGCCGTGCATGCGGTGCCGCCGATCCTGGCGACCGCACCGTGGGCGGGATCGGGGATCAGGATCGCCGTGCTCGACACGGGCATCGACCTGGGCCACCCCGACTTCGCCGGCCGCGTGATCGCGAGCCAGTCGTTCATCCCCGGGCAGCCGGTGCAGGACGGCCACTCGCACGGCACGCACTGCGCGGGCACGGCCGCCGGGCCGAAGTCGCCTCCGGGCACGCAGCGGCGCTACGGCGTCGCGCACGGCTCGCGGCTCCTCGTGGGCAAGGTGCTGAGCGACTCGGGCAGCGGGAGCAGCGGCGGAATCCTGGCCGGCATCGAGTGGGCCATCCAGCAGGGCGCGCACGTGATCTCGATGTCGCTGGGCTCGGCCGTCGCGGTGGGCCAGACGTACTTCACCTACTACGAGCAGGCGGCGACCGCGGCCCTGAACGCCGGGTCGCTCATCGTCGCCGCGGCGGGCAACAGTGGCTGGGCACCGGTCGGCGCCCCGGCCAACAGCCCGTCGGTGCTCGCGGTGGCGGCCCTGGACCAGGCGCTGCAGCGCGCCCCGTTCTCGTGCGTCGGCCTGAACGGCAACGGCGGCGAGGTGAACATCGCGGCGCCGGGCGTCGCGACGTACTCCTCCGTGCCCGTGTCGAAGGGCTCGTACGGGTTCAAGAGCGGCACGAGCATGGCGACCCCGCACGTCGCGGGCGTCGCGGCCACCCTCGCCCGGAAGACCGGCCTGCGCGGCCGGGCGCTCTGGCAGGAGCTCGAGCGCACGGCGGTACCGCTGCCGCTCTCCGCCCAGGAGGTCGGCGCGGGTCTCGCGGTCGTGCCGACCCGCCGTCGGCCGATCTGGGACTACCGGCCGATCCCATGGCGGCCGGGTCCGATCATCGACCCGGGGCCGCTGGAGCCGAACCGGATCCCGTGAGGCGATCGACCATGCCCGAGCCGGATGCCGCGCGCGGCAGCCGCGTGCACGTGACCGTGACGGGCCGCGGCGTCGACGACGCGCTCGCCGACCTGCGGAACGCGGGGCTCGAGGTGGACGAGACGCTTCGGCGGACTCGGCATCGTGACGGGCCGCGCCGCACCCGACGCGATCGAGCGCCTGCGCGGCATCCCCGGAGTCACGGTCGAGCCCGAGAGCGACGTGCAGCTGCCGCCGCCCGACGCGCCGGTGCAGTAGCGAGTGCCGCCGCCGGAACCGGGCCCGCCTCGAACGGGCCCGGTTCCGCCGTGCGGTCGGCCTCCGGACGGGCGTCGGCAGGTGGCGGTAGACCGGAGGCATGGAGATCACACACCTGAACCCCGACTCGCTCTTCTCGAACCCGGCCTTCAGCCAGGGCGTGCTCGTGCGCGGGGCCGCGAACACGCTGTACGTCGGCGGGCAGAACGGGACCGATGCCTCGGGCGCCATCGTCGAGGGCGGCCTCGGCGCCCAGACGGAGCAGGCGCTCCGGAACGTGCTCGCGGTGCTCGCCGAGGCCGGAGCCGACCAGTCGAACGTCGTGCGCATGGCCGTGTACGTCGCCGCCGGGCAGTCGGTCGACGAGGGCTTCGCCGCGTCGATGCGGGTCTGGGGGCAGCATCCGACCGCCATCACCGTGCTGTTCGTCGCCGCACTGGGCCGGCCCGACGCGCTCGTCGAGATCGAGGCCGTGGCCGTGCTCGACTGAGCCGCGGCATCCGCTCGGGTGGGTGCGGGGCGGCGGGTCGAGCCCGCGTCGTCGTGTCCCGTGATTAGTTGACGAAGGTCCACTATCGGTATATAGTTGACATCAGTCAATCAACTTTCTGGAGTCACATGGCCACCGCTCAGCGCACTCGCGCGACCAAGAAGCCGGATGCCGCCGCACCCGCGCTCTCCGACAACGGCATGACGCACCGCGAGGTGCTCACCGCCCTCTCGGGCCTCCTGCTCGGCATGTTCGTGTCGATGCTCGCCTCGACCGTCGTCGGCACGTCGCTGCCGCTCATCATCTCCGACCTGGAGGGCGACCAGTCCGCCTTCACGTGGGTCGTCACGGCGACGCTGCTCGCCACCACCGTCTCGACCCCGATCTGGGGCAAGCTCGCCGACCTCTTCAACCGCAAGCTGCTCCTGCAGCTCGCCCTCGTGATCTTCGTGGTCGCCTCGGCCGTCGCCGGGTTCTCGCAGGACACCGGCACGCTCATCACCATGCGCGTGTTCCAGGGCATCGGCGCCGGCGGCCTCGCGGCGCTCAGCCAGATCGTCATGGCCGACATCATCAGCCCGCGCGAGCGCGGCAAGTACGCGGGCCTCTTCGGCGCCGTGATGGCCGTGGCCACCGTCGGCGGCCCGCTGCTCGGCGGCGTCATCACCGACGGCCTCGGGTGGCGCTGGAACTTCTTCGTCGGCCTGCCGATCGCGATCGTCGCCCTCTTCCTGCTGCAGCGCACGCTGCACCTGCCCAAGCGCCCGAAGACCAAGGTCTCGATCGACTACCTCGGCATCGTGCTCATCTCGGCCGGCGTTTCGCTGCTGCTGCTCTGGGTCACGTTCGCGGGCAAGGACTTCGAGTGGATCTCCGTGCCGAGCCTCCTCATGGTCGGCGGCGCCGCCCTGCTGCTCCTGATCGCCGTGATCGTGGAGCTCCGGGTGAAGGAGCCGGTCATCCCGCTCGGCCTGTTCAAGAACCGCACGTTCACGCTCTCGGTCATCGCGTCGATCTCGGTCGGCGTCGCCATGTTCGGCACGGCCGTGTTCCTCAGCCAGTACATGCAGCTCGCGCGTGGCGCCACCCCCACCGAGTCGGGCCTGCTCACCATCCCGATGATGGCGGGCGTGCTGATCTCCTCGACCGTGATCGGCGCGCTCGTGAGCCGTCGCGGCAAGTGGAAGGGCTTCATGATCACCGGCGGCGTGCTCCTCGTGATCGGCAGCCTGCTGCTCTCGCGCCTCGAGTACGACACGGAGTTCTGGTTCGTCGGCGTCTCGATGTTCGTGCTCGGCGCGGGCGTCGGCATGCTGATGCAGAACCTCGTGCTCGTCGTGCAGAACACGACCGAGGTGAAGAACCTGGGCGTCGCCACGAGCGCCGTCACGTTCTTCCGCAGCCTCGGCGGCACGATCGGCGTGGCGGTCATGGGCTCGATCCTCGGCACCGTCGTCGCCGAGAGCATCAAGTCCGGCATCGGCGGGCTCGCGCCCGAGCAGCAGCTCGAGGCCGCGAAGACCCTCGGCGCGGGTACGATCCCCCAGATCAGCGCGCTGCCCGACTTCCTCCGGGTCGTCGTCGAGTCCGCGTACGGCACCGGCGTCGGCAGCGTCTTCCTCGCTGCCGTGCCGCTCGCGCTCGTCACCCTCATCGCGGTGATCTTCCTCCCGAACGCCGACCTCGGCACCCAGAACGCGATCCAGCGCGCGAAGGTCGAGCAGTCCGGCGCGGCCGGTGCGGCCGCCGGCTCCGCCGACACCGCACGACACCGACACCGAGGACGAGCTCACGCGCGAGCTCGAGGACGCCGAGGACGCGGCGATCGACGCCGCCGCGGCATCCGTCGCCCTCACGCCCGTCGGCCTCGCGCACGACCCCTCGACGAGCTCGGTCGAGACGGTCGGCTCGCGATCCGGCGCGAACCGCGACGCCGGTGCGCGAGCCGAATAGGATCGCGCCATGACCCCCACCGCCGAGACCGTGGTCCGCACGGCCACCGACGACGAGATCGCCTCGGTCGAGGAGCAGCTCCGGCTGCTCTTCGTCCGGGTGCGGGCCGTCTGGAAGGAGGCCGCGGCTGCCGTGCACCCCGAGCTCCAGCCGGTCGGCTACAAGATCCTGTCGGCGATCGTGCACCGCGGGCGCATGCACGCGGGTGCCATCGCCGACGTGCTCGAGATCGACAAGAGCGTCGTGAGCCGCCAGGTGAAGCACCTCGAGGCCCTCGGCCTCGCCCAGAGCGTCGCCGACCCGAACGACGGGCGCGCCCGGTTCATCGAGGCGACGCCCGCCGCCGTCGCGAGCATCGGACAGAAGGGCTCGCGGATGCAGCAGCAGCTCTACACGCAGCTGCGGCAGTGGCCGGGCGACGACGTCGACGAGCTCGCACGGCTCCTCGCCCGGCTCACGTCCGAGGTCGTCGCACCCGGCGCGGACTCAACGTCCGACGACTGACCGCTCCCCCGCCGCCTCGGCGCCCGGTTCCCCCGCACGATCGGATGCCGATCGACCGGAGCCGGGCGCCGAGTCGTCGGCGGCGGCATCCGGGTCGGGGCGGCCGGCCACGGGCAGCCGCACGGTGAACCGGGTCGCGCCCGGCTCGCTCGTCACCGACACGTCGCCGTGGTGCGCCTCGACCACTGCCCGCACGATCGCGAGGCCGAGTCCGGTGCTGCCGGCGCGGCGCGAGCGCGAGGAGTCGCCGCGCGCGAACCGCTCGAACAGCGAGCCGACGAGGGCGGGCGGGATGCCGGGGCCGTCGTCCTCGACCGCGAGCACCACGTCGTCGCCGTCGCGCTCGAGCGCGGCGACCACGCTCGTGCCCTCGGGCGTGTGCACGCGGGCGTTCGCGAGCAGGTTGGTGACGACCTGGCGGAGGCGCGGCTCGTCGCCCGTGACGACGGTCGCGGCATCCGGAAGGCGCACCTCCCACTCGTGGTCGGGTCCGGCCGCCTGCGCGTCGCCGACCGCCTCGACCACCACGCGGCCGAGGTCGACCGGACGGGCGGCGAGCTCGCGCCCCTCGTCGAGCCGCGCGAGCAGCAGCAGGTCCTCGACGAGTTCGGTCATGCGCACGGACTCCGACTCGATGCGGCCGATGGCGTGCATCACGTCGGGCGGCAGCTCGCCGCCGTGCAGCCGGGTGAGCTCGGCATAGCCGCGGATCGAGGCGAGCGGCGTGCGCAGCTCGTGGCTCGCGTCGGCGACGAAGCGACGCACCTTCTGCTCGCTCTGCTCGCGGGCGGACAGGGCGGATGCCACGTGGCCGAGCATGCGGTTGAAGGCCGTGCCGAGCCGGCCGACCTCGGTGCGGTCGTCGTCGACCGGCACGCGTTCGCCGAGTGCCACGTCGCCGCGGTCGAGCGGCAGCTCCGAGACGCGCTGCGCCGTGGCCGTGACCTCGGCGAGCGGGCTCAGCGCCCGACGCACGACGGCCGAGCCGATCGCGAGGGCGAGGAGGAGGCCTCCGGCCGCGACCACCGCGACCGTGATCGCGAGCTGGGTGGTCTGCGCGTTGACGTCGGCGAGCGGCAGGGCGAGGACGATTCGCACCTCGGGCTGGCTCTGCACCGCGAGCGCGCGGTAGTCGCCGAGCGACCCGACGCGCACGGTGTGCGGGTCGCCGTCGGGCGGCACCGTGGTGAGCGCCGCGCTGTCGGCGGGATCGGCCTCGGGCACCTGGCCCTCCGCCGAGATGTACCGGGATGCGACGACCGTTCCGTCGAGGATGATCGCCCCGAGCGTGCCCGCCGGCTGCCCCGGCACGCCGAGGAACGCCGCGACGCTGGCGCCGGGATCGACCGGGCGACCGGGCGGGGCCACCTCGCTCGCCCGCGACGACGCAGCCCGAAGCGAGGCGTCCAGCCGGTCGACGGACGAGGTGTGGAAGACCAGCACCGTCGCCACGCCGACCACCGCGCTCACCGACACGAGCAGCGCGGCCACGATGACGAGGAGGCGCCGGTGCAGGGTCCAGGGACGACGGCGACGGGCGGCATCCGTGCCCGTCGACGACTCCGTCACGTGCGTCCGCGCCTCCTCGCGCGATGCCGCGGCGTAGCCGGGATCACCCGGATGCGTCATCCGGCGGCCTTCAGCATGTAGCCGGCGCCGCGCACGGTGTGGATCATGGGCTCGCGACCCGCGTCGACCTTCTTGCGCAGGTAGGAGATGTAGAGCTCGACGACCGACTCCTTGCCGCCGAAGTCGTACGACCAGACGCGATCGAGGATCTGCGCCTTGGAGAGCACGCGGCGCGGGTTGCGCATGAGGAAGCGGAGCAGCTCGAACTCGGTCGCGGTGAGCTCGATGGGCGCTCCCGCGCGCGCGACCTCGTAGGAGTCCTCGTCGAGCGTGAGGTCGCCGACCGTCAGCACCGGGTCCTTGGCCTGCGCGAGGGTGAGCGTCGAGCGGCGGATGAGTCCGCGCAGGCGCGCGACCACCTCCTCGAGGCTGAACGGCTTGGTGACGTAGTCGTCGCCGCCCGCGGTGAGTCCGGCGATGCGATCGTCGAGGGAGTCCTTGGCCGTGAGGAAGAGCACGGGCGTCTCGGTGCCGTCGGCGCGCACGCGCTGCAGCACCTCGAGCCCGTCGATGTCGGGGAGCATGATGTCGAGCACGATCGCGTCGGGCCGGAACTCGCGAGCGACCTTCACCGCGCTGAATCCGTCGGCGGCCGTGCGCACGTCCCAGCCCTCGTAGCGCAGGGCCATCTTGAGGAGCTCGGTCAGCGAGTGCTCATCGTCCACGACGAGGACGCGCACCATCGAACCGTCGCCCTTGGCGATCTGGGGGGCGCGGTGCTGGGTCGTCGGCGTGCTGCTCATGACTCCAGTATCCGCGCGGGCCTATGCGTTCCCTATGAACTCGGTGTGCGGATGCCGCGGCCTCGCCGCTGCGCCACGGGGCGCGGCGCGGCGCCAGCCGACATAGGCGATTCATCGCAGCGCCAACGGACGCCCATAGCGGGCCTGCCTAGCGTCGCGATCGGCGCCCCGCCCGGTGCGCCTCCCCCGACCTCCGAGGAAATCATGTTCTTCACCTATCTCCGGCGCGAGCTCGCCGGGCGCCGCAGGCAGACCGCGATCGTGGCGATCGGCATGGCGCTCGCGATCGCCCTCGTCATGATCGTGAACGCCGTCTCGTCCGGGGTGCGCGACGCACAGGCGTCGGTGCTCGAGTCCGTCTACGGCGTCGGCACCGACCTCACCGTCTCGCAGGAGCCGACGCCGCCCGAGGAGGGTGAGGCCGGCGAGGGCCCCGGCCGCTTCGAGTTCGGCGCCGACGACGGCACGACGTCGGGCGACTCGACCGAGCTCAGCCAGTCGCGCCTCACCGCCGGGTTCGGCAGCACGACGTTCGACGCGTCGGCGCTGGACACGGTCGCCGACCTCGACGGGGTCGCCGCGGCATCCGCTGCCCTCTCGCTCACGAACATGACCTTCAGCGGTGAACTGCCCGACTTCGCGCAGCGCACGGAGGGCGAGGCGCCCGCCGAGGGCGACGCCACGACGCAGCAGCCGCCGACGGGCGGCTTCGACGGCGCAGGCGGCAGCGCGTTCGACGTGAACAGCTTCTCGGTGCTCGGCATCGACCCGTCGGCTGCAGCGGTCGGGCCGCTCTCGGCGGTCGGGCTGGCCGACGGGCGCGGGCTCGAGGCCTCCGACGCCGGCCAGGCGGTGGCCGTGCTCGATGCGAGCTATGCGACGAGCGCCGAGGTCGCGATCGGCGACACGATCGACGTGGGGGGCACGGAGTTCGAGGTCGTCGGCACGGTGACCTCGACGTCGGCGGATGCCGCGACGGCCTCGAACGTGTACATCCCGCTCGACCTCGCCCAGGAGCTCGCGGGCCTCGACGGCCAGGTGAGCGACCTCTACGTGCAGGCGACGTCGTCGGATCAGATCCCCGCCGTGCAGGCCGACATCGAGGAGGCGCTGCCCGACGCGACCGTGTCGACGCAGGCCGACCTCGCGGCGTCGGTGTCGGGATCGCTCGCGACCGCCTCGAGCCTCATCGCCAACCTCGGCCTGTGGCTCTCGGTCGCCGTGCTGGCGGCGGCGTTCCTCATCGCGATCCTGTTCACGATCCAGGGCGTGACGCGCCGCACGCGCGAGTTCGGCACGCTGAAGGCGATCGGCTGGTCGAACCGCCGCGTGGTCGGGCAGGTCGCGGGCGAGTCGCTCGTGCAGGGCCTCATCGGCGGCGCGGCCGGCCTCGCGCTCGGACTCACGGGCATCTGGGTGGTCAACCTCTTCGCGCCGACGCTCGGCGGCAGCGCGACCACCGGCACGCGTGGCGGGCGGCCCCGTGATGGCCGGGCCGGGCGCTGCCGACGGTGCCGCCGCGGCCGGACCGTTCGGCGATCGGCTTGCGGATGCCGCGGGCGCCACCACCGAGGTGGTGCTCAACGCGCCCGTGACGATCTCGGTCGTCGCGATCGCGATCGGCCTGGCCGTGCTCGGCGGCCTCCTCGCCGGCGCGATCGGCGGCTGGCGCGCCTCGCGCCTCCGCCCCGCCGAAGCCCTCCGCAGCGTCGCCTGAACGCACGCCACTGCGCCACCCCATGACTCCATCCCACGAAAGGACCAGCATGTACACCCTCGAGAACGTCTCGAAGACCTACACCCAGTCGAAGCGGCGGGTCACGGCGCTCGCCGACGTGACCCTCTCGATCCCGTCGGGCCAGCTCGTCGCGATCCAGGGCCCCACGGGCGGCGGCAAGTCGACCCTGCTGCAGATGCTCGGGGCACTCGACCGGCCCACGTCGGGACGTATCAGCCTCGGCGAGTCGGAGCTGTCGCACCTGCCCGACCGCAAGCTCGGCGGCATCCGCGCGAAGGAGATCGGCTTCGTCTTCCAGGGCTTCAACCTCATCCCGACGCTCACCGCCCAGGAGAACGTGGAGACGGCGCTCGCGCCGCTCGGCGTGCCGGCCGAGGAGCGCCGGCGACGGGCGCTCGACGCCCTGGCCTCGGTGGGGCTCGCCGACCGCGCCGGCCACGTGCCCGGCGAGCTGTCGGGCGGCCAGCAGCAGCGCGTGGCGATCGCCCGTGCCCTCGTGAAGGAACCCGACGTGCTCCTGGCCGACGAGCCGACCGGCAACCTCGACGAGGAGACCCGCGACGAGATCATGGACCTCCTCGAGGGGCTCTGGCGCGATCGCGGCCTCACCCTCGTGATCGTCACGCACGATTCGGCCGTGGCGAAGCGCGCGGAGCGGCGCCTGCACATCAAGCACGGCACGGTCACCGAGCGCGGCTGAGCGGGCGCGCCGTGACCAGGGGCTCCCACCGGTCCCCCGGGAGGCCGCGGCCTCGGTACCGCCGCGGCACTCGCACCGAGCCGGGCGACACGGCCGCGATACGGAGGGGATCCACAGGGCACGTGCCTACGCTGCAGGTGATGACCAACCCGGTCGACACCCGAGCTTTCCGTCGACGCCGTGCCCGCCAGTTGGGGGTGGCCGCGGCCGCCGTACTGGTCGCGGGCGCGATCGCGATCGCCGTGGCGATCGGCCTGCAGGCTGCCGAACCGGCAGCACCCGCAGACTCCGCAGCCGAGATCGCGGACACGGAGGTCGGGGCCGCCTCCGGGGGCGACCTCATCACCTCCGAGGGCGACCTCGACACGTCGACGCTGAGCCCCGCGGTCGCCGCGCAACTCGAGTACGTCCGCGAGCACTGGGAGGACACCGAGAGCGACGAGTTCGGCTTCCTCGGCGAGAACGACTGCGTGAACTTCACCAGCCAGTCGCTGCTCGCGCGCGGCTGGGAGACCGACGACGAGTGGTGGTACGACGAGGAGTACGGCGATCCCTACCTGAGCTCCGACGCGTGGCGGAGCTCGACCGCGCTCATGTGGTACCTCGAGGACCACCCCGAGCGGGCGACCGCGCTCACCGACGACCAGCGCGACGAGGTGAAGGTCGGCGACGTCGTGCAGTTCGACTGGGACGACTCTGGCGACCGCGACCACACCGGCATCGTCACGGCGGTGATCACGCGGCTCGACGGCTCCACCACCATCGAGTACGCCGGGCACACGGATGCCACGTGGGACCGCTCGGTGAACTGGGCCATCACCGAGTTGCACCCCGGCGGCGTCGCCTACTACTGGAGCATCCCCGAGTAGTCGTCGTCTCGATCATCGGGGTTCCCGTTCGTCCTGCAGCGCGGTGAGGTAGCGGATGCTGCGCTCCGCGAGTTCGTCCTGGGATGCGGCGAGGGGCCGCCACACCGATGCGGCGACGGCGATCGTGGCGTTCTCGCCGGTGAAGCTCTCGAGCCCGAGCGGACCGTCGTAGCCGACGTCGTCGAGCGCGTCGAGGAAGGCCGGCCAGTCGATGTGGTCGTCGCCGACCGCCCCGCGGTCGTTGCCGCAGACCTGCACGTACGCGACGTGTTGCCCTGCCTCGCGGATGGCGGCACCGATGTCCTTCTCCTCGATGTTGAGGTGGTAGCTGTCGAGGGCGAGCCCGAGCCCCGGCCCGAGCAGCGGACCGAGCGCGTCGAGCGCCTGCTCGACCGTGTTCACGAGGCTCGTCTCGTAGCGGTTGAGGGGCTCGATGGCGAGCCGGATGCTGCTGCGCTCCGCCGTCCGCACGACGGGCGCGAGGCTCCCACGGAGCTCGCGGTAGCGCGCCGCGCGCTCCTCGGCGTCCATGCGCCAGGCGCGGCCGGTCGCCGCCGTGAACGGGCCCGCGACGACACGTGACCCCGAGGCGCTCGGCGACGCCGATGCAGTGCACGAGGTAGTTCTGCGTGGCAACCACCTCGGAGCCGGGCGCGGCCACGAGATTGCGACCGGGACCCATGGCGCCGATCACGATCGGCTCGAGGTCGTGCTCGGCGAGCACGTCGGCCGCGGCATCCGGCGACCAGTCCCCCGGCTGCTCGACCGGCAACTCGAGGGCACCGAAGCCCATGCCCGCCGCCTTCGCGGCGAGCTCGGCCAGCGAGGCGTCGTCGAGTGGGGAGGTCCAGACCCAGGTGTTCACGCCGATCGTGCGCCGCATGCTGCCTCCTTGGGACGAATGCCGGTCTTCGGGATGATGCGGGTCGAGGAGGCCGCTTCGCGGCCGTCTCGAGACCCAGTCGCGCACTGGGTCTCGAGACGGCGCTGCGCGCCTCCTCGACCAACAGGGTGATCTACGGGATGACCCGCTCCTGCCAGACCTGCGGGTAGCCCGGCAGGTCCTCGCCGCCGAACTTGGCGTAGTGGCCGTCGGGCATGCCCTCGTTTGCGTCGAGGTACTGGTCGACCTCCTCCGCGGGAATGGGCAGCTGCGGGAGCACCCACTCCTTCGGCACCTGCTGGCCCGCGAAGATCATCTGCGCGGCGAGGAGCGGCGTGCGCCACTGGAAGTTCGAGTACACCGGCGCGAGGCCCGTGAGCCCGGTCTCCTTCCACTTGCGCAGGAAGCTCATCTCGTCCTCGCCCGTCATCACCGGGTAGTCCGCGCCGGCGTCCTCGAACGCCTCGATGGCGGCGACGGCGCCGTCACCGGCATCCATCCACACGCCCTGCACGTCGCCCGTGGCGAGTTCGTCCGAGATGATCTTCTTGATCTCGGCGGGGTCGGCTCCCGTGAAGTAGTCGACCGCTTCGATCCCGGCCTCATCGAACAGCTTCTCGGCTGCTGCCCAGCGCTGTTCGAGCACGTCCACACCCGGCAGGATGCGGAGCGCCACCACCTTGTCGCCCTCTTCGAGCTCGTCGATGAGGAACTCGGCGGTGTCGATGCCCCACGCGAATCCGCCGATCGGGTGGATGAACGTGGTCGGGCAGTCGGTCTCGACGCCGCGGTCGAACACGATGACCGGCTTGCCGGTCTCGCAGGCGCGCTCGACGGCGGGGTCATCGCCGCCGTGGAGTTCGGCGAGATGATGAAGACGTCGCAGTTGCCCTCGGTGATGAAGTAGTCGATGTCGGCGATCTGCGTGTCATCGGAGTCCTGTGCGTCGCGCGTCTCCATCTCGGAGATGGCGCCGGCCTCCTGCAGCACCTGCAGCTGCTGGTTCATGGTGATCCAGCCGGTCTGGCGCCACGGGTTGGAGATCGAGGCGTTCGCGAAGCACACCTTCTTGGCGCCGGCCGACGTGTACTGCGAGGTGTCGACGAATCTCGGCGTTGATGTACTGGAGCCACGGCTGGTCCTCGGGCCCCTCGGGCACGACCTCGCGCTCGGCGTCCTGCTTGTCGTACAGCTCCTGGTCGAACCACTCGACCGCCTCCTCGGTGGCCGCGTCCTCGGTGGGCGCGGACACGTTCGGGTCGGTGGTACAGCCGGCGAGTGTGACGCAGCGCGCAGAGCGCCGACCATGGCGGATGCCACAGTGAACCTGCGTCGCATCACGAACCTCCCTTGGTTTCGTTGTCAGCCCTCTGCGTCGAGGGAATGGGTGCAGGGCGAGCGGGATCCGCGGACGGATCGGGCTCCTTCGCCACCGGTGCCGGCGAAGTGTCGTTCGTCGGGGCAGGCCCCGACGACGTCTCGAGGGCGCGGCCACGGCGGCGCGCGCGAACGGTGGTCGCCGCGTAGGCGACCGCGAGGATGATGATGATGCCCTGCACCGCGTCGCGATACGTCGAGGGCACGCCCGCGAAGTTCAGCAGGGTGAAGAGCGCCTCGAGGGCGAACGCGCCGGCCGCGGCGGCGACGACCCAGCCGCGTCCGCCGCCGAGCACGACGCCGCCGAGCACCACCGCGGTGATCGCGGTGAACTCGTAGCCGCGACCGACGCTCGGGTGCACGCCCGCGTATCCGACGAGCAGCACGCCCGCGAGCGTTGCGCGAGAGCGACGAGATGATGAACGTCGAGCGTCTTGACCAACCAGCTCCGTGTTCCGGAGAAGCGGGCCGTGATCGGGTTGTCGCCGAGAGCGATGATGGTGCGCCCGAACGGCCGCTTGGCGAACCACACCGCCACGAGGAGCACGACCACGAGGATGACGACCGACCACGGCAGGACCTCGACGACCGGGAGGTCGCGGATGCCGCCGCGTCCGATCTCGCGGAAGCTGTCGGCGGGATTGCCCGTGGCAGCGCCGCCCGTCCAGTAGAGCGTCGCGCCGAGGAGCGCGAGCATCATGCCGAGCGTCACGATGAAGCTCGGCACCTTGAGGAACGACACGATGAGGCCGTTCACGAGCCCGATGAACGCGCCGAACGCGAGCATGAAGGCGAACACGGGGAGCGCCTTCGCGTCGTCCTGCCCGACGAGGTTGCCGGCGATCACCACCTGGGCCGTGACCACGCGAGCCCATCGACAGGTCGAACTCGCCGCCGACGATGACGAAGTACTGGCCGATCGCGGCGATCGCGATCGGAGCCACGCGCTGCACGAACCGGATGAGCTGCGACGGCTCCGCGAAAGAGGGGTTCAGCAGCGTGATCGCCACGAGCAGCACGATGAGCAGCAGGAACACGGCACCGCGCGGACTCACGAGCGTGCGCCCGAGATCGGCGAGCTCGCCGGCCGAGGCGGGGCCGGTCGGAGGTCACGGCGCTCATGCCGACACCTCCTCTCGGGGCTTGGCATCCGGTGTCGTCGTTCCCGGCGAGCCGGTCGTGAACCTCGGCCTGCGCCGGTCGAGCGAGCGACTCGTGTACACGGCGACGGCGGCGACGATGACAACGCCGCGCACGACGTCCTTCAGGAACGGGTTCACCTGCATGACGCTCATCACGTTGTCGACGACGGCGAAGATCGCGACGCCGCCGATGGTGCCCCAGATCGAGCCGCGGCCGCCCATGAGCAGCGTGCCGCCGAGCACGACGGCCGCGATCGAGAGCAGGTCGTACCCGCCCTGGATGCCGACCGTCGGGCTGCCGACGCCGAGGCGGCTGGCGAGCAGGAGCCCGGCGAGCGCGGCGGTGATCGAGCAGAGCATGTGGGCCACGATGAGCGGACGCGCCGTGCGGATGCCGGAGAGCCGGGCGACCTGCTCGTTGCCGCCCACCGCGAACATGTGGTTGCCAGTGCGCGTGCGAGCGAGGAAGAACGCCGCGGCCGCCGCGACGGCGAGCATGATGAGGGTCGAGATCGGAACCGGACCGACGCCCGTGGCGCCGATGTACTGGAACTCGGGCGGCACCGAACCGCTCGTGCCCTGGTAGTTCGTGTCGAGGTAGCCCTTGATGATCAGGCCCGTGCCGAGCGTCGCGATGAAGCCGTTCACCTCGCAGCTTCGTGACGATGAGCCCGTTCGCGAGCCCGATGGCTGCGGCGCACCGCGAGCACCGTGATCACCGCGACCGGAATGTTCGCCGGGTTTCCCGCCATCGAGGTCGGCCGCGATCAGGCTCGACAGGCTGATGACGTAGGGCACCGAGAGGTCGAGCGAGGCGCAGAGGATGACGAGCGTCTGGCCGATGGCGACGAAGCCGAGCACGCTCATGCCGGTGAGGATGTCGCGGATGTTGCCGGCACTGAAGAAGTTGCCGGCCGACGGATGCCACGAGCACCGCGCCGATGATGACGACGCCGACGAGCGCGATGCCCACGATGAGGCTCGCGTCGAGGCGCCGACGGCGCCCGCGCCGGGCCGGGGCGGCGGTGGCCGCGCTCATCGATCCTCCTCCTCGTCGTCGTCGCTCGCACGGCGGGTGGTGCCGACTCCGACGGGGCGTCGGGCGGGAGCAAGCCGTCGTCGTCACCGTCATCGGCGGCGCGGGGCTCGCGGCATCCGTGACCGCCTCGCCGACGGCGGCGACGCTGCCGGATGCCTCGTGGCCGGCCTCGCCCACCCGCAGCAGGCCGGTTGCGGCGGAGAGGATCGTGGCCTCGTCGCTCTTCGCGGGCAGCTCGGCGGAGGCATGCCCGTCGTGCATGACGATGATGCGGTCGGACATGCCGATGACCTCGGGGAGCTCCGACGAGATCATGAGGATGGCGACGCCCTCCTTGGCGAGCCGGCGCATGAGCTGGTAGACGGCGACCTTGGCGCCGACGTCGATGCCGCGGGTGGGCTCGTCGAGCAGCACCACGCGGGGCTTCGTGGCGAGCCACTTGGCGAGCACGACCTTCTGCTGGTTGCCGCCCGAGAGGTACTGCACCTCCTGGTCGACGCCCTGCGAGGCGACCTCCAGCGAGGAGAGGACCCCCGGCAGCTCCCGACGCACCTCGCCGGTGCGGCGGGCGAACACCGAGCGGATGACGAGCAGCGCGTTGTCGCGCGACCGACTGGTTGACGCGCGAGGCCCTGCGCCTTGCGGTCCTCGGTGATCAGCGCGATGCCGGCCTTCACCGCCTGCGCGGGGGCCGGTCATGCGCACGGGCCGCTCCGTCGAGCAGCATCTCGCCGCGGGTGAAGGGGACGATCGCCGAAGAGGGCCCTCGACGAGCTCGGTGCGACCCGACCCCTGGAGGCCCGCGACGCCGACGATCTCGCCGGCGCGGAGCTCGAGGTCGATGCTCGTCGACGTAGCCGTTGCCGCGCGCCGCGCAGCTCGAGGCGCGGGCTCGCCGAGCTGCGGTGCCCTCCTCGGCCTCGGGGAAGTACGCGGAGATCGGGCGGCCGACCATGCGCCGCACCAGCTCGTCGGTGTCGAGCTCCGATGCCGGACCGCTGCGAGACGAGCGCGCCGTCCTTCAGCACGGTGATGCGTGTCGCAGAGGTCGAAGATCTCCTTCAGCCGGTGCGAGACGTAGAGGATCGCGACGCCCCGCGCCTTGAGGCGCCGCACGATCGCGTAGAGGAGCTCGACCTCGTGGTCCGCGAGTGCCGCGGTCGGCTCGTCCATCTGGATGACCCGGGCGTCGACCGAGAGCGCCTTCACGATCTCGACGATCTGCTGCTCGGCGACGGTGAGGCTGCCGCACCGGGGCATCCGGGTCGATGCCCTCGATGCCGAGCTGGTCGAGCAGCGCCTTCGTCTCGCGCGCCATGGCCTTGCGGTCGACGAAGCCGCCGCGCCTGGGCTCGCGCCCGAGGAACACGTTCTGCGCGACGGTGCGTTCCGGCAGCAGGTTGAACTCCTGGAAGACCGTCGCGAGGCCGGCCCTCGCTGCCTGGACGGGGTGCGTGAAGCGCACCTCCGTCGCCGCCGAGGGCGATCGACCCGGCGTCGCGGTCGTACACGCCCGCGAGGATCTTCATGAAGGTGGACTTGCCCGCGCCGTTCTCGCCCACGAGTCCGTGCACCTCGCCGGGCCGGAGGGTGAGCCCGACGCCGCGCAGCACCTGAACCCCGAAGAACGACTTCTCGAGCCCCTCGGCCACCAGCACGGGCTCGGGCTCGGCCTCGCCCAAGGCGCCCGAGGCCGGGCGGGCGGTCTCGTTCACGTCGGTCACTCGCCCACCTCCACCCAGGTGCCGGATGCCGCCGACTCGAGCACGGCCTCGGTCACGCGCACCGCGCGGAGGCCGTCGTCGAAGCTGGGAAGTCCGTCGGGCGGCGAGCCTCCGATCGCGGCGTACACATCGGCCACGAAGGCATTGAACGCGTCCTGGTAGCCCATCGGATGCCCCGCAGGCACGATCGCGAGCCGCGCGGCGTCGGGAGCGAGACGAGTGGCGTCGCGATCGATCAGCATGGAGGAGTCGGCACGCCCGACCCAGAGCTGCTCGGGACGTTCCTGCTCGAATCGCACGCTGGCGTCGGTTCCCGACAGCTCGACGGTCAGGGCGTTCTTGCGGCCGGGTGCCACCTGGGAGACGAGCAGCGTGCCGATCGCGCCCGAGGCGAGCTCGACGACCACTGCTGCGAGGTCCTCGGTGGCGATGTCGACGTGGGTCGCGCGCTGCTCGTACACCGTGCGCGTCGAGGCGTTCAGGCGCACGATCCGGTCGTGGGCGATGAACTCGACGAGGTCGACCAGGTGCGACCCGATGTCCGCGAAAGCTCGCGACGGACCGCCGAGGGCCGCGTCGACCCTCCAGTCGTCGTCGTGCGGGTCGGCCAGCCAGTCCTGCAGGTAGGCGCCGTGCACGCTGAGCAGCCGGCCCGTGTCGCCTGCAGCGACTCGTGCACGCGCCTCGCGCGCCATCGGGTGGAAGCGGTAGACGAAGGGGACGGCGGCCACGAGCCCGCTCTCGGCGGCGAGGCCGGCGAGGGTCGCAGCATCCGCCGACGATGTGGCCAGGGGCTTCTCGCAGATCACGTGCTTGCCGGCGTCGATGGCCGCCCGCGCGATCGAGGCGTGCGTGGCGTTGGGCGTGCAGACGTGCACCACGTCGATGTCGGGATCCGCGATGAGCGCCTCGACCGAGTCGAAGGCGGCGTCGAGGCCGAGGCGGTCGGCGGCGTCGCGAGCACGGATCGCGGACGAGGACGCCCCGCCCGCGAGCTCGGCCCTCGCGGCACGAGCGGCCCTGGAGTGCACGGCGGCAATGAAGCCGCCGCCGACGAAGCCGGCGCGGATCGTTCGAGCCACGGCGATGACGTCCGTTGCCATGATCGCCATGTTGACACGCGTGGACGACTTCTGCTACTGCAGTCCGCCGCCGAGACCGCCGCCGTGCGGCGGGCGATGCTTCGCAGCGCGCTGAGACGCCGCACGCCGCCTCGAACCGAGGCAGCGTGTGCACCTGAGGGGTGTGGGCGTCCGCGGTACGCTCGAGAGGTGCCCGATACGCCTTTCGCCCTCTTCGATCTCGAGGGCGCGGCGACGGCGGTCAGCGTCCCCCCGCCGCCCGTACGGCATGCCCACGAGCTGCGCATCGTGGCCGACGCGAGCGATCGGGTGGCGTGGCTGCGCGCCCGCTCGCAGGGCATCACCGCCACGGATGCCGCGAAGCTCTCGTCGCGCGCGGCCGTGCGATCGGCGGCGTGGGAGAAGCTGCACGGCACCCGAGGCGGGTTCGGAGGCAGCCGGTTCACCGACCACGGGCGACAGCGCGAGCCCGTGATCGCCGAGTGGGTGCGGCGCGCCCACGGTATCGAGCCGTCGACGCTGCTGTTCCACGCGGCATCCGACCGGCGGCACCTCGCGACGCCCGACGGCCTTCGGGTCGGGCCCGACGGCACCCCCGTGCTCTGCGAGATCAAGACCACGTCCCGCCCGTGGCGCGGCATCCCGCGCGGCTACCTGCGCCAGGTGTGGTGGCAGCAGTACGTGCTCGGGGCCGACCGCACGCTCGTGGTGTGGGAGCAGCACGAGGACTTCGTGCCGATCGCCGCCGAGCCGCGCTGCCGATGGGTCGATCGCGACGACGACCAGATCGCGATCCTCGTGCACCTCGCCGAGGAACTGCTGCTCGCCCTGCGCCCCGACGACCCGGCGCGGGCGGTCTACCGTCCGGGTGCGCTCGCGTGACGACCGTCCTGCTGCACGGGCTCGGCGCCGACCGCCGGCAGCCCCTCGGCATCTTCGAGCCGGTCGTGCAGGCGGTCGCCGGCCCCGACGAGCTGATCGTCGCGCCCGACGTGCGGGCGCACGGCGGCTTCCTCGCGGTCGGCGAGCCGGCCGACTTCCACCTCGACCGGCTCGCCGCCGAGGTGTGCGAGCACGTGCCCGTCGCACTCGCCGAGGCGGGCCGCGGCGGCAGGGACGCATCCGAGTCCGCCACGATCATCGGCATCTCCATGGGCGCCGCGCTCGCGCTCCGCATCATCCTCGACGGGCTGCTGCCGGTGCGTCGCGCCGTGTTCGTGCGACCTGCGTTCGACGACCGCTCGCTGCCCGACAACCTGCGTGCGTTCCCGGTGATCGGGCAGATCCTCGCCGATGCCGGGCCGGCCGGCGCCGCGGAGTTCCAGGAGCGCGAGCTGTTCCTGCAGGTCGCGGCGGCCTCGCCCGCCGGCGGTCGCGCGCTGCTGTCCCAGTTCCAGGCGCCGGATGCCACGCGCCGTGCCATGCGCCTCGTCGAGATCCCGCGCAACCGCGCGTTCGCCGACGACGCCGAGCTCGCCGAGCTCGACGCCCGCGGCATCCGCTCGCTCGTCGTCGCCGCGCCGCGCGACCCGGTGCACCCGTTCCACATCGCGGAGCGGTGGGCCGGCGGCCTGCACGCGATGCTCGAGCTGCTGCCGGCTCGCGACGACGGGCTGGAGGCGCAGACGACGGTGCTGCAGGAGCGCGTCGCACGCTGGCTGCAGAAGGACTGAGCGCTTCCCGAGCGCTCCCGCCGTGCGCGGCACCGCCGACGGTGTCACGCCGCGACGGCGCCCTCGCGCTCCTCTGCAGGGGCGCGCCGCACCAGTTCCTCGGGCTCGTGCGGCCACGGCGTGCGGCTGAGGGCGATGATGCCCGCGCCGACCAGCAGGATGAACGAGGCGATCGCGATGACGTACACGGCCACGCCGCCGTAGCCGGCGGGCTGCGCGGGGTTCAGGAACGGGTACGGGTACCAGCCGACGAGCGCGCCGCGGATCATCGAGTAGACCACCCACGCGATCGGGAAGATCGCGATGGTCCAGAGGCGGCGCCACTCGACGTGCCGGCGCCCGGGGGCGAGCACCCAGTCGACGATGAGGTAGAGCGGCGCCCACAGGTGCAGGATCTCGTTCGACCACGGCACGGTCGTGGCCTGGTCGAGCGAGATCTCGCGCAGCAGCAGGTTGTAGACCACGAGCGTGGTGGCCATGTACGTGACGACGCACGCGCGGACGAGGTTGTACCAGTCGGGGTCGCCGCGTCGCGTGAACGAGAACCACGCGCCGATGAGCAGCACGATCGCCGACACCGCGTTCGAGAGGATCGTGAAGAAGCTGAAGAAGTTCACGAAGAAGAACGCCCGATCAGGCACCATCGACCAGCTCTGCGCGAACTGGCCGACGATCGCGACGATGATGGCCGCCGCCGCGAGCACCCGCAACACCCCGAACAACTGCCTCACCGGAATTCCCCGTCCCCGCCGCATCCGCCCGCTCCGCGACGCACAGTGTGCAGCATAGTGGTGCATGGGACCGACGACGGGGAGGAAAGCCGATGGCCGAGACGATGCGCGCCCTCGTGATCGACCGCACCGGGGAGGCCGACGAACTGCACCTCGCCGACGTGCCGCGGCCGATCCGCGTCAGCGACGAGGTGCTCGTGCGGGTGGTGACCGCGGCGGTCAATCCCATCGACGTGAAGACCCGGGCGGGGCGGGGCGCCGCGGCGGCGATCGGCGCGTTCCCGGCCGTGCTCGGCAACGACTTCGCCGGCGTCGTCGAGGCGGTGCCCTACGCGGCGCATCCGCTGCAGCCCGGCGATCGCGTCTACGGCATGGGGCGAGTGCCGCGCGTCGGCGGCAGCTACGCCGAGTTCATGTCGGTGCTCGTCGATGAGCGTCGCACCGATGCCCGCCTCGCTCGGATTCGCCGAGGCGGCCGGCGTGCCGCTCGCCTCGCTCACCGCGTGGGGCGCCGTGATCGACACCGCACGGGCGCACGAGGGCCAGCGCATGCTCATCCACGCGGCGGCGGGCGGCGTCGGGCACTTCGCGGTGCAGCTCGCCGCGTACTTCGGCGCGGAGGTGACCGCGACGTGCTCGGAGCGGAACGCGGACTTCGTCCGCTCGCTCGGCGCCCGCCACGTCGTCGACTACGGCGCGCAGCGCTTCGAGGCGGTGGTCGCCGACCAGGACGTGGTGATCGACCTCGTCGGCAACGTCGCGGACACCGGCACCCGTTCGCTCGAGGTGCTGCGCCCGCACGGGCTGGTGGTCAACGTGCCCACCGGATCCTGGCCGACGATGGCCGAGGAGGCGGCGGCGCGCGGCCTCCGTGCGACCGGGTACTCCGTGTCACCCGACGCCCGCACGCTCGCGGTGATCACCCGGCTGATCGACGACGGCTCGCTGCGCGTGCACGTCGACCGGGAGTTCCCGCTCGAGCAGGGCGCCGACGCGCACCGCCTGCTCGAGGAGGGGCACGTGCGGGGCAAGCTCGTGCTGCGGGTCGCGCCCGACCCCGAGTGACGGCACGCGGACAGGGCCCCCGGTACTGACCCGGTCCACTCACGATCTGCATCCTGCTCTCCCCCTCGCATCCCGAGTCCCGCATCCCTCGACTCGTCCTCCACATGACGCGCATTCCGCGCATTCTCCACAGCTTTCTGCCTGATCAGGGCCTATTTCTCGTACGATCGAATGTCGGTGGGTGGTGTTGGAATGGATCCATGACCACCCCCGGGGCGATGAGCGCGGAGCTCGCATTGCGGGCCGACCTCGATGCGATCGTCGCGCTCGAGCGGCGCATCCGGGCGGCGCAGGCCGAGCAGTTGCGGCTGGTCGAGCGGGCGCACGGGTACGCGCACGCGGTCGAAGGGGTGCATGAGGAGTCCACGTCGGTGGAGCGGGAGTTCGGCACCCGGTCGTTCGTCGCCGAGCTCGCGACCGCGCTGGTGGTGCCCGAGGGCACCGCCGGCGCCCTGGTCGCCGACGCGGCCGCGGCACGGCGGCATCCGGCCACCCTCGAGGCGCTCGCCGTCGGGGCGATCAGCCTGCCCCAGCTGCGCTCGATCTTCGACGCCGTCATCGGGTTGCCCGACTGACGCGGCCGCCGCGTTGGAAGCAGCGGCGCTGGAGCGGGCGCCGCAGCAGACCAACGCCGCCCTCCGGCGACGGCTCCGAGCCCTGCGGGAGCGGCTGCACCCCGAGCCGCTCGACACCGGCACCGCGCCGCCGTCCTCGATCGGCGAGTGGTGCTCGAACCCGCCCCCGACGGCATGGCATGGCTCAGCCTCTACCTGCAGGCCGAGCGCGCCCTCGCCATCGAGGAGCGCCTCGACCGGCTCGCCGACCGCGCCGTCGGCGCGACGCCTGACACCCGCACGAGAGCCCAGCGCGCGCTCGATGCCGCGGCCGACCTGCTCCTCACCGGTGTCCGCACCCACACCGACGGCGAACCCGACGACGGTGATTCCGCGATCGCGCCGAGGGTGCTCGTCACGGTGCCCGTGTTCAGCCTGCTCGGGCACACCGACGAACCCGCCGAACTCGACGGCTACGGCCCGATCGACGCCGGCACCGCACGTCGGCTCGCCGCACACGCCCCCTCGTTCCAGCGGATCCTCACCCATCCCGAGACCGGCGCCTTCCTGTCCTACAGCCGCACGTCCTACCGAGTCCCCGCCGACCTCGCCGGCTACCTCCGAACCCGCGACGGCACCTGCCGGTTCCCGGGCTGCGGCCGCCGTGCCGCCAACTGCGACGTCGACCACACCGTCCCGTGGGCCCGCGACGGCCACACCCGCCACGACAACCTCGCCCACCTCTGCCGCAAGCACCATCGGCTCAAGCACGGCACCCGTTGGCTGATGACTCAGGAACCCGGAGGTGTCATCCGCTGGACCTCACCGGCCGGTCGCGAACGCACCACCGGCCCCGAGAACCCGTTCGTGGAGCATGCGCGCGCGGCCTCCGCCGAACCGAGAGAGACACGTCACTGGTCGACGTCGCATGAACCCGCGCGCAGGCCGGCGCTCAGCCCGCCCGCGCCTCCAGCGGCGCGGTGTCGGGCGCGCCGCGCGGGCGAGCCGCGCGGGCGCGCCGCTGAACCCGGGAGCGGCGCTCAGCCCGCCCGCGACTCCAGCAGCGCGCTGCCGAGCTCGCTGCGCAGGTAGAGCACGCTGCGGCCGTAGCGCGTGCTGACGAGCAGGCCGGCGTCGCGGAGCACCCGCAGGTGCTGGTTCACCGCCGACGCCGTGACGCCGAGCCGCACGCCGAGCTCGGTCGAAGACGCCGGATCGCCGAGCGCCGCGAGCAGGCTCGCCCGGGTCTCGCCGAGCACCGCCACGACCGCCGCCGGGTTGGCGACCCGTTCCGCCTCCCACAGCGCGCCCTGGCCGCGGGCCGAGTACATGATCATCGGCGGCCCGTCGCCGACGGGCGCGGAAGCGCGCCGGGTGAACATCGTGGGCACGAGCGTGAGTCCGTTGCCGTCGATGGCCTGCGATGCGGTCGAGCGGATCCGCGAGGCGGACCGTGACGACGCCGTGGTCGTACTCCACGCGGGACGAGAGGCCGTTCAGCATCCCGGCGACGCCCGACTGCGCGATCTGGCGGCCGCGATACACGACGTCGGCCTCGAGCACGGCGCGCATCCGCGGCCAGTACGGCTCGAAGCACGTGTCCCAGAGCTGCCGGAGTGCCCGCACGATGCGTCGGAGCGCCGCGCTCGTGGAACCGGCGAACACGTCGGGCACGTGCCCGTGCACGGCGATGAGGTCGCCGCGGAAGACGTCGGCCGGGGTCGCGAGGAGCCCGGCGAACTCGTCGTCGAGGCGGGTGAGGGGCGAGGTCGGACGCGGGTTCAGGAAGTCGGGCGTCCACATGCGCTCGTCGATGAGGCCCGAGAGGGTGCGCAGGTCGAGCCGGGTGCGCGCCTCCTCGGTGCGACGCAGCCAGCCGAGCTGCAGCGGGAACCGGGCGGGGTCGCGGATGGCGCGCAGCGAGAGGCCGAGCTCGCAGAGCGGCGAGATGCCGAAGCGCACGCTGCCGACGTCGTCCTCGGTCAGCACGTACCTCAACATGAAGCACTACGCTACATCGATTTCGACGCGTCGCGCGCTCTGGGAGAACTGATCCGTGAGCCCTACCCCCACCCCCGACACCGGCACCCTCCCCGTCATCGAACCCGGCGTCATCGAACCCGGCGTCATCGAACCCGGACGACATCGAACCCGCCGTCGACGCGACCGCCTCCGCGCCGCTGAAGCGCCCCGGGGTCGTCCGCCGCATCGTCGGCTCGGTCGCCGATCCGGTGCTGCGCATCCTCGTCATCTCGACGCTCATCAGCCGAGTGGGCCGCGGCGTCTTCCTCACGGTGACGGTGCTCTACTTCACGCTGATCGTGGGGCTCGCGCCGCACGAGGTCGCGATCGTGCTCGGCGCGGCGAGCGCGGCCGGCGTGCTCTCCTCGCTCGCGGGCGGCTGGCTGGCCGACCGCGTCAGCGCGCGCCGGCTGCTCGTGGTGCTCTCGGCCGCCGACGGCATCGGGCTCATCTGCTACGTGTTCGCCCACGACTTCGTGAGCGCCCTCGTGATCGCCGTGCTCGTCGGCGCGATCGAGCAGGCCGCCAGCTCGACGCGCATGGCGATCATCGCCCGGGCGTTCGACGGCGACCAGCGCGTGCACGCCCGGGCGGTGCTGCGGACCGTCACGAACGTCGCGATCGCCGTCGGCTCCGGCATCGGCGCACTCGCCCTGCTCGCCGGCACGGCCGACGCCTACCGCTGGATCATCGTCGGCGCCGGCGCCATGTACCTCCTGGGCGTCACCCAGCTCGTGAAGCTGCCCGCGTACGTCGACGCGCCGACGCGGCAGCCGGTCGCCGCGGTCACGACCCCCACCGGGTCGACGGATGTCGCGGCATCCGCTCGTGCGCAACGCCGCGCCCTGCGCGCGCACTCGCCGTGGCGCGACCCGCGCTACCTCGCGCTCACCGCGCTGAGCGCCGTGTTCGGCATGCAGTTCGGCGTGAGCGAGGTGGGTGTGCCGCTCTGGATCGTCAACCACACGGCCGCCCCCGAGGTGCTCGTGGCCGCCGTGCTCATCCTCAACACGGTCATCGTCGTGCTCTTCCAGGTGCCGCTCTCGCGCGGCACGCACGACCTGCGTCGGGCCGGACGCGTCTCGGCGATCGCCGCGTGGCTCATGGCCGGCGCCTGCCTCGTGTACGCGTCGGCCGCGGGCCTGCCGATGGGCTTCGCGATCGCGGTGCTCGTCGCGGGCGCCGTCGCCCACGCGTTCGCCGAGGTGCTCTCGCAGGCCGGCGGCTGGGGACTCAGCTTCGAGCTCGCCGACCCCGTGCGCGCGGGCACGTACCAGGGCGTGTTCTCGATGGGCTACTCGCTCGGCGCGATGGTCGCGCCCCTGTTCGTGACGTCGACGGCGCTCACCTTCGGGCTGGGCGGGTGGGCGATCCTCGCGGCGGTGTTCCTCGCGTCGGGGCTCGGCACGTGGGTGATCGCCCGAGTGGCGGCGCGAGCCGCGGCGACTTCGACGCACGAGCCGCGCGGGTGACCTCGCCTACACGGCGGCGCGGGGCTCGACGAGCGACTTCTCGAACCAGTGGTCGGCGTAGACCTCGTCGTTGAACGGCTCGACCTCGGTGTAGCCGAACGCCCGGTACATCGCGATGGCCTCGGTGAGGCTCGCGTTCGTCTCGAGCGTCACGGATGCCGCGCCATGGTCGCGCGCGGCCTGCTCGAGTGCCTCGAGGATCCGTCGCCCGACGCCCATGCCGCGCACCGCGTCGTCGACCCACATGCGCTTGATGTACGCGGGCTCGTCGTCGTGGAACAGCACCGCGCCGCATCCGATCGCACGCCCGTGCAGCCGCGCGAGCACGAAGCGCCCGGTCGGCTCGGCGAACTCGTGCGTGTCGGGGTGCAGGCTGCGACCGGGGTCGAAGCCGCCCGGGAAGCGCCGGGCGAGTTCGGCGTAGTACGCGGCGAGGCAGGCGCGCGCGTCGTCGGACGCGGCATCCGCCGGCTCGACCCGCACGAGCCCCGCCTCGAGGAGCCGCATCACAGTGCCCATCGCGTCGACGAGGCGCTCGCGCTGCCCGCCGCTGAGCGGTGCGAGCACGGATGCCGCGAGCTCGTCGCTGCGGCGGTCGAGCTCGGCGCGCTCCGCGCGCCCCGCGTCGGTGGGCCGCACGGTGCGCACGCGCGAGTCGGCTGACGAGCCGACGACCGTGATGAGCCCCTCGCGTTCGAGCGAGCGCAGCAGCCGGCTGAGGTAGCCCGAGTCGAGCTCGAGCCGCTCGCGGATCGCGCGCACGTCGACGCCGTCGCCGGCGACCTCCCACAGCACGCGGGAACTGCCGAGCGAACGGTCGCTGCCGAGGTAGTGGTCCTCGAGCGCGCCGATGCGGCTCGTGACCGTGCGATTGAAGGCGCGCACCGTGTCGATCGCCTGGCGATCCTCGTGAACGCGGCATATCTCTGACTTTAGTCAGGTAAATGAACGGATGCAACGGGCGGGCTACCCGAGTCGACGCTCCAGCACCCAGTCGTCCTCCTCACGGTCGCCGAGCCGGAAGTGCTTGTGCCCGACCTTCGCGAAGCCGTGCTTCTCGTAGAACCGGATCGCACGCCCGTTCTCCTCGTTCACGCCGAGCCACGCCGTCGCCGCGCCGTTCGCCGACGCCGCGTCGAGCGTGGCCGCCATCAGCGGACCGGCCACCACGCCCGATGCCGTGCGCGAGCGCCCGCGTGTAGAACTTGCTCAGCTCGATCGCCGGCCGCGCCGTGACGGCGGCCGCGGCATCCGCATCGCCCGGCTCGCCCCCGATGAGCATCGAGTACCCGACGAGGTGGCCGTCGGGCTCCTCCGCCACGAGCAGGGTGCGGTCGGCATCGGCGAGGTACTCCGCCATCCGCGCGACCGTGAAGTTGGCGGCGATGAACGCGGCGATCGCCTCGGCGGTCGTCGAAGGCGGGCAGGCGAGCGGGAACGTGTCGGCGGCGAGCTCGGCGAGCGCCGCGGCATCCGCCGGGCTCGCGACGCGGATCGTGAGGTCTGGCACGAACACCGATTCTTCCAGAGCCCGCGGCTGCCGGAGTGGGATGATCGGCGCATGCATGCAGCGAGCCCTCCCATCGCCAGATCCGACGACGGCCGTTCCTTCCTGGTCGAGGACGCCAGCGGATCGAGCCACATCGCCGGGTCGCTCGTCATCGTCTCGGGCGGCGGCGAGCGGCAGCTGGCGCTCATCGAGGAACGCTCCGAGACGCGGCCCGCGCGCCTCCGCGGCCGGCTCATCGGCGTGCTCACCGACGGGGCGCTCGACACCGCCAGGAGCCATCCGTTCGAGACGGGCACGGTGGCGGAGGTCGACGCCGCCACGATCGAGGTGCTGCACGCGACCACCGGGGCGCTCCTCGAGGTCGGCAGCAACCTCACCGATCCAGGCGGCCCGGCGAAGCTCCTCCCGCGTCGCTTCAACCGTCACACGTTCTGGTGCGGGCAGAGCGGCTCGGGCAAGACCTACGCGCTCGGCGTCGTGCTCGAGCAGCTCGTCGCGCACACGGCGCTGCCCGTCGTGATCTTCGATCCGAACTCCGACTTCGTGCGCCTCGGGGAGCTCAACCCCGACGCCGAAGGGCCCACCGCGGAGGCGCTCGCGCAGCGCGACATCCGGGTGCTCCGTGCCCGCGGCGAGGGCGACTCCGCGCCTGCGAGCGCGCTTCCTCGACATGAACCTGCCGTCCAAGGCCGCCGTGCTGCGACTCGACCCCGTGGCCGACCGCGACGAGTACAACTCGCTCATCCACCTGCAGGACGTGGTGCGCTCCGGCGAGCTCGACCAGCTGCTGCCGATGCTCGAGGCCATTCAGGAGGGCGGCGACCGGCATCCGCTCGCCGAGCGCATCGAGAACCTCGGCGTGCTCGAGTGGGAGGTGTGGGCCGGCGAGGACACGGCCGTCACCGACGTGGTGGACGAGCGGCCGGATGCCACGGTGCTCGACCTCGGCGGGTTCTCGACGCCCGAGCAGCAGCTCGTCGTCGCACTCTCGCTGCTCGACGACCTCTGGGAGCGACGCGAGGAGCGCCGGCCCGTGCTGCTCGTGATCGACGAGGCGCACAACCTCTGCTCGCCGCGGCTCGACTCGCCGCTGGCCGTCGCGGTGCGGGAGCGGATCGTGCAGATCGCGGCCGAGGGACGCAAGTTCGGCCTCTGGCTGCTGCTGTCGACGCAGCGACCCTCGAAGGTCCACCCCGGGATCCTCTCGCAGTGCGACAACCTCGCCCTCATGAAGATGACGTCGCCCGTCGACCTCGACGAGCTCGGCACCTACTTCGGCTACGCACCCGCGTCGCTGCTCGCCCGGTCGCCGTGGTTCCGCCAGGGCGAGGCGCTGTTCGCCGGGGGCTTCGTGCCGACCCCGTCGCTCGTGAAGATGAACGCGCGGCTCACGCCAGAGGGCGGCAGCGACGTCGGCGTGCCGATGCGCTGACCCGCGGGGCCTGCGGATGCGCCGGAGCGCCGACGCCGACGAGCGGATGTCGCGGCGGAGGGTTCCGCCGCGGCATCCGCTCGTCGTGTCATGGTCCGATCAGAAGAAGCGGGCGTAGGCCCCCACCGTCAGGAACGTCGGGAACTCCGGCTCCAGCGCGACGCTGCGGAACACCGAGATGGCGTCGTCGAAGCGGTCGCCCTCGAAGCGCGGCAGCTCGGCGACGGCCGCCGCCATGATGCGCACGATCGACGTCTGGTCGATGCGCGTGCCCTCGGCGGTCACGGTGTTGTCGTGCAGCCACTGCCACACCTGCGAGCGCGAGATCTCGGCCGTCGCGGCATCCTCCATGAGGTTGTCGATGGCCGCCGCGCCGGTGCCGCGCAGCCACGACTCGAGGTAGCGGATCGCGATCGCGATGTTGTCGTGCACGCCCGCCTCGGTGACCTCGCCGCCGATCGACGGGATGTCGAGCAGCTGCGCCGCCGTCACCTCGACGTCGTCGCGCCGGCGGTCGACCTGGTTCGGCCGGTCGCCGAGCACCGCGTCGAACTCGGCGCGCGCCGTCGGGATGAGGTCGGGGTGCGCCACCCACGTGCCGTCGAAGCCGTCGCCCGCCTCGCGGCGCTTGTCGGCGGCGACCGCGGCGAGCGCCCGCTCGGTGACCTCGGCGTCGCGACGGTTCGGGATGAACGCGCTCATGCCGCCGATGGCATGCGCTCCCCGCTTGTGGCAGGTCGCGACGAGCAGCTCGGTGTACGCGCGCATGAACGGCACCGTCATGGTGATCGACTTGCGGTCGGGCATCACCCAGCGGCGGCCACGGGAGCGGAACGTCTTCACGATCGAGAAGATGTAGTCCCAGCGGCCGGCGTTGAGGCCGGCGCAGTGGTCGCGCAGCTCGTAGAGGATCTCGTCCATCTGGAACGCGGCCTGGATCGTCTCGATGAGCACGGTCGCCCGCACGGTGCCCTGCGGGATGCCGAGCGCCGCCTGCGCGAAGACGAAGATGTCGTTCCACAGCTTCGCCTCGCGGTGCGACTCGAGCTTCGGCAGGTAGAAGTACGGCCCGCGGCCGGCGTCGATCAGCGCCTGCGCGTTGTGGAAGAAGTACAGGCCGAAGTCGACGAGCGAACCCGAGGCGTGCATGGCGCGCCCCGCACGGTCGTGGAACCTCAGGTGCTTCTCCACCAGGTGCCAGCCGCGCGGCCGCATCACGATCGTCGGCGTCTCGGCCGCGGTGATGCGGTACTCCTTGCCCTCGGGGCTCGTGTACTCGAGGTTCCCGCGCACGAAGTCGAAGAGCGACAGCTGGCCCTCGATCACGTTCGCCCAGGTGGGGCTGGTGGCGTCCTCCTGGTCGGCGAGCCAGACCTTCGCGCCGGAGTTCAGCGCGTTGATCGCCATCTTGCGGTCGGTCGGTCCGGTGATCTCGACGCGACGGTCCTCCAGGCCGGGCGCCGCGCCGGCGACGCGCCACGACGGGTCGTTGCGGATCCACGCGGTCTCGGGCAGGAACTTCGGGTCCCGGCCGTTCGCCGCGTCGACCCGGGTCTGCAGGCGCACGGCGAGCAGGTCGTGCCGGGTGTGCGCGAACCGGTCGTGCAGCTCGGCGAGGAACGCGAGCGCCTCGGGGGTGAGGATCTCGTCGTACCGCTCCCCGAGCGGGGCGGTCACCTCGATGCGGTGCTCGTACGTCGGGAAGCTGCCGGTGGCGGGCTGCGACGCGATGCGGTCGATCGACTCGGATGCCGCGGCATCCGTTCGCTCGAGGGTCATGCTGGGCGTGGTGTTCATGGTCGTGTCTCCTTGCCGTATGTGGGGGTTGAGGAGGCCCACCAGGGCCGTCTCGCCGCATGTGGGTCGAGGAGGCCCGCAGGGCCGACTCGAGACCCGATGCGGGGTTTCGAGACGCCGCTGCGCGGCTCCTCAACCCGCAGTCGCGGTCAGTGGTTGAACTGTTCTTCCTCGGTCGATCCGACGAGGGCGAGGGTTGCGCTGTTGGGGTTCAGCGCGGTGGCGATCTGGTCGAAGTAGCCGGTGCCGACCTCGCGCTGGTGGCGCGTGGCGGTGTATCCGGATGCCTCCGAGGCGAATTCGGCCTCCTGGAGTTCGACGTAGGCGCTCATGTGCCGCTCGTTGTAGTCCTTGGCGAGCGTGAACATGGAGTGGTTGAGGGCGTGGAAGCCCGCGAGGGTGATGAACTGGAACGCGTAGCCCATCGACGCGAGCTCGCGCTGGAACTTCGCGATCTGGTCGTCGTCGAGGTGGCGCTTCCAGTTGAACGACGGCGAGCAGTTGTAGCTCAGGCGCTTGCCCGGGAACTTCGCGTGCACCGCCTCGGCGAAGCGGCGTGCGAGGTCGAGGTCGGGCTCGGCCGACTCGACCCAGAGCAGGTCGGCGTACTCGGCGTAGGCGAGGCCGCGGGCGATGACCGGCTCGATGCCGTTCTGCACCTCGTAGAAGCCCTCGGCGGTGCGCTCGCCCGTGACGAACGGCCGGTCGCGCTCGTCGTGGTCGCTCGTGAGGAGGGTCGCGGCGAGGGCGTCGGTGCGGGCGATGATGATCGTCGGCACGCCGGCGACATCCGCTGCGAGTCGTGCCGCGTTGATGGTGCGGATGTGCTGGCTCGTCGGGATCAGCACCTTGCCGCCCATGTGGCCGCACTTCTTCTCGCTCGCGAGCTGGTCCTCCCAGTGCACGCCGGCCGCGCCCGCCTCGATCATCTGGCCCATGAGCTCGTAGGCGTTGAGCGGGCCGCCGAAGCCGGCCTCGGCGTCGGCGACGATCGGCGCCATCCAGTCCTGCGGTCGTCGCCGCTCGACCGCTGCTCGATCTGGCCGGCGCGGAGCAGCGCGTTGTTGATGCGGCGCACGACGGCCGGCACCGAGTTCGCCGGGTAGAGCGACTGGTCGGGGTAGGTCTGGCCGCTGAGGTTCGCGTCGGCCGCGACCTGCCAGCCCTACAGGTAGATCGCCTTGAGGCCCGCGCGCACCTGCTGCACGGCCTGGTTGCCGGTGAGGGCGCCGAGCGCGGCGGACCACTGCGGGTCCTCCTGCGGCGCGAACGCGTGCCGGTGTTCTGCTGGATGTCCTGCCAGAGCTTCTCGGCGCCCCGCTTGGCCAGCGTGCGCTCCTCGCGCACCGGGCCGCGAAGGGCGATGACGTCCTCGGCGGTGTAGTCGCGGCGGACGCCGTCCCAGCGGGGGTTGGCGTCCCACTCGAGCTGCAGCTCGGCCGCGGTCTGGGTCTGGTCGCCGGGTCGGTTCGTGCTCATGGTGTCCTCCGTTGTGGTGCTGAGCGGATGCTTCTGGTCGGCCGTCGGGCGTCTGCTTCGGCGCCGTCCGGGGGTCTGTGCATCCACTCTGCGGCGGCTCGCACCTCCGCACGTGCCGTTTCGGGGGGTGAACTTTCGGCGTTCTTCCGCCGCGCGGAAGAAGGTGTGCTCTCGAGGGGTGCGCTCTCGCGCCTCGCCGCTCGCGAACGGACCCCAGATGCGTCGGGAGCACGTCCGAGCGCGCATCTGGAGTCCGTTCGCTCGTTCGATGCACGAATTCACGCCGGCGCGGAGTCGCGAGCGCCCAAGGCGCGCCGGACTGCGGCGACGACGTCGGACTCGGACATCCGTCGCGAGAGACGGATCACGAGCCAGCCGCTCAACGCGAGGTCGTTGTAGCGCTCGAGGTCCCTCGCCCACTGGACGGGATCGGTCAGATGCTGCTCGCCCTCGTACTCGAGGACCACGCGGGCCATGCGGAACACGAGGTCGCCGCGGATCACGCGTCCGTTCCAGAGCTCGATACGTCCGTTCGGCTCGGGCTCGGGGAAGCCGGCGCGGACCAGCAGCAGCCGCGTCGCGGTCTCCCGCACCGAGAAGACGGCGGGGCGCATGAGCTCGCGTGCCTCGCGCAACGCCCGAGCGCCGCGACGTCCGACCTGCGTCGAGAGCCCGGCGTCGATCTCGGCGAGCGTCGCCAGCGGCTTCGGCAACCCGATCAGCCGGTCGCCGGCCGCGACGAGGTCGTCGACCGGAAGCAGGCCTCCGAGCCCGATCCATGCGGGCACCGGGCCGACGACGCGCAGCCCGTGTCGCCTCCGGACGTCGACCCGGCTCGCGGTGGTGTGCCCGACGACGCTGCGACTGCGCGGTGCCCGTCCACCGTCGAGCGCGATGACGTGGAGACGGATGTCGCGCTCGATCGCAAGCGGGAGTGGGATGCCCCAGAGCGCCGCGGCCGTCGGCCCGCAGAACGCGTGCTCCGGCGGCATCCGTCGCGCGTACGCGCGAGCTCGCTCCAGCGTGGTTCCCGGGGTGCCTCGGCGTACGCGGACTCCGCGGTACGGCGCGAGCAGGTCCGACGCACGGAGTCGGTGCACGGGCACGCCGAGCGCGCTCGCCTCGGCCGTCGTGAACGCCCGTCTCGCGATCGGATCGGGCAACTGCGACGGCATCCCACGATCATGGCTGGAGCCCGGCGGGTGACCCGCTCGCTCCTCGCTCTCGCCCGGCCCCTGCCGAGCGGCGCGTGGATGTCGAGGAGAGGTCGTGAACGGACGCCAGATGCGTCGTCGCGGGCGCATCCCACGCATCTGGCGTCCGTTCGTGAAACACGCGGCCAGGCGCGCGGGCGGGGGCGCGGGGCGCGCGGCGCGGGCGGGCGTTAGCGTGGTGCGATGGCGCGCATGCACGATGACGAGGTCGAGACGGATGCCGCGCTCGTCGCCGGTCTCGTGGCCGCGCAGTTCCCCGAGTGGGCGTCGCTGCGCGTCGAGCGGGTCGCGTCGAACGGCACCGACAACGCGATGTACCGCCTCGGCGACCGGCTCTCGGTGCGGATGCCGAAGATCCACTGGGCGGTCGCGCCGCTCGAGCGCGAGTTCGCGTGGCTGCCGCGTATCGCGGCAGCGCTGCCCTTCGCGGCGCCCGTGCCGCTCGCGCTCGGCGAGCCCGGCCACGGGTACCCGTGGCGATGGACGGTGTGCCGCTGGCTCGAGGGCGCGCACCCGATCGCCGGCGAGGTGGAGGGCGCCGACCGCCTCGCCGCAGACCTCGCCGGGTTCGTGCGGGCGATGCGCGCACTCGACCCGGCGGGCGCCCCGATCACGGCCTGGCCGCGCCCGCTGCACGAGGAGGACGAGCTGGTGCGCTCCAACCTCGGCACGCTCGCCGACGAGCTCGCGCCGGTGCTCGACGACATCGTCGCCGTCTGGGACGAGGCCCTCGCCGCGCCGCACTGGGACGGCGCCCCGACCTGGATCCACGGCGACCTCGCGCCGAGCAACCTGCTCCTGAGCGACGGTCGGCTCACGGGCGTGCTCGACTTCAGCGCGATGGGGCTCGGCGACCCCGCGAGCGACCTGCGCGCCGCGTGGAACCTGCTCCCCGCATCCGCGCGCGCGGTGTTCCGCGACGAGGTCGGCGCCGACGATGCGACGTGGGCGCGGGCTCGCGGCTGGGTGCTGCTGCAGGCGCTCGCCCAGCTGCCGTACTATGCCGAGCGCAACCCGCCGCTCGCCGCCAACGCACGGCACGTGATCGGCGAGCTCGTCGCCGAGCGGCGTCCCTGACGGCCTGACTCGAGCGGATGCCGCGTCGCCGCGATCCCCTGACGGCACGATGCCGCGTCACCCATCGCCACGTCGCCCGCGACACGCGACACCGCAACCACGCGCAGAATTGCGAAGCTTCCACGCCGAGCTCCGCCGCTGGGGCCGGAATCGCGCAACGAATGCGCAGAACTACAGAACATCCGCACTTCTTCCGTTTGCGGCATCCGCGCGCCCGTGTGACCATCGATGCATGGTCATCGCGGATCGCAGCACCGCTCGCTCGGCTCTCGCAGCCGCCGTCGTCGAGCCCGAGGGCGAGCCCGACGAGGTCGACGCGCTGACGCTCGGGCGCCGCATCCGCGACCGCCGCACCGCGCGCAGCATGACGCTCGGGGAGCTCGCCGCCGCGATCGATCGGGCGCCGTCGCAGGTGTCGGCGATCGAGAACGGCAAGCGCGAGCCGCGGCTGTCGATGCTGCGCACCATCGCGCTCGCCCTCGGCACGAGCGCCGACGAACTCCTCAAGCCGGATGCCCCGTCCGAGCGCGCGGCGCTCGAGATCGCCGTGGAGCGTGCCCAGCGCGGGCCGGTGTTCGCGGCGCTCGGGCTGCCGTCGTTCCGGGTCGCGAAGGGATGAGCGACCAGACGCTGCAGACGATCCTCGCGCTGCACCACGAGATCGACCGGCTGCATCGCGAGCGGGCGGCGACGCCCGAGGAGGCGCGCCGAGCCAACGCGGAGTTGCGCGCCGAGATGCGCGCCCGCGACAACTTCTACCCAGAGCTCGAGGCGAAGGCGGCCGAGCTGCTCGAGGCCGTCGGGCACACGGGCGGCCCGGTGTCGCACCAGCTGGTTGCCGACATGGCGTCGCACCTCGGCTACTCGCTGCACTACGTCGGCGACCTGCCGCACTCCACCCGCTCGGTGACCGACAAGCGCAACGGACGCATCTACCTGCCCACCCAGCAGTCGCCGTCGCGCGACTCGCGCTCGCCCATCCTGCAGGCGCTCGCGAGCCACCTGCTCGACCACGACGAGCCGCGCGGCTACGCCGACTTCCTCCGCCAGCGCATCGAGACGAACTACCTCACGGCCGCGATCCTCCTGCCCGAGCAGGCGGCGGTGCGGTACCTCACCGAGGCGAAGAACCTGCGCCGGATCTCGATGGAGGAACTCCGCGACCATTTCGCGGTCTCGTACGAGACCGCCGCGCACCGCTTCACCAACCTCGCGACGGCGCGCCTCGACATCCCGGTGCACTTCATGAAGGTGCACGAGTCGGGCACCATCATCAAGGCGTACGAGAACGACAAGGTGCGGTTCCCGAGCGACGCGCTCGGGGCCGTCGAGGGCACCACCGTGTGCCGCAACTGGACCGCGCGCACGGTGTTCGACGTCGAGGATCGCTTCAGCCCCTGGTACCAGTACACCGACACCCCGTCGGGCACGTTCTGGTGCACGTCGCGCATCGAGAAGGCGAAGGAGGGCGAGTACTCGGTGTCGGTCGGCGTGCCCTTCGAGCACGTGAAGTGGTTCCGCGGGCGGGAGACACCCCATCGTGCGGTGTCGCGCTGCCCCGACGAGTCGTGCTGCCGCCGGGCGCCCGGCGACCTGGCCGACAAGTGGGCGGATGCCTCGTGGCCGGCCGCGCGCACGCCCACGAGCCTGCTCGCAGCCCTGCCCACGGGCACCTTCCCGGGCGTCGACCAGACCGAGGTGTACCAGTTCCTCGAGGCGCACGCGCCTCGCGGGCTGACCGGCACCGGCTCGAGGCGCACGCGCCTCGGGGGATGAGCGCTGCCAAAACATGAGGAATCCTCCCGAATTGGGGGTGGTCAAACGTCTCGTGGACGATGACGACGCAGGACCCCGGTGATAGGTTCGCGCCATTCCAGCGTCGAATCTCCCTTTGGAGGTGTCTCGATGCGCTCCCGATGGATGGCACGCATCCGCGTGGCCGCGATCGCGGTCGCCGCCGCCGCGCTGTGCGCTGCCGCCATTCCGGCCCCGGCGTTCGCCGCAGGAGCCCCTCCGGCGGCACCGGTCCTGGTCGCGCCGACCAGCGGCGCCAGCGCCCCGCCGGGAACCCCCCTCACCGTGCAGGCGAGCGACCCCGACGACGCATCCGTGGAGGTCGTGTTCCACGGCGCCCCGCGCGGAGCTGTGCCGCCCCCGGGGGTGGGGGATCCGTTCACGTTCGCCGTGCTGCCCGACACCCAGAACTACGTGATCACCCCGACGAACAACCCCATCATGACCGCGCAGGCGCAGTGGTTCGTCGCTCAACAGGACCCGCTCGACCTCGCCTTCGTCGCGGGCGTGGGCGACATCGTCGACAACTACACCTCGGACGCGCAGTGGACCCGTGCGTCCGACAACCTGGCGATCATGGATGCCGGCGGCGTCCCGAACTCGGTGCTCCCCGGCAATCACGACTTCAACCTCGCCACCGGCGACTTCACCAAGTACAACCAGTACCTCCCGGTGAGCCGCTATCGCGACGCGACCTGGAACTCCCCTGCCGCCTCCTATGGGGGTTACTACGGACAGCACCAATTCGGCCCCGACGCCGCCGACCGCCAGAACATGGACAACTACGCCCTGTTCACGGCGGGCGGCATGGAATTCCTCCTCCTCAACCTCGAGCTCAATCCGCCCGATGACGTGCTGGCGTGGGCGCAGCGCGTGCTCACCGCACATCCGAACCGGCGCGCGATCGTCGCCACGCATGCCTACGTGAACGTCAGCGGGGCGTTCAGCCTGCAGGTGCTGCGCACCGACGTGCCGGGCAACAGCGGAGCCGCCATCTGGCAGAAGCTCGTCCAGCCCAATTGCAACGTGTTCCTGGTCGTCAACGGGCACTTCACCGACCTGCTCGACGGCGAGGCCAACCGCACCGACCTCAACGCCTGCGGCCGGCCGGTCCACGCCGCGCTCTCCGATTACCAGGGGCGGCCGAACGGGGGCGACGGGTGGCTCCGCTACTACCGGTTCACCCCGGCGGCCAATGAGATCCGAGCGACGACGTACTCGCCGTCGCTCGACGCGTACGAGAACGATCCGGACAGCTCGTTCGTGCTGTCGTACGACATGTCGCCCACGGTCGATCTTCCGGAGATCGGTCGGCAGACCGTGGGGTCGGGCGCGCAGGCGTCGGTCCCCCTGCCCGAACTCGCTCCCGGAACCACCTTCGACTGGTACGCGACGGTGGGCGACGGCACGAACACGACCCGCGGCCCGACCTGGTCGGTGGCGGTGTCGGCGCCGCCTCCGGCGGGGGCGCTGGCGCAGGACGCGTTCGGGCGCACGGTCGCGTCGGGCTGGGGCACCGCCGACACCGGCGGGCCCTGGACCGTGAACTCGACCACCAAGTTCTCGGTCGCATCCGGCGTCGGCCGGGTCGCCGCGAACGCCGGATCCACCCTGAACGCCACCCTCGGCCAGGTGTCCACCACCGCGATCGACACGCAGGCCAGCCTCGCCGTCGACAAGCTCCCGAACCAGGCCCTCAACGCCACCATCGCCGCCCGCGTCGTCGGCACCTCGCTCTACGGCGCCCGCCTCCGCGTCAACCCCAACGGATCGGTGCAACTCCACCTCATGCGCGACGGCACCGCCCTGTCCGGCGGCACCCTCCCCGGCATCACCCTCGCCGCCGGCACCCGCATCACGGTCCGCGTGCAGGTCGACGGCACCAACCCGACCACCCTCCGCGCCCGCGCCTGGCCGACCACCACCACCGAACCCACCACCTGGCAGGCCACCACCACCGACCCCACCCCCGCACTCCAGAACGCCGGAACCCTCCGACTCAGCACCTACCTCAGCTCCTCCGCCACCAACGGCCCCATCACCGTCACCTACGACGACCTCACCGCCACGGGCATCGGCGGGCCGCCGCCGCCACCGCCGAACACGCCACCGACAGCGGCGTTCACGTGGACGGCCGCCGGCCTGACCGTCAACGCCGACTCGGCCTCGTCGTCGGACCCCGACGGCACCATCGTGTCGCGGTCGTGGGACTTCGCCGGTGTGTCCGGCGGCTCGGGGATCCTCGCGTCCCGGACGTTCCCCGCGGCCGGCACCTACCCCGTCTCCCTGACGGTGACCGACGACGACGGCGCCTCACACACCACGACGCAGTCGGTGACGGTGTCGGCGCCGCCTCCGGCGGGGGCGTTGGCGCAGGACGCGTTCGGGCGCACGGTCGCGTCGGGCTGGGGCACCGCCGACACCGGCGGGCCCTGGACCGTGAACTCGACCACCAAGTTCTCGGTCGCATCCGGCGCCGGCCGGGTCGCCGCGAACGCCGGATCCACCCTGAACGCCACCCTCGGCCAGGTGTCCACCACCGCGATCGACACGCAAGCCAGCCTCGCCGTCGACAAGCTCCCGAACCAGGCCCTCAACGCCACCATCGCCGCCCGCGTCGTCGGCACCTCGCTCTACGGCGCCCGCCTCCGCGTCAACCCCAACGGATCGGTGCAACTCCACCTCATGCGCGACGGCACCGCCCTGTCCGGCGGCACCCTCCCCGGCATCACCCTCGCCGCCGGCACCCGCATCACGGTCCGCGTCCAGGTCGACGGCACCAACCCGACCACCCTCCGCGCCCGCGCCTGGCCGACCACCACCACCGAACCCACCACCTGGCAAGCCACCACCACCGACCCCACCCCCGCACTCCAGAACGCCGGAACCCTCCGACTCAGCACCTACCTCAGCTCCTCCGCCACCAACGGCCCCATCACCGTCACCTACGACGACCTCACCGCCACCCCGCTCCCGTGAGCCGGGCGCAGTTCGGCAAGCAGCGCTACCCCGCCGGCTGTGCGAGGTCGCAGCCACGAGCGGGCGCTGTGGTGCGCCCTGAGCCCGGCGCTGCCGCCGGGGTGGCGCGAAGTGCGCCTCGGTGATACCTTGCAGATCTATGTACCTCGTTGATCTAGGTATCTGGAACGTCGAGGGTATCCGCGACGGCACGATCGGAGTTCGCATGCGCATCGGCAAGGACTTGGTGGCTGCGGCGGCCACCCCGGTGGTCCTCGGCATCCTCGCCGAGGGCGAGTCGTACGGCTACGCGATCCTGCAGCGGATCGCCGAGCTCTCGGGCGGTGAGCTCGAGTGGAGCGACGGCATGCTCTACCCCCTGCTGCACCGGCTCGAGCGGCTCGGCCACGTCGACTCCGAATGGCGGCAGTCGCCCGGCGGCCGGCCGCGCAAGCACTATCGCCTGAGCGCGCAGGGCGCGTCGACGCTCGCCGACCATCGTCGGCAGTGGTCGATCATCGGCGGGGTGCTCGACCAGGTCTGGCCCGGCGGTGCAGACCACCGGCAGCCGCGGCTCGCACTCGGACTGGACTGAGCGATGACGACCGAAAAGGCCCCCGCCCTCGACGAGCTCATCGCTTCGTGGCGCGACTGGATGGAGCGCCGCGACGCCCTGAGCGTCCGCGACGTCGACGAACTCGAATCGCACCTCCGCGATCGTGTCGACGCCCTCACAGCCGCAGGGCTCACTGAAGACGAGGCGTTCCTCATCGCCGTCAAGCGCCTCGGCAGCATGGACGAGCTCTCCCGCGAGTACGCCGCCGAGCACTCGGGCCGGCTCTGGAAACAGCTCGTGCTCAACGACTCGCCGGACATCGAGGGCGCGGATGCCTCGACCGGCACGATCCCGTTCGCGCGCCGCGCCAACGGGCTCGCGGTCGCCCTCCTGCTCGGCGTCGGCGCCGGCATCGCCGTGAAGGCGACCGAGCTCCTCACCGGCGAGCCCGAACTCGTCTTCCGGAACATCGCCGTCCTGGTACTGCCGTTCCTGGCCGCGTGGTTCGCCTGGCGGCGGCGGCCGCCTGCCGGGACGCTCCTCGGGGTCGCCGCAGCGTTCGCGCTCGTGGCGCTCGCGCTGAACCTCTACCCGTTCGACGGAGGGTCCTCGAGCGTGACGGTCGCGATGGAGAACTCCGCGACCGCCGTGCTCGCGACCATCGGCTCGATCGTCGCACTCTGGCTCGTCACGGGCATCGTCGACGCCGGCGGCGTCTGGCGGAGCGACCGCACACGGATGGACTTCCTGCGCTTCAGCGGCGAGTGGCTCGTCTACTACGTGCTCATCGCGATCGTGGGCGGCGCCCTGAGCGGGCTCACCATCGCCGTGTTCGCGTCGATCCAGGTCGACGTCGTGCCGTTCATCGAAGAGTGGGTGCTGCCCTGCGGGGCGGCAGGCGCGGTGCTCGTCTCCGCCTGGCTCGTGGGCGCGAAGCAGCGCGTCATCGAGAACATCGCCCCGGTGCTCACGAAGGTGTTCACCCCGCTCTTCACGCTCATGATGCTCGCGCTCATCGTGGCCTCCGTCATGCAATGGAACCTCGTCGACGGCAGCCGCGACCTGCTCATCGCCTTCGACCTCGTGCTCGTCGTGGTCGTTGCGCTCCTCGTGTACTCGATCTCGGCGCGCGACCCCGCGCTTCCCCCGGCTGGTTCGACCGACTGCAGGTGCTCATGCTCGCGGCCGCGCTCGTCGTCGACGTCATCGTGCTCGTCGCGATGATCGCCCGCACGGGCGAGTTCGGGTTCAGCGCGAACAAGACGGCCTCGCTCGGGCTGAACGTCATCCTCCTCGCGAACCTCGCATGGGCCACGTGGCTGCAGGTCGGCTTCGTGCGCCGGCGCGTGCCATTCGACGGCATCGAGCGCTGGCAGACCGGCTACCTGCCGGTCTACCTCGGCTGGGCGGCGATCATCGTGTTCGCCTTCCCGCCGGTGTTCGGCTTCGCGTGACCTGCCACCTCGTCCAACGCTGAGGTCGTCAGCGCGTACGCTCCTCCTCGGCGAGCTTCGCGAACCAGTCGAGTGCGGCGCGGTGGCTCATGAGGCCGTAGTCGAGCGTCCTGCGCTGGTAGTGGAAGACCCGCGCGAACTCGTCGGGCACGTCCACCGCGTCGAGGTCATCGCCGAAGCCCTCGAGCGAGGCGCGCTCGCGGTCGATCGCCGACACGAGGTCGTCGAGCACCCGCGCTCGCTCGGCGCGGTCGTCGAAGAGCCCGAGGAAGAACAGCTTCGACAACGCGAGCACTTCGAGGTCGCCGGATGCCACGGGGGCGCCCATCCATTCGAAGAACGCGGCCGTCCCGGCATCCGTGATCGTGTACGTCTTCTTGTTCCGCCCGCCCTCGATGCCCTCGACGAAGGTCACGTGACCTTTCGCGAGGAGCGACTTGAGGGCGCTCTGCAGGCTGCCGTAGCTCGCGCGATAGAAGAGCGAGATGCCCTGCTCGAACTGCTTGTTGAGCGAGTAGAGGGTCTGCGGGCCGAGCAGCAGCAGCCCCAGGATCACGTTTCCCATGCGTTCGCCTCCCCGTCGACGACCGTGCCTTGTGGCACCTCGCACATCACCGTATGCTACGACCAGTGATGTCACTAGTAGCTACATCACGCTTCGATACTCGATGAGGGGATTCTCGCAGATGGCGCCGACCGCGCACCTCGACCACGACCGGTTCACCGCAGAACTCGATCGGCACCTGAGCGGGGTCACACGTCGGCGCGGCTCGCTCGGCGCCCCGCAGGTGGCGGTGCGCTCGGCGCGTGACGGGCTCGACTACCGCTTCGGCGACGAGGCGACGCGGTTCCACATCGCGAGCATCGGCAAGATGTTCACGGCGACCCTCGTCATGCAGCTCGTCGAGTCCGGTGCGTTCACGCTCGAGACGCCCGTCACCGAGCTGCTGCCATCCGCCGAGCTGCGCGGCCTGTTCGTCGTGGACGGCGAGGACCTCGCCGACCAGGCGACGGTCGACCTGCTGCTCGCGCACACCTCTGGCGTCGCCGACTACTTCGGGGGCCCCGTCGACAGCGGCCCTCGCTTCCTCGACCTCGTGGTCGGGGAGCCCGACCACCTCTGGACGCCTGCCGAGCTCCTCGACTTCAGTCGGGAACGGCAGCAGCCGGTGGGCCGACCGGGCGCGAGGTTCGCATACTCCGACACCGGCTACATCCTGCTCGGCCGCATCATCGAGGAGACCACGGGTCGCGAGTTCCACGAGGTGCTGCACGAGCGCATCCTCCAGCCGCTCGGCATGCTCGACAGCGCCCTCCTGTTCCACTCCCTGCCCGAGCGGGACTTCGTCTCGGCCCTCGCCGTCGGCGCACCGACGACGGCCACCGCCACCGTTCCCGAGATCGCCCCGTTCCGGCTCGGGAAGCGCGAGGTCAGCCGTTTCACGAGCATCAGCTGCGACTGGGCGGGCGGGGGCATCATCAGCGTGCCCGCCGACCTCGCGACGTTCAGCGCAGCCCTGCACGCCGGGCAGGTGATCACGCCCGCGAGCCTCGCTCGGCTCACCGAGATGCGGAACCGGTTCCGACCCGGCATCCGCTACGGCGCGGGCATGATGCAGGTGCGCTTCGAGGGCTTCATGCCGCTGCTGCGGGGCCTGCCCCGCCCGGTCGGCCACATCGGCGTGCTCGCGACGCACCTGTTCCGGGACCCGGTGCACGAGGTCGACATCGTGCTGAACTTCGCGTCGACCCGCGAGATGACCCGCAGCTTCCGCACGCTCATCTTCATCGAGCAGGCACTGCGGCGCGCGACGCGGTAGTGCGCCCGCTCGCGCTTCCACGTACCGGACTGCGGATATACGATCTGCCACCCCGGCCGCGCGGCCCGCGAGACGGCGCGCCGGATCGTATCTCCGCATGAGTGAACACGCGGCATCCGTCCACCTTGTCCGATCGCGAGCGGATGTCGCGACACGGCGGTGCTGGCGCCCGTCGCGTGCGGCGCGGGAGGATGGAGGCACCCCGACCGCCTGGAGTGATCGCCGTGGGAACGACCGTATTCGAACGACGCCGACCGCCGGCATCCGTCATCGAGCATTCGCTCACCCAGACCGAGCAGCGGGTGTTCTGGCTCGACGACCTCGCCGACGAGGCGAAGCGCCCGCGCCCCCGGCTCACCGGCGAGCGCGTAGCGCAGCTCGCGATCGTCGGCGGCGGCTACACCGGCCTCTGGACGGCGGTGCTCGCCAAGCGCCGCTACCCCAATGCGCACGTCGTGCTCGTCGAGGCGAAGACGATCGGCTGGGCGGCATCCGGTCGCAACGGCGGATTCTGCGAGGCGAGCCTCACGCACGGGCGTGAGAACGGCCTGGCGCGCTGGCCCGAGGAGATGCCGACCCTCGATCGACTCGGCCTCGAGAACCTCGACGCGATCGGGGCTGCTGAGGCGGAGCTCGGCATGGACTTCGAGTTCGAGCGGAACGGCTCGCTCGGCATCGCCGTCGAGCCCCACCAGATGGACTGGCTGCACGAGGAGGTCGCCGCAGCGGCCGAGCGGGGCGACGACAGCGTGCGCCTCCTCGACGCGGCCGAAGTGCGCGCCGAGGTCGACTCGCCCACGTACCTCGGCGCCGTCTGGGACACCCGCGGCAGCGCCCTCATCCACCCGGCGAAGCTCGCCGCCGAGCTCGCCCGCGTGGCCGAGGAGCTCGGCGTCGAGATCTTCGAGCGCTCCCCAGTGCGTCGCATCGACACCCCCGGCTCGACCGGTGCCGTGACCCTCGTCACCGACGGCGGTCGCGTGCTCGCGCAGCGCGCGGTGCTCGCGACCAACGTGTTCCCGAGCCTGCTCAAGCGCAACCGCCTGATGACGGTGCCCGTGTACGACTACGCGCTCATGACCGAGCCGCTCTCCGCCGAGCAGCTCGCGTCGATCGGCTGGTCGAACCGGCAGGGTCTCGGCGACCTGGCCAACCAGTTCCACTACTACCGGCTCTCGCGCGACAACCGGATCCTCTTCGGCGGCTACGACGCGGTGTACCACTACGGCCGGCGCGTGCGCGAGGAGTACGAGCAGCGGCCCGAGTCGTACGAGCGCCTCGCCGCCCACTTCTTCACCACGTTCCCGCAGCTCGAGGGCCTGCGGTTCAGCCACCGCTGGGCAGGGGCGATCGACACGAGCACGCGGTTCTGCGCGTTCTTCGGCACCGCACGCGACGGCCGGGTCGCCTACGCCTCGGGCTACACCGGCCTGGGCGTCGCCGCCACCCGGTTCGCGGGCGAGGTCATGCTCGACCAGCTCGAGCAGCGCGACAACGAGCGCACCCGGCTCCGCATGGTGCGCGAGCGCCCGCTGCCGTTCCCGCCCGAGCCCGTCGCCGCCATCGGCATCAACGCCACGCGCTGGTCGCTCGACCGCGCAGACCACACGGGAGGGAGGCGCAACATGCTCCTCAAGACGCTCGACGCCCTCGGCCTGGGGTTCGACTCATGACCGCCGGGCCCCGCCTCGATCCGGGCGTGATCGCGGATGCCGCATCCGTCGTGCTCGAGCACCTGCCGGTCGAGCCCGAGCAGGTCGTCGCCGGCGCGCCGACCACCGGTCACCTCGTCCTCGACGACGACGGCGCACGCACGGTCGGCGTGTGGGAGATGTCGGTCGGCGCGATGCGCGACGTCGAGGCCGACGAGGTGTTCGTCGTGCTCGCGGGCGCGGCGACCGTGGAGTTCGAGCATCCGCACACCTCGCCGATCGTGCTCGCGCCCGGGTCGGTCGTGCGGCTGGAGTCGGGCATGCGCACGATCTGGACCGTGCGGCGGACGCTCCGCAAGGTGTACGTGGCGCCGTAGGCGGGCGGCGATCAGGCGACGGAGGCCGCCGCCCCCGGCTCCTGCACCGTGCGCGTCGACGGCCCCACGGGATCGATGCGGAACGTCCGCCGGAACCGCGCGAGCAGAGCGCTCCCCCCGTCGAGGATGCTGACCCCGGCCGGCGGTCCCTTCACCGCGATCGCCCCGGGCGCGCCGGCGAGGAGGTCGCGGAGGCCTGCCGGCTCGATCGCGAGCTCGAGCACGTCGGTCGGAGCGACCTCGGGCGCCGTGCGCCGGATCGGCTGCGGCAGGGCGCCGGGCCCGATGGGCATGACGTCGAGCGCATCGCCGACGACCATCGCCGAGACCGAGATGTCGCCCACGTGCAGCACGTACTCCGTCGGCGGTGCGGTCGCCGCCGACTCGGCGCGGAAGGCTGCGCGCAACGAGAGGGCGACGGCGTCGGCGGTCACGATCTCGCCCTCGGCCGGTTCGCCGAGCGTCGACCACCCCCAGCGCTCGAGGGCGACGATCACGGGCTCGAGCGTGCGGCCGAGCTCGGTCAGCTCGTATCCGCCGCGCACGGTGGGCACCCGACGGATGACGCCCGCCTCCTGCAGCTCCTTCAGGCGGTCGCTCAGGATGTTCGTCGGGATGCGCGGGAGCCCCGCCTTCAGGTCGCTGTACCGGCGCGCGCCGACGAGCAGGTCGCGGATGATGAGCAGTGCCCATCGCTCCCCGACCCGCTCGATGGCTCGTGCCACGCCGCTGTACTGGCCGAGGCCGCGTGCGGCGCGTGTCGCCATGAGGCGATCAGGCCGACGTCGTCGATGCGCCGGCGCCCTGCTCGGCCAAGTACGCCTCGGGGCCCATCTCGGCGGCGGCGGGCTCCATGAACAGGAACGAGAGGTTGTTGCCGTCGGGGTCATCGAGGTCGCGCGAGTACATGAATCCGTAGTCCTGCACGGGACGCGGCTCGCTGCCGCCGGCCGCGAGGCCCTTCGCGAGCACGTCGTCGACGTCCTCGCGGGAGTCGCGGCTCAGCGCGATGGACACCTGAGCCTGGGTCTTGGGGTCGATGATCTGCTTGTCGGTGAAGGTGCCGAGGTACTCGCGGGTGAGCACCATGAAGTAGATGTTGTCGCCGAGCACGACGCACGCCGCGTTCTCGTCGGTGAAGGCGGGGTTGATGCTGAAGCCGAGCGCCTCGTAGAACGCCTTCGAGCGGTCGAGGTCGGTCGTGGGAAGGTTCACGAAGATGCTGGTGGTCATGGTGTCCTCCGATGGATCCTGTTCGGTCGGTGTGTGTGTTCCGGGTTGCATGACTTAGCTTGCTCTTTGCAAGTGCACTTGTCAATAGCAAGTAAACGGGAATCCGCCAACGGCTCAGCGGGCGGCGCTGCGGCGCACGAGCAGCGCCAGGTGCAGGGCCGTGAGCGCCTCCCCGTCGTCGAGGTCGACGCCGAGCAGGTCGCCGATGAGCGCGAGCCGCTGGTAGAACACCGAGCGCGAGAGATGGCTCGCGGATGCCGCGGCCGTGCGGTTTCCCGGATGCGCGAGCATCGCCCCGAGCACGCTCAGCAGGTCGCCGCCGCGCGCGAGGTCGTACTCGATGAGCGGCGCCAGCATCCGCTCGCTGTGCCGCAGCAGCCGGTGGTCGTCGCGCAGCGAGGTGACGAGCCGCATGAGCGGGCGGTCGTCGGCGCGTCGAAGGAGCAGCCCCCGTGCGCCGCGCGAGCGCGGGCCCCGGGCCAGGTCGATCGCCTCCTGCACCGAGCCGAGCAGCCCGTCGAGGCCGTCGGCTGCGCCGCCCAGCGAGAGCACGAGCCGGTCGACGGATGCCGCGTCGCCGCCGACGAGTGCGGATGCGAAGGCGCGCGCCGCGGCATCCGTGAGCTCCGCGGGCAGCGACAGCAGCACGATGCGGGCGACACCGGATGAGGTGGTGTCGGGCGCCGCGCCGTCGATGGACCGGCCGCCGATGGACCTGGCCGCGGCATCCGCTGCGCCGGCGCCGATCGGCGCACCGCTCGCGACGAGGCCGTAGAGGTGCGAGCCCTCGACCGGGAGTCCCGCCGCCTCGAGTCGCGCCGTCGCTCCCGCCACGCCGGCGAACCGCCCGGCGAGCAGGCCGTCGACGAGTCGCTGGCGACCGATGCGCACCCACTCGTCGGCCTCGCCGTCGGCGAGGCGCCCGAGCGCCAGCGCGATCGCGCCCTGCTCGAGCACGCTCGTGCGGCCCGCCGGGTGCGCCGGTCCGGGCAGGGCGATGAGGTGCCCCCACCGGATGCCGCGTGCCTCGACCGGGACGATCAGCCATTCGTCCAGGCCCGCCGCCGCCCCGCTCCCTCGACGCTCCTCGTCCTGCCGGTGCGCGCGGCGGGAGCGCGCCTCCCAGCTCGCGAAGAGCTCCTCCTCGGCGGCGGGCGGCACCTCGGAGGCGACCACCTCGTGGGCGAGGTTCTCGAGCACCACCGCGGCGCCGAGCGTCTGCGCGAGCTGGTGCACGATGAAGTCGGCCGGCGAGCCGCGCAGGCTGAGCGCGGTGAAGCGCTCGCGCACCTCGTCGCGTGCGCGGAGGGCGGCGGTCTGCTCGGAGATGATGCGGCTGTGCACCGCCTCGGTGAGCGTCACGAACTTCACCTCGCGGTGCAGTGCGACGAGGGCGAGGCCGTGCTGCCTCGCTGCGCGCCTCGACCACCGCGGGCACGTACCGGTAGTGCACGCCGAGCTCGAGCACGAGCCCCGCGAGGCCGGCGTCGACGAGCTCCGCGATGAACGCCTCGAGGTCGGCCGGGTCGGTCGGCCAGCCCGACCCGGTGGAGAGCAGCAGCTCGCCGCCGTTCAGCAGCCGGGCCACGCCCGCGCTGTCGGAGACGTGCACCCAGCGCACCCGCGCGTCGAGCGCCTCATCGCCCGAGAGCACCTCGGGAACGCCGTGCGCGACCGCGTCGAGCGTGAGGATCTCGCGCACGGTCGGCAGGCCGTCGTCGGCGACGACCCGATCCGGACGATCCGTTCGGATCGGCTCGTCTTCGCGACGATCTGCCATCGTTCGGGCCTCTCTGCCTCTGTAAGACTGGGGAATGCCAGCCTAGTCGATAACCGGGCAATCTGTCCGGATAGCCCAAGAAGGACCCTACATGACCCTCATCCGACACTTCATCAACGGCCGCGAGGTCGCCGACGCGGAGCGCACCGGCCCGGTCTTCAACCCGGCCACCGGCGTCGAGCAGCACGAGGTCGCGTTCGCGTCGGTCGGCGAGGTCGAGCAGGCGATCGCCGCGGCATCCGCCGCCCTGCCGGGCTGGCGCTCGACCGGGCTCATCAAGCGCGCCGACGTGTTCTTCAAGCTGCGCCACCTGCTCGTCGAGCGACAGGGCGAGCTCGCCGCGATCCTCACGAGCGAGCACGGCAAGGTGCTCTCGGATGCCGCGGGCGAGATCTCGCGCGGCATCGAGAACGTCGAGTTCGCCGCCGGCCTCGTGCACCTGCTGAAGGGCGAGCACTCCGAGCAGGTCGCGCGCGGCGTCGACGTGCACTCGGTGAAGCAGCCGGTCGGCGTGGTCGGCGCGATCACCCCGTTCAACTTCCCCGTCATGGTGCCGCTGTGGATGGTCGCCTCGGCGATCGCCTGCGGCAACACGGTCGTGCTGAAGCCCTCCGAGAAGGACCCGAGCGCCGCGGTCTTCCTCGCGAAGCTGTTCCAGGAGGCCGGCCTGCCCGACGGCGTGCTCAACGTCGTGCACGGCGACAAGGTCGCGGTCGACACGATCCTCGACTCCCCTGAGGTGCGCGCCGTCTCGTTCGTCGGCTCGACCCCCATCGCGAAGTCGATCTACGAGCGCGCCTCGGCGAACGGCAAGCGCGTGCAGGCCCTCGGCGGCGCGAAGAACCACATGGTCGTCATGCCCGACGCCGACCTCGACGGCGCGGCGGATGCCGCGGTCTCGGCCGCGTACGGCTCGGCCGGCGAGCGCTGCATGGCCGTGTCGGTGCTCGTCGCCGTCGGCGACGTCGCCGACGAGCTCGTCGAGGCGGTGCGCTCGCGCATGGGCGCGCTGGTCATCGGCGACGGCACGGATGCCGCGAGCGAGATGGGTCCGCTCATCACCCGCGAGCACCGCGACAAGGTCGCCTCGTACGTCACGGGCGCCGCGGCCGAGGGTGCGACGGTCGTCGTCGACGGCACGACCCAGCAGTTCGACGGCGACGGATTCTTCGTCGGCGTCTCGCTCGTCGACCACGTGAAGCCCGGCATGAAGGTGTACGACGACGAGATCTTCGGCCCGGTGCTCTCGGTCGTGCGCGTCGAGTCCTACGAGGAGGCGGTCGCGCTCATCAACGCCAACCGCTTCGCGAACGGCACGGCGATCTTCACGCGCGACGGCGGCACCGCCCGCCAGTTCGAGTTCGACATCGAGGTCGGCATGGTCGGCGTCAACGTGCCGATCCCCGTGCCGATCGGCGCCTACTCGTTCGGCGGCTGGAAGAACTCGCTCTTCGGCGACTCGCACATCTACGGCCCCGAGTCGGTGCACTTCTACACCCGCTCGAAGGTCGTCACCTCGCGCTGGCCGAACCCGTCGGAGTCGCAGATCAACCTGGGCTTCCCGTCGAACCACTGACCCCGCTTCTGCGGGTTGAGGAGCCCGCTCTGCGGGTTGAGGAGGCGCGCAGCGCCGTCTCGAAACCCGTCTGCGGGTTGAGGAGGCGCGCAGCGCCGTCTTCGAGACCCGGCTGCGAACGACCTGGGTTTCGAGACGGGCGCCGAGCGCCCTCCTCAACCCGCACATCCGAGACGGGCGCGGAGCGCCCTCCTCAACCCGCAGACTCACGAAAGGACCCCGACATGACCGACACCATGATCGACACGGCGACGCACGCCGACCGGCACGGCACGCGGCATCCGCTGCCCGACCTCGCCGCCGACGCGCAGGTGCGCGCCGACGACCGCTCGCACGTCTTCCACTCGTGGAGCGCGCAGGCCCTCATCGACCCGCTGCCCATCGCGGCGGGCGAGGGCTCGACGTTCTGGGACTACGCGGGCAACGCGTACCTCGACTTCAGCTCGCAGCTCGTGAACCTCAACCTCGGGCACCAGCACCCCGACCTCGTCGCGGCGATCCAGCAGCAGGCGGGGCGCCTCGCGACGATCCAGCCGTCGATGGCGAACGACGTGCGCGGCGAGCTCGCCCGGCGCATCGCCGAGGTGGCGCCCGGCGACCTCGACAAGGTGTTCTTCACCAACGGCGGGGCCGACGCCAACGAGTACGCCGTGCGCATGGCCCGTGCCGTGACCGGCCGGCGCAAGGTGCTGTCGATGTACCGCAGCTACCACGGCGGCACCGCCACGGCGATCTCGCTCACGGGCGACCCGCGCCGCTGGGCGAACGAGCCCTCCGACGGGTCGGTCGCGCACTTCCTCGGGCCGTACCCGTACCGCTCGTCGTTCCACGCGGACTCGCCCGAGCAGGAGGCCGAGCGTGCGCTCGCGCACCTCGAGCAGGTCATCACGCTCGAGGGCGCCGGCACGATCGCGGCGATCATCCTCGAGACGGTCGTCGGCACCAACGGCGTGCTCGTGCCGCCGCCCGGCTACCTGCAGGGCGTGCGGGCGCTGTGCCGACAAGTACGGCATCGTCTACATCGCCGACGAGGTCATGGTGGGCTTCGGCCGCATCGGCGAGTGGTTCGCGGTGAACCGCTTCGGCGTCACCCCCGACCTCATCACCTTCGCGAAGGGCGTGAACTCGGGCTACGTGCCGCTCGGCGGCGTCGTGATCTCGCAGCGGATCGCCGCGCACTTCGACACGGTGGCGTTCCAGGGCGGCCTCACGTACTCGGGGCATCCGCTCGCCTGCGCCGCGGGTGTCGCGACGTTCGAGGTGTTCGAGCGCGACGGGATCCTCGAGCGCGTGCGCGACCTCGGCTCGCGCATCGTCGAGCCGCGCCTCCGGGCGATGGCCGAGCGGCATCCGTCGGTCGGCGAGGTGCGCGGGCTCGGCCTGTTCTGGGCCATCGAGCTGGTGCAGCGACGCCGCGACCCGCGAGCCGCTCGTGCCGTTCAATGCGGCCGGGCCGGATGCCGCGCCGATGGCCGCCGTGGCCGCCGCCTGCAAGCAGGCGGGGCTCTGGCCGTTCGTGCACTTCAACCGCCTGCACGTGGCGCCGCCGCTCGTGATCACCGAGGACGAGCTGGTGCGCGGCCTCGACATCATCGACGAGGCGTTGGACGTGGCCGACGGGTACGTCGTCTCGTAGGCTCGTCCGGCCGCACGAACGAGGCCCGGAGCATCGGGGACAGCCCCGATGCCCGGGCCCCGTCGCGGAGTACCATGGGCGGAATCCGCGGGACCTTCGTGTCACGGAGGCTCCCAGATCACCTGGGAAAGAGCTCATGGATGCCCGACTCACCTCCGATCGAGTCGTGACCGTTGCCGGCGCGACTCCGTTCCAGCTGCTCTACGACTTCTACCGGCTGTCCGGCTACCAGCAGCGACGGCATGAGCCGGGGGTGCTGGACTTCACGTTCGGCGACCCGCACGACCCGCCGTCCGAGGCCTACGTCGAGATCCTGCGCGAGTCGCTGATCCCGCAGCACGAGCTGTGGTTCGCCTACAACGTCGGCGACGCGAAGGCGATCGAGGCCGCGACCGAATCCCTGCGCCGCCACCTCGACCTCCCGTTCGAGACGGACGACGTGCACCTCACGACCGGTGGGTTCACCGCGATCTCGACCGCGCTGAAGATCGTCGGCGATCCGGGCGACGAGGTGATCTACAGCCTCCCGCCGTGGTTCCTCTACGAGCCGCTCGTGCTGGAGGCCGGCCTGGTGCCCGTCAAGGTGTCGATCGACCGCGAGACCCTCGATCTCGACCTCGACGCCATCGCAGCGGCCATCACGGCGCGCACGCGCATCGTGATCGTGAACAGCCCGAACAACCCCACGGGCCGCATCTACCCCCCGGCGACGCTCGAGCGCCTGGCGGCGATCCTCGACGAGGCGTCTGTGCGCAACGGTCGCCGCATCTTCCTCATCTCCGACGAGGCCTACAACCGCATCGTCTACGACGGCACGCGCTTCCGCAGTCCCGTGGAGTTCTACCCGTGGAGCTTCCTCGCCTACAGCTACGGCAAGACGCTGCTGTCGCCGGGCGAGCGCATCGGGTACCTCGCCGTACCGCCGACGATGCCGGGCAGGGAGGCGTTCCGCGATGCGATCGAGACCATGCAGATCTCGGGCGGATGGCTCTTCCCCAACGTCGTCGATGCAGTACGCGTTGCCACGGCTCGAGACGCTCGCGTTCGACGTCCCGCTCTTCCAGCGCAAGCGCGACGTGATGGTGACGGCGCTGCGGGAGATCGGCTACCGGGTCGCGGAGCCCGAGGGCACGTTCTACCTGTTCCCCGAATCGCCGCTCGCCGACGACGCCGAATTCACGCGGGCCCTCGACCGCGAGGGCATCCTCGTGCTGCCCGGGCGCATGTTCGAGACGCCCGGCTTCTTCCGCATCTCGCTGACCGCCACGATGGAGACGATCGAGGCGAGCCTGCCCCGCTTCGCGGCCGCGTTCCGTTCCGTCGGGGCTGCGGCCGAAGCCTGAGCATCCACTCGCCTGCCCCGAGCCCCTCGTCGGGGCGGTCGGCTAGCCTGAGTCACATGGACTCTCGGGCGGCGTCCGGCGGCATGGCCCGGCGAACCTTCCTCGTCGCGTCGCTCTCCGGGATCGCCGCCGTCACGCTCTCGAGCTGCACGTGGCCCCAGCCGAGTCCGACGCCCTCGCCGACGCCCTCGCCCACGGCGAGCCGCCACGCCGACCCCCACCCCGACCGCACCCGACGGCGTGCCGCTCCCGACGGCCATGCGGCGCTCGAAGTGGAGCACCGACCCGTTCGCGCGCGGCGCGTTCTCGTACGACGCGGTCGGCACGACTCCCGAGCTCCGCGAGATGCTCGCCGCGCCGGTCGCCGACCGGCTGTTCTTCGCGGGCGAGGCCTGCGATCCGGATGCCCCGGGCACGCTCGCCGGTGCACGCGCGAGCGGACTGCGCCAGGCTGCCGCCGTCGAGCTGATCGCCGAACCCGGCGAGCGCGTCGGCATCGTCGGCGCCGGTCTCGCCGGGCTCACGGCTGCGCGGGCACTCGCCGACGCCGGCTTCGAGGTGGTGGTGCTCGAGGCGCGCGAGCGCCTCGGCGGCCGAATCGACTCGGTCGACGATGCGGACTTCGACCAGCCGATCGAACTCGGCGCCGTGTTCGTCGGTGAGGATGGTGCGCTCCTCGACGGACTCGTCGAGGCGTCCGTCTTCACCCGGCCGTTCGCCGGCGTCGTCGAGGCGCGCACCCCCGCAGGAGACGTGGTGCCGGTCTCGGCGACGGGTCCCGACGCGATCGCCGCGGCCCAGGCGTGGGCGGCGACCCAGCAGGGTGACGTGTCGCTCGCCGCCGCGCTCGTGGGCGCGGGCGTGCTCCCGCTGTCGAACACGCCCGGCGCCGACGGGGTCAGCCCCGCGGACTGGCTCGCCCATACGATCGGGAGCGCCGTCGAGCCGGCCACCGGAGCCACGACGGCCCGGCTCTCGGCGAACGGCATCGACCTCTCGCAGCTCGGCGAGCCGAAGCGACTCGTCACCGGCCGCCTCGCCGACTACGTCGACGCGCTCGCGGCATCCGTCGACGTCGCCGTCTCCAGCGTCGTCACCCGCATCGCCTACGACGATCGGCGGGTGAGCCTTCGGCTCGACTCCGGCGAGTCGCTGACCGTCGATCGTGCGATCGTCACGGTGCCGCTCGGCGTGCTGAAGACCGACACGCTGCGTTTCTCCCCCACCCTGCCGCTGCTGCACCAGCGTGCGATCTCGGTGCTCGGCATGGGCGTCGTCGACACCGTCTGGCTGCGGTTCGAGTCCGCCTTCTGGCGAGCGGATGCCCCGTACGTGCCCTCCGTCACTCCCGACGTGCTCACGGTCGTCGGCGAGCCGACGTCGGTCGGAGCGTGGATCGACGTCGGCGCCCCGACCGGCGACCCCGTGCTCCTCGGCGTCATCGCTGCGCGACCGGCGACTCGACTCGAGGAACTCGACGATGCGGCGTTCCTCGAATCCGTGCTCGCCGATCTCGCGCCATACGCCACAGTGCCCGGTTGACGGCGACGAGCAGCGCCGTGACGGCCACGAAGATCACGAGCACGAGCGCGCAGTAGGCCACGACGCCGAGCGCGCCGCCGACCTGCGCCTCGTCGAGGAAGAAGTACGGGTACCAGCCGACGTCTGAGCCTCGGAGCAGGGTGTAGGCGAGCCACAGCGACGGGTACACGAGTACCCAGCCGACCGTCGACCACGGCACGCGGGGATTCACGGCGAGCACCGCGTCGGTCGTCCAGGCCACGACGGCGAGCGCCGGCACCACGAAATGGAGCAGTGTGTCCGACCACGGCACGTCGACGCGATAGTCGCGCGTCGAGGCCTGCGCGACGATGAGCCCGAAGACGAGACCGGAGACGAGCAGATAGGCGGTCACCATCGTGCGGAGGATGCCGAGCCACGCGGGGTCGCGGGGCCTTCGCAGTGCGAACCACCCGGCGATCGCGAGCGTGACGACCGCCGCCATCGCCGACTGCACGGTGAAGTAGCTGAAGAAGTTCGTCGTGGCGAAGAAGCGGAACCCGAGCACGTACTGGAAGTTCCCGATGATGGCGACGACCTCGAGCACGGCAACGAGCAGCCGGAACACCCCGAGGCTGCGCCTCGCCCGCAGGCCCGGAGCGGAGACTCCGTGGGTGCGGGCGGCCATCCCCCAACGCTACGCCCTGGCCCGGCGCGGCGGCCGGGGACCGCCCGGGGCGGCGCTCAGTCGAGCGGGCGCAGGATCCGGTCGAGGAACCGGCGCGTGCGCTCCTCGGTCGGCTTCGTGAAGATGTCGCGTGGCGCGCCGCGCTCGACCACGACGCCGCCGTCCATGAAGAGCACCTCGTCGGCCGCCTGCCGCGCGAAGCCGATCTCGTGCGTCACGACGACCATGGTCCAGCCCTCGTCGGCGAGCTCCTTGATGACCGAGAGCACCTCCCCCACGAGCTCGGGGTCGAGCGCGCTCGTGGGCTCGTCGAAGAGCAGCAGGTCGGGCTTCAGCGCCAGCGCGCGTACGATGCCGACGCGCTGCTGCTGCCCGCCCGAGAGCTCGAACGGGTAGGCGTCGCGCTTCTCGGCGAGCCCGACGCGGTCGAGCAGCGCGGATGCCTCGGCCACGGCCTGCGCCTTCGGAATCCGCTGCACCCGAATCGGGCCCTCGACCACGTTCTGCAGCACGGTCATGTGCGGGAACAGGTTGTGCTGCTGGAAGACCATTGCCGAGCGGTCGCGGAGCGCGAAGCGCCCGCCCTTCGGGATCGGCCCGGCGAAGTCGAGGTCGGGCCCGCCTGCGAACGAGATCGTGCCGCCGTCGGGCGTCTCCAGGCCGTTCAGCGAGCGCAGCACGGTGGTCTTGCCCGAGCCGCTCGGGCCGATGAGCACGACGACCTCGCCGCGCCGCACCTCGAGGTCGATGGAGCGGAGCACCTCGTTGTCGCCGAACGACTTGCGGAGGCCGCGAGCGGTCAGCAGCACCGAGTCGTCGGGTGCGGTCTGCGGGGCGAGGGGGTCGCCCGCGGCATCCGCCGGCCCGTGCACCCCCGCATCGTCAGTGGGCGACATAGCGATCGAGCCTCCTCTCGAGGGCGTTCTGCCCGCTCGACAACGCGAGGCAGAACAGCCAGTAGATCAGCGCGGCCTCGAGGTAGAGCAGCATGAAGTCCTGCGTGAACGCCGCGATCTGCTGCGCCACGCTGAAGAGCTCGGTCACGAGGATCAGCGAGGCGAGCGACGTGTCCTTGACGAGCGAGATGAACGTGTTCGACAGCGGCGGCACCGAGACCCGCGCGGCCTGCGGCAGGATGATGCGGCGCAGCGTGGTCGCGTGCGACATGCCGATCGTGTACCCGGCCTCCCACTGGCCCTTCGGCACCGACAGGATCGCGGCGCGGATGATCTCCGCCGCATACCCGCCGACGTTGAGCGAGAACGCCGCGATCGCGCTCGGCCACGGGTCGATCACCACGCCGACGGCGGGCAGTCCGTAGAAGATCACGAACAGCTGCACGAGCAGCGGGGTGCCGCGGATCACCGACACGTAGAACCGCGCGATGCCCGAGAGCACGCGATTCTTCGAGAGCCGCGCGAGCGCGACGCCGAGCGCGAGCACGAGCCCGATCGCGAACGAGGCGAGGGCGAGCGGAATGGTGCCGCTCAGCCCGCCCCAGACGATCGGCCAGAACGACTCGAGGAACAGCTGCCAGCCGGATGCCACGGCACGGCTCCTTTCGGGGAGATCGGCCCCTTCGTGAAGACGGGCGCGAGCCTACTACTGCGAGACGTCGGCCCCGAAGTACTTGTCGCCGAGCTCGGCGAGCACGCCCTCCTCGCGGAGCTCCGCGAGTGCGGCGTCGATCGCGGCGACGAGGTCGGCCTTGTCCTTCGTGAGCGCGAGGGCGCTGAGCGACGGGTCGTCGGTCTCGGCGGCGACCTCCAGGCCCGACTGGCCGTTGGTCTTCACGTAGTCGAGGTAGGTGAGCTCGTCGTTGATCGTCGCGTCGACGCGGCCCTGCTCGAGCAGCGCGACGGCCTGGGCCCAGCCCTCGACGGCCTCGACGTTGGCGCCCGACTGCTGCGCGAGCTCGTACCAGTTGCTGGTGAGCGACTGGGCCGTGGTCTTGCCGGCGAGGTCGTCGAAGCTCGAGATCGAGGAGTCGCCCTCCTTCACCACGATCACGCCCGGCGAGACCGTGTAGGGCTCGCTGAAGAGGTACTGCTCCTCGCGCTCGGGGTTGATCGAGACCTGGTTCGCGATCACGTCGAACCGGCCCGCCTCGAGGCCCGCGAAGATCGCGTCCCACTGGGTCTCCTGGAACTCGACCTCGAGTCCGAGCTTGTCGGCCACGGCCTCGGCGACCTCGACGTCGTAGCCGGCCAGGTCGCCGCTGCCGTCCTCGTGGTAGCTGAACGGGCGGTAGGTGCCCTCGGTCGCGACCGTCAGCGTGCCCGCCTTCACGAGCCCGTACTCGTTGCCGGATGCGTCGTCGCTCGCCGCGGGCGCGCCGGTCGAGCAGGCGGCGAGGGCGAGGGCGGCGGCGGATGCGGCGACGAGGCCGAGCAGGGTTCGGGTGCGTGACATGCGGTGGTGCTCCGTTCGTGACGTTGGGTGTGATGCCGGATGCTTCGGTCGGTCGCCCCGGCCTGACGAGTCCAGCACGCGGGCAACGCAAGGGTGAAACCTGATGACTCCGCGTTGCATTCCGGATGCCTCGAGATCGGGACGGATGTCCGATTCGAGACGCCGGCCGCTTCCGGCCACTCGCAGCTCACTCGAATGCTGCGGTAGGTTGACGACAGGCCGGGCGGGGGTCTCGGCGTTGGGGGGCCCGATGTCCGACGGAAAAGTCGAGTTCGTCCGCAGGCCGGATGCCGGCGGCCTCTTGGGTGAGGTGCTTCCACTTCCCCGACCGCAGTACGAGCCGATCTCCGAGCCCGACTGGCGCAAGGTCGCACCACCGCCGCGATTCGAGCCCAGGCCGCCCGATCCGCGCGCCGAACGTCGTGATCGTGCTCATGGACCAGCTGTCGTACGCCGATCCCGAGACATTCGGCGGGCCCATCCGGACACCGACGCTCAGTCGCCTCGCGGCGAACGGCGTCACGTTCCCGAACTTCCACGTGAACGCGCTGTGCACGCCGACTCGGATGGCGCTGCTCACCGGGCCGCAACCAGCACCAGTGTCACAGCAGTTTCGGTCGTGGATTCCTCGACCGGGTATCCCGGGCGACACCGGCTTCATCGGCGACGATGTCGCCACGGTCGGCAAGATACTCGGCAGCTGGGGGTATGTCACGAGCTACTTCGGCAAGTGCCACGAGGTGCCGCCGGTCGAGGTGAACGTCTCCGGTCCGTTCGACCGGTGGCCGGCTCGCCGCGGCTTCGACAAGTTCTACGGGTACCTTGCGGGCGAGCAGTCCTCGTTCCGCCCGAACCTCGTCGACGGCGTCACGCACATCGGCGTGCCAAGCTCCGACGACTACCACTTCAACGTCGACATCACCGACCAGGCGATCGCGTGGGTTCGGGCGACCCGGTCACTCACGCCCGACCGCCCATTCCTCATGTACTACTCGTCGTCGGCCGGGCATCCGCCGCACACACCGCCGCGCGACTGGATGGCGAAAGGCCTCTACCAGGGCGAGTTCGACCAGGGCTGGGACGTGCTGCGTCACGAGATCCTCGAGCGGCAGATCCGCAGCAGGCATCGTGCCCGAGGGCACCACATTGGCGGAGAACCCCGATTACATCCCGAAGTGGGACACGCTCGTCGGATGACGCGAAGCAGGTCTATCGCCCGCCAGATGGAGGTGTACGCGACCCTCGTCGAGAGCGCCGACTACGAGGTCGGCCGCCTCGTCGACGCGATCGATGCGCTCGGCGAGCTCGACAACACCCTGTTCATCTACATCGCGGGCGACAACGGCGGTTCTTCGATCGGCGAGCTCAACGGCGTCTTCATCGAGTGGTCGGCGCTGAACGGCGCGCCCGAAGACGTCTCGTACCTGCTGAGCCGACTCGACGACTACGGTCGACAGAGGGGTCCTACCCGAACTACTCGGTGGGGTGGGCGGTTGCCGGGTCGACGCCGGCGACCTGGTGCATCCAGATGGCCCACGGCGGCGGCAACATGGCGGGCACGGTCGTGCATTGGCCGAAGGGCATCGACGTCGAAGGGCGGCATCCGTCGCCAGTACACGAGCGTCATCGACATCGTGCCGACGATCCTCGAGGCCGTCGGCATCCCCGAACCGAAGGTCGTCGACGGTCATCGAGCAGACGCCCGTCGCAGGCATCGAGCATGGTCTACAGCTTCGACGATGTGGATGCCCCGGAGCGGCACACGACCCAGTACAACGAGGTCACCGGCAACCGGAGCATCTACGCCGACGGCTGGCTCGCCGCGGTCGTGCACCGTGCACCGTGGGAGCACGCGGCCCGCGCACGACAATTTCGACGACGACGACTGGGAGCTCTACCACATGGCCGAGGACTTCGGCCTGGCGAAGAACCTCGCCGTCCGAGCATCCCGAGAAGCTCGAGGAGATGAAGGAGCTCTTCCACCAGGAGGCGGATCAAGAATGGCGTCTACCCGCTCGACGATCGCGCCTTCGAACGCCTCAACCCGGTGGTCGCGGGTCGCCCCGACCTGATGTCCGGACGCACCGAGCTGCTCCTCCACCCCGGCATGACCGGCATGGCCGAGAACTGCTTCATCAACACGAAGGCGGTCTCCTACCGCATCGAGCGCCGACGTCACCATCCCCGAGGGCACGACGCATGCGCCACGCGGCATACACGCCGCGAGGCGGCGATCCCATGGGACGGCCGCCTCGATGCGTCGGGTCGGCGCGGCTAGCCGCGACCGCCGTCGGTCGCCGTGCACCACGCGAGCGCGTCGACCGCGTCGACGCCGAGCTCGGGATGCCGCGCCTGGAACTCGGCCGAGCCGGCCGAGTAGTCCGCCTCGAGTCGACGGGCCGCCTTGGCGAGCGCCGGACCCGCCTCGCGGCCGAACCGGGCGATGACTCTGGCGTCGTCGCGCGCCGGCAGGGCCGTGCGGCCCCATCCGGTCCACTCGACGACGGCGCGGGTGAGACGAGGCTCCGTTGCCTTCATCACTTCTCCTTCTGGTTGGTACGCACGCCGCATCCTACGGCGTGCCGGCGGAACTCTCGACGGATGTCGGAGATCACGTTCGGTGGGGAAGCATCGAGGACGCCGGCGTGACGACCGGTCATCAGAAGGCGCTCAGGCCCGTGAGGGCGCGGCCGAGCACGAGCTGGTGGATCTCGTCGGTGCCCTCGTAGGTGCGCACCGACTCGAGGTTCGCGGCGTGCCGCATCACCGGCCACGCATCGGTGATGCCGTCGCCCGCGAGGATCGCCCGCGCCTCGTGCGCGATCTGCAGCGCCTCGCGCACGCTGTTGAGCTTGCCGACCGAGATCTGCGCCGGCGTGAGCGCGCCGCGCTCCTTGAGCCGGCCGAGGTGCAGGGCGAGGAGCACGCCCTTCTCGACCTCGACGAACATGTCGGCGAGCTTCGCCTGGATGAGCTGGTTCGCCCCGATCGGCCGGCCGAAGACCTCGCGCGTGACCGAGCGCTCGAGCGCCGCCTCGAGGCACGACCGGGCCGCGCCCATCGCACCCCAGACGATGCCGTAGCGCGCCTCGTTGAGGCAGCCGAAGGGTCCCGAGAGCCCGGATGCCCCGGGCAGCATCGCGTCGGCGTCGAGCCGCACGCCCTCGAAGGTCACGTCGCACTGCACCGACGCGCGCATCGAGAGCTTGCCGTCGATGGGCGTCGCGGTGAAGCCCGCGGTCGACGTGGGCACGAGGAAGCCGCGCACGGCACCGCCACCCTGCCCGTACGCTCCCGACGGGTCGTCGACGCGCGCCCAGACCACGGCGACGTCGGCGAGCGAGGCGAGGCCGATCCAGCGCTTGGCCCCGTCGAGCACCCAGCCGTCGCCGTCGCGCCGGGCGACGGTGGTCATCGCGGCGGGGTCGCTGCCGCCCTGCGGCTCGGTGAGGGCGAAGCAGCCGATGAGCTCGCCCGCCGCCATGCCCGGGAGCCAGCGCTGCTTCTGCTCCTCGGAGCCGTACCGGTGGATCGCGCTCATCGCGAGCGAGCCCTGCACCGACACGAACGTGCGCCACCCCGAGTCGGCGGCCTCGAGCTCGAGGCACACGAGCCCGTAGCTCACGGCACTCGCACCCGCGCATCCGTAGCCCGTGAGGTGCATGCCGAGGAACCCGAGCTCACCCAGCTCGCGCACGAACTCGCGACGGAAGTGCTGCTGCTCGAAGTCGTCCTCGATCACGGGCAGGATGCGCTCCTGCGCGAAGCGGCGGGCGCGCTGCTGCCACTCGAGCTCCTCCTCGCCGAGCAGGGCGTCGAGATCGAACACGGCGTCGATGCGCGGTGCGGTGACGGTCATCAGGGTCCTTTCGGTCGGGTTCGCGGGAGCCAGTCGGCGCCGTCGTGCTCGCCGAGTCCGGGCGGCGGGGTGCGGTAACGGGGTCGGTCGGCGCTGAGGCCGATCGGGTTGGCGATCGAGCGGTGCACCGGTGCGGGTCGAGGAGCGAGCGATGCGAGCGTCTCGAGACCCTCCGGCCCGCGGCATCCGCGTCGCCGATCTCGGCCACCGCCTCGAGCCCGAGCGACTCGGCGAAGGCGACGGCCTCGGCGACGTCGTTCACGAGCCCGGCGGGAACGCTCGCCCGGGTGAGCGCGTCGACCCAGTGCGCAGCGGATGCCGCCGCGAGCGCGGTCTCGATGGCGTCGTGGAGCTCGTCGCGGTGCGCGACCCGGTCGGCGTTGGACGCGAAGCGCGCGTCGTCGGCGAGCCCGGGCTCGCCCAGCACCGCCGCCAGGGCCCGGAACTGCTTGTCGTTGCCGACCGCGATCACGAGCTCGCGATCGGCGGCGTGGAACACCGCGTACGGCGCGATCGACGGATGCCGGTTGCCGAGCCGGCGGGGCGGCACGCCGGTGGCGAGCGTCGACGACGCCTGGTTCGTGAGCGCGGAGAGGAGGCTCTGCAGCAGGTTCACCTCGACGAGCTGGCCCGCGCCGGTGCGGTCGCGGTCGCGCAGCGCGAGCAGGATCCCGGCGACGGCGTTCTGCCCGGTGAGCACGTCGACGAGGGCGACGCCGACCTTGCTGGGCTCGCCGTCGGGCTCGCCCGTGATGCTCATGAGCCCGCCGACGGCCTGCACGAGCAGGTCGTAGCCCGCCAGCGCCGCACCCTGGCCCGTCGCCGAATCCCGTGATCGAGCAGTAGACGACGCCCGGGTTCGCGGCCCGCACGCTGCTCGTAGTCGAGTGCCGAACCGTGCCATCACGCCCGGCCGGAAGTTCTCGACGACGACGTCGGCGGATGCCGCGAGCCGACGCGCCTCGGCGAGCCCTGCGGCATCCGCGAGGTCGAGCACGACCGACCGCTTGTTGCGGTTCACGCCGCCGAAGTAGCGTGGAGCGCGCCGGCGGGGTCGACGGGCGGGAGCCACTGGCGGGTGTCGTCGCCCGTGGGCGACTCGACCTTGATCACGTCGGCGCCGAAGTCGGCGAGCAGCATCGTGGCATACGGCCCGGCGAGCACGCGCGAGAAGTCGGCGACGCGGATGCCGCTGAGCACGCCGTCACCCATTCCGCCCTCCTCGGCTCGACCACACCACGATACCCAGCCCGTGTATCGGGCTGACTGTACACGCCGTCCAGCGGATGCCGCGGATCCGCCATCGCGTCGATTCCCGGGCAGCGCGCCGCGGCATAGGCTTGTCGCAGCTGTGCACCGTCGTCGCCGTCCGGTTGGCGTGTCCGCGTGCACCTTCGACAGAGGAGTCCCATGAGCTACGCCGTGGTCAATCCGGCAACCGGAGAGACGATCAAGACCTTTCCGACGATCACCGACGCCGAGCTCGACGCCGCGATCGCGGCCGCCGACGAGGCGCACCGCAGGTGGTCGAAGTCGACGACGGTCGAGGAGCGCGCCGCCCTCGTCCGCCGCGTCGGCGAGCTGCACCTCGAGCGCCGCCAGGAGCTCGCCGAGATCATCGTGCGCGAGATGGGCAAGCCGATCCAGCAGGCCCTCGGCGAGGCCGACTTCGCCGCGGCGATCTACGAGTACTACGCCGACCACTCGGCCGACATCCTGAAGGACGAACCGATCACGCTGCTCGCCGGCGAGGGCTCGGCGGTCATCCGCCGCTCGTCGCTGGGTGTGCTCCTCGGCGTCATGCCGTGGAACTTCCCGTACTACCAGGTCGCCCGCTTCGCCGGCCCCAACCTCATCATCGGCAACACGATCCTGCTGAAGCACGCCGAGCAGTGCCCCGAGTCGGCCGCCGCGATCGCGCAGATCTTCCATGACGCGGGCTTCCCGGCAGACGCGTACGTGAACATCTACGCGTCGCACGCCCAGATCGAGCAGGTCATCGCCGACCCGCGCGTGCACGGCGTCTCGCTCACCGGCTCCGAGCGCGCGGGCGCCGCGGTCGCCGAGATCGCGGGCCGCCACCTGAAGAAGGTCGTGCTCGAGCTCGGGGGCTCCGACCCCTTCATCCTGCTGTCGACCGACGACCTCGACGGCACGGTTCAGGCCGCCGTCGACGCCCGACTCGACAACAACGGCCAGTCCTGCAACGCGGCCAAGCGCTTCATCGTCGCCGACGAGCTCTACGAGCCGTTCCTCGAGAAGTTCACGGCGAAGCTCGCCGAGGTCGAGACGGGCGACCCGACCTCGGCCGAGACGGCGCTCGGACCGCTGTCGTCGTTGAAGGCTGCTGAAGGCCTCGACGAGCAGGTCAAGCGCGCGGTCGAGCACGGCGCGACGCTCGTGCACGGCGGCACCCGTGAGGGCGCGTTCTTCCAGACGACGGTGCTGACGGATGTCACGCCCGAGAACCCCGCCTCGAAGGAGGAGTTCTTCGGGCCGGTCGCCCAGGTGTACCGCGCGAAGGACGAGGCCGACGCCGTTCGCATCGCGAACGACATCCCGTTCGGCCTCGGCTCCTACGTGTACACGACCGACGAGCAGCAGGCGCTCCGCGTCGCCGACGGCATCGAGGCGGGCATGGTGTTCGTGAACGTCGTGCTCGCCGACGGCGCCGAGCTGCCCTTCGGCGGCGTCAAGCGCTCGGGCTCGGGCCGCGAGCTCGGCCGCTTCGGCGCCGACGAGTTCGTCAACAAGAAGATGATCCGCATCGGCTGACGCCGTCGCGTCGCGCTCGATGAGCCCGACGAGCCCCCGGCCGCTCGGTCGGGGGCTCATCGCATCCGACTATCGGCGCGTCGGGTGACGGCGGCCGCGGCACCCATCGTCGACGGCGCGGTGCGCCGGCGCGCGCATCCGCCGGGCGAGGTGCGCGGCGTCGCGGCTCACCCCCGGCAGGGTCGCGGAGGTCACGGCGTACATGAAGTCGCGCCCGATCACGTAGAGGCCGGGCACGGGCTCCACCACGCCCCGGTGCTGCACGGGCGTCCCGTCCTCGTCGAAGGCCGGGAGGTCGACCCACGTCAGGTCGTCCCGTGTACCCGGTGCACCAGATGACGTTCACCACGTCGAGCACGCTGCCATCCGCGGTGACCGGCTTCCCCTCTCGGACGTCGGCCACGCGCCCGACTCGTGCGACTCCGGCCGCGTCGAGGTCGGCGCGCTTCGTGCGGATCAGGGGCGCGGCGTGGCCGGCGAGCTTCGGCAGCACGCGCCGTCCGACCGGGGTACCGAGCGTGAGCACGTGCAGTCCCGCGAATCGCACGCACGGGCAGCACGAACCGCGCCGCCGCACGGCCGTGGCGCACGGGCAGCTCGCCGGCCGGCGTGCCGGCGATGGTCGTCGCGTGGGTGGCGCTCACGTCGAGCGCGATCTCGGCGCCCGAGTTGCCCATCCCGACGACGAGCACGGGGCCCGGTCGCAGCTGCGCCGGGTTCCGGTAGTCGCTCGAATGGACCTGCAGCACGGATGCCCCGAGCCGGCCGGCGAACTCGGGTACACGCGGCACCTGGTGGCCGCCCGTGGCGAGCACCACGTTCTCGGCCTCCCAGCGCCGTGCGCCGGCCTCGACGGCGAACCGGTCGCCGACGCGGCTGACCCGGTCCACGTGCACGCCCGTGCGCACGGGCAGCCCGAAGTGCTCCGCGTACGCCTCGAGGTAGTCGGCCTGTTCGTCCTTCGTCGGGAACCCGAGCCGGTCGCCCGGGAACGGCATGCCCGGGAGACCGTCGTACTTGGCCGGCGTGAACAGGCGCAGGGAGTCCCAGCGCAGACGCCAGGCGTCGCCGATGCGCTCGTGCGCGTCGAGGATGACGAAGTCGCGGTGCTGCTGCGCCAGGTGGTAGGCGATCGCCAGGCCGGCCTGCCCGCCGCCGATGACGACGGTGTCGAGCATGCGGCCGGACTCGCTCTGGATGTGGTGAGGTGTCTCGTTCATGGACCGGACGCTACGGGGGCGCCACCTGGCCCGCGTCGAGCGGATCCCCCATTCGCGCGGTGCGGGGGCTGAGGGATTCCACCCAGGCTCCGGTCAGTCGGCCAGTCCGTGCCGGAAGGCGTACGCGGTCGCCGCCGACCTCGACGACAGGGCGAGCTTGCCGAAGATGTTGCTGAGGTGACGCTCGACCGTCTTCTCGCTCAGGTAGAGCTCCCGGGCGATCTCGCGGTTCGTGTCGCCGGCGGCCACGAGCCGCAGCACCTCGACCTCACGAGCCGACAGCCCGTCGTCCCGCTCACGCCGTGCGGCGGACGACTCGGCCTCCGCCGCTGCGAGCGCCTGGCGGGCGCCGAGTTCGACGAACACCACGCGTGCCGCGTCGAGCTCCATGACCGCGGATGCCTCGTCGACGAGCGCCCGGCAGGCGCGCGCCGCGATCACCCGGCAACGCGCCGCCTCGTACGGGACGTCCAGGTCCCGCCATCGAGCCCAGGCCCGCCGCGACGTCGTGAGCGCACCGCGGGCATCGCCCTCGGCGAGCAGCACCGCCGACTCGGACTGCTCGGCGATGGCCAGCAGCATCGGCATGGCGCTCGATCGGCTCAGCGCACCGAGCTCCTCGGCGGCCGCACGCGCGGCGGGGACGTCGCCGACGCCGAGCTGGATCTCCACGACGGCGGCGAGGAGTCCACGGCGCTCCGCCGGATCGAAGTGCTCGACGGCGCCGAGGATGAGCGACCGCGCGAGCGTGGCGTTCCCCTGCGCCAGGCGGAGCAGCGCCAGACCGGGCTCCGGTTCGAACCCCGACGCCTCGGCGCGGTCGTACGACGACTCCGCCGCGGCCCATTCGCCCCGCAACCGATGGACCTCGCCGGCCTGGTACCAGGCGCCCCAGAGCCCTTGGGGGTCGCCCCGCGCCGAGCGTTCCTGCGCCTCCTCGGCCGCGGAGAGCGCCTCGTCCCATGCACCGTGCAGCAGGAACAGCGCCGCCCGATGCGCGTGGCACTGCCCGGTGAAGCCCACCATGTCGGGCCGTTCCGCGCACCAGTGGTCGAGGGCGCGCGTCCACTCCCGGGCGCGCCGGACGTCGAAGGCCAGCCGGCACGACTGCAGCATCGCGCAGTAGACGATGCCCGACGGGATCGGCGAGACCTCGCCGGCAGTGACGGCCACCATGACCTCGTCGATCTGCGCCAGGCCCGCATCCGGTTCACCGAGCATGATCTTCGACTGGCCGAGCCCGAGCCCGGCGAGCGCGATCAGGTCGGCGTCGCGGAAGGCGCGGGCGAACTCCGCCGCGCGTTCGAATGCCGCCGCGGCCCGTTCCCCGTCGCCGGCGTAGAACGCGGCGAGGCCCTCGGGAATGAACAGCAACCCGTGGTCCGGTCGGCCGCCCGGGTCCTGTTCCACCAGTCGTTGCGCGCGCGCGAACCACCCGCCACCGCGGGCGCGGTCCCCGAGGCCCATCAGCTGCATCCCCAGCCAGGCGGCGCACCGCGTGGCGGCTTCGACGTCGCCTTCGGCGAGGTAGGCCTCGTGGGCACGTGTCAACGTGTCGAGGCCCTCCTCGAAACGTCCGACCAGGATGGCCGCGATGGCGAGGTGCTCGAGGTCGGATGCCGCGACGGCGTGCTCGCGATCGGCCTCGTCGAGCCCGGCGACGGCGTCGGCGAAGCGATGTTCCCGATATGCGATGCGGCCTCGATCGAGGGCGGTCGACGTGGTCATGACGCCTCCTGGAGCCGTTGGCGCCGGCCCCGGGCATGGACGGGTGACCGCTGACGGCGGCCGACACCCAGCCTCAGGCTAGCCCCGCGCGCGGTGCGACGGCAACGCGAGCTCGCCGTCGCACCGCGTCATCCGCATCGTCCCGGGGCTGGCGCTCAGGACGCGGTGAACGGCACGCGCTCCCAGCTGAGCACGCCCTCGCCGGGTCCGGAGTTCGGCTGCACGGCGACCCGCAGCCACTCGTGGGATGTGGCCGCGCCTTCCACGGTCACCCGGCGAAAGGTGTCCACGCTGTCCTGGCCGTAGATCTCCAGCCAGGGCGAGCCGGCCGCCAAGGGCGAATCATCGTTGTAGATGTGGCTGTCCCCGTTGAACAGGTAGACCTCGCCACCGAACTCCCGGGTACCCTTCGCAAGCGCCTCGACGATCGGGCGGAAGCCGCTCACCAGCTCCGGATTCTCGGCGGCCCCCATCCGAAGCAGGAACGGGTCGAACATGTCCGCCTGGGTCATGATGACGACCGCCCGCGCATTGGTCGCCTTCGCGTCGGCGAAGGTGCGCTCCAGCTGCTCCACGTCGGCCGCGTTCCGGGATGCGACCTCGTCCAGCTGGGCCGCGGTGGGCTCCGTCATGCCGATGCCCGTCCAGGGCATCAGCGAGTTGTTGGAACCCTGGACGTTCAGCACGGAGAAGGCCACGCGCTGCACGCCGAACGTGACGTTCTCCGGCAGGGCCGAATCAGGCACAGCGACCGGCATGTTCGCCCCGAGGGTCTTGCCCGGGTTCGAGAAGAACTGGGAACGCAACGCGTCGAGGCGTTCCAGCGGGTCGTAGGAGCCGTTGTTGGTCCGGTGGCAGTCCACCCACTCGTTGTCGCCGGGGGTGTAGACCAGCGGGGCTTCGAAGCGGTCGAACTGGGCCTTGATCGCGGCGAAGTACTCGTCGGTGCACAGGGCCGATCCCGCCTTGATGTCACCCAGGTGCGAGACGAAGCGGAGATCCTCCTGCTCGTTCAGCTCCGACACCATCGCGGGGAACCGAGCGAACTGATCGGAACCGTAGGGCACGTCCCCGATCACGGCGAAACTGAACGACTCGTCCTGCGGGGCGTCCGACGCTCCGGGAGCGGCCTGGGCCGGCACGGCAGTCGACACGATGAGGGCCAGCGCGGCGGCGAGCCCCAGGAGTGGCACGGTTCTGGACAGCGACATGGCGGCTCCATTACGGGGTGAGGTGGGTATGTCCGGGTGACCGCCACGGTAGGCACGGCAGACGACGGCGTCGCGACGCACAGGTGGCTCCCCGGTGAACAACCACCCGCTCAGCGCGGGTCGGGAACGCTAGCGCTTCTTCGCGCCGTCGATCTGGTCGCGTCGAAGGAGGATGATGCGGTCGACGACCGAATCGGGCAGTGGATGCTCCGGCGTGAACCGGATCGTCCCCTTCGACCACGAGAAGCCGTCGAGCTCGCGCTCCACCGCCGAGACGACGTCGGGACTGAACGGGTACAGCCCGATGTGGTCCTTCGTCGACATCAGGCTGAGCAGCGGCGAGTCGCGATACCGAAGCGCCGGCATCCCGTAGCTCATGCCCTCAACCGCCTCGGGCACGAGCGAGACCGCTCGCGCGCGGATCCGCTCGATCAGGTCGCGGTCGGGCGCCTCCAGCCCCGCGATGTAGTCGCTCATCTCCCCCATGACGTCACATCGTACGCTGGAGGGGTGATCCGCAGGCGAGTGGTGGTGCACGGCGCGGTGCAGGGCGTGGGGTTCCGGTACACCGCGCGGATCGTGGCCGACGGCCTCGGAGTCGCGGGCTGGGTGCGGAACCGCCGCGACGGCGCGGTCGAGGCCGAAGTCGAGGGCGACGAGGCATCCGTGCAGGCGATGCTCGACTGGCTGTCAGTCGGCCCGCCCGGCGCCTTCGTCCGCAGCACCGAGGTCTTCGAGGCCGACCCGACAGGCGAGCGGGGCTTTCGCGTCACCTACTGACCCGGATGCCGCGGGCCCGTCGTCACCCGTCCAGCGGGGCGAGCACCAGCCCGTCGACGACGATCGACGTCGGCCCGTCGAAGCCCTGCTCGAACACCGTCGCGAACGCGAGCGACGCCGTGGTCTCGCCGATGCCGAGATGCCCTGGGAAGACGAGTACTCCGCCGCGCGTCTGCCCCGGCGCGATCGTCTGGTTCCACGAGCTGCGGAACGGGTCCCCGCCGAGGGTCGTGCCGTCTGCGGCGGTCAGGGTCGTGTTACTGAACACGGGAAGGGTGATCGTGTTGGCGAGCCCGTTCACCACCGTGATCTCGACGCGCGTGAAGTCCTGCGTGTGCTCGACGCTCTGCACCGTGGTCGTCACGCCCTGCGAGTCCACACTCACGGGGCCGCCGACGAGGCGGTCGGGGTCCGGTCTGGTTCCCGGTGATGAACGCCGTCGCCGTCGCGACGCCGTAGGCGATCGCGATGCCGCCGCCGCCGATGAGGAGCACCGCGACGAGGACGCCCACGAGCACGGGCACGCGACGTTTCGTCTTCGTGCCGTCGCCGGTCCCCACCGGCGCCGGCGGCACCGGTCCGGTGGCGGATGCCGCGGGGGCCGGCCCAGCGCGAGGGGATGCCGGCTCCGGCGCGCGGGTCAGCGACTGCCTGCCGACGTCGACGAGCGCGGCCACCATGCCCACGAGCGGTGCCGCCAGCCACGGGCCGATTCCGGTCCAGTCGGTGGCGAAGTTGATCACGACGCCCGCAGCGAGCAGCACGAGGTTCGCGAGGCCGCCCACCAGCACGACCCGTCCGAGCCGGACCCGACGCCGTCGGGGTGCTCCGGTGGTCGCGGCAAGTGCTGAGGCAGCTGTGGGCGTCGGCGCAGCAGCCGGCGAGCCGGCCGCCGTGGGAGTCGGCGCCGCGCCGGCTGTGGCAGGCGTCTCGAAGCGGACTCCGGCCGCACCCATGCGCACCTCGTCGCCTGAGACCAGCCGACGACTCGACTCGAGCCGGACGCCGTTCACGCGAGTGCCATTGGTGGACCCGAGGTCCTCGATCGTCGCCTCGCCGCCCTCGATCGTCAACGCGGCGTGACGACGGCTGACACCCGCGTCGTCCACGACGATGTCCGACGCCACGTCGCGCCCGATGATCCAACGGCCGTCTGGGATCGCGATGCGCTCCCCGGTGCGCCCGCCCTCGACCACGACGAGGGACGGGAGCGTTGCGGCATCGGACCTGTTCACCGCCTCGGACTCCTTCGACGGGCCACGCGGCTGCACGGCCTGATCCGGACGCTACTCCGAGATCGCCCGCGCCACGACCGTGCAGCCCCTGAAGCGTCGACGCGCCGACCGGCCGAGCGGCCGCATGCGATGTTCACGATCCCGCCAACGCCCGGCCCATCGGGTGAAACCCGCGGTGCATACCGTGAGGAAGCGTCACACTCATCCACTTCGAATGGAGTAGTTCCGTGCGCAATCGAATGGTCACCGGCGCCCTGTGCGCCACCGTCCTGATCGGCGTCGCGCCGATCGCCGCGGCGAATGCCGCAACCGGCCCGATGGCCTTCAACCCGATCGACGGCTCCGCCTACGACGAGGGCAGCACGACCTGGTCGGAGCCCTACGTCGCCCCCGACGGATTCACCCAGACCCTCGTCGCCGACGAGACCGTCCTCGACATCTACGCGGGCGAGGACGACCTCACCGACATGAACGTCACCAACGAGACCGGCCGGCAGGCCGGGCGGTACCTGTATCGCACGCACGAGGTGGGCGCCAACGGCTCCCTCTCCGTCGTCGACCTCCAGACCGGCGAGGCGAAGGTCCTCGAGCAGCAGGAGCACTACAACCGCCTCGACGGCCTCACCTGGACGCCGTGGGGCACCCTCCTCTTCGCCGAGGAGACCGCCGGCGGGCACGTGTACGAGGCGTTCCTCGACCCGAAGGACCCGACCGTCGTCACCCACGTCGAAGAGCGCACCCAGCTCGGCATCCTCCGCCACGAGGGCATCGGCGCGGACGCCGACGGCTCGGTCTACGTCATCGACGAGCTCAACGGCGGCTCGATCTACAAGTTCGTGCCGACCGTGCGCGGCGACCTCGCTGCCGGCCAGCTCTACGCCCTCAAGCTCACCGGGCTCACCGACGCAGAGCAGCTGTGGAACCAGGCCACCTTCTCGCAGAAGGTCGGCGACGTTCGAGTGGATCGCCCTCGACCAGGCGCAGGTCGCGATCGACGCGGATGTCGCGTCGAACGCCGTGGCCGCGACCGAGTTCGGCCGTCCCGAGGACGTGCAGCTCATCGGGCAGAGGCTCTACGTGGCGAACACGTCCGAGGACCGCGTGATCGAGATCGATCTCGCGAAGCAGGCGGTCTCGGGCTTCGTCGAGAAGGGCGTGAACGTGCCCGCCGAGGACCAGGGCGCTGAGGTGACCGGGTTCAACAACCCCGACAACCTCGCCAAGGGCCCCGACGGTCGTCTCTGGATCGTCGAGGACAACGACTTCAGCGACGTCTGGGTCACTGATCTCGACAAGGATTCCGACGGCCGGGCCGACACGGTCGAGCTCTTCGCCTCGCTGAAGGACCAGGACGCCGAGACGTCCGGTGTCTACTTCGGCAAGGACCCGAACACGGTGTACCTCAACATCCAGCACCCCGGCAAGGAACTCGCCGACGGCACCTGGTCGATCAGCAAGGACTGAGCGCAGCGGTATCGATCTCCGAAGGGCCTCGCCGGCGAACCGGCGGGGCCCTTCGCCGCCCGCCGGGTGCCGAAGATGACATCTTGACCGGGCGGTCAATCAGTTCTACCGTGTGAATTGACCCCCATCTGGGAGCCACCGACCCCGAGGAGGCTGGTTTCTATGAAGAAATGGACACGATGGGAAGACTGGGTGGCGATCGCCGCCGGTCTCGCCGTGGCACTGTCGACGATGTTCCTGGCACCTATGGGAGCATCCGTCGCGATCATGGTCACGCTCGGCGTGCTGCTCGTCATTTCGGGCGTCGTGAACCTCGCATTCCCGGGCATGGTCGCGATGGAGTACGTCCAGGGCGCCCTTGGCGTGCTGTTGATCATCTCGCCGTGGGTCGGCGGATACGCGGACACCATGACATTCGGTGCCGCGTGGATGTCGTGGATCTGCGGAGCGATCGCCGTGGTCGTCGCCGCGCTCGCCATCAGGCCGAGCATGCGCGCACACCACGACGCGATCACGCACTGACCGTGCCGATTCGGGGACGGCAGGCATCCCTGCCGTCCTCTCCACCCGTCCGGAGTTCGTCGTGACGGAGACCCCCGGCGCTCGCGTGCGCATTCTCGACGCGGCCGAACTGCTGTTCGCCCAGCGCGGCTTCGATGCCACGCCGACCTCGAGCATCGCGAAGCTGGCAGCGGTGCCCAAAGGGCTGCTGTTCTACTACTTCCCCACGAAGTCCGACCTGCTCTGCGCGCTCGTTGCGGAGCGACTCGACCCCGGACCCATCGACCCGAACGCGCTCATCGAGCCGGGCGACCCTGCTCGCGCCCTCCTGAACCTGGCGACGAAGCTCTCCGAGCTCGAGGAGGACTCAGCCGTGCTTCGGGTGATCATCTGGCGCGAGCAACGTACGCACCCGGAAGTGAGGGCCAAGCTGCACGAACACCGCGGGCAGGTGCAGGCCATCGTCGAGCGCGTGCTCCGCGGGAGCGTGCTGAGGCCCATCGCCGCCCGCACGCTCCACGCCGCAGCCGCGGCCTGGGTGGCGATCCTGACGATTCGGCCGCTGGCCGACCCAAGGACTCCCCCACCGACGACGCGGCGCCCGACCTTCCGGCACTCGCCGAGCTCATCTGCGCCGGGCTGGGTGCCTCGACGCTTGCGTGACCTTGGACGACTCGCCGCCTCGCCGCGCCCCGGACGCCGCTAGTTCCAGTACACCCGGTCACTTCGGCGGAGGGACTCCTCGTCGATGCGCCCCGAGTGCGCATGCCGCGCCTCGGATGCAACCAGCCAGACGACGACGCCTGCGAGCACGAGCGTGTACACCGCCGGGCCCCACGCACCGATGCGGGACATCCAGATGGCTGCGACGAGCGCCACACCGATGGTGACCACCGAGGCGATGATCGCTTTGGTTCCTTCACTCATGTCGCGAGCGTATGCCGACCCTCCGACATCGCCGCGGGATCGATGCCCACCGGCGCGACGACGACGAAGGGCCCGCCGGCGAACCGGCGAGCCCTTCGGGCGACTGACGAATCAGATGGCGTTGACGTCCAGCGGGATGCCGGGGCCGAACGTGGTCGACACGGCGCCCTTCTGGATGTAGCGGCCCTTCGAGCTCGACGGCTTGAGGCGCACGATCTCCTCGAGGGCAGCCTTCAGGTTCTCGTCGAGCTGCTCCTGCGAGAACGACGCCTTGCCGACGACGAAGTGCACGTTGGCGTGCTTGTCGACGCGGAACTCGATCTTGCCGCCCTTGATCTCCTCGACGGCCTTGGCCGGGTTGGGGGTCACGGTGCCGGTCTTCGGGTTCGGCATGAGGCCGCGGGGGCCGAGCACCTTGCCGAGACGACCGACCTGGCCCATGAGCTCGGGGGTCGAGACGGCGGCGTCGAACGTCGGTGCAGCCGCCGGCGACCTTCTCGATGAGCTCGGCGCCGCCGACCTCGTCGGCGCCGGCGGCGATCGCGGCCTCGGCGGCGGGGCCGGTCGCGAACACGATGACGCGGGCGGTCTTGCCGGTGCCGTGCGGGAGGATGACGGTGCCGCGCACCATCTGGTCGGCCTTGCGGGGGTCGACGCCGAGCTTCAGCGCGACCTCGACGGTCGAGTCGAACTTCGCCGAGCCGGTCTCCTTCGCGAGGGCGACGGCCTCGGTGGGGGTGTAGAACTTGCCAGCCTCGATCTTCTCGGCCGCGGCCCGGTAGGCCTTGGACTTCTGTGCCATGTTGTTTCTCCTTGAGAGAGTGTGGTCATCTGCGCCTGGCGGCGCTGCCACGAATGAGAGTTCTGTGGTGAGCGGATGCCGCGGGCATCCGCTCCGCCGGTTTCGAGACGGCCCTGCGGGGCCTCCTCAACCAGCAGCGGCGATCACTCGACCGTGATGCCCATGGAGCGGGCGGTGCCGGCGATGATCTTCGAGGCGGCCTCGATGTCGTTCGCGTTCAGGTCGAGCATCTTGGCCTCGGCGATCTCGCGCACCTGGGCCTTGGTGAGCTTGGCGACCTTGGTCGTGTGCGGGACGGCGAGCCCTTGGCGACGCCGGCGGCCTTCTTGATGAGCTCGGCGGCCGGCGGGGTCTTGAGGATGAACGTGAACGAGCGGTCCTCGTAGACGGTGATCTCGACGGGGATGACGTTGCCGCGCTGCGCCTCGGTCGCGGCGTTGTACGCCTTGCAGAACTCCATGATGTTGACGCCGTGCTGACCGAGCGCCGGCCCGATCGGCGGGGCCGGGTTGGCGGCGCCAGCCTTGATCTGAAGCTTGATCAGGCCGGTCACCTTCTTCTTCGGTGCCATGTTTCTCTCTTTCTGATCGAACGCCCCGATCGGGGCACTCTCCCGCAGGCCCGGCGGATCCGGACGCGGTGGTCGGTGTACTGAATCAGCACTGACTGACGCAGCACAACCCTCCGAGTATACCGGAGGGTCGCTGCGCGGGCTGGAACTGGGCTCGATACGCGCTGCGCTCTGAGCTAAGCTTGGTGACCTGGTCGAAGCTGAGCTCGACCGGGGTCTCGCGCTCGAAGAGCGAGACGAGGACCGTGAGCTTGCCGCTCTCGGGCTTGATCTCGCTGATCGTGCCGGGAAGGCCCGCGAACGAGCCTTCCTTGATCGTGATGGTCTCGCCGACCTCGAAGTCGACCTCGGCGGGGATGGCGCGAGCCGCACCGGCGGCCGCACCGGCCTTCGCACCCTTGGCGGGCACGACGTCCTTGATCTCGACGAGGCTCTTCAGCATGCTGAAGGCCTCTTCGAAGCGCAGGGGGGTCGGGTTGTGGGCGTTGCCCACGAAGCCGGTGACGCCGGGAGTGTGGCGGATGACCGACCAGGTGTCCTCGTTGAGGTCCATGCGCACGAGCACGTAGCCGGGGATGCGCACGCGGGTGACCATCTTGCGCTGGCCGTTCTTGATCTCGACGACGTCCTCCATCGGCACCTCGACCTGGTAGATGTAGTCGGCCATCGCCATCGACTCGCGGCTGCTCGATGTTCGCCTTCACCCGGCGCTCGAAGCCGGCGTAGGAGTGGATGACGTACCACTTGCCGGGGAGGAAGCGCAGCTCGGCGCGGAACTCGTCGTACGGGTCGACGACGTCCTCGGCCTCCTCCTGGGTGGCCTCGGCGGCGGCGAGCGCCTCGTCTTCCGAGTCGATCTCGAGCGCGTCGTCGATCACCGCGTCGGCCTCGGGGTCGGATGCCTCGGCCATCGCGTCGAGGACGGCATCGAGGTCGATGTCGTTGCCCTCGTCGTCGACGATGTGCACGGCACGGTGCTCGGCGGCCTCGACCGACTGCTCGTCGTGCTCGAGCGAGTTGCCCTCCTGGGCCTCGTCGTCATCCGCGGACTGCTCGGCAGCCGTGGCCCAGTCGACGTCGTCGCGCTCAGTCTTCGACACTTCTCAATTCCTTCTCTTCGTTCCGCCCTCGGGCGGCCGGATGATCGGGCCGAGCGGCCCGATCAGGCACCCGGCGTTCCGAAGACGTACAGCACGAGCCATCCGAACACCTGGTCGAGGCCCCACACGAGCGCCATCATGATGATGACGAACACGAGCACGACAGCCGTGAAGCTGACCAGCTCCTTGCGCGTCGGAGTGACGACCTTCTTCAGCTCGGCGATGACCTGCCGGATGAACAGGGTGAACCTCGCGAAGGGGTTCCGCCGCGCCGCGCGGTCGCGCTTCGCGTTGGCGACGACATCCTCGCTGGGTTCGTCGATGATCTTTCGTGCCACCTCGTACACCTTTCGTGGGCCGGCATTCACTGCCGGCTCGCAGGGCGGACAGGACTCGAACCTGCAACCTGCGGTTTTGGAGACCGCTGCTCTACCAATTGAGCCACCGCCCTATGGAGACCCCGCCGGGGAGCTTCCACAGGAGTCTGGACAGCACAACCTCACCACGTGCCTCTGGGATTCAGCCGGAAAACAGGCGCAGAAAAGCTTGGCTGACTTCAACAACCTCACCAAGTGTATGCGACGCCAGAGGCAGAGTAAAACCGAGCGGATGCCGCCGGCGGCGCCGAGCCCCGGCGCCCGGGTTTCACACGATCCGCGTGATGCCGCGGCATCCGCCGGGGTCCTACCGTGAGCCCAGCACCACCGCGTCGGCGACCGCCGCGCGCATCCCGCGTACGGAAGGAGTGGTTCCCATGAGTGATACGCAGGTGACCGGCTGGGTCGGATGGGGCGTGTTCGCGGCGATCATGCTGATCATCGCCGGTGGCTTCGACGTGCTGTACGGGTTCATCGCGCTCGCGATGCCCGACAGCGCATACCTCGCGACGCCCGCGGGCGCCCTGTTCATCTTCGACGTGCAGGGCTGGGGCTGGTGGCACGTCATCAGCGGCGCCCTGCTCATCCTGGTCGGCGCCGCGCTGTTCTCGGGCGCGACCTGGGCGCGAGTGGTGGCGGTGATCCTGGTGATCATCAACGCCATCGGACAGCTGTTCCTGCTGCCCGCGCAACCGTGGTGGTCGCTGATCGTGCTGACGCTCGACTTCCTCGTGATCTTCGCGCTGACGGTGCACGGCAAGGAGTTGAAGGTCGCCCGATCCTCGTGACGGCGAGCACCACCGCGCCGGGTGACCGCCGGGTGCGTCCTAATGAAGAAAGTTGGTTCCCATGGCTGACAACGAGGTGACCGGCTGGGTCGGATGGGGCTGGTTCGCCGGCATCGTCCTGCTCATCGCCGGCGTGTTCAGTGGATTGCACGGCCTGACCGCGCTGCTCGCTCCCGGGAGCGCCTACTTCGCCCAGGTCGAGGGCGGACTCATCGTCTTCGACGTCGCCGGGTGGGGTTGGTGGCACCTGATCACCGGCATCGCGTTGATCCTCGTGGCGGGTGCGCTCTTCTCGGGCGCCACGTGGGCCCGCGTCGTCGCGGTGATCCTCGTGGCCATCAACGCCCTCGGGCACCTGTTCACGATCCCGGTGCAGCCGTGGTGGTCGCTGATCGTGCTCACGCTCGACGTCCTGATCATCTACGCGCTCACCGTGCACGGCCGCGAGTTGAAGACCAGCGCGCGCTGACGCGCCGCGCCGAGCCGCGGCATCCCGTTCCGACGAGCGGATGCCGCGGCTCACGCGTGTGCGGACGCCGTCGCACGCCGACGCGGTCGGCCTAGATTGGGAACCAGTCCCGGCGTCCGTCGCCGGCGGCCGGACGAGCGGAGGGCCCCGATGATCGCAGACCGGGCGGCGCGACGCGTCGCCGAGCCGCGAAGGAGCGTGGAGGTCATCGGCGAGCATTCGCAGTTCCGGCTCGACCTCGAGCGGATCCGGTTCTCGCCGTACTTCTCGCGCCTGTCCGCGGTCACCCAGGTGATCGCGCAACCGGGCGCCGGCCCGCTGATCCACAACCGGCTCACCCACTCCATCAAGGTGACGGCGGTCTCGCGCGCGATCGCGGTCGGACTGACGGATGCCGCATCACCGGCGTACTCGCTCGCCGTCGAGCACGGCTGCGACGCGGTCGTCGTGCAGGCCGCGGCAAGCGCGCACGACCTCGGCCACCCGCCGTTCGGCCACGTCGGCGAGCGCGTGCTCGACCGGCTCGCCCGCGAGACGCTCGGCCTCGCGGACGGGTTCGAGGGCAACGCGCAGACCTACCGGATCATCGCCACCCTGGATGTGACCGAGGCCGCCCCGCACGGGCTCAACCTCACGGCTGCCGTTCGGGCCGCGATCGCGAAGTACCCGTGGACCCGCTTCGTCGATGCCCGCGCCCTGGGCGGCGGCCCGCTGCCCCGCGGGATGCGCCGCGTCGACGGCGGCGTGGACGTCGCGAAGTTCTCCGCGTACGACCTCGACGCGGTCGACCTCGTCGAGGCCCGCCGCGGACTCCCCCCGCTCGGTGCAGTCGCTCGAGTGCTCGGTCATGGACCTCGCCGACGACATCGCCTACTCGATCCACGACGTCGACGACTTCTACCGCGCCGGCCTGCTCAGCCAGGGCGCGGTGGCGCGGGAGTTCCGAGGCTGGATCGAGGGGTCGGGCGAGCTCCGCGGCCTCGACGACGAGGCGCTCACGCTCCGCTCCGCGCCGCCCGGCTCGGCCCTGGAGGGCCTGCGCCGCAAGCTCCACCGCAGCGACGCCTGGGTCGCCGACGACGACGCGTTCGCCGAAGCGGTGGACATCGTCGCCGACGACCTCGTCGACGGCCTCCTCGCGATCCCGTTCGACGGGTCGATCGCGTCGGAGCGCGCGCTCTCGTCGTTCACGAACCGCTGGATCAGCCACCTGCAGACCTCGGTCGTCCCGGCTCCGGCCGGCGAGGCACGCACGGGCCTGGTCACCCTCGACCGGCTCGCCTGGCACGAGGTGGAGGTGCTGAAGTTCGTCCACCGCCACTTCATCCTCGACCGGGCCGACGTCGTGATGTACCAGCGCGGGCTGAGCCGGGTGCTGACCCGCGCGGTGAAGGGCCTCACCGCCTGGGTGACCGACGAGGTGGACCGCGACCGCGTGCCCCAGCGCCTGAAGGAGCTCGTGGCGATCGCCGCCGACGGCTACGCGCGCGTCCGCGCCTCGAGGCCCGACGGGGTGCCGATCCCGGATGCGGGCGACGTCATGCGGCTCGGGGTGGGCCGTGGCGTCGTCGACTACGTCGCGTCGCTCTCGGACGACCAGGCCCTCGCGGTCTCCGAGGCGATCGACGGTCGACCCGACCGGCTCTGGGACATCGGGCAGAACCTCTGACCCGCCCGGGTCGAGGAGCGTCCGGTCTCGGTCCGGTCGCAGGTGTTCACCAAGACGTCCCGAGCGATTCCACGTTCGGACATCGTGGCGCAGGCCCGCCCCGATTGGCTCGCGGCATGAGCCGACTCCTCATGCGCCGCGCACTGCCGCGCATCCTCGCCCTGACCGCCGCAGCGGCCGCCACTGCCGCCATCCTCGTCCCCGCACCCGCCCTGGCCGCCGGCGACGGCGGACTCCGGCGGAACCTCGCAGTCGCCCTTCGTCCAGGCGTTCGAGCCGACGCTCGTCGCCCGCGCGACCCTCTCGGCCGATCACCTGGAGGCCGGCCCGGCGTCGGGTGCGCTCGCCTCATCCGCGAACGGCCGCACGGGTCCGTGGCCCGGGCAGGTCATCCCCGGATTCTCGGCGGCGATCGACAACGGCGACGGCACCTTCTGGGCCCAGCCCGACAACGGCTTCGGCTCGAAGGCGAACTCGGCGGACTTCCTGCTGCGCAACTACCTCGTGCGGCCCGCCTGGCAGACCGCCGAGGGCGGCGACGGCTCGATCGCCGTCGAGCGCTTCATCTCGTACAACGACCGCAACGGCGTGCTCGACTTCCCGATCGCGAACGAGGGCACCGCCGAGCGCCTGCTCACCGGCGCGGACTTCGACATCGAGTCGGTCGTGCTCGCGAAGGACGGCACGTTCTGGGTCGGCGAGGAGTTCGGCCCGTTCCTGCTGCACTTCGACGCGGACGGCACGCTCCTCGAGAAGCCGTACTCGCTCACCGGCGCCAAGTCGCCGCAGAACCCCTACCTCCAGGCCGGCGAGACGCCGCGCGTGCGTGCGAGCCGCGGATTCGAGGCGCTCGCGGCATCCGTGAACGGCCGCTACCTCTACCCGGTGATCGAGGGCTCCTACGCCGACGACGCCGACCTGCGCCGTCGCGAGATCCACGAGTTCGACACCCGGCGCGGCGAGTACACCGGCCGCACATGGAGCTACCAGACCGACCAGGAGGCGAACGTCATCGGCGACGCGTTCACGGTGCGGAACGACGTGCTGCTCCTCATCGAGCGCGACGACTTCGAGGGCGAGCAGTCCGTCACGAAGCGCGTCTACGAGGTCGACCTCCGGCGTGCCGACGCGCAGGGGTACCTCGAGAAGACGCTCGTGCTCGACGCACTGCGGATCGCCAACCCCGACGGCATCGGCGCGGGCGACGGCTACGGCACGGGCGAGGTGTTCTCGCTCCCGGTGCAGTCGTTCGAGACCGTCGTGCAGCTGAAGGACGGCAACCTGCTCATCGGCAACGACAACAACTACCCCGGCAACGACGCGCGCATCCCGGGCACGCCCGACGACACCGAGTTCGCCGTCGTCGACCTGGACAAGGTGAAGATCGAGCCGTCCGACGTGACGCTCGTCGGTCACCGCGGCGCCAGCGGCTACCGCCCCGAGCACACGCTCGCCAGCTACGAGACGGCGATCGTGCAGTGCGCCGACTACATCGAGCCCGACGTCGTCTCGACGAAGGACGGCGTGCTCGTCGCCCGCCACGAGAACGAGATCAGCGGCACGACGGATGTCTCGGCCCGGCCCGAGTTCGCCGCCCGCAAGGCGACGAAGGTCATCGACGGCGTCAGCGTCACGGGCTGGTTCACGGAGGACTTCACGCTCGCGGAGCTCCGCACGCTGCGCGCGAAGGAGCGACTGCCGCTCACCCGCCCCGCGAACACGGCCTTCGACGGCCTCTACCTGGTGCCGACGCTCGACGAGGTCATCGACCTGGCCCGCCACTCGGTGAGCTGCGACGGCCGACAGGTCGGCGTCTACCCCGAGACGAAGCACCCGACGTACTTCGACTCGATCGGCCTCTCGCTCGAGGAGCCGCTCGTCGCGGCCCTGCAGGCGAACGGCGTCGACCGCGCCGACGCGCCCGTGATCGTGCAGAGCTTCGAGGTCGGCAACCTGCGTGAGCTCGACGGGATGACCGAGGTCGACCTCGCCCAGCTCGTCAGCTCGTCGGGCCGGCCGTACGACTTCACCGCCGCAGGCGACCCGCGCTCGTACGCCGATCTCGTGACGCCCGCAGGGCTCGCCGAGATCGCGACCTACGCCGACGGCGTCGGCCTCGAGAAGTCGGTCATGATCCCGCGCACCCCGGCGGGCACCCTCGGCACGCCGAAGCCGGTCATCGCCGACGCCCACGCGGCCGGACTCGCGGTGCACGGCTGGACGTTCCGGCTCGAGAACCAGTTCCTCCCGGTCGAGTTCCGCTCGAGCAGCGACCCGAACGCGCCCGGCGACCTGGCCGGCGAGCTGCAGGTGTTCGTCGATGCCGGCATGGACGGCGTCTTCAGCGACCACCCCGACGTCGCCGTGACGATCGACACGGTCACCGCCGAGGGCTGACGCCGCGACGACGATCCGGGGGCGGGTGGATGCTGCGGCATCCGCCCGCTCTCGTGTTCTCGGGCTGCCACGGAGCATCCGCTCGCCCTAGGCTGTGAGGGTGACCGAACACGCCCGCCTCTCCGCCCGTATCGCCGCCATCGCCGAGTCCGCGACGCTCAAGGTCGACGCCAGGGCGAAGGCGCTCCAGGCCGAGGGGCGCGCGGTCATCTCGTACGCGGCGGGCGAGCCCGACTTCGCGACGCCCGAGTACATCGTCGAGGCCGCGCTCGCGGCCACGCACGACCCGAAGAACTACCGCTACACGCCCGCGGCCGGCCTGCCCGACCTGCGCGAGGCGGTGGCGGCGAAGACGCTGCGCGACTCGGGCCTCGAGGTCGGCGCCGGCCAGGTCGTCGTGACGAACGGCGGCAAGCAGGCCGTGTACCAGGCGTTCCAGGTGCTGCTCGACGACGGCGACGAGGTGATCGTCCCGACGCCCTACTGGACCACCTACCCCGAGGCGATCAAGCTCGCGGGCGGCCGCCAGGTCGACGTCTTCGCGGGCGCCGACCAGGGCTACCTCGTCACGGTCGAGCAGCTCGAGGCGGCTCGCACCGAGCGCACGAAGGTGCTGCTGTTCGTCTCGCCGTCGAACCCGACCGGCGCGGTGTACGCGCCCGAGCAGGTACGCGCGCATCGGCGAGTGGGCGCTCGAGCACGGCATCTGGGTCGTGTCCGACGAGATCTACCAGAACCTCACCTACGCCGACGACGTCGACGGCGTGCCGCCGCGCGCGGTCTCGGTCGTCGAGGCCGTGCCCGAGCTCGCGAACCAGACGATCCTCGTGAACGGGGTCGCGAAGACCTACGCGATGACCGGCTGGCGCCTCGGCTGGATGGTCGGCCCCGCCGACGTGATCAAGGGCGCCGCGAACCTGCAGTCGCACCTCACGTCGAACGTGTCGAACATCTCGCAGCGCGCGGCGATCGCCGCCCTCACGGGGCCGCAGGACGCGGTCGAGGAGATGCGACGGGCGTTCGACCGTCGCCGTCGCCTGATCGTCGCCGAGCTGTCGAAGATCGAGGGCGTCACGGTGCCGGTGCCGCAGGGCGCGTTCTACGTGTACCCCGACGTCACGGGCCTCCTCGGCCGCGAGTGGGGCGGGGTCACGCCGACCACGTCGCTCGAGCTCGCCGACCTCATGCTCGAGCAGGCCGAGGTCGCCGCGGTTCCCGGCGAGGCGTTCGGCCCGAGCGGCTACCTCCGCTTCAGCTACGCGCTCGGCGACGGCCCGCTCCTCGAGGGCATCCAGCGCCTGCAGCGCCTGTTCGCCTGACCCTGCGACGCCCGCAGCGCGACCTCTACTCGTCGGGCGCGCCGAGGGGCCACGCTCGCCGCACCTCGATGCGACCGGCCCGCGCCATCGGATGCTTCGACGCGATCTCGATCGCCTCGGCGAGGTCGGCGCACTCGATCACGTCGTACCCCGCGATCCACTCCTTCGACTCCGTGAACGGCCCGTCGGTCACGATCGCATCCTCGCCGCGCACGCGCACGGTCCTCGCATACTCGGGGGGTCGGAGGCGGTCCCCCGCGATCGAGACCCCGCGACGGGTCATCTCCTCGCCCCACTCCTCGATCGTGAGCCCGCCGGGCTCCGCATCTGGCTCCGCCTCGGGATCGGTGGCGATGAACAGCATGAACTCCACGTCACGCCTCGATTCCGAGCGGCCAGACCGGGCGGAGCTCGAGTGCGCCGAACCGGGCGAGCTGGTCGTCCTTCGCGATGGCCTCCGCCTCGGCGAGGTCGGCCACCTCGAGCAGGTCGTACCCGGCGATCCACTCCTTCGACTCCGTGAACGGGCCGTCGGTGACGATCACCTCACCGCCGCGAACCCGGACCGTCTTCGCCTCGTCGGCGGGGCGCAGCCGCATGGCGCGCTTCAGCACGCCGCGCTCGGCCATCACCCGGTCCCACTCGGCCGCCGCCTCCTGGTCGACCCCGCCCCCGTCGATCTCGGGGTCGGCGACCACGAACATCATGATCTCCATCGAACGCTCCTCTCGCGCACACGTTATGCCAGTGCGACGAACGGCGGTACGCATGATCGACATCCCGCGACGATCTTCCGACCGGCCCGCGCGACGCCGCTCATGCGCGCAGCGCCGTGCGCGCCTCGGCGATCACCGCGTCGGCGATCGCGTCGAGCAGGGTCGACCGCAGGTTCCACTGCTGCCAGTGGAGCGGCACGTCGATGGGTGCGCCGGCCAGGCGCACGAGCTCACCGCGCTCGAGCTCCGCGTCGGACTGGAATCGCGGGCAGCATGCCCCAGCCGAGCCCGAGCTTGATCGCCACCGCGAAGTCGTTCGACGCGGGCACGTAGTGCCGCGGCGGCGCCTCACGGTCGACCCCGTTCGCGGCGAGATGGTCGCGTTGCAGGTCGTCGCGGCGGTCGAAGTCCACGACGGGGGCGGCGGCGAGCGGATGCGTCGGCGGCGACGTCGCGGCATCCGCGTGCCCGACCCGGGGGTCGCCGCCGGCGAGCGGGAGCGACCATCGTGCGGCGAACGCCGGCGTCGCCACGGCCGTGTACCGCATGACGCCGAGCGGGCGCACGAGGCATCCGGCGACCGGCGTCGCCTGCGACGTGACGGCGCCCATGACCGTGCCCGACTCGAGGAGACCGGCGGTGAAGTCCTGGTCGTCGCGGTGCAGGTCGAAGACGACCGGATGCCGCAGCGCGACCCGCGCGAGCGCGGGGAGGAACCACGTGCCGAGGGAGTCCGCGTTCACGGCCAGCGCGATCGAGATCGGCCGGTCGGGGGCCGCGTCGACCCCGAATCCGGCGAGCGCGTCGTGCTCGAGCAGGGCGAGCTGCCGTGCGAGACGAACGACGGCGGCGCCGGCCTCGGTGGCGCGGGCCGGCTTCGAGCGCACCACGAGCACGCGACCGAGCTGCTGTTCGAGGCTCTTCACCCGCTGCGACACGGCGGACGGCGTGATGCGCAGGCGTCGGGCAGCCGCGTCGAAGGTGCCCTCGTCGATGACGACGGCGAGTGTGCGTGCGAGGTCGAGCGGGATCTCCATCTGAAGCCATGCTAATGCTGCTGAAGAATCCTGAGCTGGATTTCGGAAGCGGTGGCGCCTAGCGTCGAAGCCGTGTCGCTCACTCCCCTGCTCGCCGGACTCGGCCTCGGCTTCTCGCTCATCATCGCCATCGGCGCGCAGAACCTCTTCGTGCTGCGGCAGGGCATCCGGCGCGAGCACGTGTTCGCGGTCGCGGCGATCTGCGCGCTCAGCGACCTCGCGCTCATCATCGTCGGCGTCTCGGGCATCGGCGCCGTGCTGCAGGCGGTGCCGTGGCTCGTCGAGGTCATCCGCTGGGCCGGCGCGGCATTCCTCGTCGTCTACGGCCTCCTCGCCGCCCGGCGGGCGATCCGACCGAGCGGCGAGGCGCTCGTCGTGGGCGACGGCGGGGCGGATGCCGCGAGGCGATCGGATGCCGGGGCCGGGACACCCGTGGCATCCGACGACCCCGCGGCATCCGCGCCCATCATCGAGGCGCCCCCGGCTCGCGGCGCCGCGGCATCCGGGATCGCCACGGCCACGCGCGCCGCGCCCCGCACCACGCTGCTCGCGGCGGTGCTCACGTGCCTCGCCCTCACGTGGCTGAACCCGCACGTGTACCTCGACACGGTGTTCCTGCTGGGGTCGGTCGCGAACACGCACGGCGACGGCCGCTGGGCGTTCGCCGTCGGCGCGGGCGTCGCGAGCATCGTGTGGTTCTTCGGCCTCGCCTACGGCGCGAGGCTCCTCGGCGGCGTGCTCGCGAGCCCGCGCGCGTGGCGCGTGCTCGACGGCGTGATCGCCCTCGTGATGATCGCCCTCGGCGTCTCGCTCGTGCTGCCGCACTGACGCTTCCGGCCGCGCTCCTGCCAGTGCCGGTTACGCCAGGCGGCGGCATCCGCTCGGAAACCGGTCGAGGAAGTTCGCGGAACTCCGCGGTGAGGTGTCGAAACGCCCTTCCCCTGTTCGTCGTGCATGCATACCGTGTGGAACAGGGAGGACACCCATGGAATACCTGATGCTCATCACCGACGAGGACGCCGACGGCGAGGCCTGGCAGCCAGAGGCTGCCGACTTCGAGGCGTGGGTCGTCGACGCGCACGCCCGCGGCGTGCGGATCCGGGGCAACCACCTGCGGCCGCCGACCGAGGCGACCCTCGTGCGCGTGCGCTCGGGCGGCGTCGTGCTCTCGGACGTCCCGCCCACCGAGCCGAAGGAGTGGGTCGCCGCCTACGACCTCCTCGAGGCCGCGACCTTCGAGGAGGCGGTCGAGGTCGCCGCGAGCGCATCCCCGCGCTCGCACCGGCCACGTCGCGTTGTACCCGACGATGCCGCTCGACTTCCCCAACCCGGTGAGATGAGGAGACCCCGATGCGATACATGATGTTCGTGGCGACCGACCCCGAGGCCGAGCCGTTCGTCCCCGAGGATGACGATATCGGCGAGTGGGTCGCCGACCTCGAGTCCCGAGGCGTGCGCGTGTTCGGCGAACGGCTGCGGCCGGTTGAGGATGCGACCCTGGTGCGGGTGCGCGGCGGCGAGTTGCTGGTGACCGACGGGCCGTTCACGGAGTCGAAGGAGTGGATCGCCGGGTTCGACGTGCTCGAGTGCCGCGACCTCGACGAGGCGATCGACGTGGCGAAGCGGCATCCGATGGCGCGGTTCGGCCGCATCGAGCTGCGCCCGATGTGGCCGCTCGACCTCGATGAGGACCCGGCGGCCCGCGAGGAGCGTGAGGCGGGCGATCGTGGCCGCCGCCGCGAGCCGGCGGTGGGAACGTGAGCGTGGCCCGCACCGGATGAGCGACGCAGCCGACGTCGCCGACGCGGTCGCCCTCGCGTACCGCGAGGAGTGGACGCGCATCGTGGCGACCCTCATCCGCGCCACGGGCGACTGGGACGTGGCCGAAGAGGCGACGGCCGACGCGTTCGAGCGCGCGGCACGCCGGTGGGAGGCCGACGGCGTGCCGCGCAACCCCGGCGCCTGGCTCACGACCGTCGCGAAGCACCGCGCGCTCGACGTGCTCCGCCGCCGCGGCGTCGAGTCCGGCAAGGTCAGGGAGTGGATGGCGATGGACGAGCTGACGGGCGGGCGGGCGCCCGACGATCCCGCCGAGCTGACGGCCGCCGAGCCCGAGTGGGACGACCGGCTGCGGCTGGTCTTCACCTGCGCGCACCCGGCGCTGCCGATCGAGGCGCGCGTCGCCCTGACGCTGCGCACGGTCGGCGGGCTCGACACCGCCGAGATCGCACGGGCCTTCTTCGTTCCCGAGGCGACGATGGCGCAGCGCCTCGTGCGGGCCAAGCGCAAGATCCGCCACGCGGCGATCCCCTACCGGGTCCCGTCGGCCGATGACCTGCCCGAGCGGCTCGGCGGGGTGCTGGCGGTGCTCATGCTCGTGCACAACGAGGGCTACCTCGCCTCGTCGGGCGACCGGCTGCTTCGGCTCGACCTGCAGGAGGAGGCGATCCGCCTTGCGCGGCTCGTCGTGGAACTGCTGCCCGAGGCGGACGAGGCCCGCGCCCTGCTCGCGCTGCTGCTCCTGCAGCACGCGCGGTCGGCGGCGCGCGTCGCCGCCGACGGCGAGCTCGTGCCCCTCGACGAGCAGGACCGTTCGCGCTGGAACACCGACGAGGTCGCCGAGGGACTGGCGCTGCTCGCGGGACCGTCACCGGGCGCGATCGGCATCTATCGAGTGCAGGCCGAGATCCAGGCCGTGCACGCTCGGGCGCGGACGGCCGACGACACCGATTGGCCGCGGATCGTGGGCTGGTACGACGCGCTGCTCGCCGCGTCCCCGTCGCCCGTCGTGGAGTTCAATCGTGCGGTCGCGCACGGCCTCGCGGGCGACACGGAGCTCGCGCTCGCGGAACTCGACCGGCTCGAGGCATCCGCACAGCTCGGCGACTACCACCTGCTGGCGGCCGCCCAGGCCGACCTGCTGCGGCGAAGCGGGCGCCCGGCCGAAGCCGCGGGTCGATATCGCAGGGCGATCGAGCTCGCGCCGACCGGGCCGGAGCGACGCTTCCTCGAACGGCGGCTGGCCGCGCTACCTGCGGGTTGAGGAGGCGCGAAGCGCCGTCTCGAAACCCGGACGTCGACAGCGGGTTTCGAGACGCCGCCTTCGGCGGCTCCTCAACCCACAGGGCGAGGCGCCGGCATCCACCGATCGGTGGATGCCAGAATCGAACGGTCGGGGGCTGCCGGACGAGGCTCGGAAGCGGCAGGCTCAGGGTATGGATACGACTGGCACGGATACCGCGGTGCGGATCCGCGGGCTCCGCAAGGTCTACGGCGACGTCGCCGCCGTCGACGGCATCGACCTCGACATCGCCCGCGGTGAGACCTTCGCGCTCCTCGGCCCGAACGGGGCGGGCAAGACGACGGCGGTGGAGATCCTCGAGGGGTACCGTCTCCGCACGGCCGGCGAGGTGAGCGTGCTCGGCGTCGACCCGGCGCACGGCCGTCTCGACTGGAAGGCGCGGCTCGGCATCGTGCTGCAGTCGGCGACGGAGTCGGGCGTCTACACCGTGCGCGAGCAGCTCGCGCACTTCGCGCGGTTCTACCCGTCGCCGCGGGACATCGACGAGGTGATCGCCGCCGTCGGCCTCGAGGAGAAGGCGCGCACCCGCATCTCGAAGCTCTCGGGCGGCCAGCGCCGCCGCCTCGACGTGGCACTCGGCATCGTCGGCCGGCCCGAGCTGCTCTTCCTCGACGAGCCGACGACGGGCTTCGACCCCGAGGCGCGCCGCGAGTTCTGGTCGCTCGTCCGAACACTCAAGGCCGAGGGGACCACGATCCTGCTCACGACCCACTACCTCGACGAGGCCGCCCAGCTCGGCGACCGCGCGGGCATCATCCTCGGCGGACGGCTCGTCGACGTGGGGCCCGTCGGCACCCTCGGCGGTGCCGAGGCGCGCGTGCCGATCGTGCGTTGGCGGGGCCCCGACGGCGCCCTGCACGAGGTGCGGACCGAGCGACCGGCCGAACTCGTGGCATCCCTTCGACGCTCGACGGCGCCCTCGTCGCCGACTGCGGCGAACCGGACGGGCTCGAGGTCATCCGGCCGAGCCTCGAGGACATCTACCTGCAACTGGTGCGCACGGCCGGGAGCCGACGACGCGCGACGACGAGGAGGCGCTCGCATGAGCACCGACATCGCACCCGCATCGGGGCGCACGCCCACCCGGCCGGGCATGGTCCCGATCGGCGCGACCCGCATCCGCTACGAGGTGAAAGGCTACTTCCGGTCGCCCGACACCGTGTTCTTCACCTTCCTGTTCCCGATCATCATGCTCGGCATCTTCACGGCGGCCTTCAGCGCGGCCGGCGACATCCAGCTCGCGCCGGGTCGCGACGGGATCTCGGTCGGCGCCGTACTACCTGCCGGGCATGCTCGCCGCCGGCATGCTGCTGTCGGGCGTGCAGAACCTCGCCGTCGACATCGCCACCGAGAAGGGCGACGGCACGCTGAAGCGGCTCGGCGGCACGCCGCTCTCGCCGGTGTCGTACTTCCTCGGCAAGATCGGCCAGGTGTTCGTGACGGCCTCGCTGCAGGCGGCGCTGCTCCTCCTCGCCTCGGCGACGCTGTTCGGCATCGAGATGCCGTCCACCGCCGAGGCGTGGCTCACCTTCGCCTGGATCTTCGTGCTCGGCGTCGCGACCTCGGCGCTCCTCGGCATCGCACTCTCGGCGATCCCACGCTCAGGCCGGAGCGCCACCGCGGTCGTCATCCCGATCGTGCTCGTGCTCCAGTTCATCTCGGGCGTGTACCTGCGCTTCAACATCCTCCCCGAGTGGATGCAGAACCTCGCGAGCGTGTTCCCGCTGAAGTGGATGGCGCAGGGCATGCGCTCGGTGTTCCTGCCCGACGCGTTCAAGGTGCTCGAGCAGAACGGCGAATGGGAGCTCGGCTGGGTCGCGTTCTTCCTCGTGGCGTGGCTCGTGATCGGCCTCATCGTGAGCCGGCTGACGTTCCGGTGGATCCGGCGTGACGCATGACGCACGGCGCCGGCCGCGACACCGCATGAGAGGGTGACGACATGCAGAACGTGCGGTGGTGGGATGCCGCGGCCGTCGCCGTGGCATCCGTCGTCGTCGTCATCACGCTGGTCGACCCGCCCTACGGGCCGATGGAGTGGGGCGCCTGGGCGACGACGGCTGCGTTCCTGGTCGTCTACTTCGCGTATGCCCGACGACACATCCGCCGGGAGTCGCCCGGACACCACCTCGCGATCTCGATCATCTTCGCCGTGCTGCTCGCCGTGGGAACCTCGTTCGAGCCGTCGTTCGCGGTCATGCAGGCATTCCTCTACCCCTTCGTCTGGTCGACGGCGCCCGGGCTGCGCAGCGCGATCGTCGCGAACGTGCTCATCGCACTCGCGATCGTGGTGGGGTACGTCGGGCTCTTCGGGGCCGACGGACTCCTGCCCGGCATCGGCATCGCCGCGCTCTCGTTCGGCTTCAGCATGGCGCTCGGGCTCTGGATCTCGCGCATCGCCGAGTACGGTGCGGAACGGGCGCGGCTGCTCGACGACCTGCAGGCGGCGCAGGGCCAGCTCGCGGCGATGCATCGCGATGCGGGCGTCACCGAGGAGCGCGGGCGCCTCGCCCGCGAGATCCACGACACGATCGCGCAGAGCCTCACCGGACTCGTGATGGTGGCGCAGCGCACGGGCAACCGGCTGGCGTCGGTCGACGGCCCGGCCGCGGCCTCCGCCCGCTCCGACGTGGAGCTCATCGAGCAGATGGCGCGCGAGGCGCTCACCGAGGCTCGCGGGCTCGTGGCGTCGCTCGCGCCGGTCGCCGCCGACGCGGGCCTCGCCGATGCGCTGCGGCGCCTCGGGTCGACGTTCGAACGCGAGACCGGCGTCGTCGTGACGGTGGTCGCGGATGCCGCGGACCTCGGCCGCGAGCACGAGGTCGTGCTGCTCCGCTGCGCGCAGGAGGCGCTCGCGAACGTGCGCAAGCACGCGCAGGCGTCGCACGTCGCGATCCGGGTCGAGGCCGATGGCGACGAAGCCGTGCTGACGGTGCGGGACGACGGCGTCGGCCTGGGCGGGGCGAAGCCGGGCGAGGTCGGGTTCGGGCTCGCCGGCATCCGCGACCGCGCCGCGCTGGTCGGCGGCTCGTTCTGCGGTCGGGCCGGGCGTCGACCGCGGCACGGTGCTGCGCGTCGGCGTGCCCTACGCGAGCAGCGCCGATCTCCATCCCCCCGACTCCGGAGGACGCATGACCGATCGCATCCGCATCGTCGTCGCCGACGACCACCCCATCGTGCGCGCCGGCATCGTGGGACTCCTCGAGACGGCGCCCGGCATCGAGGTGATCGGGGAGGCCGCCGACGGCGCCGAGGCCGTGGAGCTCGCGGCATCCGAGCACCCCGACCTCGTGCTCATGGACCTGCGGATGCCCGGCGTCGACGGCGCGAGTGCCACCGCGAGCATCGTCGCCGCGGGAACAGGCACGCGCGTGCTCGTGCTCACCACGTACGAGACCGACGACCACATCCTCGCCGCGATCGAGGCGGGCGCGAGCGGCTACCTCCTGAAGGCGGCGCCGCAGGCGGAGATCCTCGCGGGCATCCGGGCCGTCGCGGCGGGCGAGACCGTGCTTGCGCCGTCGATCGCGGCGAAGCTGGTGTCGCGGGTGCGGGCCGACGCGGCATCCGTCGCCCCGCCTGCGCTGTCGCCGCGCGAGCGCGAGGTGCTCGCGCTCGTCGCCGAGGGACGCTCGAACCCCGAGATCGCCCGCACGCTCTACATCGGCGAGGCGACCGTGAAGACGCACCTGCTGCACGCGTTCGAGAAGCTCGGCGTGAACGACCGCACGCGCGCGGTCACCCGGGCGATGGAGCTCGGGTTGCTCTGACCCCGCCGGCGCAACCCCCTGACACGGGTTCGACCGCGGCCTACGCTGGCGGCGTGGCCTTCACGAGCGTTCGCGTCGCGGTGCGGCGCACCAGGATCCTTCCGAAGTGGGTCCGACGAGCGGATGCCGCGGCGGGCCGCGCGGTGAACCGGCGCCACACCCATCCGCACGTCGATGCCTTCTGGTCGCGGCTCACGGGCTTCGCCGATCGCGGCGTGCTCTGGTGGACGATCGCCGGCGTGCTCGCCGTGACCGGGCGGCGGCGCGCCGCCCTGCGCGGCGCTCGCCTCGCTGCTCGCCGCGAGCGCGCTCACGAACGTCATCGCGAAGCAGGTGTTCGGCGGCGAGCGCCCGCTCCTCGCCGACGTGCCGATCGGCCGGCAGCTGCCGAAGCAGCCGCTCACGCCGTCGTTCCCGTCGGGTCACTCGGCGAGCGCCGCCGCGTTCGCCGCCGGCGTGGCGCTCGAGCGGCCGCGGATCGGCGCGGCGCTCGCACCGGTCGCGCTCGGCGTCGGGTACTCCCGCCTGCACACCGGGGCGCACTGGCTCTCCGACGTGGTCGGCGGGCTCGCGCTCGGCGCCGGGTCGCCGGCGCTCGGCGCACTCGTCGTGCCGCCGCGGCCCGGCGAGCCCGAGCTGCCGAAGCCGACGGGCGAGGACCGTCCGCTCCCCGCCTCGCCCGACGGCGAGGGGCTGTTCATCGTCGTCAACCGCTCGTCGGGCACGAGCGTGCTGCGCGCCGACCCGCTCCGCGTCATCGCCGACCGGCTCCCGGCCGCGAGGGTGCACGTGCTCCAGGAAGGCGAGGAGCCGGGCGCCGTGGTGCGCGCGGCGCTCCGGCATCGTCGTGGCCGGCCGCGGATCCTCGGGGTCTGCGGCGGCGACGGGTCGGTCGCGGCGGTCGCGCACGAGGCGGTCGGCGCGGGCCTGCCGCTGCTCGTGGTGCCGGGCGGCACGTTCAACCACTTCGCACGCACGGCCGGCGCGGCATCCGTCGACCTGGCGATCGATGCGCTGCAACGCGGCGAGGGCGTGCGGTCGGATGTCGCGGAGCTCGCATTCGGCGACGACGACCCGATCATCGTGCTGAACACCGCGTCGGTGGGCGTCTACCCCGACTTCGTCGCCGTGCGCGAGCAACTCGAGGATCGCTGGGGCAAGTGGCTCGCGGCGATGATCGCAGCCGCACGCGTGCTGCGGCGGTCGGAGCCCGTCACGGTCGTCGTGAACGGCCGTCGTGCCCGCGTGTGGACGCTGTTCGTCGGCGTCGGCGTCAACGACCCCGGCACGGTCGCACCGCTGCAGCGACGGCGGCTCGACGGGGGCGTGCTCGACGTGCGGATCCTGCACGCCGGGTCGCGGGTGCGCGCGGCGGCGTCGCTCGCGTTCGGACGGCGCACGAGTGCGGTGTTCCGCAGCCTGCGCCTGCTCCCGCGTCGGATCGAGTCGTTCACGGCGGAGTCGCTCGAGGTCGTGGTGCGGCCCCGGCGAGGGCCAGCCGCCCGGATTCGCCCACGACGGCGAGGTCGCGATCGACGCGCCGGCCGAGGCCGCAGCCGCGTATCCGGCGCCCGGCTATCGCACCACCGTGCGCATCGTGCCGGGCGCGCTCGACGTGTACCGGCCCGCGGCCGGCGGCCATGCACGCGAACAGCCGGGCAGCCGCTGAGGGCTGCCCGGCCGTTCCACGAGCTCGTCCGTGCGCGCTCAGGCGATCTTGCGCCGGTAGACCGCCATGGCGATGACGTAGGCGATGACGAGGATGCCGACGCACCAGGCGAGCGCGATCCAGATGTCGCTGCCGACGGGTTGTCCGGCGAACAGGTCCTGGATCGTGTTGACGATCGAGGTGACCGGCTGGTTCTCCGCGAAGACGCGCACCGGACCCGGCATGGTGTCCGTGGGGACGAACGCCGAGCTGATGAACGGCAGGAGGATCAGCACGTAGGAGAATCCGCTGGCACCGTCCACGGTCTTCGCGGTCAGGCCGGCGATGACGGCGAGCCAGGTCAGTGCCAGGGTGAACAGCGCCAGGATCCCGGCGACGGCGAGCCACGCCAGCAGGTCCGCCGAGGTGCGGAACCCCATCAGGAGCGCGACCCCCACGATGATCACGAGCGTGATCCCGTTGGAGACCAGCGAGGTCAGGACGTGCGCCCACAGCACGGACGATCGTGCGATCGGCATGGAGTGGAATCGCTCGAAGATGCCGCTCTGCAGATCGAGGAACAACCGGAACGCGGTGTACGCGATGCCCGACGCGACCGCGATCAGCAGGATCCCGGGCAGCAGGTAGTTGACGTAGTTGTCGGTGCCGGTCTGGATCGCGCCGCCGAACACGTACACGAACAGCAGCATCAGCGCGATCGGGGTGATCGCGGTCGTGATGATCGTGTCGGGGCTGCGGACGATGTGCCGCATGGACCGGCCCGTCAACAGGGCGGTGTCGGCGAAGAAGTGGGTGCTCATGACTGGTCCTTCCGTGTCTGTGCCGTGTCGTGGTTCTTCCGTCGTTGCCCACGAGGGCGAGGAAGACCTCCTCGAGGGTCGGCTGCTTCTCGACGTACTCGACCGTCGCCGGCGGGCAGGAGTTTCTTCAGCTCGGCGAGCGTGCCGTTCGCGATGATGCGCCCCTCGTGCAGGATCGCGATCCGATCCGCGAGCTGCTCGGCCTCGTCGAGGTACTGGGTGGTGAGCAGCACGGTGGTGCCCCGGGTGGCGAGCTCCTGGATGACCTGCCACACCTCGAGGCGGCCCTCGGGGTCGAGCCCCGTGGTCGGCTCGTCGAGGAAGATCACCTTCGGCTGCCCGATCAGGCTCATCGCGATGTCCAGGCGACGGCGCATGCCACCGGAGTACGTGGCCACCTTCCGCGTAGCCGCATCGGCGAGGTCGAAGCGGGCGAGCAGCTCATCCGCGATCCGGCCGGGATCCGTTCAGGTGCCGCAGCCTGGCGACCAGCACCAGGTTCTCCCGACCGGAGAGGATCTCATCGACCGCGGCGAACTGCCCGGTCAGGCTGATGGACTCCCGAACCCGGAGCGCGTCCGTCGTGACGTCGAACCCCTCAACGGTGGAGGTGCCGGCGTCCGGCCGCAGCAGCGTGGACAGGATCCGCACGATCGTGGTCTTGCCCGCGCCGTTCGAGCCGAGCAGCGCGAAGATGCTGCCCGGCGCCACCTCGAAGTCCACGCCGCGCAGGACGTGCAACTCCTTGTACGACTTCTCCAGGCCCTGCACGCGAATCGCCGGTCCGCGATCGCGTCGCGTGGTCGTCATCTCGGTGCTCATGTCGTCTTCCCTTCTCTGGTGATTCATGAGTTGCTCCGGTTCTTGGTGGTCGGTTCGTTGGAACGGCGAACGACGATGTCGCCCCACGAGCTTCTGGCCCGCACTTCGGCGGTCTCCTCGGATGCCCCGCGGCCCGTCTTGTGCGCCGAGGGAGTTGAGCACGCTGCCGTGCTGCGTGGCCACGTCGAGCCAGGCGGCGGTGCCCCGGCGGATGCCGACCTCGAGCGCCCCGTAGGAGCTCTCGAGGTGCACCTCGCCGCGAACGACCTCGTCGAGGCGGACGTTGCCGTGGGCGGTCTTGACGTCGACGGAGCCGAGGGCCCGGTCGACCCAGATCGACCCGTAGGCGCCCTTCACGCGGAGCTCGCCGGCGACCTCGCCGATCGTCGTGTCGCCGTAGGAGTTCTTGATGGCGGCGCTGCCGTCGACCCGCCGGATGCGGACGCTGCCCGAGGCGCTCTCGACGTCGGAGTGCCCGATCGCCACGGCGATCGAGACCGCTGCCCGCGCCGGTGCGCAGTTCGAGGGGGCCGGCCTGGTCGAGGGTGATGTCGCCCGCGCCGGTCTTCACGGCGCACGCGGCGAGTCGGCCCTCGGCCCGGAGGTTCCCGTACGCGATCTCGCCCCTGACGTCGGAGCCCGACGGCAGTTCGATCGTGACGTCGACCGACTCGGTGACCGGAAGCCACGTGCGCCAGCTCTTCGTGGTGCGCACGCGCAGCCGGCCGTCGGCGAACTCGATCTCCGGCCTGCTCGGCCGCCCTGACGTCGGCCGATCGCGACGGGCGGCTGGGCCGCACCTCGACGACGCGTGTCGTCGCGGTCGCTGGCGATGAACCGCACGTTCGCGGCGGCGACGTCGAGGGTGACCGAGATCGGTTCCGGGGTCGCGAAAACAGGCATGATGTCTCCTTCTGTGGTGCCTGACGCCGGGCCGACGGGCCTCGACGGAATTCGACGTTCGGGGAGGGCTGCGCTCAGCGCACCCATCCGGTGAAGCGCTCGCCGCCGCGCGATCTCCCGCGGCGATGCGCGCGGACTGGCCGGTTCGAGTGCTCCGGTGACCGCGCGCACGAGCCAGGCGTTGACCGAGATGCCGTCTCGGGCGGCCGCCTCCTCGACGCGCACCTTCAGGTGGTCGGGAAGCCGGAGCGTGGTTCGGGACGTGCTGCCCTCGTCGAGCTCGGCGACGGAGGCGGGGAGGGGCGGAGGGCGTCGCGGCGACCGCGGCGACGTCCTCGAAGGTCGCGGCGACGGCCTTGGTGACCACGAACTCGGGGTCGCGCCCGCGGAGGCGCACCTCGACGGAGCCCGGTGCGAGCTCGCGGGTGATCTCACCGGCGGCGTCGGACAACGCCTCGAGCAGCACGAGTCGGCTCGCCGCGTCGAGCGGGGCGGTGAGGCGCTCGGCGAGCTGCCGGGCCTCGTCGCCGCCCGCGTCGGCGGCGATCTCCAACTGCTGCCGGAGTTCGTTGACGTACCGCGTGAGATCCATGACACCATCATGACACCATTGTGGTGTCATGTCAATGGAAATGATGTCAAAGTGACGTCACGGCGACACCGCAGCAGGCGAGCGCTCCAGGAGTGAGCTACAGGAGGCGGCGCGCACTCGCCCACGCGGTGAGCTCGTGGCGACTCGAGAGCTGCAGCTTGCGCAGCACCGCCGAGACATGGGTCTCCACCGTCTTCGTCGAGATGAACAGCTCGGCGGCGACCTCCTTGTAGGCGTATCCGCGGGCGATGAGCCGCATGACCTCCTGCTCGCGGGCCGACAGCCGGTCGAGCTCGTCGCCCGCCGACGCCGTCTCGCCGACGGCCGCGCCGAACGCGTCGAGCACGAACCCGGCGAGCTTCGGCGAGAACACCGCGTCCCCGTCGGCCACGGCGTGCACCGCCCGGCTCACGTCCGCCCCGGAGGAGCCCTTCGTGATGTATCCGCGTGCGCCCGCGCGGATGACGCCCACCACGTCCTCGGCCCGGTCCGAGACGCTGAGTGCCAGGAAGCGCGTGGCGGGCACCGCGGATGCCGCGAGGCGGATCACCTCGGCGCCGCCGCTCGATCCCGCGGGAACGGCGACCCCGGGCAGGTGCACGTCGAGGAGCACGACGTCGGGCGCGGCATCCGTCACCGCGATCACCGCCGACTCGACGTCGTGCGCCTCCCCCACGACGACGATGCTCGCGTCGAGGTCGGCCTTCAGGCCCGATCGGAAGATCGAGTGGTCGTCGACGACCACGACGCGGACCCGCTCAGCCATGATGCGCCTCCTCGGCGGGGAATCGCAGGCGCACCTCGGTGCCGATGCCGCCGGCTCCGGGCCGGACCGTCGCCGAGCCGCCGGCGCGGCGCATGCGGCCGATGATCGATTCACGTACGCCGAGCCGGTCGCCCGGCACGGCCGCCAGCGTGAAGCCCGGGCCACGGTCGCGGACGTAGACCTCGACCGCGTCGGGGCGGGACTCGATGTACACCGACACCTCGCCGCCGGCGTGCCGCGCGGCGTTCAGCATCGCCTCGCGCGCGGCCGCCGCGAGGTCGCCGCTGCCCCGCTCGCGCGACTCGCCGACCTCGACGACCTCGATCGTGACGGCGTAGTCGATCTCGAGCGCCGCCGCGAAGTCCCGGAGGTCGGTGCCGAGGTCCCCGTCGACGGGCGCCTCGCCCGCATACAGCCACTCGCGCAGTTCGCGCTCCTGCGCCCGTGCGATCCGGGCGACCTCGCTCGTGGCGCCGGCGCGGTTCTGGATGAGCGCGAGCGTCTGCAGCACGGAGTCGTGCAGGTGCGCCGCGATCTCGCTGCGCTGCTCCTCGCGGATGCGGCGCGTGCGCTCGTCGGAGAGCTCGCGCCACTGCGCGATCAGGGTCGGCGCGTAGACGAGGCCGATGCCGAGCACGGCGGCGAGCGCGGCGCCGAAGACGGGCACCGGGGCGAGGGCGGCGAGCGGCCCGAAGACGAGCGCGATGGCGGTCACGGCCAGCAACGCGGTCGCGACGCCGCGCACGGCGAGCTCCGACCGCGGCCCGCGAGCAGGATCGGGCCGGTCGATGAACGTCGACCACGCACCCGATGCCACGGCCAGCCCGATCCCGGTGACCGTCGTCGAGAACCAGGGGGCGAGCCCGGCGCCGCTCTCGACCGACGCGCTCGAGATCCAGGCGGCGAGGAGGCAGGCGGCGGATGCCCCGACGAGGAGCCAGGCGACGGGTGCGCGTCGTCTCGGACGCGCGGCAGCGCCGTCGGCGTCGTCGGCCACGGGAGCCCACGGGGTGAGGGCCCACAACCACGCGTAGAGCAGCAGGCCCGCCCCCGCGAGGAGGGTCGTGGCGACGAACGCGACCCGCACGATCCACACCGGCCAGCCGAGATGTGCGGCGAGTCCGGCGGCCACTCCCGTCGCGAGGCAGTCGCGTGGGCGGGTGAGCCGGGGCGCGACCGGGGGCGTCGGCGCAGCCGCAGCCGTGACGTTCGCGCGCGACTCCATGCCAGCCATCCAAGCAGAACGACGCGCGAGCGCCCCGGTCGAGCTCCCGGGAATCAGGGTCGAGTCAGGGATCCACCCCATAGCGTGCCATCGCACGGCGCTGGGAGCATCGTGGCATGGAGACGAACCAGACCGCCCCGGAACCGGGCACCGCGCCCGACGACGCGAAGGGGGACTCCGCCTCCCAGGCCGGTCCCGGCGACGGGGCGGTCGGTTCGGCTCCGGTGGCCGACGCCGCGGGCGCGGGCACCGGCTTCTTCGGCTGGCTCCGAGGTCTCGGCGTACCCCGCCGGCAGGGCTGGCTCGGCGGCGTCTGCGCCGGCGTCGCGGCGCGGATCGGGATCGATCCGATCATCGTCCGCGGCATCGTCGTGGTGGTCGCCGTGCTCGGCGCCCCGTTCGTGCTGGTCTACGCGATCGCGTGGCTCCTGCTCCCCGACGTCGACGGGCGCATCCACCTCGAGCGGCTGGTCGCTGGGATCGTCGACCCCGCGGTCGTCGGCATCGCGGTCATGGGCGTCATCGGGCTCATCCCGCTCGTGCAGGGCGGCTGGCTCGGCTGGCGCTGGTGGCCCGAGTGGCCGTCGTTCTGGCTCGGCGGCCTCGACGTGCTCGCCCCGCTGCGCGTGCTCTGGGTCCTGGCGGTCATCGCCGCAGTCATCGTGCTCGTCGTCTGGCTCGTCCGCCGGTCGGCGCAGACCTCCCCGGGCGGTGGGTCAGGGCCGGACTCGCGAACGGCTTCCGCGAGCACCGCCACCGCCCCGGGGAGTCCCACAGCGATGACGCCCACGGCGGATGCCACGACGACCGCCGCCCCGGTATCCGCCTTCGCCTCGCCACCTCACCGTCCACCGAGCCACCCGTGCCCGCCCTCGGCGCCGACGCCGACGAGATCGCCGAATGGCGGGCACAGCACGAGGCGTGGCGCCGTGTCGCATGCCGAATGGCGCCGGTCGACCGTGGACGCCGAGCGCGCCGCACGTGCACGTGCCGCCCAGGAGAACAAGATCGCCGCGCAGGCGCTCGCCGCCGAATCCGAGGCGGCCCGGCGCATCCGCCGAGCCGAGCGGCCTCGCACGAGCGCCGCCTACGTGTTCACGGTGCTGGGCATCGCCCTCGTGGCCGGCTCGATCGCCGCGATCTGGGCGCTCGGCGAGCCGGCCGCGAGCGGCGACGTGTTCGCGATCGCCGTCGCGGTCGCCGTCATCGCCCTGGCGATCGGCATGCTCGTGGCCGCGCTGCGGCGCCGTCGCGCCGGCTTCCTCGCCTTCGTCACCGCGCTCGTGACCGTGATCATGCTCGTGGCCGCCCTCGCGCCGCAGTCCGCCATCGTGCCGCCGTCGTCCAGCATCCCGCTCGACCGCTCCGGTTCGTACCTGCAGCCGATCGGCAACGCATTCTTCACGGCGACCGCCGACCTCGACGCCGTGCGCGGCACCCCGGACGTCGAACTCACCCAGTGGGTGGGCGACGTGTACGTCGACGTGCACGACGGGGTGCGGGTCGCCCTCGATGCCCGTGGCGCACGCGACGTGTCAGTCGTGCGCGTCGACGCCTCCGGCGACCCCGTCCCGACTCGTGCGGGCGACGGCGATGGCCTGCTCGTGGTCGGCGGCGAGGCGGGCGATCCGGTTGACGCCGATCTCACCGTTCGACGAGGCGGCAACGTCTTCGTCACCGTCTTCGAAGGAGCCTCACGATGACCGCCGCCGACGACCACCGCGACACCGCCGTCACGCTCCCGCTGCCGGGCGCCGCGCCCGGCTCCCGTCCGCGACGACGCCGATCGCGCCGGGATCCGCCGTCCGACGGTGCGGTGGGGCGCCCTCGTCTGGAGCCTCGTGTTCGGCGGGCTGGCGGCGACGACCCTGTGGGTCGTGCTCGCGCCCGGGGCACGCGACGCGCTGGCGGCGTGGCTGATCCAGCTCACGCCGGTCACCGCGCTCCTCTCCACGCTGCTCGCGATCGGCGTGCTCGTGGCGGTCTTCGGCGTCGTCGCCCTCATCCGCCACGGCGAGCACGCACGCGACTGACGCCGCGGATCAGAGCTCCACGCCCACCAGCACGGGCTCGGGATGCAGCACGATGCCGAACTCGGCGTGCACGCGGCTCTGCACGAAGCGGGCGAGTTGCGCGACCTCCTCGGCCGTGGCGCCGCCGCGGTTCGTGAGCGCGAGCGTGTGCTTCGAGGACACGGCGGCGCGCGATCCCGGCAGGGCGAACCCGCGGCGGATGCCCGACTTCTCGATGAGCCACGCGGCGGAGAGCTTCACGAGCGGCTCGGCGGGCGGGGCATCCGACGCACGGCCGGCTGCCTCGAGTGACGCCTGATGCGCGAGGAACTGGTCGAGCGGGGACTCGTCGACCCCTCCTGCGAGGGGCGTGACCTCGTCGGCGGCCTCCTTCGCGAGGTACCACCGCGGCGCGTCGCCGGGCAGCGTGCGCGCCACGCGCTCCGACACGATGGGGTTCGTGAAGAACGAGCCGGCGCTCACCGAGTCGGGATCGGCCGGATCGAGCACCATGCCCTTGGAGGCGCGCAGGGCGAGCACGCTCTCGCGCACGCGCGCGATCGGCACGCGGTCGCCGAGGTTCACGTGCAGCGCGTCGGCGAGCTGCGCGTAGGCGATCGGCCGGCCGAGGGCCTCGCCGAGCACGGCGCGCTCGAGCGTGGTGTCGTGCAGGTCGAACTCGACCGACACGACGATGCCGCGCAGCCCCTGCTTCAGCACCGACGTGCGGTAGCCGAGGCCGAGCTCGGCGGCGGACATGCGGCGCGGGGCGTCGGCGCCCTCGTCGAGGAACTCGATCGCGACGAGCGTCGCCTCCAGCTCCTGCCCGTAGGCGCCGATGTTCTGCACCGGCGCCGCGCCCACCGACCCCGGGATGCCCGAGAGGGCCTCGAAGCCGGAGTACCCGTGCTCGACCGTCCACGCGACGAGGTCGTCCCACGTCTCGCCGGCCTGCACCCGCAGCCGAACGGATGCCGCATCCGCGCCGCGTGCAGCCGTCGCCGCCCGCGCCCTCGGGACCGCCGTCGGCGCCGTCGCGGTCGCCATGTCCGAGCACCTCGATGCCCTTCGTCGCGACCCGGATCACGGTGCCGTCGAAGCCCTCGTCGGAGATGAGCAGGTTGGAGCCGCCGCCGAGCGCGAGCCACGGCTCCCGGGCGCCCCACGCCTCGCGGGCGAGGTCGACGAGGTCGCGCTGGGTCGTCGCAGTGACGAGCTTGTCGGCCGGACCGCCGACCTGCAGCGTCGTGAGCTCGGAGAACGGGATGTCGCGCGCCATCAGTCGAGCGAGACCCGCGCCTGCGCCTTGCCGAGCACGGTCTCCTCGCCGACCTTCACGGTGAGGTCGATGCGGGCCACGCGGGCCTCGGCGTCGAGCTGGCCGACCTTGGCGACCACCGAGACGACCGCGCCGACCTTCGGGTCGACCACGACGGGGCGGGTGAAGCGCACCTGGTAGTCGACGACGCGACCTGGATCGCCGACCCAGTCGACGACCGGCTGCACGGCGAAGCCCATGGTGAGCATTCCGTGCGCGAGCACGCCCGGCAGGCCGACCGCGTGGGCGACGTCGTCGCGGTAGTGGATCGCGTTGAAGTCGCCCGAGGCGCCGGCGTAGCGCACGAGCGAGTCACGTGTGAGCGGGAAGGACTGCTCGGCGACGATGTCGCCGACGGCGAGGCCGTCGAAGGTCGGTGTGCCGGGCATCAGTCCTCCCCTCGGACCACGAGCGCCGAGATGGCGGTCACGACATGGGCGCCGGTGGCATCCGTGATCGCCGACTCGGCCGTGACGATCGAGTGCCCGCCGAGCGTCTTCACGCTCGACACGGTGAGCGTGGGCGTGAGCAGGTCGCCCGCGACGATCGGACGGCTCGAGACGAACCGCTGGTCGCCGTGCACCACGCGCGAGAAGTCGATCCCGGCGTCGGGCTCGGCCAGCAGCTGCGCGAGCGTGTGCTCCTGGAGGACGACGGCGAAGGTGGGCGGCGCGACGACGTCGTCGTAGCCGGCGGCCCTCGCCGCGTCGAGGTCGTGGTTGATCGGGTTCGTGGCGAAGACGGCGCGGGCGAACTCGCGCACCTTCTCACGCCCGACGAGATAGGGCTCGACGGGCGGGAAGACCCGCCCCTGCAGCTCGGGGTTCACTGGCACCCCGACAGTCTAGAACCCGCGGGTCGAGGAGCGGGCGGAGCCCGCGTCTCGAAACCCGACGTGCGTGCGACGGGGTTTCGAGACGCGCCCTACGGGCGCTCCTCAACCAACGAGGGCGGCGTCAGCGCTTGCCGCCGCCGAGGAGCCCGCCCAGCAGGTCGCCGAGGCCGCCGCCCGCTCCGCCGGAGCCCCCGCCGCCGAGCAGCCCGCCGAGGAGGTCGCCGAGACCGCCGCCTCCGCCGCCAGAGCCCGAGCCTCCGGAGCCGCCGAGCAGCCCGCCGAGCACGTCGCCGATGCCGCCACCGCCGCCCGAGGACTCCGCCGCGGGCTCCGAGCTCTCCTGCTTCTTCGTGAACTGCTTCGCGAGGAAGGCGAGCACGATCGGCGCGAGGATCGGCAGGAGCTTGCCGATGAGGTCGCCGGCCCCGCCCTCCTTCTTGTCGAGCGCGGTGACGACCTGGTCGGTGTTGTCGCCGAACACGTTCTTCACGATCTTGCGGCCGTCGTCCTCGTCGACGTCGGCGAGGTTCACGCCGCCCTCGACGAGCGACGGGTCGTGCGACTTCACCGCACGCTCGAGCGACGCGGCACCCGCCGGGTCGCTGGCGTTGGCGCCCATGCCGGCGAGGAGGGCGGGCAGGGCGTCGTCGACGGCCTTCCTCGCGGTCGCCTCGTCGACGCCGAGCTTCGCGGCGATGTCGCCGATCGGAAGGTCGGCGACGATCTCGTCGATTCCAGACATTGCGGATTCCCCATTCCCGCGTCCTCCGTCGGACGCCCCGGATTCACGCTAGCGGGGCGGATGCCCCGTGGGGAAGGCGCACCACGTTCCGGCGGCCGGTCCCGACCCGGTCGGTCCGCCCGGTCCGCCGTCAGTCGAGCTCGTAGCGGGCGAGCCGCAGGCGCAGTCCGTCGAGGAGCATCTCGAGACCCGCCTCGAACGCCCGGTCGCTGCGCGCGGCGCCACGAGGAGACCCCTCGACGAGCCGACCGAGCGTCTCGGTGGTCGTCTCCGGGCGCCAGACGTCGTCGGGCGACGCGAGGTCGAGGCCGAAGCCGATCGAGAACGCGTCCATGATGGCGACGACCTCGAGCACGTCCTCATCGGGGAAGCCCGCCCCGGCGAGCGCGGTGGCGAGCCCGTCGTAGCTCGCGATGACCGTCGGGTCGGTGATGGTCTTGCCCACGATGAGCGGGATGAGGAACGGATGCGTCCGCGTACATCCCGCGCTCCGCGCGGAGCATGGCCTCCACGACCTCGTCCCATGTCCCGGAAGGCCTCGCGGCCATGTAGCGCTCCCCCAGCCGGCCGCGCATGAGCTCGATGATCTCGTCGCGCCCGGCGACGTGGTTGTACAGCGACGACGGCGTGACGCCGAGCCGCCGCGCGACGGCGTTGACGCCGAACGGTGCGCCCTCGTCGACGAGCTCCATCGCGGCATCCGCGATCCGTTCGGTCGACAGCAGCGGGGTCCTCGGCCTGGGCAACGGCGCCTCCTTCGTCCACGTCAGCCTATGGGTTCGAAAATTCCCTCTTCCCATTCCGGCCACTCGTATGGATAATAAACGAATACCATTCGTTTAGCTCGCGCACATCGTCGTGCCGAACCCCGGAGGTCCCCCGTGTCCCACTCCCTCCCGTCCGTCCGCATCCCGCTGCGGCTCCCGAGTGCCGTCGCCACGTTCGGCATCGGCATCGCCGGCTACCTCGGCGTGAACCTCTCGCCCTACATGATCGCGGCGGCGCAGTCCGCGCTCGGGGTCGACGTGCTCACCGCGAGCTGGCTCATCACCGGCGCGCTGCTCCTCACCGCCGTGACCGGTCTCGCCACCGCGAAGCTCAGCGCCGGGCCGCACCGGCTGCTCGTCGCACGCGTCGGCCTCGTCGTCGCCGCCGCGGGCTTCGGCGCCGCAGCTCTCGCGCCTGCGCCGTGGGTCGTCGTCGCCGGCCTGCTCATCGGCGGCGTCGGCGCCGGCGGCGCGGTCTCGTCGTCGGGCGCCGCGCTTGCGGCCTTCATCAACCCCGACCGGGTGTCGGGGTTCAGCGGGCTGGCGAATCGCGCCGTCGTCACCGTGATCCTGGCGCTGGTCCCGCTGCTGCCGCTCGTGCCGATCAGCGTGTTCGGCACGCTGGCGCTGTTCTCGCTGGCCGTGCTGTTCACCTCGGCGTGGCTGCCGTCGGCGCCCGTCGTGGACCACGCGGCCGCACCGGCAGCGGATGCCGCGGCATCCGGCCTCGTCGCTCGCCGCCCCCGCCGCGCCGAGACGATCGCCGGCTTCACCCTGCTCGTGACCTTCGCCCTCTGGGCCGTGAGCGAGGACTCGCTCTGGGCCATGGCGGGCGTCATGGGCGCCGACCAGGCGGGACTCACGCCCGAGGGCCTCGGCATCGCGCTGAGCGGTGCGACCGCCGGCGGCATCGTCGGCGCCATCCTGCTGATGATCGTCGGCGACCGGCTCGGCCGTGCCGTGCCGCTCGCGGTCCTGCTCGTCGCCGGTGGCGCGCTGAAGATCGTCGAGGGCTTCGTGACCGACCCGACGATGTTCATCGTGGTCTTCATCGTGTGGAACACCCTCTACGCGATCGCGTTCTTCTACTTCGTCGCGACGGCCGCCGCCCTCGACGCCGACGGCCGCTGGTCGGGTCCGCTGCTCGCGGTGTACCTCGTCGGGTCGAGCCTCACGCCCGTCATCGGCGCGGCGCTCGTCGAGTCGCTCGGCTACCAGGGCTTCGTCGTGGTGCTCGGCGTCGCGAGCTTCGTCCTGGCCGTGCCGGCGTTCCTCGTCGCGCGCATCTCGAGCCGGCTCCAGCGCACCGAGGAAGCGGCGCCCGCCGTGGCCGCGGAGGTGGCCGCATGACCCGCACCGTCCACGCGAACGGCCGAGTCTTCACCGCCGACGAGCCGGCCTGGGCCGAGGCGATCATCACCGACGGCGGACGCATCGCGTTCGTCGGCTCCGACGCCGAGGCGGCCGCGCTGGCCGGGCCGGATGCCGCGGTCGTCGACCTCGGCGGCCGGGTCGTGGTGCCCGGCTTCATCGACGCCCACACGCACCTCGTCATGATGGGCGAGGCGCTCGGCAAGGTCGGCCTCACCGACGCGCGCACGCTTCCCGAGATCCAGGAGCGGCTGCGCGCGGCGCGCGACGCCGACCCCGGGGCGCCCCGCCTGCTCGGGCGCGGCTGGCTGTTCGACTCCGTGCCGGGCGGGGGGCCCACGGCCACGATGCTCGACGCCGTCGTCGCCGACGTGCCCGTGTACCTCGACGCGAACGACTACCACTCGGTGTGGGTCAACTCTGCCGCGCTGCGCGAGCTCGGCATCGACCGCGACACCCCCGATCCCATCGGCGGACGCATCGGACGCGACGCCGACGGCGAACCCGACGGCATGCTCTACGAGACCGCGGCGCAGCAGCACGTATGGACGCTGCTCGCCGAGGTCGCCACCGACGCCGATCGCGACGCGGCCGTCGAGCGCACGATCGCGGCCTACCTCGCGACGGGCGTCACGGGCGTGGTCGACATGGCGTTCGACGAGCTCGGGCTCGAGGCCTTCGACCGTGCGGCCGAGCGCCGCGGCGGCACGCTGCCGATCCGCGTGCTCGCGCACTGGTTCGTCGGGAACACCGGCGACGACGAGCAGAACCTCGCGCAGGTCGCCCGCGCCGTGGAGCTCGCCTGCGAGCACCGCCCGTGGCTCAAGGTCGCCGGCGTCAAGCTCGTGCTCGACGGCGTGATCGACGCGTGCACGGCCGCGATGCGGCATCCGTACGCCGACGGCTCGAACGCGGAGCCGATCTGGCCGCTCGAGCGGCTGCGCCCCGTGGTGGCCGCGGCCGACGCGGCCGGGCTCCAGGTCGCGATGCACGCGATCGGCGACCTCGCGAGCGACGTCGCCCTCGACGCGCTCGAGCACGCGCACGCCGTGAACGGCCACCGCCCGCGCCGCCACCGCATCGAGCACCTGGAGTACGCCGCGCCCGAGACGGCCGCACGCATGGCCGCGCTCGGCGTCACCGCCTCGATGCAGCCCGTGCACGCCGACCCGGCGATCTGGGCGAACTGGGCCGCGATGCTCGGCGACGAGCGCGCCGACCGCGGGTTCGCGTGGACCGAGTTCCGCGAGGCGGGTGCGCTGCTGGCGTTCTCGACGGATGCCCCGACCGCGCCGCACGACGCGCTGCCGAACCTCTACATCGCCGCCACCCGTCGGTCGGCGCTCGACGGCTCGTACCCGGCGAACCACCCCGAGTACGCCGTCCCGCTCGCCGAAGCGGTCGCCCACGCCACGCGCGACGCCGCTGCGAGCTGCCTCGAGGAGCACGAGCGCGGCCGCATCGCGCCCGGGCTCGCCGCCGACTTCGCGGTGCTCGACCGTGACCCGTTCACCGAGGGCGCCGACGTGCTGCTCGAGGCGCGCGTGGTGCGCACGGTCGTGGCGGGGCATCCGGTGTACGAGGCCGCCGAGGCATCCGTGGCCTGAGGCGCGGAGCGGACCAGGCGCACACGAGGCCGCCCCGGTGTCGCGGGGCGGCCTCGTGGTCTCTGCGACGCGAGCTCGCGCTCAGTCCTCCGCCGACGCCCGCGAGAGCGTCTCGCCGCGGAAGATGGCCGTGGCGACCGCCGGGTCGCTCACGAGGCGGCGAGGATCTCGTCGGCGACCTCGCGCCCGACGCGGATGGCGCCGTCGACGTGCTGGTAGCCCTTGCCGGCCATGTCGCTGCACGAGAAGTGGATCGGGCCGACGGGCGTGCGCAGGTCGGCGCCGTAGCGGGCGAGTCCCCCCATGTCGAAGCTCGCGGCGTAGGCGCCGCGCGTCCACTCCTCCGAGCCCCAGTCGCTCTCGTAGTAGACCACCGGATGCAGCGCCTCCTCGCCGTAGTAGTGCGAGAGCGATTCGAGGATCCGCTCCTTGCGCTCCTCGGCGGTCATCGAGAACACGCCGTCGGCCTCCTCGTCGGCCACGAAGCCCACGAGCGTCCCCCGCGGGTCGGCGTGATTGGTGTTGTCGTAGGCCTCGTGCACGAGCTCGTACGGGCTGAACGCGGTGCCCGAGAGGCCCAGCTCGCGCCAGAACGGGGTCTCGTAGACCGCGTGCACCTTGATGACGAAGCCCATGGAGAGGTGCTGGTGCAGCTGTTGCTGGCGGCGCGGCAGGGGCGGCTCGTACGAGATCCGGCTGATCAGGATCGGCGGGACCGCGAGGATCACGTGCTTCGCGTGCACCTCGAGGTGGTCGGTCACGGCCACGACACCGCGCTCGGGGGCATCCGGTGTGCCACCGCAGGGTACGGACCGGCTGGCCGAGCCGCACCGCGCCGCCGAGTCGCTCGGCGAGCAGGAGCGGCAGCTGCTGCAGGCCGCCCACGACGCGGCGGTCGAGGATGAAGTCGGCGTCGACGAGGTTCGAGAACGAGCCGGCGGATGCCGCCATGAGCAGCGCCTGCAGCGCGGAGAACGCGTGCGCGGGCTTGGTGAGCATGGCGCCCGCGATGAACATGCCGATGTTCTCGCGCGCCTCCTGGTCGTCGGTCTGCGTCTCGAGCCAGCGCGCGAACGAGACCTCGTCGAGGTCCTTCGCCTGCGGGTGGTCCCACGGGCGGTCGGGGTCGATCTCGGCGACGAGCGCGTCGAGCTTGTCGATGAGGGTGACGATCTCCTGCTCGGTCGCCGGCGGCACGGGGAAGATCTCGCCCTCGAACCGCTTCTGCTCGCCGTCGGGCCCGATGTAGATGTTCACGCCCTCGCGATACCGCGGATAGGTCTCGAGTCCGAGCTCGTCGAGCGTCTCGATGAGCGCGTCCTGGTCGGGCGACACCCACTGGCCGCCGATCTCGAGCATGGCCCCGTCGATGTCATCGGTCCAGAGGCGCCCCCCGGCGCGGTCGCGCGCCTCGAGCACGACGACCGAGCGGCCGGCCTTCTTCAGGCGGGTGGCGGCGGTGAGGCCGGATGCCCCGGCGCCCACGATCACGACGTCGCAGTCGATGCGTTCCATGTTCCCTGTTCTCTCGATCTCTCGTCTGCGGGTTGAGGAGCCCGCGCAGCGGGCGTCTCTGCGGGTTGAGGAGCCCGCGCAGCGGGCGTCTCTGCGGGTTGAGGAGCCCGCGCAGCGGGCGTCTCTGCGGGTTGAGGAGCCCGCGCAGCGGGCGTCTCGAAACCCCGTGGGGCTTCGAGGCGTCAGCCCACGGGGATGAGCGTGTACTTGGTGTCGAGGTACTCGTGGATGCCCTCGGAGCCGCCCTCGCGGCCGATGCCCGACTGCTTCACGCCGCCGAACGGCGCGGCCGCGTTGGAGACGAGGCCGATGTTCAGGCCCATCATCCCGGTGTCGAGGCGCTCGATCATGCGGTGGCCGCGGGCGAGGTCCTGCGTGAAGACGTAGGAGACGAGCCCGTACTCGGTGTTGTTCGCGAGCCGCACCGCCTCGTCCTCGTCGGCGAACGTGCTGATGCCGAGCACCGGGCCGAAGATCTCCTCGGAGAGCAGGCGGCTGCCGGCCGCGACGCCCGCGAGCACGGTGGGCGCGTAGAACGTGCCGTCGCCGTCGATGCGGGTGCCGCCGGTGAGCAGCGTCGCGCCCCGGCCCACGGCGTCCTGCACGAGTGCGTCGGTGGAGGAGACCGCCTTGTCGTCGATGAGCGGGCCGATGTTCACGCCCTCCTCGGTGCCGCGGCCGACCTTCATGGCCTTGACCCGATCGGAGACGCGCTTCGCGAACTCGTCGGCGACCGACTCGTGCACGATGAAGCGGTTCGCCGCCGTGCACGCCTGCCCGATGTTGCGGAACTTCGCGATCATCGCGCCGTCGACCGCCTTGTCGAGGTCGGCGTCCTCGAAGACGACGAACGGCGCGTTGCCGCCGAGCTCCATGCTCGTGCGGAGGATGCCCTGCGCGGCCTGCTGCATGAGGGCGCGGCCGACCTCGGTGGAGCCGGTGAACGACAGCTTGCGCAGGCGCGGGTCGGCGATGATCGGGCCCGAGACCTTCGACGAGGTGCTCGTGGGGATCACGTTCACGACGCCCTTGGGCAGGCCGACCTCCTCGAGCAGCTGCGCGAAGGCGAGCGTCGTGAGCGGCGTGAGGGCCGGCGGCTTGATGACCACGGTGCAGCCCGCGGCGAGCGCCGGCGCGATCTTGCGGGTCGCCATCGCGAGCGGGAAGTTCCACGGCGTGATGAAGAACGACGGGCCGACGGGCCGCTGCGAGACGATGATGCGCCCGGTGCCCTCGGGGTTCAGCCCGTAGCGGCCCGTGATGCGCACGGCCTCCTCGCTGAACCAGCGGAGGAACTCGCCGCCGTAGGCGACCTCGCCGCGCGCCTCGGCGAGCGGCTTGCCCATCTCGAGCGTCATGAGGAGGGCGAACTCCTCCTTGCGCTCCTGGAGCAGGTCGAACGCGCGGCGGAGCAGCTCGCCCCGCTCGCGCGGCGCCGTCGCGGCCCACGCGTCCTGCGCGGCCACCGCGGCGTCGAGCGCGCGAAGGCCGTCGGCGACGGAGGCATCCGCGATCTCCTTGATCGTCGTCCCCGTCGAGGGGTCGGCGACCGCGAGGGTCTTGCCGCCCTCGGCCGGCACCCACTCGCCCCCGATGAAGAGGCCGTCGGCGACGCCGTCGAGGAGCGTGGATTCCGTGGTGTGCTGCAGGGTGTCGGTCATGCTGCCTGTTCCGTTTCGTGTGTGCCGGCCGGTGGAGGGAGTCCCGATCAGGGATAGAGCCCGCGGAGGCGGTGGGCCTCGGCGACGCGTTCGACCGCGAGCGCGGTGGCGGCGGTGCGGAGCGAGAGGCCGCGGGCCTCGGCGTAGCCGAGCACGTGCTGCCAGGCGCTGAGCATCCGCTCTTCCAGTCTGGACTCCACCTCGTCGGCGCGCCACCAGTAGGCCTGGTTCGCCTGCACCCACTCGAAGTACGAGACGATGACGCCGCCGGCGTTCGCGAGGATGTCGGGCACCACGAGCATGCCGCGCTCGCGCAGGATCCGGTCGGCCGCGGGCGTGGTCGGGCCGTTCGCGCCCTCGACGATGACGCTCGCGAGCACGTCGCCCGCGTTGCCGTCGTGCAGCACGCCCTCCACCGCGGCGGGCACGAGCAGGTCGACGTCCTGCGTCAGCAGGTCCGCGCCGTCGAGCGCCTCGCCGCCGGCGAAGCCGATGACCGTGCCGGTCGTTCGCACGTGGTCGGCGAGCGCCTCGATGTCGAGGCCGCCCGTGTCGAGCACGGCGCCGTACTGGTCGCTCACCGCGGTGACGCGCACGCCCGCCTCGGAGAGGAAGCGCGCGGCATCCGCACCGACCTTGCCGAAGCCCTGCACGGCGGCGGTGGAGTGTGCAGGGTCGAGGCCCACGTGCCGGAGCGCGGCGAGCGCGATGTGCGTGACGCCACGGCTGGTCGCGCTCGCCCGCCCCTGCGAACCGCCGAGCGAGATGGGCTTGCCGGTCACGATGCCGGGCACCGTGTAGCCGGAGTTCACGGAGTACGTGTCCATGATCCAGGCCATCGTCTGCTCGTCGGTGCCGATGTCGGGCGCGGGGATGTCGCGCTCCGGGCCGATGATCGGCAGGATCTCGCTCGTGTAGCGACGGGTCACGCGCTCGAGCTCGGCCATGGAGTGCTCGCGGGGGTCGATCGCGAGTCCGCCCTTCGCGCCGCCGTACGGCACGTCGAGCAGGGCGCACTTCCAGGTCATCCACATCGCGAGCGCGCGCACCTCGTCGAGGTTGACGTTCGGCGCGTACCGCAGGCCGCCCTTGGCGGGGCCGCGCGAGAAGTTGTGCTGCACGCGGTGACCGATGTAGAGGCGGCTCTCACCCGAGTCGAGCCGCAGTGGCACGGCGACCGTGAGTTCGCGGCGCGGGGTCGCGAGCATCTGGTGCAGGCCGTTCTCGTAGCCGAGGAGCCCGATCGCCTCGGCGAGCTGGGAGCGCGCGTCGGTCAGCGGGGTGGCGATGTGGGCGTCTGCGGGTTGAGGAGCGACCGGCGCAGCCGGACGCGTCTCGATACCAGCTGGCGCTGCATCCGTTGCGGTCGACCTCGTCGTCGCCGCGAGCACGTCGGTCATGCGTTCTTCAGTCCTTCCGCGACGACCGAGAGGCCGTCGATGAGCAGTTCGTCGGAGACGGTGAGCGGAGGGAGGAAGCGGATGACGTTGCCGTAGGTGCCGCACGTGAGCACGATCACGCCGTTCGCATGGGCGTGCGCGGCGACCTTGAGGTGAGTGCCGCGTCGGGGGCGCCGGGGCGGGGTCGACGAGTTCGATCGCGACCATCGCGCCACGGCCGCGCACGTCGCCGATGCGGGCTCGGCGGTGCGGAGCGCGTTGAGGCGACCGAGCAGCACGGCGCCGATCTCGCGGGCGCGGGCGATGAGGCCGTCCTCCTCGTAGGCGTCGATCGTGGCGAGCGCGGCGGCGCACGCGAGCGGGTTGCCGCCGTAGGTGCCGCCGAGGCCGCCGGCCATCGCGGAGTCCATCATCTCGGCACGGCCGGTGACCGCCGAGAGCGGGAGCCCGCCCGCGATGCCCTTCGCCGTGACGACGAGGTCGGGCACGATGCCCTCGTGGTCGCTCGCGAAC
>CAWCWD010000005.1:0-18553 GCA_963799015.1 uncultured Actinomycetota bacterium | reverse complement strand
GGACGCTCTCCGGCACTGAATCGACCCGATCGCGTCACTCCGGGCGCGCCGAAGTTGATCGGACACGCGACAGCGACGCCGCATCGAAGCCCCGAGCGGATGCCGCGACCCTGCCTCGCGCGCACCGTTCGGCGCGCTGCCGCCCGCCGGCACCGCGGCAGGAGTACGCTCTCGCGCAGCGACCGTGCAGCGCGGCGATGGGCGGCCTCGGCCGCGGCGAGGAGGCGGAGATGGTTCCCGAGATCAACTACTGGGCGGTACTGCTGGCGACGGCGTCGAGCATGGCGGTCGGAGCGATCTGGTATGCGCGGGGCGTGTTCGGCACCCGGTGGGCGAAGCTCGCGAACGTCGACATGGATCGTCCGGGCGCGAGCGCCGTGATGCCGCTGGTCGTGACGGTGCTCGTAAGCTTCGTCACGGCGTGGGTGCTCGCGGGTGCCTCGACGATCGCGTGGCACTTCTACGGCGGCGGCTACCTGCTGGCGGCGCTCCTCACGGCGCTGATCCTGTGGGCGGGGTTCACGGCCGCGAGGTTCATCACCCACGACGCCTTCGAGGGCCGCCCGTGGTCGCTCACCGGGCTCAACATCGCCCACGAGCTCGTGACGCTCGTCATCATGGGCCTCATCATCGGGGTCTGGCCTCCGGCCGGCACCGTCTGAGACGCGAGGCGGGCGGCATCAAATCTCGACGAGCCTCGCCTGCGGCGCCGGGAGCTCGCTCTCGTGGAGCGCCTTCGCCATCAGTCTGGTCATTCGGCAACTCCCGTGATCGAAGCCTGCGAGCGGATGCCGCGACGCGGCGCTGGATCGACGAACAGTCCCCCTTCTTGGCGCTCGATACCTCGGTATTTGCCGATGGGTCGCGGCGCCCGATCGCGGTACGGGCGACTCACGCTGTGCGTCAGTCGGACGGGTCGGAGTTCCCGGGTTCGTCGGCTGCGATTATGTCGATCGTGCCGTCGGAATCGGCGTGCGAGACGTCAAATCCCACTGACCGCCTCGCAGTGAATAGCGGCTCGGCATAGTCGAGCAACTCGATGAAACCGTCGGGAGTCGCAGGGAACTCGTGCTGGACCCCGAAGGACTCGAAGTACGGCCGCGCCTGCACCCACGCCACCACGGCGTCCATCGAGCGCACGTCAGGTGAGGCATCCCACCACTCGAGCAGTGCAGGTGCGATCGACGGATCTCCGATCGCTCCGGGCCGGGCGCCGATGTAGTCGCAGATGCAGGGACGCGGCGGGTGGTGGCAGTATGCGTTGCCGGGGTTGTGGGGCATGGCGCACCTCCGAGTCAGGCCGAGGCGGACGGGAAGAGCAGCGCAGCGACGAGGCTCGCCGCGCCCCCGGCGAGTGCGATCGCGAGGAGGACGTACCCGACGCGCACCCACCTATCGCGCTGCTGGTGCTCGGCGGTGAGACTGTCGATGACCACTGCCTTGGCCTCAAGGATGAGATCGGCCAGCTGGGGCCGTGTCGGCCCGTCAGGCTCGAGTGCTTGCTCGATCAACGTGCGCACCTTGAGGTTGAGGCTCGACCGTGGAAACAACGAGACGATCGCCGCCGCGGCAGCAGCGAGCGCGAAGACCATCGTCACGACCGGCAGCATCCCGAACGGCCGTCCGATCAAGTCGACAGCCCAGGTGCCGGCGATGAGCCCGGCACCGACCAGCAGCAGCGATGCCTTCGTCATCGTTGCCGTCAGCCGCCCGGCCGCGATGTCGCGCTGCTCGTCGGCCTCTTCGCTCAGCAACGCGATGCGCGCGAGCCGATCGCGTTCGCGTGCGCTACGCCCCCAGATCATGCGCCCCCCATCCGGGCTGGATGTGGGTCATTCTGCCAGCGCGCCCGGCGCCCGGCAACGGTGGCTGATACCGCGCCATCGCCGGCGCGAGACGACGTTCGAGGAATGTCGATCTCGCGCGCCTCCCATCGACGCATGAGTAGAAGCATCCTTCGAGGCATCCGCTTCGAAAGCATCGGCTCTCTCGCTCAAGGAGACAGGATCATGTCAACACCCCGGGCCCTCAAGCCCCTTCGCAACCCGGCCTACCGCTGGCTCGCCGCGGCGCTCGTGTCGTCGATGATCGGCACCGGCATCTGGATGGTCGCGCTGGTCTGGCAGATCATCGCGATCGACGGCGGCGCGGCCGAGCTCTCGCTCGTCGCCGGCGCCTCGGCGATCGGGATGCTGCTGACGACGCTGCTCGGCGGTGCGCTCGCCGATCGGATGTCGCAGAAGCGGATCCTGTTCGTCGTCGAGGTCGTGCGGGCCGCGAGTGTCGGCGTCGTGGCGATGCTTTCGCTGAGCGGCGGACTTGCGGCCTGGCAGCTCGCGGTGGTCGCGTTCATCGGCGGCGTGATGGCCGGGCTGTACTACCCGGCGTACTCGGCGCTGCTGCCGAGCGTGCTGCCCGAGGACCAGCTGCTCGCCGCGAACGGCTTCGAGGGCATGGCCCGGCCGGTGCTCATGCAGGCCGGCGGTCCGGCGCTCGCGAGCGCGCTCATCGCGGTCTCGTCGCCCGGCGCCGCGCTCGCCGTGACCGCCCTGACCGGTGTCGTGGCGGCGGTGTGCATCCTGAAGGTCCCCGACGTGCCGCTGCGCGGCGAGCGTCCGGTGGCCGAGCAGGCCAGCGGCACGCGGCATCCGGCCGTCGCCCTGCTCGTGGACGTGCGCGAGGGCTTCGTGTACATGGTGCGCACGCCGTGGCTGCTCGGCACGCTCACGTTCGCGTCGCTGCTGATCTTCCTGATCATGGGGCCGTTCGAGGTGCTCGTGCCGTTCGTGATCAAGGACGTCGCCGGCGGCGGCCCCGAGCAGCACGCGCTGATCCTGGCGGCGTTCGGCATCGGCGGCGCGGTCGGGTCGGCCGTGATCGCTTCGCTCCGGATGCCGCGGCGCTACCTCACCGTGATGAACCTGCTCTGGGCGTTCGGATGCCTCCCGCTCGCGGTGTTCGGCCTGACCGACCAGATCTGGGTCATGGCGATCGCGGCGTTCCTCGTCGGTGCGGCGTTCAACGGCGGCGTCGTGATCTGGGGCACGCTGCTGCAGCGCCGGGTCCCCGCGGCCATGCTCGGCCGGGTCTCGAGCCTCGACTTCTTCGTCTCGCTCGCGTTCATGCCGATCTCGATGGCGATCGCGGGGCCCGCGGGGGAGTCGCTGGGGCTGCCGGTCGTGTTCCTCATTGCGGGGCTTGCGCCGCTCGTGATCGGCGTGGTCGCGATCATCGCGGCACGGATGCGGCGCGACGAGATCGCGCACCCGCTCGATGCAGGCGACGAGGCGGTCGGCGCAGCGGCGGCCACTGCCGACACGCTCGACACCGACCTCGTGCCGGCCGCGGCATAACCGGGACGGCATCGAACCCCGCAACGTGCTGATTGCGGGGTTCGTCGCGTCGGTGCTGCGAGCTCAGCTCGTGAGCCGAGCCAGCAGCGCCTCCGCGAGCGCGATGGCCGTGGCCTGGTCGTTCGCGGTCACGTTGTACCAGTCCCGGCCGACCGCGAGGTCGACGGCGCAGGTGGTGCCGAACCGGTCGTCGCAGCGAACGGATGCCACGTCGCCCGGGGCGAGCCCAGCGAGCTCGATCGGCGTGGACGTTCCGGCGTGGAGCATCCGCAGGTACGCCCAGCGTCCCTGATGGAGCCAGTCCACCCTCGCCGCCCGGCTGAGGTCATCGACGCCCCAGCCGCAGCCCACGGCATCAGCGTGGAGCATGGCCTCGGCCCACTCGCTCCAGCCGCCTGCGCCGCGTCATCGCCTGCGCGTCAGGCGTCCCCGTGATCGATCGCACCTGGTCGACCGGGATGACCGCGTCGCAGTCCTCGGGACCCGGAAGGATCATCCGCTCCGGCGTTGTTGGCGGAGCGGCCGGACCGGTCGCGGCGACCGTCGCAGCGGCCTCGCCGACGAGCGTCTGCCACCCGGTCTGGTCCACGGCGAGTTCCTCGCCGCCGTACGCCGAGACGGTGAGCCAGGCATCGCCGACAGCCGAGCTCGCCCAGCACCATCCGCCGTCGCACTGGCTCTCCTCAGCAGGCATCCCGTGCTGGGTGGCGTATTCGCTCCAGCCGGCGGCAGGCCGGGGCACGACCGAGATCGTGACGCCGACGTAGTCCGGCTCGACGCCGTACTGGTCGTTCATGGCCACGCCGTTCGACCACTCGCACACGGTGCCTCCGACCGCGAGAATCGCGGAGCGCCTCGGGATCGCGATCCCGACGCCCGACTCCGACAGGATCGGATCCACCGCGGCGACCTCGGTCGTGAAGAGGCCGGACACCAGGGCCGGATCGACCACGGTGCCGCAGTCCAGGCCGTAGCGCGACGCCGGCTGGCCCGCCGTCACCGAGTAGTCGATCGGCGCCGGCGCGGTCGGCGGCGCGCTCGCGGCATCCGTCGTCGAGGTCGCCAGAATCCTCCTGCGGAGCGGTCATCACGCCGAGCGCGAAGGCGGCCCCCGCCCCGACGCCGAAGAGCGCCGCCACGCCGAGGCCGATGCCGAAGATGCGTCGCACGGACATCCGCTTGGCGGGTGCCGGTTCCTGCGCGACCTGCTCGAGCACGTTGCGCTTCATCGAGGCGAGGAGGCGCGTCAGTTCATCTCCAGTGGGAGGTTCAGACTTCATCGAGGGTCACCGCCTTCTTCAATCGGGCCCGACTCCGGGACACGCGTTGCTTCACCGCGCCGACGCTGAGGTCGAGCTCCTCGCGGCCTCGGCGTACGGCACTCCTTCGACCAGGCACAACTCGCACACCTGCCGGTCGACCGGCTCCAGTCGCTCGATCTCGTCGAGCACCCAGCGCAGGTCCTCGCGTGCCGTCTCGGCATCGTGATGGTCGCGCACCAGGTTGGAGCGTCTCGACGAGTTCTCGTCGAGCTCGTCGGCTTGATTTCGTGCTGCCTTGCGAACGACATTCATTCCGTGGTTCCTGCAGGTGACGAGCAGCCAGGGCAGCAGCGACGCGTCGGGGATCGTGATCTCCGCAGCCTTGCGCCACACGGTGACGAACGTGTCCTGAACGATCTCCTCGACATCCATTCGGGTCGGGGCGATCGCCCACGCGTACCGCGTCACTGCCGCCGCATGTCGATCGAACACGATCGACAACGCTCTCTGGTCGCCGCCCGCCAACCTCCCCAGGAGATCGGCGTCGGTGCCCTCGCTGTCGTTCACGTGCACCTCCTCACTCTAGGAATGTCGCCGAACGCGAAAAGGTCACATGCTGCTCGACACTATTTTCTCCCGCCGCCCGGAAAGTGATGCGAATCGTCGGGACGACTGAACATGCGGGTGCGTTCACGCGGTCGTGCGACGGCTTCGCCGCAGCACCGTGACCGTGGCCACCGCCGCGAGTCCCGCGAGGGCGGCGAAGACCGCCAGGGTCTCGCCGTCGGGGCGAACGACGCTCTGCCCGCGAAGCGCCTGCCAGGTGACGAGCAGCACGACCGCGGTGTAGGTCGCCCCCGCCACGGTGAGCAGGCGGGCGCGGGTCGTTGCGTCCAAGTGCGTCCACCGCAGCAGCGCCCAGGCGAGCAGCGGCAGCAACTGCAGGGCGTGCAGCCCGATGAAGTGCCCCATGCGCAGGTCGCCGTGCTCGAGGCTCCAGCCGGTGATCGGCATTCCGGCGCCGCCATCCGCCGCCCCGACGGTGTGTCCGCCGGAGTCGTTCCATCCCTTGTTGAAGATCATCGTGACCGCCGCGAGCATGCCGAGCACGCAGATGCCGATTCCCCAGCGGAGCCCCGCCGCCAATCCGGGGTCGAGGCCTCGCTGCTTCAGGGCGAGCACGCCGGCGGCGATGGTCGCGATCAGCACGAGCGACACGATGCCGCCCATCGCGTACCAGACCGCGGCATCGAAGTCGCTGGATTCGTTGTAGTGGCTGGTCGTGCCGCGGAAGACCTGCATCTCGACGAGCGCGATCTCGGCGACGAGGGCGACCGTGATGACGGTGCTGAGCACCGCCAGCAGCCGAGCGTGGCCCCGAACGTGCGACAGGATCCAGCGCAGCGTCAGCAGGTAGACCGCGATCGAGAACGAGAACTTGGCTGGCTTCATCCAGGCGGGAGCCCCCGTGAGCACGGTCGGATCGACGATCAGGCCGACGACGGCGATCGCGAACGCGACGGCGCTCAGGCCGGCGCCGACCGCGAGCACGGCGCCTGCTGCCGACGGGCGGGGGGAGGAGAGGCGAAGAGTGGTTGGGATCGAGGTGGTCATGCCTCGATGCTCCGCGCCGGTCGTCCAGCCGTCATCGCACCGGGGAACGCCTCGTTCTCGTACCACGGTACGAGGCGCGGACCCGTCCGATACGGTTTCGTTGAGGCGAAGGCCGAGGCCAAAGCCAAGGCGAAGGCCGAGAGGAGCGACGCATGAAGCGAGCTTCAGTCGCGGCGAGTTCACGGGTCACCGACCTCGTCTACGCCGGCATCGCCCTCGTCGCCGCGGTACTGGCCGTGGTCGGTGCGCAGTTCAATCCCGCGGTCGTGGTGGCCATGCTGATCGCCTTGGTGCCGTGGGCTCTGCTCGTCTTCGGCGTCGAACTCCCCCAGCTCGCCTTCGCGGCCCTCGCGATCATCCCCGTGATCCCCGTCATCGCCCTCTCCGAGATCGGCGCTGCGCTCTTCCTCAGCTTCGCGGCGGCCAGCCGGCTCGCCAGCAGGTCCGACGACCGCTGGTTGGTCGGCACGGTCACCGTCGTCATCATGGTGCTCCCGTTCGTGCCGTTCCTGTTCGGGGTCGAGTGGGATGTGGGCGCGATCTACTTCGCGTTCGGCGGCGCGTTCAGCGTGCTCGTGGGAGTGCTCCTGCGGCGCGCCACGCGGTTGGCCGACGATCTGCGCGCTGCCGAAGGGGAGCTGGCGGATGCCGCGGCGCGCGAGGAGCGGCACCGGCTCGCCCGCGACGTGCACGACCTCGTCGCGCATTCGCTGACGGTCGTCGTGCTGCACGTCGGTGGGGCACGTCGTGTGCTGCGCTCGAATCCGGATGCCGCTGAGGCGGCCCTCATCGAGGCCGAACGGGTGTCGCGCGAGAGTCTCGACGCCATTCGCGGGGCCGTCGGGATGCTCCGGGATGACGACGAGTCCGAGGGGGCATCGTTGGACCTCGAGCGACTCGTCACGACCTATCGCTCGGCCGGGCTTCCGGTGGCGCTGAGCATCACCGGCACCGCGGAACCCCTTTCGCTGCCCCTCCGGCTCACGCTCTACCGGGTCGTGCAGGAGGCGCTCGCCAACGCCGCCCGGCACAGCGCTCCTGGGACGTCGGCCACCGTGGAGATCGGGATCGACGATCACGCCGTGGTCGCCCGGGTCTCCAACGAGTTCACGCCGACCGGCGCGACGGGTCCCGGTCCCGAAGGTTACGGGCTCGTCGGACTGCGGGAGCAGACCGCCTCGCTCGGCGGCGAGCTCAGCAGCGGGCCCGAGGGCGACTCGTGGGTCGTCGAGTGCCGGCTTCCCGTCGGGGGTGCCGCGTGACCGCGCCACTTCGGCTCGTGCTCGTCGACGACCAGGCCATGGTGCGAGCCGGTCTCGCGCTCATCCTCGGTGCCGAACCGGACATCTCGGTGGTCGCCGAATGCGCCGACGGCACGGGCGTGCTGCCGGCGGTTCGCGCTCACCGGCCCGACCTCGTGCTGATGGACGTACGGATGCCGCGGATGGACGGCCCCGAGGCGACGCGGCGGCTGCGGGCCGTCTCGGACTCCCCTCCCGTGCTCGCCCTGACGACGTTCGATGACGACTCGGTGCTCTGGGGAGCGCTGACGGCCGGGGCCGCGGGCTTCGTGCTCAAGGACAGCCCGGCCGAAGACCTGATCGCGGCGGTGCGTGCCGTCGCCGCCGGGGGAGCCTGGCTGGACCCACGGGTGCTTCCCCGGGTGTTGGCGCGGGCGAAGGATCGTGCGCCGGCGTCTCCGACGGCGAGCCGGGCCCTCGAGCAGCTGACCCCACGCGAGCTCGAGGTGCTGCGCCGCATCTGCCGCGGGGCGAACAACCGCGAGATCGCGGCGCAGCTGCACGTGGGGGAGCGCACGGTGAAGTCGCACGTGTCGGCGATCTTCATGAAGCTCGGCGCGCGCGACCGGGCCGCGGCGATCATCGCCGCCTACGACGCGGGGTTGCGCACGTAGGTTTCGACACGCGGCCTGCGGCCGGCACTCAATCCGCGGGATTCGCGGCGCAGCATCGGCTGAGATCTCGGCAGGTTCCGAGGATCCGACGCAGGGTAGCGGGTGCCGTCGGCGTATCGAGAGAATGAGATACCGACGTGTGTCCGCCGGCAGATCGGAGCCGATCATGCCTCACTCGATTCGACACATCATGGGCGGGATCGCCGCCGTCGCGGGCGCCGTGCTCCTGCTCGCCGGCTGCACCGCCGGCCCGACTGATACCGGCGCCACGGACGCGAGCACGCAGACCGCCATGCCGTCGCCCTCCGACCCCGGCCGAGCCACCACGACGGATGCCGCGGTGCAGGTGCTGCTCGACGAGGCGGCCGCGCGAACCCTCGAGGAGCACGCTCTCGGGTCGCTGCTCGCCGAGATCCGCATCGACGGCGAGGTCGCGGCTCAGGTCGCGCTCGGCGACGCGATTGGCGGGGTGCCCGTGACGCTCGACGGGCGGTTCCGCAACGGAGCGGTCGCCATCACGTACATGAGCACGGTGATGCTGCGGCTGGCCGAGGACGGCGTGATCGACCTCGACGAGCCGATCGACGAGTGGCTGCCCGACCTGCCCGAGTCCGACCAAGTCACGCCGCGGATGCTCGCGAACATGACCGCCGGTTACCCCGACCACGTGGCCAACCCGGCGTTCGTCGACACGCTCGTGGCCGATCCCTTCCTGCACTGGACCACCGAGGAGCTGCTCGAGCTCAGCATCAACCAGCCGCGCACGTTCGCGCCGGGGGAGAACTGGGACTACTCGCACAGCGGCTACATCGTCCTCGGGCAGGTGCTGGAGGAGGCGACGGGGCTGCCCCTCGAGGACCTCATCGCCGAGCACATCCTCGACCCGCTCGAGCTCGACACGGTCGTGGCGAACGACGGCCCGACGATCCCCGAGCCAGTCGTGCACGCGTTCACACTCGAGCGCGACCTGTGGGAGGACTCGACGTACTGGAATCCGTCGTGGACGATCGCCTCGGGCGCGGTGGAGACGAGCTCGATCGGCGACATGGCGTCGAGCTTCGACGCGATCGTCGGCCGCGGCGAGCTGCTCGACGAGGAGTCGTGGCAGGCGATGATCGATCCCGTGCTCATCGGGTTCGGCGAGCCGCTCGACGGATGCCGCGCCTGCCACACCCTCAACGAGCAGTACTCGTACGGGCTCGGTGCCGTGCTCACCGGCGACTGGGTGAAGCAGACGCCCTCGTTCGGTGGCTACGCGAGTTCGGTCGTGACGCTGCCCGCCTCGCGCGCCGAGGACGGCCGCTCGGTCACGATCGCCGTCGCGGTGACGTACACGCCTGACTCGTTCGAGGTATGGGACGGCTCGCCTCCGAACCAAGCCGACCCGCTCGCACTCGCGCTCGCCGCGGAGCTGGTGCCCGACAACCCGCCGCCGGCGGCGCCGGTGCGGGAGTGAGCGCCTCGACGTATTCGTATCTGCCTAGGCGTTCGGCCGTGCCGGACGAGACGCACGCCACAGTCCAGTCACCTGTTCGGTGAGGGCAGTCGACTGATCGTTGCTGGAAGAGACGGAGAAGGACCGCTTCGGACGCGGGGCGATCTCGAGCGTCCCCAGTACAGCTCCGATGCTCGTGTCGAACACAAGGCCGTGGACGTTCTTGTACTCGAGCCGGTGAGTGGCAGGCCGGATACCTGAAACCTTTCGCCAGTCGATCCCCCAGAACTCGACGGGATTCGACGCCGGGCCGTTCCAGAAAGTGATGCCATCACCATCGGCGACGACCGTGAAGAGGTGAGGGGCGCGCCCCACCAAGGTAGGCGACAAATATCGGTCAGGATCCGACCTGAGACGCTGCTTGAGGGCGGGGGTCATCTCCGAACCGAAGACGACAGCACTGGGGTGATCCCGAGCGAGGCGCCGGTCTCGGGCATCCGCGTACCAGTTGTAGATGGCGATCAAGATGAAGCTGGCTGCGATGACTCCGACGTAGAACGGTGCGAACTCCAGGATGTCGCTCCATCCGTCGCCATTCGCCCCGAATGCGCGGACGAACACGAGCGCCAACGTGGCGACGACCAACACGATCGCAGGGACCAGTCCCTTCGGTACTCGATTTTCCACGCGGCCGCCTCCTGAAGACGAACCTAGCGTTCCGCACGTGCGACTGCCGACCGTGCGCCCGCGACCGCGCCGCGGCGATCATCGCCGCCTACGACGCGGGGTTGCGCATGTAGGTTTCGACTTCAGCCCGAAGGCGTCACTGCTGATTCGTGAAGCTCACCTCGGCATGATCCACCGTGGGCGAATTGGTCATCGTGATCGCGTTCGGATCCGCGACGGACCAGGCTTCCCTCCACGAAATCGACTGGCCCGGCTCGAGTGCGCTCGAGGGCTCGACGCTGATCTCCTCGCCGCTGTCGAGGAAGTCGAAGATGATGGTGGCCGGCTGCCCGCCCGACATGACCTCCGAGTAGGGAAGCAGCGCGATGCTGGCATCCGAGCCGTTGGTGATCGTGACCGTGAACACCACGTTGTTCGGGAGGGAAGCGCCCGAGGCGAACTCCGTCGGAACATAGGGTTCGGGCTGGGACACGCTCATCCCGACGCCGTCGTCCCAGAGCATCGTCTCGCCGAACGTGGCGGTTGGCTCGCGGGCGTGATCAGCCCGAGGGGTGGCTCCTCGATGGGTTCGGCTTCGGGCGAGGGGTCTGCCGCGTCCTCCGTCGCCTCGGCGCTGGGGACGTTCAATTCGCTCATGATCGCGGGGACCGTGTCCGTCGCCGCGACCACGACGAGGGAGATAAGCGTGAGGACGATTCCGACGATCGAAATGATCATCGCGGTGAGCGCCGACCACTCCCTGCCCCTGAGCACGAACGAGACGATCGAGAGCGCCAGTGCGATCGTGAGGAGTACCGATCCGACGACCGAGAGAATGGGGATGTAGAGGGAGATGAAGCCGATCACGGCCAACGCCAACGCGGTGATGCTGAACACATTCGGTCGGCGGGTCTTCGGCGCGGGCGCCTCTGGGGTGGCCGGCGCGGATGCGACCGCCACCGCGGCCGGCGCGGGAACTATGGGCACGGTATCGCCGGCTGGTGCCGGAGTCGTCGGGGCGACCCAGTCGGATGCCGGGATCGTGGCACCGTTCGGCTCGGGTGGCGTGTGATCCGTCCACGCGTCGCCGTCCCAGTAACGGGGATTCCCTGAACCGTCGTCGTACCAGCCTGCAGGGGCCTTCCTCGGCTCGCCCACACTCCGAGTGTGGCACTGCGGGAGCTGGAGATGTGGGTTCCGCCCGCCCCAGATCGGGGCACGTGCGGTCAGCGATCCAGGGCACTGCACGCCCGACTACTCCTCGTTCGTGAAGTTCGCTTCCTCGTATGCGAAGTCGGGCGAGACCTGCATGGTCAGCGAGCCCGGGTCGGCGACCGACCACGCGGACTTCCACGTCACGGATCCTCCCGGCACGATCAGGGCTTCGGGCCCTGGACCGGCAACGAGCTGGTTGTCGCTGACGTCGGATATCCCCGTGGCCCCCTGACCGCCGGAAGTGACCCAAGGCCACGGGAACGATTCGAACTCCTGCGTCGAGTTGTTCGTGATGGTCAGGGTGAAGACGACGTTGCTGTCCTGGTCGACGCCGAGGGCGTCCTCGCTCGGCGCGAACGGCTCGGGCGCCGAGACGGTCAGTTCGACGCCGTCCTCGTAGACCATCGTTTCGCCGAACGCGAGGTCGCCGACCGCCGACAGCGGCGGTATCTGGACGAAGTCGCGGTCATCCATGGGATCTTCAGCGAACTCGGATGACTCGGGGATCGAGTCGTCGAAGTCGCCGAGCGTCCCGCCGAACGGCGTGGAGTCGATGGCGAAGGAGATCAAGAGGGCGATGATCGGGCCGAAGATCGAGACGATGAGGCCGGTGACCGCCGGCCACTTCGCACCCCTCAGGAACAGGGCGACGAGCGAGAGCACGAACGCGATCAGCATGAGCCCCCATCCGAAGACGAGCGCACCGGGGATGCAGGCGATGACGAACCCGACCGCCGCCGCGGCCAGCGCGATGATGCCGACCACGTGCGGCTTGCGGTCGGGCGCGGGCGTCGGCGGTACGGGCGTCGGCGGCGCAGGGGTCGGCGTCGCTGGACCATACGGCGTCGGGATCGTGCTCGGTCCACTCATGCTGTCGATGCTGGCAGAGCGCGCCGCCGCACGCATCACGGCGCCGAACCGGTTCCAGCAGCCGCCCGCACGGAGCGCTGGTACGCGCCCGGGGTCAGCCCGACCACGCCGCGGAAGTCGTTGCTGAGGTGCGACTGGTCGGCGTAGCCGAGCCGAACGGCGAGGTCGGCGAGCTCCGCCGAGGCATCCGTCGAGAGCACCCGCGCGACCTCCTGCAGGCGCACCCGGCGCGCGACCCACTTCGGGCCATGGCCGACGGTGCGGGCGAGGGCGCGCTGTACCGCGCGGTCGCTCACCCCGAACCGAGCGGCGAGCGTCGTGCCGGTGCGGCGGCGCACGCGGTCGGCGAGCTCCACGAGCACTTCGTTCGCGAGTTCGAGCTCTGCGTCCAGAGGACGTTCCTCGAGCAGGGCGCCGATCGCGGCGTCGGCCGCCGACGCCCGCGCCGAGGCATCCGTCGCCGGCTCGATCGTCGCGAGCAGCCGGTGCAGGCGAGCGTCGAGGGCCGGGGTGACGGGCGTCGTGGCATCCGCGAGTTGGCGCACCGGAAGGTCGCTGACGACCGCGAGCCCGGCTGGGCGGAGCCGGATCGCGAAGACCGAACCCGATCCGGTGATGCGTCGGCGCCATGCCCCGCCCTGCACACCGGTGACGACGAGGGGCGCGGGCACGTCGCCCGACTCGATCGTGAGCGTGACCGCCGGGTGGTCGATGATGCGCTGGTCGATGCGCTCACCAGCCGGCAGGTCCCACGTCACGTGCCAGTAGCGGTCGACCACGTCGGCGACCGAGGGATGCGGATCGAGCCAGGTCGCGGCGTACCGCTCGACGTTGCGCGGATGCAGCATGCCCGACCGCTCATCGGGGCGGATCGGATGACTCGTGGGTGCCGGCGCGGGCTGCCGCATGTGCCCATTCTGGCGATCACGCGGTCGGATTTCTGCAAGACGCGGGACATGGACCTCGGCGACGATCGACGCATCCGTGGGGAGGGCAGATCGTCGGCGGCGCGAGATCGTCGGCGGCGTCGAGATGAGGAGGAGTCGATGATCGAGGCATTCGGTGCCGTGAACTGGTGGGCGGCGGCGCTCGGCGCGGTCGCGTACTTCGTGCTCGGTGCGCTGTGGTTCTCGCCGCTGTTCGGACGCGTGTGGGACCGGGCCGTCGGTCACGAGCGGCAGCGGGGCGAGCGGTTCCCGACGTCGTACTACGTCGTGCCGCTCGTGAGCAGCATCGCGATCGCCGTGGCGACCGCCTGGCTGGCCGAGGCGGTCGGGCTGGCCGGGTTCTGGGACGGCGCGCTCTTCACCCTCGCGCTCGGTGCCGGCATCGCCGCCGCGGTCTCGGTGACGAATGCGATGACGCCGAACATGCGGCATCCGTTCGTCTACGGCGCAGTGACCGGCGGCTACCACTTCGTCGGGATCGGCATCGTCACCGCGATCGTGATCGCCTTCGGGTGAGTGCGGGGCACACCTCCGCCCTCGGCGGGAGCGGGGCCGCGCGCCGTCAGCCCAGTTCGACACCGTAGGCGGCGAAGTGCGGATCGGCGGTCAGCACGGTGAGTCGCTCGGCGATCGCCTGTGCGATGAGCATCCGATCGAACGGGTCACGGTGATGCCAGGGCAGTGTCCGAAGCACCTCGGCGTGGCGAGACTCGAACGTGAGTTCGTCGAAGCCGCCGGCTTCGAGCGTCGGCAGCAGGTCGTCGGGAGCATCGAGCTTGCCGAGCGATGCCTTGATCGCGATCTCGGCGACCGTCATCGCGGAGATCAGCACGAGGTTGGATGCGTCCGCGATCAGCGCGCGATGATCGGCGCTGAGCCGCCGATCATCGGCGAGCCACCAGAGCAGGATGTGGGTGTCGAGCAACAGCCTCATCCGTCGAACCAGGCCGCCGCGTCATCCGTCGTGAACGCGTCGAAATCGTTCGCGATCACGACCCGTCCTTTCCAGACACCCGGATGCCGCGTCGAACGCTCGGGTGCGAACGGCACCAGTCGTGCGACTGGCAGGCCGCTGCGGCTGATCACGATGCGCTCGCCGGCTTCGACGCGCGCGATGAGCCGCGAGAACTCGGTCTTCGCCCGGTAGATGTTGACGTGCTCTTCGCCAGCCGACATGCCACCATCGTACCTGACCAGCCTTGGTCTAGTCATGCGCGCCACCGGGTCGACGTTCGGGCAGCCCGCTACGGCACGTTCGTGAAGGTCGCGCTCGGATACAGGAAGCTCGGAGCAGCCTGCAGCGTGAGGGAGCTCGGGTCGTCGAGCGACCAGGCGGCCCTCCAGCTGACCGACCCGCCCGGCTCGACCGTGGCGGTCGGAGGGATGCCGACGTCGTCGCCGGGGCCGATGACGTCGCTTCCGATGTCGAAGACCTGGCTCACCTCCTGATCCCCCGATGAGAGCGTCGGAAGCGGCAGGGGCTGCAGGTCCTCCGTCGAGTTGTTGGTGATCGTCAGCGTGAACACGACCGTGTTCTCGCGCGTCGCGCCGACCGCGAACTCGCTCGGGGTGTACGGCTCGGGCACAGAGACCGTCAGTGCGACGCCGTCGTCCCAGGTCATCGTCTCGCCGAACGCGAGATCGCCCGCCACGGGCGCCTCGGGTTGCTCGGGGTCGGGCTCCGCACCCGGGTCATCCTCACCCGGCAGCGGGAACACCGGCACGTCGGGAATCGCATCGTCGATCTCGTCGAACACGTTGCCGATCGCCCCGATGAGCAGGATGACGAACATGACGATGCCGACGATCGCGGCGATGATCGACACGACGAGCCCCGTGACCGCCGCCCACTTCGCGCCACGCAGGAACAGGCCGATGAGCGAGAGCACGAACGCGACGGGCACCAGGATCCACGCGAAGCCACTCACCGGCGGGATGAACATGAACACGAGCCCCACGATCGCGACGACGAGTGCGATGATGCCCACCACGTTCGGCCCCGGGTTCGACGGCTCGGTGAACGGATGCTCCGCCAGCACCATCGTGGAGCCTGCGCCGTAGCTCTCCGTCGTCGCGTCGGTGTTCGCGCCGACGGCCGCGTATGGCACGGTCGGCGCGGCATGCCCCATACGCGGTGGACGGGTCGCTCCATCCGCCCGACCCACTCGGGGCGTTGCCGTAGCCGGACCCCGCGGCATCCGACCCGCGAGCCCCCCAGACGAAGGGAATCGTCGGACCGTCCGCCGCCGCGGCCTGCGACCCTGCGGTGTCCGGGAACTCGGGGCCGACCTGCGATGGCGGCGCGGCCGCGGAGCCGGGCGCCACGTACTGCGTCCAGGCGTCGCCGTCCCAGTACCGCCGCCCGCCGGACCCGTCTTCGTACCACCCGGCGGGCGCCCTCGTCGGGTCGCTCATCTCTCGATGGTGACAGAGCCGGCGCGCCATCGCATCGGTCGAGTTTCCCCCGCCACAGCCGCCACCCAGCACCGCCCGTAGGATCGAACGCTATGGCCGGATTCTGGGGCAAGCGAAAGCGCGTTGATCCTGAGCTCGAAGCCCAGGACGCCGACCTGGCGAAGCGGGCTGGATCGGCCCTGGTCGCCGCCGACGAGCGCATCCGTGTCACCACCGACGAGCTCGTCTTCGCCGAGGCCGAGCTGGGGCCCGACGCGACCGCGGAGCTGCGCACATCGCTCACTGCGGTGCGGCAGCATCTGGGCGAGGCGTTCCAGTTGAACCAGCTCAATCTCGACGAGATCCCCGACACCGCCGAGGAGCTGCGGGCCCGCAACGCGCGCATCGTGCAGCTGTGCGAATGGGCGGAAGACGTGCTCGACGAACGCACGGCGGCCCTCGCCGACAAGGTCGCGCGAGCGCGGCGGGCTCCCGAGATCATCGCCGGCGTGCGAGCGGATGCCGCGCGCCTCCGCGCCCGCATCCCCCACGCCCGCGACACCATCGAGCGGCTCGCGGCCCGCTACGCGCCCGAGGCGCTCGCCCAGGTGGAGGCCAACCCCGCCCAGGCCGATCAGCTGCTCGGATTCGCCGAGCACAGCGCGGGCGTGGCCGAGCGCCGGCGGGAGGCCGGGCAGCGCGAGCAGGCCAATCTCGCGCTCGAGGCATCGACGGAATCGGTGCGCCGAGCGGCGACCCTCCTCGATGCGGTGGAGACCTTCGAGATCGAGGCGCTGCGGGCCGAGTCCACGTTGGCGGCGATCGTCGAGGACTCCCGCGACGACCTCGCCGTCGCGCTCAAGGAGCCGCACTCGCCCGGTGTCGCGACCGCGATCGCCGACGCTGCAGACCGCCCTCGCCGCCCTTCCGTCGGCCGGCGTCAACACCGACCCGTTCACCCAGCTGAGTCGCCTGCGCGAGGCGAACGCGGGACTGGATGCCGCGATCGCGGCGGCCCGCGAGCGCGCGGCGCGTCCGATCCCGCCGCTGGAGCACGTGCGCCACGCCATCGACGACGCCGACCGGCAGCTCGCCGTGGCGCGGGACATCATCGCCGGCCACCGCGGCTGGATCGGCGCCGACGCTCGCACCCGGCTCGCCGAGTCCGAGCGCATCCGGGTCGACCTCGACCACTATCTCGGTACTTCCGCGGCGGCCGCCACCGTCATCGATGAGGATCACCGAGAACAGGCGATGGCGATGGCCCGGCGGGTCGCGTACCTCGCGGGCGAGGCCCTGCGGCTCGCACAGCGCGACATCGACGCGTCCCGACCGCAGGATCCCGGGCAGTGGAGTGGCCAGGGCTGGGGTGGCGGTCGACGCAGCGGCGGGGGCGACATGATGGGCGGCATCCTCGGGGGCCTCGTCATCGGCAGCATCCTCGACGGCTTCTTCGACGGATAGGGATGCCGCGTGGCAGGTGCCGGGGGCACGTGATGCTCCACGTCGTGGCATTCGCGATTGGTTCCCCCATTCCATAGCGCGCTCCGAGCGGCGAACTTACGATGGAGCATGGTCGCGTTCCGGGTCGGGCGCAGACGCCCTGCGCAACAATTCGAAGTCCACGACGCCGAACTGGCGAAGCGGGCTGGAAGGGCGCTGGTCGCCGCAGACGAACGCATCCGTGTCGCCGCCGACGAGCTCGGCTTCGCCGAAGCGGAGCTGGGTGCCGACGCGACCACGCACCTGAGCGAGGCGCTCGTCGCGGTGCGCAGACACCTGAGTCACGCGTTCCGTTTGAACCGGCTCAATCACGATGCGATCCCCGGCAAAGCCGACGAGGTGCGGGCCCGGTACCTGCGCATTGTGGAGCTGTGCGAATCGGCCGAGGAGGTGCTCGATGAGCAGACCTCCGCGCTCGCCGAACGGGTCGCGCGGGCGCGGCGTGCACCCGAGATCATCGCCGGCGTGCGAGCCGACACCGAGCGTCTGCGCGCTCGCATCCCACACGCGCGCGAGACGATCGATCGCCTCGCCGCCCGGTATGCGCGAGAGGCGCTCGTCCACGTGGAGGCCAACGTTGCGGAGGCGGATCAGCTGCTCGGGTTCGCCGAGTACAGCGCGGGCGTGGCCGAGCGGCGGCGCGAGGCCGGTCAGCGCGAGCAGGCGAACGTCGCGCTCGAGGCATCCGTTGCATCGGTGCACCGAGCAGCGACCCTCCTCGATGCGGTGGAAACCTTCGAGGTCGAGGCGCTGCGAGCGGAGTCCACGCTTGCCGCGCTCGTCGAGGAGTCCCGTCGCGACCTCGCCGTCGCGCTCGAGGAGCCCCACTCCCGCGGCATCGCGAACGCGATCACCGAGCTGCGGGCGGCCCTCGCCGCCCTTCCGCCGGCCGGCGTCAACACCGACCCATTCGCCCACCTGGGTCGACTGCGCGAGGCGCTTGCGGCGCTGGATGCCGCGATCGCGTCGGCCCGCGAGCGCGCGACACGCCCGATTCAGCCAATGGCCCACGTGCACCATGCGATCGAGGCCGCAGACCGACAACTCGACGTCGCCCGTGATGCCATCGCCCGCCACCAGTGGAGGATCAGCGCCGAGGCCCTGACGCTGCTGGCCGAGTCCGAGCGCATCCGGATCGATCTCAGCCACTCCCTCGGCAGCTCCGCGTCGACGGTGGCGGTGACGGACCAGGATGACCGAGAGCAGATGATCGCGATGGCCCGGCGTGTCGCGTCCCTCGCGGGCGAAGCCCTGCAGCTGGCGCGGCGCGATATCGATGCGCGTCGACGCCATGGACTCGGGCAGCGCGGGCCGGGCTGGGGCCGCGTGCGATGGCGCGACGAGGCAGCGGGTGCGACGTCCGGCACGGCGTCCTCCGG
>CAWCWD010000004.1:0-8346 GCA_963799015.1 uncultured Actinomycetota bacterium | reverse complement strand
TCTCCCTACTCCCCACCTCACTGGATGTTCGTGAAGATCGCGTCCGCGTACTCGAAGCTCGGCGCCACCTGCATCGTGAGCGCGTTCGGGTCCGCGACCGACCAGGCTGCGCGCCACGTCACGGACTGACCGGGCAGGATGACGGTGGTCGGCGGGACGCTGACGTCCTGGCCGTCGGCCGTCACGTCGAAGATCTGGCTGGCCTCCTGGCCGCCCGAGGACAGCTGCGGGAACGGGGTCGGCTCGAGGTTCTCGCTCGAGTTGTTCCTGATCGTGATGGTGAAGACGAGGTTGTCGGGCAGGTCGGCGCCGGCCGCGAACTCGCTCGGGGTGTACGGCTCGGGCGCGGAGACGCTGAGCTGGACCCCGTTCTCCCACACGTTCGTCTCGCCGAACGAGAGGGTGCCGAGGGCGTCGGACGTGGACTCCTCCGCTGATTGGTCGAGCTCGTCGGATGCCTCGGCGGCCTCGGATGCCGCTGCGATCACGTCGTCGAACTGGTCCAACGCGTCGGTCATCGCGTCCGTGATCGCCGTCGACACGAACAGGAAGAAGACGACCGTCGCAACGATGGCGCCGACGATCGAGACGACGAAGCCCGTGATCGCCGGCCACTTCGCGCCCTTCAGGAACAGGGCCACGACCGACAGCACGAACGCGATCGGCAGCAGCACCCACGCCACGATGAGCGCACCCGGGATGCACGCGAACACGAACCCGATCGCGGCGACGACGAGCGCGATGATGCCGAGCAGGTGCGGCTTCGGGTTCGAGGGCTCGGTGAACGGCGCGCCGGGCAGCGGGGTGTCCTGCCCGTAGGCCGCCGCCGAGTACGGCTGTACCGGCTGGGTGGAGGTCAGTTCGTCGAAGGACCACGTGTGCTGCGGGGCATCCGTGGTGCCGTATCCGCCGCTCGCGGCGGGTGCAGCCACGCCAGCGGCGTCGGGCAGCGTCGGCTGCACGTCGGCAGTCGGTGCCGCGTGGTCGGTCCATCCGTTGCCGTCCCAATAGCGGAGGTTGCCGGAACCGTCGTCGTACCATCCGGCCTGGGTCTTGGTCGGGTCCGTCATGCCTTGATCGTGGCAGAGCGGCGCTCACGACCGATCCGCCCCAAATGGGGCACACCGGACAGCCACGGATGCCGCACGCCCCCACCGTGACTCGGCGCGGGGCTCGCCCACTGGGGCGCCGGCCTGCTCTGGCGGCCCACGTTGCGCCGGTCGCGGCATCCGCTTCGGTCTGGTAGCCATGTGCACATGACCGCCGCCGCTCAGAAGAAGGCCGCTCAGAAGACGTCAGCGGATGCCGCGCGCACCGGCCCCTCGTTCGTCGCGCTGCTGCGGGGCATCAACGTCGGAGGCCGGAATCCGATCCGCATGCCCGAACTCGTCGAGTGCTTCCGCGACGCCGGATACGGGGAGGTCAGCACGTACCTGCAGAGCGGCAATGTGCTGTTCAGTGCCGACCACAAGAAGAAGGCGCCGAAGCTCGAGGCGGAGGTGGAGGCGATGCTCGAGGAGCGGTTCGGAACGCCGCTGCTCGTCGTGATCCGCTCACGCGAAGAGCTGGCGCAGACGATCGATGCCGCGCCCGCGGATCATGGATCACCGAAGCTGCGCAGCGACATCTTCTTCCTCAAGCACCCGCTCACCGCCGAGGAGGCGCTCGCCGAGATGCCCGAGCTCCGCGAGGGCGTCGATTCCGTGGCGCCCGGTCCTGGCGCGATCTACTTCTCGCGTGTGGCGGCGCGCGCGACGAAGACCCGCATCCAGAAGTTCATGGGCATGCCCATCTTCCAGCAGATGACCGTGCGCACCTGGCGCACCTCCATCCGGCTGCTCGAGAAGCTCGACGCCGCCGAGTCTGCCCGAACCTAGGAGCCGCGGATGATTCACGAAATCGCCATCGCACAGGGGTCGGATGCGCCGTCGTCGGCCGCGCTGTGGGCACTCATCATTCCCGCGGTGATCGCGGCGGTATTCGGAGCAATGACCGGATGGATCAGCGCCTATCTGCGGGTGAAGGCGGAGAACTTCGCCACGAAGCAGGAGTTCGAGGATGCGCTTCACCGCCTCGCCGAGAACACGCGGATCGTGGGCGAGGAGAACGCCAGGATCGCACGCCGGGCGGCCCTGGATTCGGAACTGCGCGAGGCCGTTCGGCAGTTCTCGGTCGCTGCTGGTGCGTCGATCCACTCGATGGCATGGCTCATGTGGGACTGCGTCCAGCGGATGCGGATGAACAGGGAGATGGTCACGGCCTACGACGAAGAGGCGCATCGGCTCTTCCCGGCGATCGTCTCCCAACTCGCGGTGATCGCCATGCTCGATCGCGACGTGCATGACCGGTTGTCGCCGTTCGCAGATGAGATCTTCCACGTCGATCTCGGCCTGAGCAACGCGATCGTGGCCGAAGAACAGAACCCCGGCAGCCAAGCAGAAGCGTTTCGTGCGAGCTACCGGGCGGCAACCGATCTGGAGTCGCGGTTCCGTCATGGGATCGCCGACCTGTTCCCCGACGGGGCCCTCGACCCCGAGCGGGCTGCATCACCGGAGGACTGAGCGAGCCTCCCGCTCATCGCGTCGTGACATCCGTCGTCGTCGAACCTCTGCGCGCTGTTGCCCGCCAGCACCGCGACGGGAGTACGCTCTCGCCCAGCGACAGCGCAGGGCAGCGAGCCGCAGCGCGGCGATGGGCGGCGCGGCTTCGGCCCCGACAAGGAGGCGGACATGGTTCCCGAGATCAACTATTGGGCGGTACTGCTGGCAACGGCATCGAGCATGGCCGTCGGAGCGATCTGGTACGCGCGGGGCGTGTTCGGCACCCGGTGGGCGAAGCTCGCGAACGTCGACATGGATCGTCCGGGCGCAAGCGCCGTGATGCCGCTGATCGTGACGGTGCTGGTGAGCTTCGTCACGGCGTGGGTGCTCGCGGGCGCCTCGACGATCGCGTGGCACTTCTACGGCGGCGGCTACCTGGTGGCGGCGCTCCTCACGGCGGTGATCCTGTGGGCGGGGTTCACCGCGGCGAGGTTCATCACCCACGACGTCTTCGAGGGCCGCCCGTCGTCGCTCACCGTGCTCAACATCGCGCACGAGCTCGTGACGATCGTCGTCATGGCCATCATCATCGGCGTCTGGCCTCCGGCCGGCACCGTCTGATTCGGATGCCGCGTAGTAGCTGATTCGGATGCCGCGTAGTAGATGGGATGCCACGGCCGCTCCTTCGTCGCGATCGGTTCGACATTCCATAGCGGGCTCCGAGCGGCGAACTTAGGATGGAGCATGGCCGTGTTCCGGGTCAGGCGCAGACGCGGTGCGCAACAACTCGACGTCCACGACGCCGACCTGGCGAAGCGGGCTGGAAGGGCCCTGGTCGCCGCAGACGAACGCATCCGCGTCACCGTCGACGAGCTCGGCTTCGCCGAGGCGGAGCTGGGGGCCGACGCGACCGCGCAACTGAGCGAGGCGCTCGTCGCCGTGCGCCGGCACCTGAGGGACGCGTTCCGGTTGAACCGCCTCAATCACGAGGCGATCCCCGGCAGCGCCGACGAGGTGCGGGCCCGTTACCTGCGCATCGTGGAGCTGTGCGAACTGGCTGAGGACGAGCTCGATGAGCAGACCTCGGCGCTCGCCGAACGGGTCGCGCGGGCGCGGCATGCACCCGAGATCATCGCCGGCGTACGAGCCGACACCGAGCGTCTGCGCGCTCGCATCCCGCACGCCCGCGAGACCATCGAACGCCTCGCCGCCCGCTATGCGCAGGAGGCGCTTGTCCACGTGGAGGCCAACGTTGCGGAGGCCGATCAGCTGCTCGGGTTCGCCGAGCACAGCGTGGGCGTGGCCGAGCGGCGGCGTTCGGCCGGTCAGCGCGAGCAGGCGAACGTCGCGCTCGAGGCATCCGTTGCATCGGTGCGCCGAGCAGCGACCCTGCTCGATGCGGTGGAGACCTTCGAGGTCGAGGCGTTGCGAGCGGAGTCCACGCTGGCCGCGCTCGTCGAGGAGTCCCGTCGCGACCTCGCCGCCGCGCTCGAGGAGCCCCGCTCCCGCGGCATCGCGAACGCGATCACCGAACTGCGGGCAGCCCTCGCCGCCCTCCCGCCGGCCGGCGTCAACACCGACCCGTTCGCCCACCTGGGTCGACTGCGCGAGGCGCTTGCGGCGCTGGATGCCGCGATCGCATCGGCCCGCGAGCGCGCGACACGTCCGATTCAGCCGATGGCCCACGTGCACCATGCGATCAAGGACGCAGACCGACAGCTCGATGTCGCCCGCGATGCCATCGCCCGCCACCGGGCGTGGATCGGCGGCGAGGCCCTGACGCTGCTGGCCGAGTCCGAGCGCATCCGGATCGATCTCAGCCACTCACTCGGCAGCTCCGCGGAGACGGTCAGGGTGACGGATCAGGATCACCGAGAGCAGATGATCGCGATGGCCCGGAGCGTCGCGTCCCTCGCGGGCGAAGCCCTGCACCTCGCGCGGCGCGACATCGATGCGTCCCGATCGCAGGGCCGCCGGCGTCTTCGACTCACGGCCGCACAACGCCTCAATGCACGAGCCACGAGCGATACCTGAGCAAGCCCTCGCCCGCCGCGGGCACATGCGCCACTTACCGCTGGAAGAAGCAGCGCGTAATGTCACGGGGCCTGTGATTTCGATGTCGGTGTCGGTGTCGGTGCTGTCGCCCCTCGGTGTTGCTCGGCGAGAGTGAGCGTTCGGGAAATCCGCGGGTACTTCGGTACTTCGGTACTTCGGTACTTCGGGACCTCGGTCCTGCTCTGGAATTCTTGTCGCTACTTCTCTACTTCTCTACTTCGCTACTGCCATCCCATCGTTGACGCCACTGACCGAACGCGGTCAGCGCGACGGCCACTGGCATGCGTCGGTGAGCTGACGCGGACCGGCCTCACTTCGGGGCAGACGTCGTCTACTGCGACGAATCGCTTGGGATCGGGCGACCGCACGTGGGTCACGTTCCCGTATCGACTCGCGGACGAGCATGAATCCCGCACTGTTGTCGATCTCGACCTGCCTTCGATCGACGCATGAGTAGAAGCATCCTTCGAGGCATCCGCTTCGAAAGCATCGGCTCTCTCGCTCAAGGAGACAGGATCATGTCAACACCCCGGGCCCTCCGCCCCCTTCGCAACCCGGCCTACCGCTGGCTCGCGGCGGCGCTCGTGTCGTCGATGATCGGCACCGGCATCTGGATGGTCGCGCTGGTCTGGCAGATCATCGCGATCGACGGCGGCGCGGCCGAGCTCTCGCTCGTCGCCGGCGCCTCGGCGATCGGGATGCTGCTGACGACGCTGCTCGGCGGTGCGCTCGCCGATCGGATGTCGCAGAAGCGGATCCTGTTCGTCGTCGAGGTCGTGCGGGCCGCGAGTGTCGGCATCGTGGCGATGCTGTCGCTGAGCGGCGGACTCGCCGCCTGGCAGCTCGCGGTGGTCGCGTTCATCGGCGGCGTGATGGCCGGGCTGTACTACCCGGCGTACTCGGCGCTGCTGCCGAGCGTGCTGCCCGAGGACCAGCTGCTCGCCGCGAACGGCTTCGAGGGCATGGCCCGGCCGGTGCTCATGCAGGCCGGCGGCCCGGCGCTCGCGAGCGCGCTCATCGCGGTCTCGTCCCCCGGCGCCGCGCTCGCCGTAACCGCTCTGACCGGTGTCGTGGCGGCGGTGTGCATCCTGAAGGTCCCCGACGTGCCGCTGCGCGGCGAGCGCCCCGAGGCGGAGCAGCGGCGGCACGCGGCATCCGGCCGTCGCCCTGCTCGTGGACGTGCGCGAGGGCTTCGTGTACATGGTGCGCACGCCGTGGCTGCTCGGCACGCTCACGTTCGCGTCGCTGCTGATCTTCCTGATCATGGGGCCGTTCGAGGTGCTCGTGCCGTTCGTGATCAAGGACGTCGCCGGCGGCGGCCCCGAGCAGCACGCGCTGATCCTGGCGGCGTTCGGCATCGGCGGCGCGGTCGGGTCGGCCGTCATCGCCTCGCTCCGGATGCCGCGGCGCTACCTCACCGTGATGAACCTGCTCTGGGCGTTCGGATGCCTCCCGCTCGCGGTGTTCGGCCTGACCGACCAGATCTGGATCATGGCGATCGCGGCGTTCCTCGTCGGTGCGGCGTTCAACGGCGGCGTCGTGATCTGGGGCACGCTGCTGCAGCGCCGGGTCCCGGCGGCGATGCTCGGCCGGGTCTCGAGCCTCGACTTCTTCGTCTCGCTCGCGTTCATGCCGATCTCGATGGCGATCGCCGGGCCCGCGGGCGAGTCGCTGGGGCTGCCGGTCGTCTTCCTCATCGCGGGGCTCGCGCCGCTCGTGATCGGCGTGGTCGCGATCATCGCGGCACGGATGAGGCGCGACGAGATCGCGCACCCGCTCGACACGGGCGACGAGGCGGACGTGGCGCGGTCGCCGACGCGCGCGACGCCGACCTCGTGCCGGCCGCAGCGTAACCGGGACGGCACCGAACCCCGCAACCGTGATGGTTGCGGGGTTCGTCGTGCCGGTGCTGCGGAATCAACCCGTGAGCCGACCCAGCACCGCTTCTGCGAGCGCGATCGCCGTGGCCTCGTCGTTCGCGGTCACGTTGTACCAGTCCCGCCCGACCGCGAGGTCGACGGCGCAGGTGGTGCCGAACCGGTCGTCGCAGCGAATGGATGCCAGGTCGCCTGAGGCGAGCCCGGCAAGCTCGATCGGCGTGGACGTTCCGGCTTGGAGCATCCGCAGGTACGCCCAGCGTCCCTGGTGAAGCCAGTCCACCCTCGCCACCCGGCTGAGGTCATCGACACCCCAGCCGCAGCCCCAGGCATCAGCGTGGAGCCTGGCCTCGGCCCACTCGCTCCAGCCGCCCGAGCCCGTCATCGCCTGCGCGTCAGGCGTCCCCGTGATCGATCGCACCTGATCGACCGGGATGACCGCGTCGCAGTCCTCCGACGCTGGCAGGGTCATCCGCTCCGGGATGGTCGTCGCGGCGGCCGGTCCGGCCGCGCCCACCGCGGCGACGGTCGCGTCGACGATCGACTGCCAGCCCGACGGGGCGAGCTGCCCGCCGCCGTACGCCGAGATGGTGACCCAGGCATCACCGACGGCGGAGCTCGCCCAGCACCACGTGTCGCCGCACTCGCTCTCCTCAGCAGGCATCCCGTGCTGTGTGGCGTACTCGCTCCAGCCGGCGGCCGGCCGCGGGACGACCGAGATCGTGACGCCCATGTAGTCCGGCTCAGTCCCGTACTGGTCGTTCATGGGCACGCCGTTCGACCACTCGCACACGCTGCCGCCGACGGCGAGGATTGCGGAGCGCCTCGGGATCGCGATCCCGACGCCCGACTCCGAGAGCATCGGATCCACCGCGGCGACGTCGGTCGTGAAGAGGCCCGACACCAGCGTGGGATCGACCAGGGTGCCGCAGTCCAAGCCGTAGCGCGACGCCGGCTGGCCGGCCGTCACCGCGTATTCGCTGGGCGCCGATGCGGTCGGCGGCGCGCTCGCAGCATCCGTTGTCGATGTCGTCGTGTCCCCTTGCGGCGCCGAGATGACGCCGAGCGCGAAGGCGGCTCCGGCCCCAGCACCGAACAACGCGGCCACGCCGAGCCCCAGCCAGACGATGCGGTGGGCGGACAGCCGCTTCTCGGGCGCCGGTTCCTGTGCGACCCGCTCGAGCACGTTGCGCTTCATCGAGACGAGGAGGCGCGTCAGCTCGTCTCCAGTGGGAGGTTCAGACCTCATCGAGGCTCACCGCCTTCTTCAATCGGGCCCGGCTCCGGGACACGCGTTGCTTGACTGCGCCGACGCTGAGGTCGAGCTGCTCGGCCGCCTCGGCGTAGGGCAGACCTTCGACCAGGCAGAGCTCGCACACCTGCCGGTCGATCGGTTCGAGTCGTTCGATCTCGTCGAGGACCCAGCGCAGGTCTTCCCGCGCCGCCTCGGCGTCGTGATGTTCTTGGACGACGTCGGCGCGGTACGCGTCGTCGAACTGGTCAGCCCGATTGCGGGCTGCCCTTCTGGTGGCGTTCATGCCGAAGTTGCGGCACGTGACGAGGAGCCACGGAAGCAACGACGTCTCCGCGATCATGATCTCCGCCGCCTTGCGCCAGGCCGTGAGGAACGTGTCCTGCACGATCTCCTCGACATCCATCCGGCTCGGCGCGATCGCCCACGCGTACCGCGTCACCGCCGGGGCATGCCGATCGAACACGACCGCCATCGCGCGTTGGTCGCCACTCGCCAAGCGCTCCAGGAGCTCGGCGTCTGTGCCATCGCTCTCGTCCACGTCACACCCCCCTTCACTCTAGGAATGTCGGGACATGAGAAAAGGTCACAAAGTGGGATCAAATTGGCTGGCTGCCGGGGC
>CAWCWD010000003.1:0-126770 GCA_963799015.1 uncultured Actinomycetota bacterium | reverse complement strand
ATGCAACCGAGGTGGAGGTCGCGCCCATCATCGGCGCGGGCCCCCTGCCGTTCTATCAGCCGCGTACCACCTGCAGCGCCGCGGGTTCACGCCGGTCACGCGCGACCCGAACGCACCGAGAAGTTCGACCGAGTGCATGTCGAGCGCGAACGCGACCACGGGCGGGGCCTGGCAGCACCGCTGGGCGTCCCTGAAGATGGCCACCGTGAAGGGCATCCACAGAGCTGCCCGGGCTCCCCGGTGCCGCCGGCCGACCCGCTCCATGTGGCGTAGCGCGACGGCCCTTCTTCCGCCGTACTTCGGCGAATACGAAGACGGGCTTCGACCTCGACGTGCGGCGGCCCCGGTGTGCAGTGGGCGTTCGTCGCGCGGACGACGATCCCGACAAGGGCGGCTGTTTTGAGTCAGACACCGACCGCGGCACGTGGGCGGCCGCTACGTCAGTGGCAACGCCGCCGCGCATTGGAGCTCGTCCCTTTCCGCCCGTCTACCGAGATCGACGCTACCGCAGTCGCCAGCTGCACGTCGCGGATTACGTCTCGGCGGAGGAGTTCGCCGGCAAGCGCGTCGTCATCGTCGGCGCCGGAATCTCTGCGGTGCAGCTGCTCGACGAGATCTCGCGCGTCGCCGAGACGTTCTGGGTGACCCGGCGCGAGCCTGACTGGTCGGAAGAGGCTTTCGACATCCCCGCACGGGTGGCGGCGATCGCGGGTGTCGAAGACCGCGTGCGCCGCGGCCTGCCGCCCGGCAGTGTGATCTCGGTCACGGGCATGCACTGGACGCCGTGGGCGCGCGCCGCGCAGGCTCGGGGAGTGCTGGTGCGGCATCCGATGTTCGCGTCCATCGAAGAAGACGGCGTCCGCATGCCCGACGGATCGCTCGTCGAGGCGGACGTCATCCTCTGGGCCACGGGATTCCGGCCCGCTCTCGACCACCTTGCGCCCCTGCGCCTGCGGACGCCGGAGGGCGGCATCCGCGTGGCCGACGGGCGCGCGCTCGACGAGCCGCGCCTGTTCCTGATCGGCTACGGCCCGTCGCAGTCCACGGTCGGCGCGAATCGCGCGGGACGTGCGGCCGTGCGCGCGATCGTGGCGGATCGCGCGGCGCCGCGGCGCACACGATCGCCGGCGTAGGCCGACGCCCCACGATCAATTGCCAACTCGTCGGGGCAGACTGGCGCCATGGGGTTCACGATGGCGGACGCCGTGTACGACCGGCCGAGCCATCCGACGGCTGCCGGGGTGCTCGTCGACCGGCTGTGGCCGCGTGGCGTGAAGAAGGAGCGCGCCGAGCTGGACGAGTGGGCGAAGGATGCCGCACCCTCCCCGAGCTCCGGCTCCAAGTGGCGCCCGCCACCGCGGGCGACTCCGACGAGTTCGCGGCCCGCTACCGCGAGGAGCTCGACGACAACCCCACCACGACGTCACTGCTCGAGGCCGGTCGCGAGCACGATCGGGTCACGCTCACCGTCTTCGCCGCGCGCGACGAGCAGGTGAACCACGTGACCGTGCTCCTGGACTGGCTCGCCGACGGGGCATCCGTTCGAGTCCGTCGAGTCCATGAACGGCCGGATGCCGCGTCGGCGCCGCCGCCCCGGTCCCCGTGCCGACCCCCTTGTGCCCTCCCGGGCGTCGGCGTAGCGTGCGGGATGACCCGAGAAAGTGAGCAAATGATCATGATTAGAAGAAGCGCGCGAAATCCGCGGCGCTGACGCTCGCCGCCATCGCCGCGTTCACCTTCGCCAGCGCCGGCGCCGCGCCGGGGCTCACCCGCCATTCCGCTCAACGGCGAACAGGAGGCCCCCGCGCCGAACGCATTCGGCGCACACGGATTCTTCAGCTACGAGATCGACGGCGCCGAGTTCTGCTACGCGCTCGAAGTCTCGGGGCTGTCCGCCGCGGTTCACGGCCCACGTCCACGTCGGCGCCGGAATGTCCGGCCCCGTCGTGATCCCGCTGCAGGCCGTGCCCGCGCGGACGGCGGGCTTCGAGGTCTCGGCGTGCACGACCGCCGACGCGATGCTCCTGGCCGCTATCGACGCGAACCCGGGTGCCTACTACGTCAACGTGCACAACGCGAACAACGCGCCGGAGAGATCCGCGGACAGCTGAAGTAGCCGCGCGGTCCAGCGAGTCCAGCAGCGGGTCCTCTGGCGACGCGCGGCGGCGGTGGAATCGGCCGTGCCCGCTCCGCGCGCGCCGGGCCGGCGGCCCGTGCCGGCGATCGGCTACGGCGCCAGCAGGAAGATCGCCGGCCAGCCGTTGTGCGCGTACACGATGACCCAAGAACACGATAGCCATTGGAAAGCGGCAGTTGCTCCACGGCCCGGCGCGACCGTGAGCGGCTCGTCTAGCCCGATGTGCTAGCGCTGCCGGGAACCGCGGAGCCACCGGGATCGTGAGCAGCGGCCCCCACGCCTGGTAGCCGAGTTCCCACAGGAACGACACGAACACCGTCGCCTGCAGCAGGTTCGCCTGCCAGTCGGGGAAGTGGCGGCGCAGCAGGGTGAAGACGATGCAGATGAAGAACAGCTCGTCCCAGATGCCGACCGCGCCGACGCCGACGAACAGGCGCGCGATCATCTCCGGGGTGTCGACGACCGGCCAGTTCATGTAGACGCCGGAGGTGATGAAGTAGAACGGCAGGATCGCCGGCCCGAGCACGAAGCACCAGGGCCAGGAGGTACCCCCGCCTGCACGCGGGTCCGCCGCAGGCCCGTGCGCGGCAACGATGGAGACCACGGAGTCACCGAACACGAACCGCGAGATCACGTACGGCACGACCACCGCGAGCCCGAGCACCGTGCCCATCGGCGGCGTGTTGCCCGTGGCGATGCTGCGGCCGCAACCGAGATGGTCAGATTGATCGCCTCGCCGAGTGCGATGAGCGCCAGGTGGGGCAGGAGACGGCTCGTGCGGACGCCGAGCGGTCGGTGCGTCCGCGCGACGGACGAGAGTCCCACGACGAGCGCACGCCGTAGCCCGCCACGGGAACCATGAAGCCGAAGAGCAGCACCGCCGCACCGCACACGAGGCACAGGCAGGCAGCAGCCCAAATGGGAGTCATGCGGGGGCCTCGAGGGAGACGGCGAGCGAGGGCGGCGGTGGACGCCTCCAGAGCTTCCGAAGGGCAGATGCCAGCAAGTTCAGGTCCCCACGCCGAACTGGGGCCGCCGACGCGGCGCGTGCGGCCGCCAGGCTGTCGGCCGGACGTGTCACGATCGGTGCATGACGCGGTGCCCCGGCCCTACACCATCCGTCGCCGCCTGGCGGTAGGTGCCGCCTCCTGCTGGCGCGCGTCGCCGGATCGACGACCCGCGGTTGGACGCGGCAGCGGAGGCCGCACGCCGCTCCCTCATGCGCGACGCGCCCCTGCGCGAGTGGCGGTCCGCAGGCAGCTGCCGTCGTTCGTGCCCCCCCGAGCACCCGGTGCGCGACGAACGCCCGGCCGCCGCGCCGGGCACGGCCCAACCCGAGCCGCGCATCTCCGACGCCGAGGCGGAGGTCGGGCGGCTGCCGCCAGGCTCGTGCGGCGCGAGGGACAACCGGCCAGGGCGACGTGGCGGTGGACGCCAGGCCTACGCCGGGCTCGGCGACACCTGGAGATCTTCGCGCGCGTGCTCGCCCGCGACTCGATCAACAGCACCAGCATGCCGCTCGAGGCGACCGTGCCTGCGGCGACCGCTACGACGAACACCTCCCTCTGGGACGGCGAGCGCGCAGTTGCGTGCCCGGCGACGGCGACGGCGAGGTGTTCCGCGAGTCGCGCGGTGAACAGCAGGTGATCGGCCACGAGCTGGCACCGGGATGACCAGGCGCCCGCACGCGCTGCACTACCCAGGGGCGGGACCCGGGCAAGTTTCAACGAACATGTCTCCAGACCGGGTTGCTCGGCGCCCTCGTCGAGCAGTACGCCATGGGGCAGGAAATTTGCCGAGGAGTCCGCGACCTGGCTCATCGGCGAGGGCGTGTTCACCGACGAGGTCGACGGCCGCGCCATCCGCTCGATGAAGGAGCCCGGCACCGCCTACGACGACGGCCTCCTGCAAGGACCGAGCCCGCAGCCCGATCCGCTGGGCCCCGCTCCACATCCACACCGACGACGATGCCGAACGGCGACGGTGCACCTGAACTCTGGCATCCCCAACCGGGCGTTCGCGCTGCCGGCCGCGGTCGAGCTTCGGCGGGTTCGCCTGGGAGCACGCGGCCGTGCTTGGTGCGAGCGTGCTGACCTGCCCGGCCGACTGCGCCCCGACGCCGACTCCCACACCTTCGCGGCCGAAACGGTGCGCGCAGCCAGGCACGATGCACGGGCGCGCCTCACGCGAGACTCGCGCAATCGCCGGCGGGTGGGCATCCCGTCGGGATCGAGGTTCCTCCGGCCGCCTGACCGCTCGATCCGCCCCTGCGCGCCCGTGCGGAGCCGCCGGAGTACCATCGCGGGCATCGAACATCATCGTGTCAGCAGGGGGACGCGGCGGCGGCCTGGCGGGCCTGCGGCTGGCCCGCGTGGGAGGTGCGCGTCGAGGAGCAGCCCGATGCCGACGCCTGGTACGTCCTGATCGAGGCGATCCCGTGGAGCCAGCCCCCGCCCGCGCCACCGGAGCCCGACCGGTTCGTCTACCGGATCCGCTGCGCACCGCACGAGGCGACGCTCGCCGAGCGGCAGCTCATCGGCCCGTGGCGCCGGCTGGTCGATCGCCTGCAGGAGACCACCGAGCCCGAGCGCGGCCGCCCGGCCGCCGCATCTGGCGTCCGGGCACCGCCCGGGCGCTTGACCCGTCGCCCTCACCTCGGAAGCCGAAGCGACTCGACCGCTCGCCCGGCCCCGGCCGCGTCGATCCGCTCGCGTGCCTGCGGGCACGACGGAGGCCGGCGGGCTGCGCCCACCGGCCTCGGTGTCGGATGCGGAGCGCTCAGCTCACGCCGAGCAGGTCGATCACGAAGATCAGCGTCTTGCCGGAGAGCTGGTGGCCGCCGCCGGCGGGGCCGAGGCCTTCTGCGGGGGCACGATGAGCTGCCGGCGCCCGCCGACCTTCATGCCGGGGATGCCCTCCTGCCACCGGCGATGAGCGCTGCAGCGGGAAGTCGATGGACTGGCCGCGGCTCCACGACGAGTCGAACTCGTCGCCGGTGTCGTACTCGACGCCGAGGTAGTGCACGTCGACGGTCGAACCCGGCGCGGCCTCGGCGCCGTCGCCCACGACGAGGTCCTCGATGACGAGCTCGACGGGGGCCGGACCCTCGGGGGCGTCGACCTCGGGCTTGCTGTTGGTGTCAGTCATGGCTTCCATCAAAACGGAGACGGCGCTCGCGGACAACCGTCCACTCCCCTCTTGCGCTGACTGCGAACATCACGCACTCGGAATCCGAGAACTCGTCGCCTGGTAGAGATGTCGGCAGCCTTGCCACACCACAGGGCGGGCGAGCTCCTCCTTGCGCGGGGCGGTACCCCACATTCCAGAACCACCCGCGACGTGCCGTCGTCGGCTCCGAGGTCGAGGGCTCACCGAGCAGCACGTGAGGGCCGATACCGCTCGTGAGGAACCCACCAGCAGGGTGGCACCAAGGGGACATCCGCCTTCCCGATACGGAAGCCTGAGCGGGTCTCGTTGTAGCTGACCAGGAATAGGGTAGCTCGTTCTGGTCGGGGTCGAGCGCGGGGCGGATGTTCCCGGCCGTGCCCACGACTTCGTAGCCGCCGAAGGCCACGCCGGCGGCTACGCATGATAATCTTCGACCACCACGCGACCGGCCTGGATGTCACGGCCCGCCCGGTAGGCCTCGTTGCCGTTAAGCTGCAAGAAAACGCCGGCCCCCAGGCCGTAGAGGTGCTGGTTCGCGATCGAGATCGCCTCGTCGTAGTCCCGGAAGCTGGTGACGGTGGCAGCAGATCGAAGATCTCCTCCTGGGAGAGCAGCAGCGGTTCTCGCCCTCAGATCGTGGGTGCGACGTCGTCGCCCTCGCTGATGTCGCGAGCACGGGGTCGACCCGATCACCGCCAATGAGGATTCAGCGGCCCTCCTAGTTGCCGATGTCGATGTAGCTGAGGATCTTCTCGAGCTGGTGGTTCGACGCGTGCGCGCCGAACACGGCGTTCTCGGTGTCGAGTGGGTTGCCCTGTTCGCCAGCTTCCGGTGCGCTCGATCGCGTCGTCGAGGAACGTGTCGTAGATCGAGCGCTGGATGAGCGAGCGGCTCGGGCAGGTGCGAGCCGCGCCCTGGTTGAACGCGAAGAGGCTGAACCCCTCGAGCAGCGCCTTGCTGGATTTCGAGACGTCTAGCGGCGGAATGTCGGCCACCGATTCGAACACGAGGTTCGGGCTCTTGCCGCGCGAGGGCGATCTGAGGCGACGCCCGTGCGACGGCCTCGCCACCGCACGCTCCCGGATCAGCGCAGCAGCGCCGCCCGGTCGGCGGCCACCGCCCGCAGCAGCGCGTCCTCGTCGACCTGCCGCGCGCAGCTCGGCCCGGCCGCTGACGAGCCGCTGCCGCGTGAACGCCAGGTGCGTGGCATCCGTGATGAGCTTCCGCATCACCGCGGTGCGCGGCGGCGTCTGCGCCGGCCCACGCACGCGCCTGCCGCCGGCCGGCCGGCGTCGCGAGCATCTGCACCTCGCCGGGGCTGAACCACCCGGCCGCCCCGTACTCGGCGAGCCGGGTGCGGGTGACCCGCACCTCCTCCGCCGGAGGAAGCACGTGAGGAGCACCGCGCCGACGAAGATCGGCACCTGCACGGTGAAGTAGAGGCCGATCGCGTCGCTGGCGAACGCGAGCGAGCCGTTCCAGAGGGCATGCAGCAGCATCGCGCCGGGAGGCCGAGGCAGGAACCAGCCCATGACGCCGGCCCCGCCGCCGCGGCGGGCGCCGATGCCGATCGCGATGCCCGTGCACGCCGTGAACAGCACGTGCGCGAACGGCGAGAAGATGCCGCGCACGACGAACGTCGCGCCGAGTTCGTCGGCGCCGCCCTCGGCGAGCGCGGCGCCGAAGTAGAGGATGTTCTCGGTGAACGCGAATCCCGCAGCCACCGTGGCGCGCGTACACGAGGCCGTCGACCGGCCCGTCGAAGTGCGATCGCGAGAAGGCGTAGATCGAGCAGCACGCCGACGCCCTTGGCGGTCTCCTCGACGAACGGCGCCTGCACCACCGCCTGCATGGCCTCGTCGGGCGCTGCCGCCGGGCTCGGCGAACGCGATCGCGAGCTGCACGCCGAGGTCGACGATGAGCGCGATCGCGACCGAGACCGCCGCGCCCCAGAGGAACGCGAACCAGAGCGCCCAGCGCGGCTCGGGCTCCCACCGGTCGACCCAGCGCACGGCGAGCAGCACGATCGACGAGCGGCACGCAGCGCGAGCACCGAGCCGATGACGAGCGTGGACACGCCGAGGCCCGACGGCGAGGTAGGCGACGACGAGCAGCCCGACGACAGCCGCGACGACGATGCCGACGGTCGCGAACACGAGCCCGCCCCCGCGGCCCTTCGGCGGCGGCGCGATCCACAGCGGCGGCGCGGGCCACGGGTTGCCGATGGGCGGCTGCGGCTGCACGGAGCTCATTCGCGCAGCATATCGAGCGGACGCGTCAGCCCGCAGTCGGGCGGCTGAACATGACGCCGGGGTTGAGGATGCCGGTCGGGTCGAACAGCGCCTTGATGCCCCGCTGCAGCTCGAACGAGTCGTCGCCGAGCTCGTCGGCGAGCCAGCGCCGCTTCAGGATGCCGACGCCGTGCTCGCCGGTGAGGGTGCCGCCGAGCGCGACGGCGGTGCGGAACATGTCGTCGGCGGCGGCCCAGACGTGGGCCGGCACCTCGTCGCCCGACGAACACGAAGTTCGGGTGCAGGTTGCCGTCGCCGGCGTGCGCGACCGTCGGGATCTCGATGCCGTAGCGCGCGCCGATCTCCTCGATCGCGCGGAACATCTCGGGCAGGCGCGAGCGCGGCACGGCGACGTCCTCGATCAGCACCTGGCCCGATGCGGCGAGCGCCGGGTGCATCGCGCGCCGGATGGCGAGCAGGCGCTCGCCCGTCGCGGCATCCGTCGACACGCGTGACCCGGCCGCCGGCAGCGGCGAACGCCTCGGCGATGCGCGCGGCCTCGGCTGCGGCGCCGTCGGTGTCGCTCTGGGCGAGCAGGAACGCCTCGCCCGGAGCGACCGTCTCGAGCGGGGTGCCCGCGAGCGCCTCGGCGCCGAGGTACGCCGCGATCCGGCCGAGCGCGGTCGCGTCGATGAGCTCGAGCACCGCGGGCCGCATGCCGGCCGCGGTGACGGCGGCGGACGCGGCGGCGGCCGACTCGACGTCGGGGAACGCCGCGGCCACGGTGACGACCTCGCCCGGCGGCGATCGGGCGCAGCCGCACGGTGGCCTCGACGATGACGCCGAGGGTGCCCTCCGAGCCGGTCATGAGCGCGGTGAGGTCGTACCCGGTCACGCCCTTCACGGTGCGGTGGCCGGTGCGCAGCAGCCGCCCGTCGGCGAGCACGACCGCGAGCCCGAGCACCGCCTCGCGGGTCACGCCGTACTTCGCGCAGAGCAGGCCGCCCGCGTTCGTGGCGATGTTGCCGCCGATCGACGAGATCGCGCGACTCGCGGGGTCGGGCGCGAACCACAGGCCGAGCGGGGCGAGCGCGTCGTTGAGGTCGCCGTTGAGCACGCCGGGCTCGACGACGGCGAGCTCGTCGGCCTCGGAGACCTCGAGGATGCGGTTCATCCGGGAGACGTCGAGCACGATCGCGCCGGGGCTCGCGATGGCGCCGCCGGCGAGGCCGGTGCCCGCTCCGCGCGGCACGACCGGGGTGCCGGTGGCGTGGGCGATGCGCATCACGGCCTGCACGTCGTCGACGGATGCCGCGTGCACGACCGCGAGCGGCGGCGTGGCGCTGCGCCATCCGGAGCGGTCCTCGCGGGTGGCCTCGAGGGCGGCGGGATCGGTCGTGACGGATGCCCCGAGGGCGTCGTGGAGGCGGGCGAGGACGTCGGTCGGCATCCCTCCACCCTAGCGACGCGAGCGCATGTCCGATTTCCGCTGGTCGATGTCGGTGCGCCCGTGCGAGGCTGGACGCATGACGCCCCAGCCCGCCACCCTCACGAGGTCCGCCGCCGCCGGTCGCCGACCCGCTCGCCGACCCCGTGTTCGCCGAGCGCTACCGCGCCATGCAGGCCCGCGACGCGCGATTCGACGGGCAGTTCATCACCGGCGTGCACTCCACCGGCATCTACTGCCGCCCCAGCTGCCCGGCCGTCGCCCCCAAGCCGTCGAACGTCAGCTTCTACCTCACGGCCGCCGCCGCCCACGAGGCCGGCCTGCGCGCGTGCAAGCGGTGCCTGCCCGACGCGGTGCCCGGCTCCCCCGAGTGGGACCTGCGCGACGACCTCGCCGCACGCGCCATGCGCCTCATCGCCGACGGCGTCGTCGAGCGCGAGGGCGTGCCGGGCCTCGCCGCCCGACTCGGGTACACGCCGCGCCACCTCACCCGCGTGCTCACCGCCGAGCTCGGCGCCGGGTCCGCTCGCGCTCTCCCGGGCGCACCGGGCGCAGACCGCCCGCGCGCTGCTCACCTCGACCTCGCTTCCCGCCGCCGACGTCGCGTTCGCGTCGGGATTCGGCAGCATCCGCCAGTTCAACGACACGATCCGCGCCGTGTACGAGCGCAGCCCGCTCGAGCTGCGCATGGCCGCGCGCGCTGCGCGAGCGCGGCACGCCGAGCCCGCGGCGGCCGGCATCGAGGCCCTCGAGCCCGGCGCGGCCGGCGCCGAACCGCACGCGGGCGTCGTGCGCCTGCGACTGCCCGCGCGCGCCCCGTTCGACGCGGCCGGCGTGTTCGCCTGGCTCGCGACCCGCGCGCTCGACGGGGTCGAGCAGGCCGGCCCACTGCACTACGCCGCGCACGCTCCGGCTGCCGGCGGCCCCGCGCTCGTGCGGTTCGACGGCCGGCGGCGATGCGTTCGCGCCGTCGATCGACGTCGAGGCACGGCTCGCGACCCTCGCCGACCTGCCGCCGCTCGTCGCCCGCGTACGGCGCCTGTTCGACCTCGACGCCGACGCCGTGGCGATCGACGCGGCCCTCGCCGACGACCCGCGGCTCGCGGCATCCGTCGCGGCGGTGCCCGGCATCAGGGTGCCCGGATGCCTCGACCCGCACGAGCTCGTGTTCCGGGCCCTCGTCGGCCAGCAGGTGTCGGTCAAGGCGGCGCGCACCGCCCTCGCCCGCCTCGCCGCCGACCTCGGCGAGCGCGTCGGCCCCGCGGGCACCGACGACGACCCCACGCTGCTGTTCCCCACCGCGGCCGCCATCGCCGACCGAGGGCGAGCGGGTGCTGCGCGGCCCCGCGGCCCGCATCCGCACGATCGTCGACGTCGCCCGCCGCCTCGACTCCGGCGACCTCGTCGTCGCGGCCGCAGCGCGAGCGCGCCGAGCTGGCGCACGACCTGCTGGCCGTGCCCGGCATCGGCCCCTGGACGGCCGGGTACGTGGCCATGCGCGTCACGCGCGCACCCGACGTGCTGCTCACGGGCGACCTCGCGCTCCGCAACGGCGCGGCCGCGCTCGGCCTGCCCGCCGAGGCCGCGGCGCTCCAGGCCGAGGGTGCGCGGTGGGCGCCGTGGCGCAGCTACGCGTCGATGCACCTCTGGCGCGCCGCGTAGAGATCGGATGTCTGCGCCCGCTGACGATACGATGCGTGGCATGGCGGTCACCGACGAAGCGATCCTGCGCATCAAGGAGATGATCCTCGCCGGCGAGCTCGCGCCCGGCGATCGGCTGCCGCCCGAGAAGGAGCTCAGCGAGCGCCTCGGGCTCTCCCGCTCGTCGCTGCGCGAGGCGGTGAAGGCGCTCGAGGTCATCCGCGTGCTCGACGTGCGGCGCGGCGACGGCACGTACGTCACGAGCCTCGAGCCGCGCCTGCTGCTCGAGGCCATGTCGTTCGTCGTCGACCTGCACGACGACCAGTCGGTGCTCGAGATCTTCGCGGTGCGCCGCATCCTCGAGCCGGCGGCCTCCGCGCTCGCGGCGCGGAACGCCGACGACGCCGCGATCGCCGGCCTCCGCGACACGGTCGAGAGCGTCGACCACGCCGCCGACGTCGAGGACCTGGTGGCGCACGACCTCGAGTTCCACCGCGGCATCGCCGAGGCCACCGGCAACACCTACCTCGCGAGCCTCATCGACTCGCTCTCGAGCCACACCGTGCGCGCGCGCATCTGGCGCGGCATCACGCAGGAGAACGCGGTCCACCGCACCCTGCAGGAGCACCACGCCATCCTCGACGCGATCGCCGCCGGCGACGCCGACCTCGCGTCCGCGCTCACGGTCGTGCACGTGAGCGGCGTCGAGCAGTGGCTGCGCTCGGCGCTCTGAGCACGGCGGAGGGGGCGACGGCCGAAGCCGCCGCCCCCTCCGTGGCATCCGTCGCCTACTCGTAGAGCACGGCCTGGATCTCCTCGTCGTCGATGTTCGTGGCGTCGTACCAGTAGTAGCCCGTGTCGATCGTCTTCGGGAGCTCCTTCCCGTCGATCGCCTCGACGGCCGCCTTCACCGTCTCGTAGCCGATGCCGACCGGGTTCTGCGTGATCGCGCCGATCATCAGGCCGTCGCGGATCGCGTCCATCTGGGCCTTGCCCGAGTCGAAGCCGACCACGACGAGCTGCGTCGGGTCGATCGCCGAGCTCCTTCACGGCCTGCACGACGCCGATCGCCGAGCCCTCGTTCGAGCCGTAGATGCCCTTGAGGTCGGGGTTGGCCGCGAGGATCGCCTTGGCGAGGTCGGCCGACTTCGCCTGGTCGCCGCCGCCGTACTGGATGTCGACGATCTCGATGTTCGGCTCGTTCTCCTCCATGTAGTCGACGAAGCCGTCGCGACGCTGCTGGCCGGTGACCGAGGTCTGGTCGTGCACGACCAGCGCGACCTTGCCTTCGTGGCCGACGGCCTCCGCCAGGTGCTTGGCCGCCTCGGCCGCGGCGGCGAGGTTGTCGGTCGCCGCCGTCGTGAGCGGGATGTCGCTGTCGACGCCCGAGTCGAAGGCGATGACCGGGATGCCGGCGTCCTTCGCCTGCTGGAGCAGCGGGCCGGCCGCCTGGCTGTCGAGCGCGGCGAAGCCGACCGCCGCCGGGCTCTTGTCGAGCGCCGTCTGCAGCATCTGGATCTGCTGGTCGACGTCGGCCTCGGTGTCGGGTCCCTCGAAGGTGATCTCGACGCCGTACTCCTCGGCCGCCTGCTCGGCGCCGTCCTTCACGGCCTGCCAGAACTGGTGCTGGAATCCCTTCGAGACGAGCGCGACGTAGGGCGTGTCGCCGCCCGCGGCGTCGGTGGAACCGCCGCCGTCGCTCGCGCAGCCCGCGAGCACGAGTGCTGCGGCCGCGAGGCCGACGACGGCCCCGATCGTACGCTTCTTGAACATGGTCACTCCCTTGTGTCTGTGTTGCCGTGGTGGGTGTTGCGGATTGGGTGGTGCGGTCGGTGTGCTCGATGCCCCGGGATCCCGGACGGCTCAGGCCGCCCGTCGACGGCGGAGCATGTCGAGGTAGACGGCGACGAGGATGACGATGCCGACCGCGACCGACTGCCATTCCTGCGGGACCGAGACGATGCGCAGGCCGTTCGTGAGCACGGCCATGATGAGGGCGCCGATGACGGTGCCGACGATGGACCCCTTGCCGCCCTGCAGCGAGGTGCCGCCGATGACGACGGCGGCGATCGCCTCGAGTTCGAGGCCCAGGCCGCCCGTGGGCTGCGCCGACGACAGCCGCGACGCCGAGAGCACGCCCGCGAGCCCGACGAACAGGCCCGCCATCGTGTAGACGATGATCTTCCAGCGCCGCACGTTCACGCCCGAGAGCGCGGTCGCCGCCTCGTTCGAGCCGATCGAGAACGTGTAGCGGCCGACGATCGTCTTCGACAGCAGCAGCGAGGCGATCACGATCATCACGATGAAGATGGCGACGCCCAGCGGGAAGCGGATGCCGGGGATGATCGAGAGGTTCATGATCGACTGGAACTCGGGGGTGTCGTTGAAGTAGATCGGCTTGGTGCCCGAGATGACGAGCGACAGTCCGGCGGCGATGAGCATCATGCCGAGGGTCGCGATGAACGGCGGGATGCCGAGCACCGAGACGTTGACGCCGTTCACGAGCCCGATGAGCCCGCCGAAGAGGATGGTGGCGGCGATGCCCGCCCAGAGCGGCCAGCCCCAGTAGGTGAGGAAGACGCCCGCCATCACGCCGCAGAGCACCATGCCGGTGCCGATCGACAGGTCGATGCCGCCCGTGATGATCACGAACGTCGTGCCCAGCGCGAGGATGCCCGTGACCGTGGCGGCGGTCAGGATCGAGACGAGGTTGTTGGCCGTGAAGAAGTGCGAGCTCGCGAACGAGAAGAACACGACGATCACGATGAGGCTCGCCGCGGCGAGGAACTGCTGGAGCGAGCCGCGCAGGCGCGCGAACCGCGGCGTCCCGGCGTCGATCGCGGCGTAGGCCGACGTCGAGGGGGTCTCGGCGGGCCTCTGGGGGGTGGTGGTGGGGCTCATTGTGCGATCGTCCCTTCGGCGCTGAAGCGGGTGGCGTAGTCCATGACGTTCTCCTGGGTGGCGTCGGCGTTGTCGAGCACGGCGGTGAGCCGCCCCTCGGCCATCACGGCGATCCGGTTCGCGAGGCGGAGCACCTCGGGCAGCTCGGACGAGATCATGATGATCGCCTTGCCCTGGTCGGCGAGCTCCCGCAGCAGGCCGTAGATCTCCTCCTTGGCTCCGACGTCGATGCCGCGGGTCGGCTCGTCGAAGATGAGCACGTCGCAGTCCTTCGCGAGCCACTTGGCGATGACGACCTTCTGCTGGTTGCCACCCGAGAGGTTGCGCACGAGCTGGGCGGTCGACGGGGTCTTGATGCGGAGCTTCTGCACGTACTCGCGGCCGGTCGCCTCGATCCGGCCGGTCCTGCACGAACCCGAAGGCGCCGAGGTAGTCGCGGAGCGAGGCGAGCACGATGTTCTCCCGCACGCTGCGCTCGAGCAGGATCCCGAGCTGCTTGCGGTCCTCGGAGAGGTAGCCGATGCCGAGGCGCGCGGCATCCGCCGGGTTCTGGATCTGCACCTCGCGGCCGCGCACCGCGATCACGCCCGACTCGCGGCGATCGGCGCCCACGATCGCGCGGGCCACCTCGGTGCGCCCGGCGCCCATGAGCCCGGCGAAGCCGAGGATCTCGCCGGCGTGCACGTCGAAGCTGACGTCGCGCAGCAGCCGCCTGGTCGAGAGGCCGCGCACCGAGAGCACGGGCTCGCCGTCGGTCGGCACCGGCGCCGGGCGCTCCGTGCCGTGGAGCTCGCGGCCGACCATCAGCGAGATGACCTCGCGCTGGTCGGTGTCGGCGGTGACGAGGGTGTCGATGTAGCGGCCGTCGCGCAGCACGGTGATGCGGTCGGAGATGCGCGACAGCTCCTCCATGCGGTGCGAGATGTAGATGACGCCGGTCTCGGGCGACCGGAAGCGCCGGATGAGCTCGAAGAGCACGTCGACCTCGGCGTCGTTGAGGGCGGCGGTCGGCTCGTCCATGATGAGCACCTTCGCGTCGAACGACAGCGCCTTGGCGATCTCGACCATCTGCTGCCGGGCGACCGTGAGCCGCTCGACGGGCTCCGCCGGGTCGAGCGCGAGGCCGAGCCGATCGAAGAGGTCGCGGGCGCGCCGGTTCAGGGCGCGGTCGTCGAGGAAGATGCCGGCGCCGCGCTCCTCGCGGCCGATGAAGATGTTCTGCGCGACCGTGAGGTCGGGCATCAGGTTGAACTCCTGGTGGATGATGCTGATGCCCTGCTCCTGCGCGTGCCGCGGCCCGTCGATCACGAGCTCGTGCCCGTTCATGCGGAACACGCCCGGCGTCGGGCGTGTAGATGCCGGCGAGCAGCTTCATGAGCGTCGACTTGCCGGCGCCGTTCTCGCCGACGAGCGCGAGCACCTCGCCGTGGCGCAGCTCGAGGCGCACGTCGTCGAGCGCCTGCACGCCGGGGAATCCCTTGCTCACGCCCTCGAGCTCGAGGAGCGGGGCGGATGCCGCGGCGCTCATCGTGCCGCTCCGCAGCGGGCCGACGTCGTTCACGACGCCCTTCCTGATGATGAGGTTGCCGTACGCGCGCAGCTCGCCGGTGCGCACGACGAGCCGCGCGGCGCCGGCACGCTCGTAGAACGCGAAGCGCTCGAGCTCGGCGACGCGTTCGGTCGGCGCGGAGGCCGCGGCGACGAGCTCGTGCTGCACGGCCAGTCGTTCGTCGCCCTCCGCGCGCATGAGGAGCACCGACTCGGCCTCGTACTCGTCGAGCGGGATGACGGTGCGGATCGCCTCGACGACCGCGGGCGACGAGCAGCCCGGGCGTCTCGACGACGGTCGCCCCGACGCGGTACGCCGGGAAGTTCGCGTCGGCGACGACGAGCTCGTCGCCGTGCCCGAGCCGATCGAGCGCGGCGAGCAGGTCGCCGACGAGGATCGGATGGATGCCGCTCAGCACCTGGGGCCTCTCTTCCTTGAGATGGACGGGATGAGTGTACTACTCATCCGATGTCTCACACGGTTTCGGGTCGGAAATCGTGCCATATCTGTTCATTTCACCTTCATCGGTCTGACCTCTTCATCGAGGTAGCTGCGTTCGGCGTTCCCGCCGAGTACCGCATCGCGCTCGTGGGCGGGGAGGCGCTTCGAGGCATTCGCGCATGACGCGCCAGGTCGCCTGGTACCCGCCGTGCGGCACCGACATCGGCCAGTCGCCGCCGTACATGAGGCGGTCGGGGCCGAACGCGTCGAGCGCGAGGTCGAGCAGCGCTCCGATCGTCCCGACGTCGAACGACCTGCCGGGCAGGTGCAGTCCGGAGAACTTCGCCATCGTGTTCGGCAGTTCCGCCACGCTGCGCAGCTCCGCCTCCCACGCCTCGAACTCCTCGGTGCCGACGGGCGGCTTCGCGAGGTGGTCGATCACGACCGTGAGCTCGGGCACGTCGCGGGCGACGCGGCCGGCGCCGGCGAGGTGCCGCGGCCAGGCGTCGGGCACGTCGAAGGCGAGGCCGTGCGCGGCCACCGCGGCCAGCGACGTGCGCACGTCGGGCAGGTCGAGGAACTCGTCGCGCGGGTCGTCGTGCACGAGATGACGGATGCCCCGGAGCAGCGGCTCCGCGTCGAGCTCGTCGAGCGCCGTCGGCGGCCGCGCGCGCGTCGTCGAGCGGCACCCAGCCCACGACACCCGCCACCCAGTCGTGGCGGCGCGCGACGTCGAGCATGAACCGCGTGTCGCGCGGGGAGTCGTCGGCCTGCACGAGGATCGCGGCGTCGACGCCGGCGGCGCGCAGCTCGGCCGCCGCCTCGTCGGGCCCGAAGTCGCGGTACAGCGGCCCGAGGTCGGGGGTGATCCAGGCGTACCCGCCCTGCGAGCGATCCCAGAGGTGGAGGTGGGCGTCGATCACGCGCGCCGGTCACGGGATCAGCCCCTCGTCGCGCAGCTCCGCCCACACGGCCTCGGGCACGCTCGTGTCGGGCCGCGCTCGAGGTTCTCCCGCACCGACGTCGGCCCGCGCCGAGCCCACCACGACCGCGCGCACCGCGGGGTGGCGCAGCGGGTACTGGATGGCGGCGACCGGCAGGGCGACCCCGCGCGCGCCGACAGGCGGCCGCGAGCTCGCGCGCGCGGCGGAGGATGTCGTCCGGCACGTCGCCGTAGTCGTAGTGCGCGCCGGCCCCGGGCTCGTCGGTCGCGAGCAGGCCGGAGTTGTATGGGGCCGCCGCGACGACGCCGACGCCGCGCGCCTCGCACAGCGGGAGCAGGTCGTCGAGCGCCGGCTGCTCGAGGAGCGTGTAGCGCCCGGCGATCATCACGAGGTCGAGGTCGCCTTCGCGCACGGCGCGCGCCGCGGCATCCGCGTCGTTCGTGCCGATGCCGATCGCACCGACAAGCCCCTCGTCGCGGAGGCGGGCGAGTGCGGGCAGGCCCTCGGCGAGCCCCTGGTCGAGGTCGTACGCGTCGGGGTCGTGCAGGTAGGCGATGTCGATGCGGTCGAGGCCCAGTCGCTCGAGCGAGTCCTCGATGCTGCGTCGCACGCCGGCCTCGGTCGGGTCGAAGCGGCGCACGAGCCGGTTCGGCACCGCGAAGCCGTGGGCGAGGTCGTCGCCGCCGACGAAGTCGGGATTCGGCTCCAGCACGCGCCCCACCTTGGTTGAGACGGTGAACTCCTCGCGCGGCCGCTCGCCCAGGAACGCGCCGAGCCGACGCTCGGAGAGGCCGAGCCCGTAGTGCGGCGCGGTGTCGAAGTAGCGGATGCCGCCCTCCCACGCCGCCTCGAGGGCCGCTCGCGCCTCGGAGTCGGTGACCCGACGGTAGAGGTTGCCGATCGGCGCCGCGCCGAACCCGACGGGTCCGAGCCGTTCGGCGCTCGTGACGGCGGCACCCGGGGCGGTACTCACGCGGTCGCTCCGGCGTGGGCGCCCCGCCACGTGTAGGCGTCGACGGAATCGGCGAGCATCTCGGTGCCGGCCCCCGGCGCGGTCGGCGCGACGTAGCGCCCGCGCGTGACCACCGTGGGAGTGGCGAAGTGCTCGTGGAGGTGGTCGACGTACTCGATCATGCGTCCGTCCATCGTGCCCGACACCGCGACGTAATCGAACATCGAGAGGTGCTGCACCGCCTCGCACAGGCCGACGCCGCCGGCGTGGGGGCACACCGGCACGCCGAACTTCGCCGCCAGGAGCAGGTTCGCGATGTTCTCGTTGACGCCGCCGACGCGGGTGGCGTCGATCTGCATCACGTCCATGCCGCCCGCTTGGAGGAGCTGCTTGAACACGATGCGGTTCTGCACGTGCTCGCCGGTCGCCACGCGCACCGGCGCGATGCCCCGGGCGATGGCCGCGTGCCCGAGGATGTCGTCGGGGCTGGTCGGCTCCTCGATCCAGGCGGGCTCGAACTCGGCGAGCGCGTTCACCCACGCGACGGCGTCGCCGACATCCCAGCGCTGGTTGGCGTCGATCGCGATCGGGAAGCCCGGCCCGACGGCCCGGCGCGCGATGCCGAGGCGGCGCACGTCGTCGTCGAGGTCGGCACCGACCTTCAACTTGATCTGCGGGAATCCGTCGGCCACGGCCTCGCGGCAGAGTCGCTCGAGCTTCTCGTCCGAGTATCCGAGCCAGCCGGGCGTCGTCGTGTACGCGGGGTAGCCGACATCGAGTAGTCGGGCGGTGCGCTCCACGCGACCGGGCTCGGCGGCGCGGAGGATCGCGAGCGCCTCGTCGGGCGTGATCGCGTCGGTGAGGTAGCGGAAGTCGACGAGCGACACGAGCTCCTCGGGGCTGAGTCCGGCGAGGTGCTGCCACAGCGGACGGCCCGCGCGCTTGGCGCGCAGGTCCCACAGGGCGTTGACGACCGCCCCGATCGCCATGTGCATGACGCCCTTCTCCGGCCCGAGCCAGCGCAGTTGCGAGTCGTGCACGAGCAACCGCGACGCGGCGCCCAGGTCGGCGAGGAGCGCCTCGACGTCCTGCCCGAGGAGGTGACCGCGGAGCGTCTCGAGCGCCGCGACCTGCACGTCGTTGCCCCGGCCGATCGTGAAGACGAATGCGTGGCCCTCGAGTCCGTCGCCGGCGTCGGTGCGGATCACGACGTACGCCGCCGAGTAGTCGGGGTCGGGGTTCATGGCGTCCGACCCGTCGAGGTGGAGCGAGGTCGGGAAGCGGATGTCCCTGGTGTCAACACTGACGATCGTGCTCATGGCGTCCTTTCGTGGCGAGGCCGAGCATAAACATCGGATGTCTCTGCTGTCAACTCCCCCCGATGTGCAACAATCTCCATGAATCCCCGCACCGTGCCACTGAGAGTTCAGATGTTCGGTCGCCCAACCCCAACGAGAGGACCAGCATGCGATTCGCCCGCCTCGGCACCGCCGGAGCCGAGATCCCCGTCGTCCTCGACGGTGATCGCGCCTTCGACCTGCGAGCCGTCACGAACGACGTCGACGGCGGGTTCCTCGCCGCGGGCGGCATCGACCGGGCCCGTGACGCGCTCGCGGCGGGCACGCTCGCCGAGGTGGCGGATGCCGCGTCGCTCCGCGTCGGCGCGCCCATCGCACGCCCCTCGGCGGTGTACTGCATCGGCATGAACTACGCGGCGCACGCCGCCGAGTCGGGCTCGGCCCCGCCCGAGCACCTCGTCATGTTCATGAAGTCGCCGAACACCGTCGTCGGGCCGTTCGACGACGTCGCGATCCCGCGCGGCAGTTCCAAGACCGACTGGGAGGTCGAGCTCGGCATCGTCATCGGCCGCCGCGCCTCGTACCTCGAGTCGCCGGCCTGCGCTCGCGAGCACATCGCCGGGTACGTCATGGCGAACGACCTCTCCGAGCGGGACTGGCAGCTCGCCGTGTCCGGCGGCCAGTGGTCCAAGGGCAAGAGCGGCCCGGGCTTCTGCCCCACGGGTCCGTGGCTCGTCACCGCAGACGAGGTCGAGGCCGCCGACCTGCGACTCAGGAGCTTCGTCAACGGCGAGCCGCGCCAGGACTCCCGCACGAGCGACCTCATCTTCGGCATCGACCGCATCGTCCACGAGCTCAGCCAGGTGCTCGTCCTCGAACCCGGCGACCTCATCCTCACCGGCACCCCCGAGGGCGTCGCGCTCTCGGGCCGCTTCCCCTACCTGGCGCCCGGCGACCTCGTCGAGCTCGAGATCGACGGCCTCGGCCGCCAGCGCCAGCTCGTCGTCTCCGCCTGATCGAAAGGACCACCGACCACCATGACCCACGACTTCACCGGGCTCGTCGCGATCGTCACCGGCGGGGCATCCGGCCTCGGCGCCGCGATCGCCGAACGCCTGCAGCGGGGCGGCGCGATGGTCGCCGTCTTCGACCTGCATCCGGATGCCGCACCCCACGCCGACCTCGCCGTCGCCGTCGACGTCGCCGACGACGACGCCGTGCGGGCGGGCGTCGAGCGGGTGGCCACCGAGCTCGGCCGCATCGACGTGCTCGTCAACAACGCGGGCATCGGCGCGCAGGGCACCGTGGAGGCGAACGCCGACGACGAATGGCTCCGCGTGCTCGACGTCAACGTCGTCGGCATGGCCCGCGTCAGCCGCGCCGCACTGCCCCACCTGCGACGCTCCCCCGCCGCGGCGATCGTGAACACCTCGTCGATCGCGGCGACCGCCGGACTGCCCGAGCGGGCGCTCTACAGCGCGAGCAAGGGCGCTGTCGCGGCGCTCACCCGGGCGATGGCCGCCGATCACCTGCGGGAGGGCATCCGGGTGAACGCGGTGAACCCGGGCACCGCGGACACCCCGTGGGTCGGGCGGCTCCTCGACGCCGCGTCCGACCCGGCGGCCGAGCGCGCCGCCCTCGAGGCTCGGCAGCCGCACGGACGGCTCGTCTCCGCCGCCGAGGTCGCCGACGCCGTCGCCTACCTCGCGAGTCCCGCCTCGGGCTCCACGACGGGCATCGCACTCGCGGTCGACGGCGGCATGCAGGAACTCCGGCTGCGGCCCGCGACGACGTAGCCGAATCCGGAGGCGGCGCCGCGGCATCCGGGTGGGCTCACCACCGGTTCGTGGACACCACGGCAGCGATCTGCTGCGGTTCGTTGTACGTCATGCACAGCTCCGGCGTCGCCCGGCCCGATAGCCTAGACCGGTGAGATTCGCGCACCTCAGAGTCGAAGGCCAGACGACCCCTCGGCTCGCGGTGGTGGTGGCCGAGGCTGCGCTCTTCCTCGACGAGCTCACGCCGACGGCGCCGCGCGACCTCCAGGAGCTCATCGAACGCGGCCCCGCCGGCCTCGCCGAAGTGCGCGCGACGGTCGACGCCGCGCTCGACGCCGGCGCCGACCCCGTGCCGGTCTCGGAGCTGCGCCACTCGTCGGCGGTGCTGCGGCCGGCGCAGGTCATCGCGATCGGCGCGAACTACGCCGCGCACGCCTCGGAGCTGAAGCTGCGCTCCGAGACCGCCATGACGATCTTCTCGCTCTGGCCCAACTCGCTCGCCGGCCACGGCGGCACGACCACCTGGCCCGAGGACCTCACGAAGCAGGTCGACTACGAGGCCGAGCTCGGCGTGATCATCGGCCGGCCCGCGCGGGGCGTGCACGTGCGCGACGCCCTCGACTACGTGTGGGGCTACACGGTCGTGAACGACATCACGGCCCGCGACCTGCAGTTCAGCGAGGCGCAGTGGTCGCGCTGCAAGTCGTTCGACGGCTTCACGCCGACCGGCCCGGTGGTCGTCACGGCCGACGAGGTCGCCGACCCGCAGGACCTCTGGCTCACGACGAACCTCGACGGCCGCATCCTGCAGGACGCCTCGACGAACGAGATGGTGCGCGGCGTCGCCGAGATCATCTCCTACCTCTCGCGCTCCGCCACGATCCCCCCGGGCACCCTCATCTCCACGGGCAGCCCCGGCGGCGCGGGCTACTCGCGCAACCCGCAGGTCTTCCTCCGCGACGGCTCGACCGTCACCGTCTCGATCGAGGGCATCGGCTCGCTCACGACCCACTGCCGCGTGATCTGACCCACCGCGCGACCCCGATCGCGGGCGGGAGGCGATCCCCCGCCCGCGGCCGGCACTACTCCGAGGGCTCGCCCTGCAGGTCGATCACCGGGATCGCCGTGGTGATGGGGTGGATGCCCGAGAGCCGCGACGGCGCGAGCTGCCGCTCGACGTCGTGCCGGGTCATGAGTCCCGCCTCGACCACGAGGTCGGCGACGGGGCGCCCGGTTGCGAGCGCCTGCCTTGGCGAGCGCCGCGGCCGCCGTGTAGCCGATGAACGGGATGAGCGCGGTGATCACGCCGACGCTCGACGCCACCATCGCATCGAGCCGCTCGACGTTCGCGGTGATGCCGTCGACGCAGTTGACGCGCAGCGTCCAGCACGCCTGCCGCATCCACGTGATCGACTGCAGCAGCGAGTGCGCGATGACCGGCTCGAACGCGTTCAGCTGCAGCTGGCCCGCCTCGGCCGCCATGGTGACCGTGACATCCGTGCCCGCGACCGCGTAGGCGACCTGGCTGACCGCCTCGGGGATGACGGGGTTGACCTTGCCCGGCATGATGCTCGAGCCGGCCTGCCGGGGCGGGAGGTTGATCTCGCCGAGACCGGCCTGCGGGCCGGAGGAGAGCAGGCGGAGGTCGTTGCAGATCTTCGACAGCTTGATGGCGCTGCGCTTGAGCGATCCGGAGAACGACATGAACGCGCCCGTGTCGCTCGTGGACTCGATGAGGTCGGGCGCGGTCTCGAGGCTGAGCCCGGTGATCTCGATGAGGTGGCGCACGGCGGCCGCGCCGTACCCCGGGTCCGCGGTGATGCCGGTGCCGATCGCGGTGGCGCCGATGTTGATCTCGGAGAGCAGCCAGATGGTCTCGGTGAGGCGAGCGTGGTCCTCGCCGAGCGTCGTGGCGAAGCCGTGGAACTCCTGGCCGAGCGTCATCGGCACGGCGTCCTGCAGCTGCGTGCGCCCGACCTTCAGGATGTCGTGGAACTCCTCGGCCTTGCGGCCGAACGGACAGGCGCAGCAGCTCGAGCTCCCTGAGCAGGGTCTGCAGCGAGAACGCGAGCGAGATCTTGAGCGCCGTGGGGTAGGTGTCGTTCGTCGACTGGCTGCGGTTCGACGTCGTCGATCGGGTGCAGGATGTCGTAACGGCCCTTGGCGTAGCCGGCGATCTCGAGCGCGACGTTGGTGATGACCTCGTTCGCGTTCATGTTGGTGGACGTGCCCGCGCCGCCCTGGATCACGCCGACGACGAACTGGTCGTGGTACTGCCCCGTCGATGATGCGCTGGCAGGCCCGTCGATCCACGTCGGCCTTCTCGGCGTTGAGCACGCCGACCTCGCGGTTGGCGCGGGCGGCGGCCTGCTTGACCGAGGCGAGGGCGCGGATCAGGTCGGGGTAGACCGAGATCGGGCGCTTGGAGATCGGGAAGTTCTCGAGCGCGCGCATGGTGTGCACGCCCCAGTAGGCGTCGGCCGGCACGTCGACGCTGCCGAGCGAGTCGATCTCGGTGCGCGTGGCCGGGGGAAGGTCGACGGGGTTCGTCACGTGCGCCTCCTCCTCCAGGGTCAGGTGGTCGGGCAGGTGTTCGGGTCGGGTCATCGACACTGTTCGGCTCCATTGCCTCGTTCGCGCGGGATCGCCGCGCGCGGTGGTTCGCGCGGGGTCGCCACGCCTGTACTCGCCTCCGAGCCTACCGCCGACCCGGGCACGCGAACGGGCGGCAGGGCGCCCCCACGCCCCGCCGCCCTCGTGCGTCGACTAGACCTTGTCGGACTCGTCGACGCCGTCGGCCGCGAGCACCGCGGACTCGTCGACGCCGTCGGCCGCGAGCAGCTCGCTCTCGACCGACGCCGCCGTAGCCCTCCGCCTGCGGGTCGCCGTGCAGTCCCCCGGACACGGCGTACTCCTCCTCGGGCGAGAGGATCAGTCGGTGCCGGCCCCACAGCGCGAAGATGACGAGCATCACCGCGTAGACCACGCCGATCGCGATGATCGCCGGCACGAACGTGGGGTTGAGCAGGAACCCGAGGAAGATGAGCGCGGCGATCACTGCTGCGACGATCGCACCGGGAACGCCCCACGGGCTGCGGTAGGGCCGCTTCGCGTCGGGGTACTTGCGGCGCAGGATCACGAACGCCACCATCTGCAGCAGGTACGCGAGCACCGCACCCCACACGGCGATGTTCAGCACGATCGCGCCGGCGACCGCGCCCGCGCCTTCCGCGTCGAGCGAGGCGAGCACGTCGAGCACGACGAGCGCCGCGAAGCCGATCAGCGCACCGGCGACGAGGGCGACCCACGGCGTCTGGCGCTTGCCGGTGAGCGAGAGGAACTTCGGGTAGTACCCGGCACGCGAGAGCGAGTACATGTTGCGCCCGTAGGCGAACATGATGCCCTGCAGCGACGCGAGCAGGCCGATGAGCGCGAAGAGGGCCAGCACCGCGGCGAGTCCGTCGCCCACGATCGCCCGGAATCCGTCGAGCAGCGGCTCCCCCGCCGTGCCCGTCGCCTCGGCGCCGACCACGCCGGTGTTGAGGAACAGCACGAGCAGGCCGGTGACGATGAGCGTGGCGCGGGCGATGAGCCCGGCACGCGGGATGTCGCGCACCGGGTCGGTCGACTCCTCCGCGGCGAGCGGCAGCTCCTCGATGCCGAGGAAGAACCACATCGCGAACGGCAGCGCGAAGAGGATCGGCAGCACGCCGTGCGGCAGGAATGCCGTCTGGCCCGCGTCGGGCGCGATGTCGAAGAGCTTGTCCCAGGAGAACTGCCCCGAGAAGATCGCCATCGCGCTGAACACGAGCAGGATCGCGATCGAGATGATCGAGACGACGATCGCGAACTTGAACGAGAGGCTCGCCCCTGCGGCGTTGATGCCGATGAAGACGAGGTACAGGATGATCCACCAGATCCACTGCGGCATCGAGAACCCGAGCAGCTCGCTCGTGATCGAGTCGGCGTAGAGGCCGGAGAAGAACACGATGACCGCGGTCGTCGCGACGTACTCGATCGTCTCGGCGAGCCCGGTGATGAAGCCGCCCCACGGGCCCATGGCCGCTCGCGAGAACGAGTACGCGCCGCCCGTGTGCGGCATCGCCGACGCCATCTCGCCGATCGAGAAGATGAGGCCGTAGTACATGACCACGAGGATCGCGAAGGCGATGACCATGCCGCCGAAGCCGGCGAAGTCGATGCCGAAGTTCCAGCCGGAGAAGTCGCCCGAGATGACGGCGGCGACGGCGAGGCCCCAGAGGCCCCAGACCCCTGCGGTGCGGGTGAGCTTGCGTTTCTCGAAGTATCCGGAGTCGGCGGTCGTGTACTTCACTCCCGAGACCCTCAAGGTGTCTTTCGCCATGACGGCTCCCTTGCTCTCATCGCGCAGGCCGATTCGGGCGGGCGCGGGGGATGCGATGCGTTGGCCCCGACTATAGGGGTCGCAATGGTCGCTCGTACAGACCTTTTTCACGGAGCCTTCGATGAGTCGGCTCGCGAACGCGGGCTCAGTGCAGCTGTCGCAAGCGCGTCGGCCTGTGATGTAATGGTCGCCACAGCAGACCATTCATCGCCTCGAGGAGGAGCCACGGATGTCGGCACCGACCGGATACCTCACGCTCGACCAGCTCCGCAGCGCGGTCGCCGACGGCCACGTCGACACCGTCATCGTGGCCTTCACCGACATGCAGGGCCGCCTCGTCGGCAAGCGCGTCTCGGCGCGCCTGTTCCTCGACGACGTGGCCGCGCACGGCGCGGAGGCGTGCAACTACCTGCTCGCGGTCGACGTCGAGATGAACACCGTCGACGGCTACGCCATGTCGAGCTGGGAGCGCGGCTACGGCGACATGGCGCTCATCCCCGACTTCGCCACGCTCCGGGCCGCACCGTGGCTCGACGCGACGGCGCTCGTCACGGCCGACCTGCAGTGGCTCGACGGCACGCCTGTCGAGCCGTCGCCCCGCCGCATCCTGCAACGCCAGCTCGAGCGGCTCGCCGAGCGGGGCCTGACGGCGTTCGTCGGCACCGAGCTCGAGTTCATCGTGTTCGACGACTCCTACCGCGACGCCTGGCGCAAGGGATATCGCGACCTCACGCCGGCCAGCGACTACAACATCGACTACGCGCTGCTCGCCTCAACGCGCATGGAGCCGCTGCTCCGCGACATCCGCAACTCGATGGACGGCGCGGGCATGTACTGCGAGGGCGTGAAGGGCGAGTGCAACCTCGGACAGCAGGAGATCGCATTCCGCTACACGGATGCGCTCGGCACCTGCGACAACCACTCGATCTACAAGAACGGCGCGAAGGAGATCGCCGACCGGCACGGCAAGTCGCTCACCTTCATGGCGAAGTTCAACGAGCGCGAGGGCAACAGCTGCCACATCCACATCAGCCTGCGCGGCGCGGGCGGCGAGGCGGTCTTCAGCGACCCGGATGCCCCGCACGGCATGTCCTCGCTCTTCCGGCACTTCCTCGCCGGCCAGCTCGCCGCCATGCGCGAACTCACGCTCTTCTCGGCACCGAACGTGAACTCGTACAAGCGCTACGTGGCCGGCAGCTTCGCCCCGACCGCGATCGCGTGGGGCCTCGACAACCGCACGTGCGCCCTGCGGGTGGTCGGGCACGGCCTCGGCATGCGCGTGGAGAACCGGGTGCCGGGCGGCGACGTGAACCAGTACCTCGCGGTCGCGGCGCTCATCGCGGCCGGCCTCGCCGGGATCGACCAGGAGCTCGAGCCGGGCGACGTGTTCGAGGGCAACGCGTACGACAGCGACGTGGCGCGCGTGCCGGCGACGCTCCGGGAGTCGGCCGAGCTCTTCGCCGGATCGACGATCGCGCGCGAGGCCTTCGGCGACGAGGTCGTCGAGCACTACCTGAACAACGCGCGCGTCGAGCTCGCCGCGTACGACGCGGCCGTCACGGATTGGGAGCGGGTACGTGGCTTCGAACGACTCTGACACGACGCGTCGCAAGACCGGGGGGAGGGGGGACGACGCGGATGCCCCGGGGCCTGTGCCGGCGGCATCCGCGCCGTTGATCGGCGTCACCACCTACCTCGAGCAGGCGCAGACCGGCGTCTGGGACGTGCCGGCGTCGTTCCTGCCCAAGGTCTACCTCGACGCGGTGACGGATGCCGGCGGCATCGCCGTGCTGCTGCCCCCGCAACCCGCCTCCCCCGAGATCGCCCGTGCCGTCGTCACCGCCCTCGACGGCCTCATCGTCGCGGGCGGCGCCGACGTCGACCCCGCCCGCTACGGACAGTCCGCGCACCCGCGCACGGGCGCGCCGCGCACCGACCGCGACGCGTGGGAGGACGCGCTGCTCACCGAGGCGATCGCGATCGAGCTGCCGTTCCTCGGCATCTGCCGCGGCGCGCAGGTGCTGAACGTCGCGCTCGGCGGCACGCTCCACCAGCACCTGCCCGAGGTGGTCGGCAGCGAACGCTACCAGCCCTCCCCCGCCGTGTTCGGCGAGGGCGAGGTGACGGTCGACCCCGACTCCCGGCTGGCCGCCCTCGCTCGGGCCCGACTCCGCGACGCTGCCGGTGCACTACTACCACCACCAGGCCCTCGACGACGTCGCCGACGGCCTCACCGTCACCGCGCGCAGCGAGGACGGCGTGATCGAGGCGGTGGAGCTCGACGCGGTGCCGTTCGGACTCGGCGTGCAGTGGCATCCCGAGGAGAACGCCGCCGACCGACGGCTGTTCGCCGGCCTCGTCGAGGCCGCCCGCACGCACCGCACGAGAAGGAGCCGTTCGTGAGCCATACGATCGTCAACCCCGCCGACGAGGAGGTCGTCGCCACGGTCACGTCCGCGTCGATCGAGGAGACGGATGCCGCGATCGCGCGCGCCGCATCCGCGCAGCGCCACTGGGCGGCGCTCGCGCCGGCAGAGCGGGGGCGGATGCTGCGCCGGTTCGCGGAGGCGGTCGACGGCGCGGTCGGAGGAGCTCGCCGCGATCGAGGTGCGCAACTCGGGGCATCCGATCTCGCAGGCGCGTTGGGAGGCCGGGCACGTGCGCGACGTGCTCGAGTACTACTCGGCGTCGCCCGAGCGCCTGTTCGGCCGGCAGATCCCGGTCGCGGGGGGCCTCGACGTCACGTTCCAGGAGCCGCTCGGGGTCGTCGGCGTGATCACGCCGTGGAACTTCCCCATGACGATCGCGTCGTGGGGGTTCGCGCCGGCGCTGGCGGCGGGCAACGCGGTCGTGCTGAAGCCCGCCGAGTGGACGCCGCTCACGAGCCTCAGGCTCGCGGAGCTCGCGCTCGAGTCCGGGCTGCCCGAGGGGCTGTTCCAGGTGGTGGCCGGCAAGGGCTCGGTCGTCGGCGAGCGCTTCGTCACGAACGAGACCGTGCGCAAGGTCGTGTTCACCGGGTCGACCGAGGTGGGCAAGCACATCATGGCGGGGTGCGCCGCGCAGGTGAAGCGCGTGACCCTCGAGCTCGGCGGCAAGAGCGCCAACATCGTCTTCGCCGACGCCGACCTCGAGCAGGCCGCGGCCACGGCGCCGTACGGCGTGTTCGAGAATGCCGGCCAGGACTGCTGCGCGCGCAGCCGCATCCTCGTGGAGCGCAGCGCCTACGAGCGGTTCATGGAGCTCCTCGAGCCCGCCGTCGCCGGCGTGCGGGTCGGCGACCCCGCCGACGAATCCACGGAGATGGGGCCGCTCGTCGCGAAGGAGCACCTCGAGCGCGTGCGCTCCTTCGTGCCCGACGACCGCGACGTCGCGTTCCGCGGCAGCGCACCCGACGGGCCGGGCTACTGGTTCGCCCCGACCGTGCTCACCCCGGCCCGCGATTCGCGCGCGGCGCGCGAGGAGATCTTCGGCCCGGTCGTGTCGGTGTTCCCGTTCGACGACGAGGCCGACGCGATCCGGTTCGCGAACGCGAGCGAGTACGGCCTCTCCGGCTCGATCTGGACCCGCGACCTCAGCCGCGGCATCCGCGTGGCCCGTGCCGTCGAGTCGGGCAACCTCAGCGTGAACTCGCACTCGTCGGTGCGCTACGCCACGCCGTTCGGCGGATTCAAGCAGTCGGGCCTCGGCCGCGAGCTCGGCCCCGATGCGCCGCTCGCCTTCACCGAGACCAAGAACGTCTTCCTCGCCGTCGAGCCCACTCCGGTGGCAGCCGAGTAGCGCCGCACATCGCGACCCCGAACCCGAACCCCTACGACAGGAGCACCCATGACCGACCTCCCTCGCATCGACCTCACGCAGCGGCTCGCCGGACGGGTCGCCGTCATCACCGGCGGGGCGTCCGGCATCGGGCTCGCCACGGCGAAGCGACTCGCCGCCGAGGGCGCGAAGGTGGTGATCGGAGATCTGGATGCCACCGCAGGCCCCGCGGCGGCCGCGCTCGTCGGCGGCCTGTTCGTGCCCGTCGACGTCACCGACGAGGCGCAGGTCGACCACCTGTTCGACGCGGCCGCCGAGGCGTACGGCTCCGTCGACATCGCGTTCAACAACGCGGGCATCTCGCCGCCCGACGACGACTCCATCGAGACCACCGAGCTGCCCGCGTGGCAGAAGGTGCAGGACGTCAACCTGAAATCGGTGTACCTGTGCTCGCGCGCGGCGCTCCGCCACATGGTCGCGCAGGGCCGCGGCTCGATCATCAACACGGCGTCGTTCGTGGCGGTGCTCGGGTCCGCGACGTCGCAGATCTCCTACACCGCCTCGAAGGGCGGCGTGCTCGCGATGAGCCGCGAGCTCGGCGTGCAGTTCGCCAGGCAGGGCATCCGCGTGAATGCGCTCTGCCCCGGCCCGGTGAACACGCCGCTGCTGCAGGAGCTGTTCGCCAAGGACCCCGAGCGGGCGCAGCGACGGCTCGTGCACATCCCCGTGGGGCGGTTCGCCGAGCCCGAGGAGCTCGCGGCGGCCGTCGCCTTCCTCGCGAGCGACGACGCGTCGTTCATCACCGGATCCACCTTCCTCGTCGACGGCGGGATCAGCTCCGCCTACGTCACGCCGCTCTAGGCTCGAAGCATGCAGAACCCGGCGGGCGACGAGACGGCGATGGGCGCGGATGCCGCTGCGCCCGAGCCCGGCTCCCACGACGAGGCGGCGGCCATGCCGTCGACGCCGCCCGAGCCGGCGGAGGTGCTGAGCGCCGGGCTCCTGTTCACGCCCGCCCGCCCCGCGAATGCGTTCGAGGAGACCGTGCAGCGGCTCCTCCAGTCGATCCGGCTCGGCCTGATCGGGCCGGGTGAGCGCCTGCCGCCCGAGCGGGAGCTCGCCGGCATGCTCGAGGTCAGCCGCGACACCCTGCGCGAGGCGATCGCCTCACTCGCCGAGGCCGGCTGGGTGGTCGCCCGGCGCGGGCGGTACGGCGGCACGTTCGTCTCCGACGAGCTGCCGACGGCCGCGCCGATCACCGTGGGGGCCGATCGCGATCCGATGGGCACCGCCGCACGGCTCGAGGACACGCTCGCCCTCCGCGCGGTGATCGAGGTCGGCGTCGCCCGCCGTGCAGCCGAGAGCCAGCTCGCCGCAGGCGACCGGGAGCGGCTCTGGCAGGCCTACGAGGAGTGCCGCGCCGCCGCGGGCGCGCAGTACCGCATGGCCGACTCGCGGCTGCACCTGCTCATCGCCGAGGTGATCGGGGCGCCGAGCCTCATCCCGCTCGTGGCCGACGTGCGCATGCGGGTGAACGAGCTCCTCGACGGCATCCCGCTGCTCGCGCCGAACATCGCCCACTCCGACGAGCAGCACCGGCGCCATCGTCGGGGCGATCCTGCGCGGCAGCCCCGACGACGCGGCGGCCGCGATGGCCGAGCACATCGAGGGCACCGAGGCGCTGCTCCGCGGCTTCTACGCCTGACCCCGGGAACGGCGAACGGGCCGCGCCCCGAAGCCGGGGGCGCGGCCCGTTCGGGCTCGAGGGTCAGAGGAAGGCGAAGGGCAGCATCGCGAGGCCGAAGACGGCGAAGCCGAGTCCCACGAGCACGGTGCCGGCCAGCATCACACTGTTCAGCACGATGCCCCAGATCGCCATGGTGCGCGAGGCGGGCTCGCGCGTGAGCGCCATGATGCCGAGCACGAGGCCGGCGGCCGGCACGAAGAACGTGGAGGCGGCGACGATGGAGGCGAGGCCGAGCACGAGGCTCGCGATGCTGAACCCGCGCGACTCCGCCGCGGGCGCGGCGGTCGTCGCGTAGGGGTTCGGATCGCCGAACGGCGCCTGCTGCGACGAGGTGGGAGTTGCGGTGGTCATGGTGGTGATCTCCTGTCCGTGAGGTGTGATTCCACGCTACGGATGCCGCAGGACCCGCGGTATGGGGCTATCCCCCCGATCGCGGCGTGGGCGCGCGCTCCGGCGCGAGGGAGGCCAGCCGCCGAGCGCGCCGCGCGGCATCCGCTCGATCAGACGAGCCCGTGCAGCACCGGCACGATGAGGTAGATGCCGACCAGCGCGGCGACGCCGCTCAGCGTGAAGCAGGTTCGGGCGCCGATGAGCGCCGCACGCTTCTGGCGGTCGGTGAGGGGGCTCTTCTTCGCGGCCTTGGCTGCGCGCTTCACGGCGGCCTTGGCCTCGGCGGGGGTGACGACGGTGATGGCGTCGGTGAACTCGGCCGGCGTCACGATCGGCGTGCGCCCCGACACCGTGAGCAGTCGGATGCCGAGCGAGTACGTGATCACCACGACCACCGTGGCGAGCAGGGCCGACACGAGCACCAGGAGGAATGCGAGCCAGTCGATCACGGCGCCACCTTCTTCTTGGGCTTCGGATTCCGCTTGATCTTCACGGCGCGTGCCGGAGTCGGCGACCTCGCTGACCACGTTCGACGGCGACACCTCGCTGCGACGCGACCACAGGAAGATGCCGGAGATGACGACGACGCCGATGATCGTGTCGATGATGATGCCGATGGGGCCGATCGAGGCGACGAGCGCCGCGAGCGCGCCGACGATCCCGGCCGCCGGCAGCGTCAGCAGCCAGCCGACGCCGATGCGGCCTGCGGTGCGCCAGCGCACCTTCGAGCCGCGGCGGCCCATGCCGGAGCCGATGACGGAGCCCGACGCGACCTGGGTGGTCGACAGGGCGAAGCCGAGGTGGGTCGAGGCGAGGATCGTGGCGGCCGTGGAGGTCTCGGCGGCGAAGCCCTGCGCGGGCTTCACGTCGGTGAGGCCCGGTGCCGAGCGTCTTGATGATGCGCCAGCCGCCCATGTACGTGCCGAGGGCGATCGCGACGGCGCAGACCACGATGACCCAGAACTCGGGGCCGCTGCCGACCGGCTGGAGCCCGACCGAGATGAGCGTGAGGGTGATGATGCCCATGGTCTTCTGGGCGTCGTTGGTGCCGTGCGCGAGCGCGACCAGCGAGCTCGAGAAGATCTGCGCGTGCCGGAACCCGTCGCGGCCGTCGGGCCTGCCGTCGTAGCGCCGGGTGATGGCGTAGGCGAGCTTCGTGGCCGTGTACGCGATGAGCCCGGCGGTCAGCGGCGCGAGGATGGCGGGCAGCACGACCTTCGACAGCACGACGCTGAAGTCGACGGCCTGCACGCCGAATCCGACGAGGGCGGCGCCGATGAGCCCGCCGAACAGCGCGTGGCTCGACGACGAGGGGAGCCCGAGCAGCCACGTGATCATGTTCCACACGATCGCGCCGATCAACCCGGCGAAGATGAGCTGGGGCGTGATCAGCACGCCGCCGTCGCCCTCCTTGATGATGCCGCCCGAGATGGTCCTGCGCCACCTCGGTCGACAGGAACGCGCCCACGAGGTTCAGGATCGCGGCGATGCCGACGGCGACCTTCGGGCGGAGCGCGCCGGTGGCGATCGGCGTCGCCATGGCGTTCGCCGTGTCGTGGAAGCCGTTCGTGAAGTCGAAGAAGAGCGCCAGCGCGATGACCAGCACGACGATGAGGGTGAGATCCACCGGCGTCTTTCTCTGGATCGGTGGTGGTGATTCACCGAATGTTCAGGGGACGTTGGTTGCGGAAGCGGCGAGCGCCGTGCACCCCGACGATACTACGCGACCGGTTCCCGCTCATCCACCACGGTCGCCAGGTCCTCGCCGAACACGAAGCGTACGGCGCACGCGGCCGCCGTCGAGCACCGCGGGCAGCCAGCGCCGCGCGTCGTCCCACATCTCGTCGAACGGCACGGCGTCGAGCGCGAACCACTCGGGGTCGAGTTCGTCCGAGCCCGACGGTTCGCCGCGCCACGTGCGGCAGACGAACACGTTCGACTCCTGGCTCCACGCCTCGCGGTGCGGGAAGAGGTACGTGAGCCGCCCGCGCGATTCGAGGTCGGATGCCGCGACGACGACGCCCGACTCCTCGAAGACCTCGCGCACCGCGGCGTCGACCGCCGACTCCCCCGGTTCGAGCTTGCCGCCGAGTCCGACGAAGTTGCCCTTGCCGAGCCCGTGCTTCTTGCGCCCGAGCAGCACCTCGACGACGCCCGCCCGCTCGCGCAGGAGGTAGCAGACGCAGACCTGGGGCAGCAGCATCCGTCAGCCGAAGAGGATCTTCGCCTCGTCGTAGCGCGACTGGGGCACGCGGTTGAGGCTGCCGACCGCCTCGGCGATGGAGACGGTCTTGATGTCGGTGCCGCGGAGCGTCACCATCGAGCCCCACGCGTGCTCGTACACCGCGTCGACGGCGTGCATGCCGAGCCGCGTCGCGAGCACCCGGTCGTACGCCGACGGGGCGCCGCCGCGCTGGATGTGGCCGAGCACCGTGTCGCGGGACTCGATGCCGGTGCGCTCCTCGATGATGGGCGCGAGGCGCTCGGCGATGCCGCCGAGGCGCGGACGGTTGAACGCGTCGAGGCCCTTGTGCGAGTGCGCCTCGTCCATGTCGTCGAGGTGGAAGCCCTCGGCGACGACGACGAGCGGGGCACGGCCGCGGTCGCGGACGGACTCGACCCACTCGCAGATCTGGTCGATCGATTGCGGCTGCTCGGGGATGAGGATGGCGTGCGCGCCGCCCGCCATGCCGGAGTGCAGCGCGATCCAGCCGACGTGCCGGCCCATGACCTCGACGACGATGCAGCGACCGTGCGACTCGGCCGTGGTGCGGAGGCGGTCGATCGCCTCGGTCGCGATCTCGACCGCGGTGTCGAAGCCGAACGAGTAGTCGGTCGCCGCGAGATCGTTGTCGATGGTCTTCGGCACTCCGACGATGTTGAGGCCGGCGTCGGTGAGGCGGCGGGCCGCCGTGAGGGTGCCCTCGCCGCCGATCGCGATGATCGCGTCGATGCCGTTCGCGTCGAGCATGCGCTGGATGTTCTCGGGCCCGCCGCCCTCGCCCTCGAACGGGTTGGTACGGCTCGAGCCGAGGATCGTGCCGCCCTGCTTCGACAGGCCGCGCACGTCGTGACGGGTGATCGGCATGAAGTCGCCCTCCACGACGCCCTTCCATCCCCAGCGGAAGCCGACGAACTCCGCATCGTACGTGATGACGCCCTGCAGGACCGAGCCGCGGATGACCGCGTTCAGGCCCGGGCAGTCGCCCCCGCTGGTGAGGATCCCGATCTTCATGGTGTGCTCGACTCCAAGGTGCTCGACGCGAACATGGGTGATGCCGGAGGCCGCAGCGTCGGGGCGTATCGACTGCGGCAGTCTATAGCGTCCCCGTGCGGTCGCCCGACCCGGCGCCGCCCTACAGGGCGCCGTCGAGCGCGGCGCGCAGCAGGTGCTGCAAGGCGTCGAGCTGCACCGAGTCGGCCGAGCCGGGCTCGACGTCGCTGCCGTCGAGCGCGCGGGCGGCGAGGCCCTGCTTCGAGTCGATGAGCTCCGCGATGCGGGCGTCGATCGTGTGCGCCGCGATGATGCGCCATGCGGTGACCGGCTCGTCCTGGCCGATGCGGTGCACGCGGTCGATCGCCTGCGTCTGCTCGGCGGCCGTCCAGCTGAGCTCGGCGAGGACGACGTTCGACGCGGCCTGCAGGTTGACGCCGACGCCCGCCGCGGTGAGCGAGCAGACGGCCACGGCGACCTCGGGGTCCTTGTTGAACGCGTCGATCGCCGCCTGGCGCTGCAGGGCGGTCTGGTCGCCGCGCAGTGACACCGTGCGCAGCTCGCGGGCGGCGAGGGCCGCCTCGGCCTGGTCCATGACGTCGATGTGCTTGGCGAAGAACACGACCTTGCCCACCGAATGGGCGAGCTGGGCGGCGTAGTCGGCGGCGAGGCCGGCCTTCGCCTGGCCGATCCGGCGCACCATCGTGAAGACGTTCTCGCCCGACTTCGCCGACTTCGACTCCTCGAGTTCCGCGCTGGCGACGGCCCGGATGAACTGGTCGCGCTGGTCCTCGTCGAGGTCGCCGACGCGCAGGCGCCGGGCTTCGACGAGCGCGCGGAACCGGCCGACGAGCCGGTTGCCGAGCTCGCGCTCCGCCGCGCGCACCGAACGGCCGAGCTCGTCGTCGAGCTCGACGGGCAGGTCGGCGATGCGCTTGGCGGGCAGGTCGGCCGCGACGTCCACCTTGCGGCGACGCACGATGCCGAGGTCGATCACGGTGCGGCGGGCCTCGGTGTAGAAGCCGTGGTCGGCCGGCGTGAGGCCGTTCTCCTCGAGGCGGCCGAGGAGCGCCGGCGCGGGCCGGTCGCCCGTGATCCAGCCGAGGAACTGCCAGATCGCCCGGAAGTCGTCGATGTCGTTGATGAGCGGGGTGCCGGTGAGCGCGAGCAGCAGCGGGTCGCCGCCCGGGGCGGTCCGCCGGATGCGGTCGGCGAGCGCGAGCACGTTGCGCGAGCGCTGCGACTGGAGGTTCTTGATGAAGTGCGCCTCGTCGACGACCATGCCGCGGAAGCCGAGGGTGGACAGCCAGGCCATGTGGCGGTCGAGCACGTCGTAGTTCACGATGACCACGTCGGCGAACGCGTCGAGCGTGTCGCCGTCGCCGTGGATGACGGTGGCGCGGCGATGCGGCGTCCACCGCTCCACCTCGCGCGCCCAGTTCATCTTCACGACGTTCGGCACGACCGCGAGCAGCGGATAGGCGTCGGCCACGGAGGCCGCGAGCACCGACTGCGCGGTCTTGCCGAGTCCTGGCTCGTCGGCGAGGAGGAACGTGCGGTGGCCGAGCCGGGCGGACTCGATGAACCGCGCCTGGTGCTTCATGAGCTCCAGGCCGCGCGGCGCGAGCCGGTCGACCGCGGGCGCCTCCGGCAGCTCCATGGTGGCCGCCTGGCCGCCCGATCCGATCTCGAACGACTTGAAGAGCGGCCCGAGCAGCTCCCAGTTCGCAAGTCGCCGTACCGGCACGACGGCGGCGGGCGGCTTCGAGAAGTCGGGGGCGAGGAACGGGTTCGCGAGCTGTCGCGAGCGCACGGATGCCGGGATCACCTGGTTCTCGGCGAGCTCGGGCTTAGCCTCGGGCTCGCGCGTGATGATGAGCTCATCGGGGCTGAGCTCCGCCCCGGACTCGAGGAGCCAGTCGCGGCGGAATCGCTGGGCGACCGTGGAGATCGAGGCATCGGGCTCGAGGAGGGCGATGAGGCTCGTGTCGCGCGCCGCCGTCTTGGCGAGGATCTGCGCGATGCCGTCGAGCCGCTTGAGCAGCTCGGCACGCGCGGCGTCGGTGGCCTCGGGGTCGGCCTTCACCCGGGCGCGCTCCTCGCGCATGAGCAGCGCGATGACCTGGAACTTCGTGCGGTTGGTGGGGCCGAGCTTGCCCTTCTGCGCCTTGGTCTCGACCTCGCGCACCTTGCGCGCGAGGATCGGGATGATGGGTGCGTCATCGTCGCGCGATCGCGTGCGCTGGCGCTGCCTCGTCTGGGCCATGGTCCTCCCGCTCTCGGGCCGTCTCCGGCTCGCCCCCTCGTCACCGGTGCGGTGGTCGGGACCGCTCGGGACATCTCGGATGCCGCCGAATGCAGTACGCCGGATCCCGAACCGAGCAGCGCGCGAGCCGGGCTCACGCGGTCGGCCGAAGAACGGATCCGTCGGGCGCCCTCCCATTCTAGCGGGATGCGGCGCCCTTCGGCTGACCTGCGACGCGCGGGTCGCCCCGCACGTGCGACTGGCGGCCGAGCCGGAACCCGGCCGCGGCGAGGAGGCCGGGCCGGGATTCCCGGTGCGAGCGCGGCCGAGTCGGCCTAAGCTTCAGCCATGGACGATCTCGCGGGGGCGGACGCCATCTCGCCCGAGGACGACGACGACTTCACGGTGTCGCAGGACACCGAGTTCGACGAGGACGAGCTCGCGGCCGACGACGACCACCGCCCGCTCGACGACAGTCTCGCCGACGAGGTCGCCGGCATCGACGCCGAGCGAAGGGTCGACCTCCGCGACGAGCGATCCACGGCGACGACGAGGGCTGACCGCCCCGACGATCAGACGCCGCCGCCGCCTCCGCCTCCGCCGCCGCCGCCCGAGGAGCCGCCGCCGCCCGAGCCGCTCGACGACGAGCTCGAGCTCGAGCCCGACCACGACGAGCTCGACGCCGACGAGAACGACGGAGACCGCCACGGAGAAGGCCGCGGCGTTGAAGCCGTCGCGACCGGAGTACCAGCCGGGCGTCTCGCCGCGCGCTTCGTAGAGCGCCGCGAGCTCGCGGACCCATTCGCGTTCGAGGCCGAAGAGCACCGCATACGGCAGCAGTCGCTCGTTGAGCTTCAGCACCACCGCGGGGTCGAGCGACGCCGTCGTCGCGGGCGCGCCCGCGTGCCCCCGACTCCGCGCCGACGGCGACGGATGCCGCGGCCGGCCGGTCGACGCGCATCGCGCCGTCGGGGCTCTGCAGCACGCGCAGCCGGTCGGCCTCGGCGAGGCGGATGTAGAGCCGCAGCCCCTCGAGGTGATCGCGAGCCTCACGGCCGCGCTCGGTGAGCGGCCGCACGTCGGCGACCACGATGAGCGTCACGATGGCGGCGACGATCGCCCCGACGAACAGGAGGAACGGCCATGCGCCGCCCCGTTGGTCGTCGATCGCGAAGATGCCGAACACCACGCTGAGCGTCGCGGCGCTGATCACGCCGATCGCGAGGAGCACGCGGATGCCGAGGTCGGGCCGTCGTCGCAGCTTCCGCTGCACGACTCGCTTCGTCACGGACTGGCGCAGCGAGAGGAGGCGCCGGCCGAGCGCGACGTCGCGCGACTTGAGCTGGCGGCGCGCACCGGGCACCGGGTTCCCGCTGAACAGCGCCAGGACGACGGACTGCGCGTCGCGGTCGCCGAGCTCGCCGCCGACGAACTCGACCGCGTACTTCTTCCTCCCGGTCTCCACGACGCGCAATTCGCCCGCGACCGCTCGTTCGAGGATCGTGGCCGTCACGCCCTTCTCGGCGTGTCCGACGAGGTCGGCGGCCTCCATGGCGCTGACGCCCTCGGGCGGCTCGTACTGCGCGATGATCGTGCCGCGGCCGGGGTGGTCGCGCCACCGGGCGATGCGAAGCACGATGGCGGCAAGCATCGCCAGCACGGCGAACACCGCCGCCAGTGCACCCGTGATCGCCGCGGGCGACGCCCCGAACGAGTCGTCGCGCGGCTCGAAGGTGCCCTGACGCGAAGCCGACGGCGATCGTGAGGTTCTCGTACGGGCCGATCGCGAGTGCCTCGGCGATGACCGCAGGTGGTGCCGTGTCGGTGGTGGCGAGCGATTCGCAGGGGGTGCTGGACCCGGTCCAGCCCCGATAGCACGCGGTGGCGCCGGTGAACCCTGCTGCCACGTCGGCCGACATCCTCACCTCGGCGCGCACCCGGCCGAACGGCTGGGCCCACCCGGTGCCGTTGACGTCCCAGTAGAACTCGTCGATCGTCGCATCGTCGGGCTCGAGCGTGACGTTGTGCTGGGTGTAGCGGATGACGTAGGCCTGCTCACCGTGCACGAAGTCGTCGGCGCGCACCGTGACGAGCAGGAACTCGCCGGCCTCGTCGGCCTCGACCTCGTAGCCCCGGGGCGCGCCCGTGGCATCCGTCACCGACTCGACGTGGATGTCGGTCGGATGCCCCTGGTAGTCGAGCGGGATCGCGCGCCGGATGCCGCGGTTCTGGTCGAACTCGGGGAAGACCGCCACGAGCGTCTCGGTGGTCGTGAGCACCGAGCGCTTCGCCGCGTCGCGCCCGAGTTCGTACACCGCATCGAACGACGCGAACGTGAAGTCGTCGACGCCGGCCGGCACCGCGGAGAACGGCTCGGGCGCGGCCGCCTCGACCGGCGCGGCCTCCCGAGCACCCGCGGGAGCCGTGTCGCGAGCCAGCGCAGCGGCGGCGGGCCCCACGGCGAGCGCGGCGACGACGAGCGCGGCGGCGACGGCTCGGGCGGAGCGACGGATCATGAGGCAACGCTAGCGCCCCGCGGCCCCGCTCAGGCGGATCGGAGGCGAAGGCTGTTCAGCACCACGAAGACGCTCGAGAACGCCATCGCGGCGCCCGCGATCATCGGATTCAGGAATCCTGCCGCCGCGAGCGGGATGGCGGCGACGTTGTAGGCGAACGCCCAGAACAGGTTGCCGCGGATGGTGCGGAGCGTGGCACGGGCGAGCTCGATCGCGTCGGGGATCGCGGACGGCTCGTCTCGGAGCAGCGCCAGGTCGCTCGCGGATGCCGCGGCGTCGGTGCCTCCGCCCATCGCGATGCCGAGGTCGGCCGCGGCGAGGGCGGCCGCGTCGTTCACGCCGTCGCCGACCATCGCGACCCGTCGGCCATCGGCCTGGAGTCTCCGGACGAGCGCGAGCTTGTCCTCGGGGCTCAGGCCGGCGTGCACGTCGTCCACCCCGACCTCGAGCGCCGCACGCTCGGCCGGACGGAGCGCGTCGCCCGTGGCGATCGCAGGGTGAAGGCCCTGCCGGCGCAGACGTGCCACTGCCGCGGCGGCGCCTTCTCGTACGTCGTCGCCGACCTCGAGGAGCGCTCGCACCTCGCCGCGCCAGGCGACGGCCACGAGGGTCGCGTCGGAGTCGGCCGCCCGACGCTCGAGCGCCTCGGGCATCGCGAAGCCGAGCCCGGCGAGGAACGCCGGCCGACCCGCCGCTGCGGGCCCGCCCGCGATCACGCCGCTGACGCCGAGCCCGCTGCGGGCACGGAACGCCTGCACGTCGAGGCGCGGGGCGTTCACGCGCATCCGCGCCGTCGACGACGGCTCGCGCGATCGGGTGCTCCGATCCCCGTTCGAGGGCGGCGCCGACCCCGAGCGCCTCGGCAGTCGCGGCCCGGTCGATCGCGGGGTCGCCCGACGGCCGGGCGAGCGTGACGCGGGCGAGGCGCATCCGGCCGGTGGTGAGCGTGCCGGTCTTGTCGAGCAGGACGTGTCGACGCCGGCGGTTCGGTCGAGCGCCTCGGGCCCCGTGATGAGGATGCCCCGCTCCGCGCCGCGGCCCGTGCCCACGAGCAGCGCGACGGGCGTGGCCAGGCCGAGCGCACAGGGGCACGCGATCACGAGCACCGCCACCGCCGCGGTCATCGCCTGCTCGACCGGGCTTCCGGCGAGCAGCCACACGGCCGCGGTCGCCGCGGCGATCGCGACGACGATCGGCACGAACACGGCCGAGATGCGGTCGGCGAGCCGCTGCGCGCGCGATTTGCCGAGTTGCGCGTCCTCGACCAGCCGGGCGATCTGCGCGAGGCGCGTGTCGGCGCCCACGCGGGTGGCGCGCACCACGACGCGGCCGCCGTGCACGATCGTCGCCGCCGTCACGCGCGACCCGGGCGCCACGTCGACCGGTGCGGGCTCGCCCGTGAGCATGCTCTCGTCGACGCTCGCCTCGCCGTGCTCGACGATCCCGTCGGCGGCGATGCGCTCGCCGGGTCGCGCGACGAACTGCGCACCCGCGCGGAGCGACCGGGCCGGCACGCGCTCCTCGCGGCCTCCCGCGAGACCGTCGGGTCGTCGTCGCCGCCGACGACGAGGGTCACCTCGCGTGGGGCGAGGTCGAGCAGTGCCCGCAGTGAGGCGCCCGCCTGCCGCTTCGAGCGGGCCTCGATCGCCCGTCCGAGCAGGAGGAGCGTGACGACGCCGGCCGCGACCTCGAGGTAGAGGTCGCCGCCGGGCTCGCCGCGCACGCCGAAGGTCCACCCGTGCGTCATCCCGAGCATGCCGGCATCGCCGAACCCGAGGGCCCAGAGCGACCACAGGTATGCGGTGAGCGTGCCGAGCGACACGAGCGTGTCCATGGTGAGCGACCCGTGCCGCAGGTTGACCGCCGCGGCGCGGTGGAAGGGCCAGCCGCCCCACAGCACGACGGGAGTCGCGAGCACGAGCGACACCCACTGCCAACCCGGGAACTGCAGGGCCGGCACCATGGCGAGCACCACGACCGGCGCGGTCAGCACCGCGGAGACCGCGAGCCGGCGGCGCAATGGGTCGCCCGCCGAGGGGCCGCGGTCGGGTACGGCAGTGGGACCGCCGGATGCCGCAGCGGCCACGGCGGGGGCGGCGGGCGCGGCATCCGGGTCGCCGAGCCGTAGCGGCGCGGCATCCGTGGCCGGAGACCCGACCGGATCGGGCACGCGCGCGACGTAGCCGGCGGCCCGGACCGCATCGACGAGGTCGCCGACCTCGATCGACGGCGCGAACCGCACGCGCGCCCGCTCGGTGGCGAGGTTGACCTCGGCGTGCACGCCGTCGAGCCGCTCGAGGCGGCGTTCGACCCGGGCCACGCAGCTCGCGCAGGTCATGCCCTCGATGTCGAGGTCGATCGTGCGCTCGTCGTGCTGCAGTGACATCCGCGGCGTGCCCCTTCTTCCGGCGTTCGGGGGACAACGATACCCAGAGGGGGTATCTGGCGCAACCGGGGTATCCTGATCTGGTGATCGATGACATCAAGAAGCGCGCCCTCCACCGCACGAAGATCATCGAGGGCCAGCTGCGCGGCATCGAGAAGATGATCGAGAACGAGGACTACTGCGTCGACATCATCACGCTCTCGCTCGCCGTGCAGAAATCGCTCGGCTCGCTCAACAAGCTGCTCGTCGAGAACCACCTGCGCACGCACGTGAGCGAGATGTACGAGGCAGGGGGCGAGCAGCGCGACGCGGCGGTCGCCGAGCTGCTGCGCATCTTCGAGCTCTCGAACAACCGGGGATAGCCGAGCGGATGCCGCGCATCGAACTCGTCACCGGAGACCTCACCGCCGAGCGCGTCGACGCGATCGTGAACGCGGCCAATTCGAGCCTGCTCGGCGGCGGCGGGGTCGACGGGGCCATCCACCGGGCCGGCGGGCCGTCGATCCTCGCCGAGTGCCGCGAGCTCCGCGCCACCACGCTGCCCGGCGGCCTGCCGGTCGGCGATGCCGTCGCAACCGGCGCCGGGCGGCTGCACGCGCGCTGGGTCGTGCACACGGTGGGCCCGGTCTGGCCGGGGCCCGGGGCCGAAGCCGACGCCCGGCGCGAACTGCTGCGCGCCGCCTACCGCAACTCGCTGGCGCTCGCGGCGCGCCTCGGCGCGGCATCCGTCGCGCTGCCGGCCGTCTCGGCCGGGGTCTACGGCTGGCCCGCGGACGACGCGGCGGAGGTGGCGCTCGCGACCGCGGCGGCCGCCGCCGAGGATGCCGCGCCGGCCCTGGTGCGCTTCGTGCTGTTCTCCCCGCGCATGCATGACGAGTTCCGGGCCGCCGCAGAACGGCTCGGCCTCGAAGTCGGCTGAGCCCGCTCACGTGCCGGGGGCGGTCACCGCGAGCCACTCGTCGAGCTCGCTCGGCTGGTCGGTGATGATGCCGTCGACGCCGAGGTCGCTCACCTCCTGCCAGCGTTCGTGGGTGTTGAGCGTGTAGCAGAGCACCGCGACGCCCGCGACGTGGAGCGCCTCGAGGGCCCCCGGCACCGCGGTCACGGATGCCGCGGTCGTGCCGAAGCCGATCACGCCGAGCCGCTCGGCGAGCGGAACCGGATCGGCCGGCAGCTCGCGGATGAGCATGATGCGCGGCGTGGTCGGCGAGACGCGCTGCACGGCGAACAGGGTCTCGAGGCTGAAGCTCTGCAGGACGACCCGGCCACGGAGCCCGTGCCGCTCGATGAGGCCGACGACGGTGCGCACCTCGTCGGAACGCCAGTCCGCCTTGAGCTCGACGAGCGCGCGTGCGGACTCCCGCAGCGCGAGCGCGCCGAGGAACTCGTCGAGGGTCGGCATCCGCTCCCCCGCGTGCTCGCGGCCGTACCAGGCGCCGACGTCGAGTCGCTGCAGCTCGGCCAGGTCGAGTTCGCGCACCGCGCGCGCGTCGCCCGTCACGCGCTCGAGGCTCGTGTCGTGGAACAGCACCGGCACCCCGTCGCGGCTGAGCTGCACGTCGGTCTCGACGAACGCGAGTTCGTCCATCGCGAGTTCCAGCGACGCCATCGTGTTCTCGGGGGCCTCGGCACGATCGCCGCGATGTCCGACGATGATCGCGGCCTCCCCGGGCAGCCGGAGCGCTCCGAACACGTCGACTGCCGAGGCCGTCGTGGGGGTGGCCGCGATGAACAGCACCGATGCGGTCACGACGGTGCCGACCAGGGCGCAGACGACCCGCACGACGCGTCGCGGCGGAACCGCGAGCCGATCGGCCAGAAGGCGCGCCAGCGGGCGCGCGGAATCGGCGGACGATGCGATCGTCGGGTCGATCGCATTGAGCGAGCGGGTCACGGGCGTTCCGGCCTTTCCACCGGTCACGCGCCGTTGCGGGACAGGTGCAGGTCACTCTAGCAACACCGTTACCGTTTCGTTACCTCCCGTTCGCGGGTCGGCAGGCCCTGCATTCGACCTCCGCCGCGCAGTCGGAACACTCCATCGGCAGCGAGCGATCGTCTCAGCGGCGACGGACCCGGTCGCCGATTCGTGCGGCGAGGTCGTCGAGTTCGTCGAGGATGTCGGTGGCGCCCCACACGCGGTTCCGCTGCCGGTCGGTGACCTGGTGGATGATCCCGTCGTCGGCGAGCCGGTCCATCGCGGTGTAGACGCTGGAGAGCGGCGCCCCGGTGAGCTGCTGCGCTTCCTCGGCAGAGAGGATGGGATGCTCGGCGAGGATCCCCACGATCTTGGCGGCGGCACTTCCGCGTCGCGGCCTGGAGGTCTCCCGCCACATGTCGGGGAGGAGGGCGAGACGCTCTGCGGAGGTTGCGGCTTCGGTCGCTGCGATGCTCGCTCCGGATGCCATGTCGAGGACGAACTCTCGGACCTCGCCGAGCCGGTATCGGTTGACGAGGTCGAAGTACCGGTCGCGCTCGGCGAGCATGGCGGAGGCGACGGGCACGACGGTGTTGCGGGTGAGGCCGCGGCGGCGCCAGATCGCGTTGATCAGGGCGCGCCCGATGCGGCCGTTCCCGTCGGTGAACGGATGGATGGATTCGAACTGGGCGTGCGCGATCGCGGCCTGGGTGATCGGGTCGAGGTCGTCGCGGTTCGCGAAGGCGATGAGGTCCGCCATGTACCCGTCGACCGTCTCCGGCGGCGGCGGGACGTGCACTGCGCGGAGCGGGGAATGGTCGGACCCGCCGATCCAGTTCTGCACGTCGCGGAGCTTTCCCGCGTAGCCGCGGTCGATCGGGTCGTCGGCCATGAGGATGGCGTGGGCGTCGAGGAGGTCCTCGAGCCGGATGACGCCGTGCTCTCCGGCGCGGTCGATCACCCGGCCGAGCGCGATGGTCGCGGCGACCATGGAGGTCGCGGACTCGTTCGCGCGGATGCCGGCGACGGCGCGCGCGTAGTCGTCCATGCTGGCGTCGACCTGCTCGATTCGCGACGATGCGACGGACTCGGTGCGCAGGAGCAGCGCACCGAGCGCGCGGATGTGCCCGCGGGGATCGGCATCGACGGCGACGATGTCCCGGATGGCCGTGTTGATCGCGCCGGCGAGTTCGGCGTCGACGTGGAAGTCCAGGTCGGCGATGCTCGGTGGGAGCGAGACCGTGATCTCGCGGAGCGTCCGGTCTTCGCGGCTGCCGTGCCTGCCGGTCTGCCGCCACGTGACGACGGCGTGCTCGTGCGCCGGCCAGACGCTTCGGCAGGCCGGCTTCGGCGGCGTGGGAGTGGTGCGCGTCGAACTCCCCGCGGTCGGCGGGATTCGCGCCACGCGGGTGCGTTGGTGGGTTGAACGTCACGTCGGCACCTCCGAACTCGGAACAAGCCTACCCGTATTCCGACTTAGACGGATAACTCGGAATAACACCGCGGGTATTCCGAGTCGTCACGTCAGCCCCGAGGTCGGTGTCGCTCCGGCGCACCGCGCGCTCACGGGAGCACCGCCCGCCGGACGGGCGGGGTCAGGACCGTTCGTTGCCTCGACGGTAATTGCCGCTCGCCCTGGCCAGCAGGTGCTGCGCCTGTGAGTCGTCAGCACGCTGCAGGGCGACGATGAGGCGCGCCGCGTCGCCGCCGCCCACCGTCATCACGACCCGGCCGCCGCGCGAGACGATCACGCCGCCCTGTTTCGTGACGCGATAGTCGAACGGGTCCGCGACCAGTCGGCCGCGCGCGTCGGGTGCCCCATCGCGCCCGGACATGGCTACTTCAGGCTCTTCGTGTGCCAGACCGTCTTGGTCTCGGTGAACGCGCTGATGCGCCCGAGCGCCGGCGCAGCGGCATCGGGCCCCGACTCGGGACGCAGCACGCGCTTCAGCGTGTCGGCCGCGTCGACCTCGAGCGAGATCCAGTCGAGATCGCCCGCCCCGACGAGGTCGATGGCGTTGACGTCGGAGTGGCTCGCGAGCCACGGGGCGATCTCGGCGGGCGAGCCCGTGAGCACGTTGACCACGCCCTTCGGCACGTCGCTCGTCGCGAGCACCTCGGCGAGGCTGATGGCCGAGAGCGGGAACCGCTCGCTCGCGACCACGACCACCGAGTTGCCGGCGACCAGCGCCGGCGCGACCGCGGAGACGAACCCGAGCAGCGACGTGTCCTGCGGCGCGATGATCGCCACGACGCCGGTGGGCTCGGGCACCGAGATGTTGAAGTACGGACCGGCGACGGGGTTCGCGTTGCCCGCGACCTGGGCGAACTTGTCGGCCCAGCCCGCGTACCAGACCCAGCGGTCGATCGACTCGTCGACCTGCGCGTTCGCCGCCGCGCGGGAGACGCCCTCGGCCTCCTCGATCTCGGCGACGAACTGCGCCCGCCGCCCCTCGAGGAGTTCTGCGATGCGGTACAGCACCTGGCCGCGGTTGTAGGCCGTGGCGCCGCCCCAGCCCCCGACCGCGCCGCGCGCGGCGACGACCGCGTCGCGGGCATCCTTGCGGGAGGCCTTCGCGACGTTGGCGAGGAACGTGCCCGAGGCGGAGACGACCTCGTACGTGCGGCCGGACTCGCTGCGCGGGAAGGCGCCGTTGATGTAGAGCTTGTACGTCTTCGGCACGGCGAGGCGGCTCATCGCTTCGTTCCCTTCGTCGCCGGCCTTGGCACTTCGGGTGGTGGCGCGCACCGCTCGGCGCGCCTTCGGCGCTGCCGCGGCATCCGCCGACTCGACGGCCGCCTTCGTGGCCAGCACGCGAGAGCGCCGCCTGGCCGATGGGCGCCGGCGAGAGGTACGCGGCGAGCCCGTTGCGGCCGCCCTCGCGGCCGTAGCCCGACTCCTTGTAGCCGCCGAACGGGCTCGACGGGTCGAAGCGGTTGAACGTGTTGGCCCAGATCACGCCGGCGCGCAGCTGGTCGGCGACCGCGAGGATGCGGCTGCCCTTGTCGGTCCAGATGCCGGCCGAGAGTCCGTACGGCGTGTTGTTCGCCTTCGCGATCGCCTCGGCCGGGGTTCGGAAGGTGAGCACCGAGAGCACCGGGCCGAAGATCTCCTCGCGGGCGATGCGGAACGACGTCTGCACGTTGGTGAAGATCGTCGGCGCGTACCAGAACCCGTTCTCGGGGATCTCGCACGGCACGCTCCACCGGTCGGCGCCTTCGGCGACGCCGACGTCGGAGAGCGTGCGGATGCGCTCGAGCTGCTCCTTGGAGTTGATCGCGCCGATGTCGGTGTTCTTGTCGAGCGGGTCGCCGAGGCGCAGGGTGGAGAGCCGCAGCTTCAGCCGCTCGACGACCTCGTCGTGGATGTTCTCCTGCACGAGCAGGCGCGAACCCGCGCAGCACACGTGCCCCTGGTTGAAGAAGATGCCGTTGACGATGCCCTCGATCGCCTGGTCGATGGGCGCGTCGTCGAACACGATGTTCGCGGCCTTCCCGCCGAGTTCGAGGGTCGCCTTCTTGTCGGTGCCGGCGATCTGCTTCGCGATGGCGCGGCCGACCGCGGTCGATCCGGTGAAGGCGACCTTGTCGACGCCCTCGTGGGCGACGAGCGCCGCGCCGGTGTCGCCCGCGCCCGTGATGATGTTCACGACGCCGGGCGGCAGGTCGGCCTGCTGGATGATCTCGGCGAAGATGAGCGCGGTGAGCGGCGTCGTCTCGGCCGGCTTCAGCACCACCGTGTTGCCGGCGGCGAGCGCCGGCGCGATCTTCCACGCGAGCATGAGCAGCGGGAAGTTCCACGGGATCACCTGCGCGGCCACGCCGAGCGAGCGGGGGTTCGCCCCGAGGCCCGCGTGGTCGAGCTTGTCGGCCCATCCGGCGTAGTAGAAGAACCAGGCCGCGACGAGCGGCACGTCGACGTCGCGCGACTCCTTGATCGGCTTGCCGTTGTCGAGCGACTCCGCGACGGCGAGCTCGCGCGCGCGCTCCTGGACGAGACGCGCGATGCGGAACAGGTACTTGCCGCGGTCACGGCCGCTCATGCGCGACCAGGTGCGGTCGTAGGCGCGCCGTGCCGCGGCGACGGCGTCGGCGACGTCCGCCTCGTTCGCGTTGGAGATCTCGGCGATGCGCTCCTCGCTCGCGGGCGAGATGGTCTGGAACGGGGTGCCGCGGCCGTCGACGAACTCGCCGTCGATGAAGAGGCCGTAGCGGTCGCGGAGCGAGAGGATCGCCCGCGACTCGGGAGCCGGCGCGTATTCGAGGAAGCTCATGGTTCGTTGCTCTCGTCTCAGTCGATCGTCACGTAGTCGGGACCGGAGTAGTGCCCGGTCGTCATCTTCTGGCGCTGCAGCAGCACGTCGTTCAGCAGGCTCGAGGCGCCGAAGCGGAACAGATGCGGCACGAGCCAGTCCTCGCCGACGGTCTCGGCCACGGTCACGAGGTACTTGATCGCGTCCTTCGAGGCACGGATGCCGCCCGCGGGCTTCACGCCGATGCGCTGGCCGGTCAGCAGGTGCCAGTCGCGCACGACCTCGAGCATGAGGAGCGTCATGGGGAGCGTTGCGGCGGGCTGCACCTTGCCGGTGGAGGTCTTGATGAAATCGCCGCCGGCGAGGATCGAGAGCCACGAGGCGCGGCGCACGTTGTCGTACGTCACGAGCTCGCCGGTCTCGAGGATCACCTTGAGGCTCGCGCTCGTGCCGTCGGGGCGTCGGCACGCCTCCTTCACGGCGGCGATCTGGTCGAAGACGAGGCCGTAGCGGCCCGCGAGGAACGCGGCCCGGTCGATGACCATGTCGATCTCGTCGGCGCCGGCCGCGACCGCATCGGCGGTGTCGGCGAGCTTGATCTCGAGCGACGAGCGGCCACTCGGGAACGCGGTGGCGACGGCCGCGACCGAGACCAGTCCGTCGTCGGGGTCGCCGTGCGCGGCGCCGAGCGCGTCGATGGCGACCGGCACCATGTCGCCGTACACGCAGACGGCGGCGACGCGCGGCGTCGTGGCATCCGCGGGGTCGGGGTTCATCGCCTTGGCGACGAGCGAGCGCACCTTGCCGGGGGTGTCGGCGCCCTCGAGCGTCGTGAGGTCGATGAGCGAGATGATCGTGTCGAGCGCCCACTTCTTGGAGCTCGTCTTGATGGAGCGGGTGCCGAGCCCGGCGGCTCGCTGTTCGAGGCCGACGGCGTCGACGCCCGCGATGCCGTGCAGGTAGCGCCCGAGCGTCGCGTCGTCGGGTTCGCCCCCGAGCACGGCGAGCGCGCGCTCCCGGGCGGTGACGAGGGAGGTGCCTGACATGGTGGTTGACCTGGCTTTCGTGTCGGTGGTGCCTGGGCGGCCCGCGGAGCGGGCGCCTCAGCCGTCGAGGAGGTGGAGGGCGGTGGCCTCGTCGGTGACGAGGACCGAGCAGAGGCCGCTGCGCACGACCGCGTCGGCGACGGCGTGCTTGGCGGGCCCCGAGACGACGGCGACGCTGAGCGGCGCGGCGCGCAGCTCGTCGAGTGTCAGCCCCACCGTCCGGGCGTCGAGCGCGGGATCGACGATGTTGCCGTCGGAGTCGATGTAGCGGCCGACGACGTCGCCGACCGCGCCCTTCTGGACGAGCACGTCGACGTCGGCCACCGACAGGTAGCCGCTCTCGACGTGCACGGAGCTGTGGTCGGCCGCACCGGCGCTGAACAGGTAGGCGTCGGCCGAGCGGGCGAGGTCGATGACGCCGGCGACGACGCGGTCGGACTCGATCGCCTCCTTGGTCGCGAGGCGCTCGAGGATGGCGGGGCTCGGCAGCAGGGTGGCCGTGCCGCCGCCCTTCTGCGCGATGCCCACAGCCGTCGCCGCAGCGGTGCCGGGGCGGCGGTTGAGGCTCACGCCGCCGTTGATCTGCACGACGTTGACGCCGGTGGCCCAGCCGCTGCGCAGGTGCTGGGAGATCTCGAAGAGCGTGCGACCCCAGCTGACGCCGAGCGTGCGCGGCACGGGCCGGAGCGCCGTGAGGTAATCGGCTGCCGCCTGCGCGGTGCGCTCCTGCAACTCCTCGGGCGAGTGCACGCCCGCCGTGGAGACGACGATCGCGTCGGCGAGCCCGCGCTCGTCGCGGAGGCGCCGCTCGATGGGCAGGCGGCGGGCCCGCGGATGCAGGATCTCGATGCGGATGAATCCGCGCTGCTTGGCTTGGGCGAGGAGTCGCCCGACCTTCCAGCGGGTGAGCCGGAGCGCCTGCCCGATCTCGTCCTGGGTCTTGTTCTCCTCGTAGTAGAGCTCAGCAGCCCGGATCGAGAGGAGTTCGTCGATCTCGTCCACACGCATCCTTCCGCCTCGGGTTCCAGCGTAGGCAGCCGACCGCTCATCGGCAACACTCGCGGGCGATCCTGCTCATATGAGCAGCACGGGGGCGGATGCCGCGCGGCGCTGCGGGCACTCCGAACACGGCCGTCCGCTCGGCGGCAACGGGCCGGTGGGTCGCGATCAGCCGGCCCGCTCGTCCTCGAAGTACCGCGGACGTGCCACGACCGCACCCGCGATGGCAGCCGGGATGGCCGAGGCGACGAGCAGGAAGACGACCGGCACGCCCCATCCGCCGGTCGCCTGGTGCAGCAGCCCCACCGCGAGCGGGCCGATCGCGACGATGACGTACCCGGCGGACTGCACGAAGCCCGAGAGTGCGACCGCGCCCGCATGCGTGCGGCTGCGCAGGTTGATGAGCACGAGCGCGAGCGGGAAGAGGAGCGGGCCGAGCCCCGCGAGGGCCACCCAGAGCCACGTCGCGACGGTGGGCACGAGGAGCAGGCCCAGGTACCCGGCCACGAAGCATCCGATGGCCACGGCGACCAGGAGACGCACCCGGCCGTATCGTGCGGCGACGACGGGCACGATGAGTCCCGCCGGCAGGCCCGTCGCGGCGTAGAGCGAGAGCAGTGCCCCGGCCTCGGCGGGCGCCGTGCCGGCGATGTCGTGCAGGATCGACGGCAGCCACGCGAACAGCGCGTACGCGTTGAATCCGGCGACCGCGAAGACGACCGTGAGCGACCACGCGAGGGGCGAGCGCAGCGCGTACCTGAGCAGCCCGGGCTCCGCTTCCTCCGGCAGCGCCGCGGGCTCCTTCCGGTGGGGATGCACGAGCAGCGCGATCCAGGGCACGAGCGACAACGCCGCCACGATCGCCCATTCGCCGAGCGAGAACCGCCAGCCGACCGCATCCGCCACCGGCACCGCGATGAGCGGCGGGATGAACGTGCTGATCGAGAGCGTGGTCACGTAGAGGGACGTCATGAGCCCGATGCGGTCGGGGAAGTACCGCTTCACGAGCGGCGGCAGCAGCACGTTGCCGACCCCGATCGCGGCGAACGTGAGTGCGCTGGCCGCGACGAGCCAGACCGCGTCGCCCGCGAGCCCTCGGCCGAGGAGCCCGACCGACAGGGCCACGAGTGCGACGATGAGGGTGGGCTCGAGGTCGAACCGCTTCGCGATGAGGGGCGTGACGATGCCGAAGATCGCGTAGCAGAGCGGCGGCAGCATGCCGAGCAGCCCGACGACCACGGGTGAGAGCGCGATGTCGCGCTCGAGCTCCCCGAGGATCGGCGAGAGCGACGCGACGGCCGTGCGGAGGTTGAACGCCACCAGCACGATGCCGACGAGGGCGAGAGTTCGCCCGGCCAAGAGCGGGCGGGTCTGGCTCGGCTCCATCCGTCCGAGTCTAGGCTGGTGGGGTGGCCGACTTCGCCCGTTACCTCCCCCTCAGCCAGCGCCCTCGCACCGACGAGCACGGCGTCACGAGCGACCGGCGCGGCCCGACCGCCGAGGTGCTGCATTCCATCGCGGTCGCCGTGCAGGCCGCCGGCGACGCGGGCTGGACCGCGCGCGCCGACGACGACGCGCCGACCGTCGCCGACACCGTGTCCGCCCTCGTCGCGGGCTTCGATCGTCCCCCGGCGCGGCGGGCCCTCGACAGCGCGCAGCACGCACTCGGCATCAACGGCCGCTCCCCCGTCCCCGACGCGACCATCGACGGCCCGGCGGATGCAGCGGCGGCACTCGGGGCGCGCGCGGTGACCATCACCGACCGGCCGCAGCCGACGCGGCTGGTGGAGCTCGACGACGCCGTAATCGCCGCCGTGCGCATCGGAGACGCGCTCGGCACGCCGATCGCCGTGGCGCCCCTCGCGTCGGGCGCCGTGGCGCTCCGCCGCGCCGCCGCGGCCCCGACGCCGATCAGGGCCGTCATCTCCGGCCACAGCCTCCACGCGACGGATGCCGCATGGACGATCGGGCACGGACCGGCGCTCGTCGGCACCGCCCACGAGCTGATCCGGTTCCTCGCCGGCTTCGGCCGGACGGCGCCCAGGCCCGCGCGCGACGGAGAGCTCGGCGACGGCTTGCGGTGAGCGCCGCGCCCGCGGCATCCCGATGCCCGGTGCGCGGGCGAACGACGGAATGCCGGGTCAGCCGGGTCAGCCGCGTCAGCCGGAGAGGAGGTCGCGCGCTCGGTCGACGTCGCCCCGCATCGTCTCGATGAGGTCGGGAATGTTCGTGAAGGCGACCATGCCACGCAACCGGTCGACGAACTCCACGTCGACGATGTGGTCGTACAGATCGAGCTCGCGGTCGAGCACGTAGGCCTCTACCTGCTTCTTCGGCACGCCCTCGAACGTGGGGTTGTTGCCGACCGAGATGGCCGCGGGGTAGCGGGTGCCGGCGTCGGTGAGCCAGCCGGCGTAGACGCCGTCGCCCGGGATCAGTCCCTCGGACTCCGGCGAGAGGTTCGCCGTCGGGAATCCGAGCTCGCGCCCGCGCTTCGCGCCGTGCACCACGATGCCCGAGACGGTCGGCGTGTGGCCGAGCAGCTCGGTCGCGTGCCGCACGTCGCCGTCGGCGAGGAGGTCGCGGATCCACGTGGACGACACCCGCCGCTCGCCCTCGGGGCGCACATCGTCGACGACCTCGACCGTGAAGCCGAACGTCGCGCCGAGGGCGATGAGGAGGTCGACGTCGCCGGCGCCGCGCGCGCCGTACCGGAAGTCGCGGCCGACGAGCACCGCCTTCGCATCGAGGGTGTCGACGAGCACCCGCTCCACGAACTCCGTCGCCGGCACCGACGCGAGGGCGCGGTCGAACGGGAGCAGCACGGTGGCATCGACGCCGGTCGTCGCGAGCAGTTCGAGCTTCTGGCGCACGCTCACGAGCGAGTCGGGGCACCGGTCGGGGGCGAGCAGTGCGAGCGGGTTGCGGTCGAACGTGACGACCACGGCGCGAAGGTCGTCGGTGGCCGCGATCGAGCGGATCCGGTCGATCACCGCGCGGTGGCCGCGGTGCACGCCGTCGAACTTGCCGATCGTCACAACGCTCGGACCGAAGCCCTCCGGCACGGCGTCGAGGCCCTTGAACGTCTTCACGCCTCACCCGCCCCGTCCGCGGCGGCGTCGCCGCCCGCGGCATCCGCTCGACTCGATGCAGGCGCGGACCCGGGAACGGAGGCGGAGCCGGCACTCGGCCGGTGCTTCGCGAGCCACCACATTCCGAGTACGGGCAGCACGAGCGGGATGAACAGGTAGCCGCGGCCGAACCAGGACCAGACGGTGTCCTGCGGGAACAACCCGGGGTAGACGATGCTCAGGGTGCCGACGACGATCACGCCCGTGAACTCGAAGACGAGCGTCGCCCAGGCCACCCGGTACCACGCGCGGCCCCGGCGGACGAGGGCGATCGTGGCGAGGACGTAGACGACGGCGGCGAGGGCCGACAGCGAGTACGCCAGCGGCGCCTCGTCGAACTTCGTGGCGATCTGCACGAACGAGCGGCCCACCGCGGCGAGCGCGAGGACGCCGTAGACGGCCACGAGCACGCGCCCGATGCCGCTCATCCGCCGCCCGCGATCGGTCTGGGGCCGGGCGCTCCGCACGTCAGTCATGTCGTTCGATTCTCTCATTCACGGCTAGGCCTGCTGCACGGTCCAGATCTGCAGCATCCGGTAGACCATCACCGCGACCGCGAGCGCGGCGACGCCGAGCACCACGGTGCTCCAGCGGCTGCGTTCCAGGAGCGCCCAGAACACGGCGGCCGGCGGCAGCAGCAGGGCCCCGACGAGGTACGTGTAGAACTCGAGCACGCTGCCCGTCGGCTCATTGCCGAACGCGGGCGCTGCGATGGCCACCACGAGCTGCACCACGAGCAGGAGCTCGACGAGCGCGAGCGCGCCGTTCGTGAGGTCGCTCGGCGCGCGCCCTGCGAACCCGAGCACGAGGCAGAGCAGCCCGGCTGCGACGGCCACCGCGACCTGGACCCAGGTGAACCACTCGATCACGACGCCGCCTCCTCGGAGGGGAAGCCCGTGACGACCTTGAGCGTCGCGCCACGGCGCTCGACGATGGCGACGAGCCGGTCGTCGGGGTCGATCGCCGCGATGGCGGCGGCGGTTCCGCCGTCACCATGCCCGACGGTCACGGCCACGGCCTCGGCGTCGACGCGCTTGCCGTGGCCGAGGTCGACGGCCTGCGCGGCGGTGACCCATGCCACGGGCAGCGCCCGGCGCGCGGCATCCGCGGGGCTCATGATCGATCCGGTGACGTCGTACCCCTCGAGCGGGGCCGCCTCGTCGACGCGGAACGCACCGATGCGCGTGCGGCGGAGCGCGGTGAGGTGCCCGCCCGTCCCGAGGTCCGCGCCGAGGTCGCGGGCGAGCGCTCGCACGTACGTGCCCGACGAGCACTCCGACGCGCACGTCGGCGTCGACGAAGCCGTCGCCCGGTCGGAGCGCGAGGAGCTCGAACGCCGAGACGGTGACCGTGCGCGCGGCGAGCTCGACGGACTCGCCGTCGCGCACCCGCTGGTAGGCGCGCTTGCCGGCCACCTTCACGGCGCTCACCGCGCTCGGCACCTGCTCGATCACGCCGGTCTGCCGCAGCATGCCCGCCCGGATGGCCGCTTCCGTGGCCGCTGCGACGCGTTCGGCGGATGCCGCGGCGAGCGGCTCGCCCTCGGCGTCGTCGGTGGTCGTGTCCCAGCCGAGCCGGATCGTGGCGAGGTACTCCTTGTCGAGCCCGACGAGGTAGTGGAGCAGCCGGGTGGCGTGGTTCACGCCCAGCACGAGGAGCCCCGTGGCCATCGGGTCGAGTGTGCCGGCGTGCCCGATCTTGCGGGTGCCGGCGAGGCGGCGCATCCGCGAGACGACGTCGTGACTGGTGATTCCCTGCGGCTTGTCGACGAGGAGGATGCCGCTGTTCACGCCGTACAGGCTAACAGCCGGCCGCGTGCGCCCTGCGCCCCGGGCGGCCCGACCGGAGCGCGCCCCGCCCCTACGCTGGGAGGGTGAGGATCGGCATCATCGGCGCGGGCGCGCTGGGCGGCACCTTCGCGGCCCTGCTGGCGCGCGCGGGACACGACGTGGAGGTGACCGCGCGGGGCGCCGGTCTCGAGGCGATCCGCACCGGCGGCATCCGCCTCACCGGAGGCTACGGGGAGGCGCACGCACGCGTGGCCGCCGCGGAGGTGCTCACGGTGGCGCCCGAGCTCGTGCTCGTGTGCACGAAGGCGCAGGACGCCGAGGCCGCCATCGCCGCGAACGCCGCGCTCGTCGACGGCGTGCCCGTGGTCGTCGTGCAGAACGGCCTCGACGGCGTGGACACCGCGTCTCGATTGCTCCCCCGCTCGTCGTGCATGGGCGTGCTGTCGATCATCGCCGCGAACTACACCGAGCCCGGCGTGGTGCGGGTCACGACCACGGCCGCGAGCTACCTCGGGCGCGGCGACGGCGCGGCCGACGACGAGTGCCGCCGGGTGGCCGCGATCCTCTCGGAGGCCGTTCCGGTCGTCGCCATCGGCGGATTCCGCGGCGCCCAATGGACGAAGCTCATCGTGAACATGCTGAACGCCGTGCCCGCGATCGTCGGCCGCAGCGTGCAGGAGGTCGTCGACGACCGCCGGCTGCGACGCGTGGTCGCCGCGTCCATGCGCGAGACGGTTCGGGTCGGCATCGCCGGCGGCATCCGCTTCGGCTCCCTGCAGGGCCTCGGCAACCGGCGCCTGCGCTTCTTCGCCCGGATGCCGCTCGGCATCGGCCAGCTGCTGCCCTGGCTCATGCGCGTGCGCATGGGCTCGGTGCCGAACCTCGGCTCGACGCAGCAGAGCGTGCGTCGGGGGCAGCCGACCGAGGTCGACCACCTGAACGGGGTCGTCGTCCGCGAGGCGGCCGCCGTCGGCCGCTCCGCCCCGGTGAACGCGGCGCTCACGAGGCTCGTGCACGAGGTCGAGTCGTCGGGCGCGTTCCTGCTCGGCGGACCGCGTCGCTCGCCGACGTGCCGGCCTGACCCGAGGGCGCAGCGCTCGCACTCAGCAGCTGTCGAAGAACCGGCGCCGCGGATGCTCGGGGTCGGCGTTGTCGACCACCGCCGACGCCACGAGGCGCGGGTCGCCCTCGGCATAGGCGAGCACGTCGGCCGGATCCACCGGCTCGCCGTCGAGCGCGATGCGGAAGTCCCACAGGTCGACGAGTCGCTCGCGCAGCACGAAGCGCCCGTCGAGCAGGAGGATCGCATCCGTCGGACCGGTGACCCACTTGGGCTCGATCCACGCGTCGCGCGCCGGGTCGAACACCGCGGTCACGAACGCCGTCGAGCCCGCCCATCCGGAACGGCTCGACGAGCACGCGGCGCAGCGCCGACTCGTCGATGCCGTAGCGGTAGTACCGCGCAGGGGTGTCGTCGCCGTAGGCGTCCTGCGCGGCCCTCGACCGGTGGAACCGCTCCATGCTCGCCCGGAACACCCGGTGCCCCCGTTCGACGAGCACCGCGGCGAGGTCGTCGGCGAACTGCGTCTTGCCGCTCTGCAACGGTCCGTCGATGGCGACGATCATGCGCCCGCGCCCGTAGTGCTGCAGGATCTCGTCGGCGAGCGCACGGAGGAACGTGACGCGAGGGGTGGTGACGAGCTCCATGGCACGAGCCTAGCCGCGCGGCATCCGGCCCGACATAGGGTGAGAGGATGCCGCGCGCCGCCTCCCCCGACCTCGCGGGCGCCCTGAACGCCTGGTTCGCGGATGCCGCGCGGCCGCTGCCGTGGCGGGCCGCCGAGGTGTCGCCGTGGGCGGTGCTCGTGAGCGAGTTCATGCTGCAGCAGACGCAGGTCGCCCGCGTCGTCCCCCGCTGGGAGGCATGGCTCGAGCGCTGGCCCACGCCTGCGGCGCTCGCCGCCGAGCCGCCGTCGGAGGCGGTGCGCGCGTGGGACCGGCTCGGCTATCCGCGTCGGGCACTGTGGCTGCACCGGGCGGCCGTCGAGATCGTCGAGCGGCACGGCGGCGAGGTCCCCGCCGAGCTCGACGACCTGCTCGCCCTGCAGGGCGTCGGCCCGTACACCGCGCGGGCGGTCGCCGCCTTCGCGTTCGGCCGGCGGCATCCGGTGGTCGACACCAACACCCGCCGCGTGATCGCGCGCGCCGTGCTCGGGCAGGCCCAGCCGGGCCCGCCGTCGGCGACCCGCGATCTCGCGGCGATGTCCGCCCTGCTGCCCGAGTCGGATGCCGCGGCGCGCACCTTCAACGCCGCCGCCATGGAGCTCGGGGCGACGGTGTGCACCGCGCGCTCCCCGTCGTGCGAGACCTGCCCGATCGCCGCGGCGTGCGAATGGCGCCGCGCCGGATACCCGGCCTACGACGGGCCGCGCAAGGCCGTGCAGGCGCGGTTCGAGGGGTCCGACCGCCAGGTGCGCGGCCTCGTGATGCACGAGCTGCGGGCGGCGCACCGTCCGGTCGCCGCGCACGAGGTCGCCTCGGTGTGGGCGGATGCCGCGCAGCTCGAGCGCGCCGTGGCCGGCCTCGTCGCCGACGGACTGGCGGTCGCCGACGGCGACGGCGGGCTGCGCCTGCCCGACGTGTAGCGGGCGCCAGGTCTCGGCGCCGCGACGTCGATGTGCGAGTATGCAGGGATGTCCGTGACGTCGCTGCCCGGGCGCCGGCCCAGCCCCGACGACCTGCTCGTGCTGCTGGCCGTCGCGCGCGCGGGTCGCTACACGGCCGCCGCCGACGAGCTGGGGCTCAACCACACGACGATCGCCCGGCGCATCGGGGCGCTCGAAGACGCTCTCGGAGGTCGCGTGCTGGCTCGCGGCGCGTCGGGCTGGGTGCTCACGCCGCTCGGCGAGCACGCGATCGCGGCGGCCGAGGGCGTCGAGCGTGCGCTCGGCACGCTGACCCCCGACGCGCCGCGCCTGTCCGGGGTCGTACGGCTCTCGGCGACCGACGGGTTCAGCGGCTTCATCGCGTCTCCGGCGATCGCCGCGGTGCGACGCGAGCACCCCGACGTGTCGCTCGAGATCGTCGCGGCGACGCGGCGCGCGGCGCAGCAGCGCGTCGGCGTCGACCTCGAGGTGGTCGTCGGCCGCCCGCACGTGCATCGTGCCGAGGCGATCCACCTGGGCGACTACTCGCTCGGCCTCTACGCGAGCCGCGAGTTCCTGGCCCGTCACGGCACGCCGGGCTCGCCGGCCGAGCTCGAGGGCGCGCCGCTCGTGTACTTCATCGAGTCGATGCTGCAGGTCGACGCGCTCGACGAGGCGCGGAGTTCGACACGCGGGATGGTCGACGCGGTGTCGAGCACGAACGTGTACGTGCATGTCGACGCGACCCGGGCGGGCGCGGGGTTCGGGCTGCTGCCCGCGTTCCTCGCCGACCGGCACGACGACCTGGTGCGCCTGTTCGCCGACGAGATCGACGAGCACCTGCCCTACTGGCTGGTGTGCCGGCCCGAGGCGCTCCGGCAGCCGACCGTGCTCGTGTTCATCGCGGCACTGCGCGCACGCATCGCCGCGGTCGAGGACGAGTTGCTGGGCCGCCCGGCCGGCCCGCCGCGCGGGCGACGTCGCCGGCGGCGGGTCGACCGACTCAGCGGGAGCCGCCCGCCTCGGCGTCGTCGGCGAGGTCGGATGCCTCGTCGTCGAGCTCGCCCCAGTCATCGGCGTCGTCCTCGAGCTCGCGCGGCTTCACGTACGGGTCGGCGTCGCCGGCGTACTCGGCCGTCGACGCGAGCGCGATCGGTCTCCGCGTCGCGCTTGCGCGCCTCGCGGAGCAGCGACTGCGATGTGCTCGGCGTTCTCGGGGATCGCGTCGGGGATGAACTCGAGCGACGGGGTCAGCCGCGCGGTGATGTTGCGGCCGACCTCGGTGCGCAGCATCCCGGTCGCGGACTTCAGCGCGAGCGCCGAGTCGCGTCGCTCCTCATCGCTGCCGTAGCACCGTGTAGAAGATGCTCGCGTGCTGCAGGTCGCCCGTGACGCGTACGTCGGTGATCGTCACGAAGCCGAGCCGCGGGTCGCGCAGCCCCTTGTCGAGCCTGCGCGCGACGATCTCCTTGATGCGATCGGCCAGCTTCCTGGCCCGTGCCGGATCCGCCATTGCTCTTCCCTCTCCTTCCCACGATCGAGATGCGCGGGATGCGGCATCCGACCGAGGGCTCCCGGACCTTCCTTCGAGTGAATCGGGGTCGGGGCCCCCGCTCTTCACCTGAAGGGAAGAACCGGGAGCCCCGACCACGACTAGCCGCGCGGCTTCTCGCGCATCTCGATCGTCTCGATCTCGTCGCCGATCTGGATGTCGTTGAACTTGCCGAGGCCGATACCGGCCTCGAAGTCCGTGCGGACCTCGGTGACGTCGTCCTTGAAGCGGCGCAGCGACTCGATGGCGAGGCCGTCGCCGACCACGACGCCGTCGCGGATGACGCGGGCCTTGGCGTTGCGCGTGATCGTTCCCGAGCGCACGATGACACCGGCGATGTTGCCGAACTTCGAGGAGCGGAACACCTCGCGGATCTCGGCGACACCCGACTGGACCTCTTCGAACTCGGGCTTGAGCATGCCCTTGAGCGAGTTCTCGATGTCGTCGATCGCGTTGTAGATGACCGAGTAGAAGCGCATGTCGACGCCCTCGCGGGCGGCGCGCTCGCGCGCCTTCACGTCGGGGCGGACGTTGAACCCGATGATGATCGCGTTGTCGATCGTCGCCAGGTTGATGTCGCTCTCGGTGACGGCACCGACACCGCGGTGGATGATGCGCAGCTGCACCGAGTCGTCGACCTCGATCTTGAGGAGCGACTCCTCGAGCGCCTCGACGGCACCCGACACGTCGCCCTTGATGATGAGGTTGAGCGACTCGACCTTGCCCTCTTCGAGCGCGCGGGTGAAGTCCTCGAGCGAGATGCGCTTGCGGGCCTTGGCCAGCTGGGCGTTGCGCTCGGCGGCTTCGCGCTTCTCGGCGATCTGGCGGGCGGTGCGGTCCTCCTCGGTGACGATGAAGGTGTCGCCGGCGCGCGGCACGCTCGAGAGGCCCTGCACCTGCACGGGGCGCGACGGGGAGGCCTCGGCCACGGGGTCGCCGTTCTCGTCGGCCATGGCACGCACGCGGCCGTAGGCGGTGCCCGCGACGATCGCGTCGCCGACCCGGAGCGTTCCCGACTGGATGAGCACGGTCGCGACGGCGCCGCGGCCCTTGTCGAGCTTCGCCTCGATGGCGACACCGCGCGCGTCCTTGTTCGGGTTCGCCGCAGGTCGAGCCCGGCGTCGGCCGTCAGCAGCACGGCATCGAGCAGTTCCTGGATGCCGATGCCCTCGCGCGCCGACACGTCGACGAACATGACGTCGCCGCCGTACTCCTCGGCGACGAGGCCGTACTCGGTGAGCTGCTGGCGCACCTTGGCGGGGTTGGCGTCGGGCTTGTCGATCTTGTTCACCGCGACCACGATCGGCACGTTGGCCGCCTGGGCGTGGTTGAGCGCCTCGACCGTCTGCGGCATGATGCCGTCGTCGGCCGCGACCACGAGGATCGCGAGGTCGGTCACCTGCGCACCACGGGCACGCATGGCGGTGAACGCCTCGTGACCCGGGGTGTCGATGAAGGTGATCGCGCGCTCGATGCCCTCGTGCTCGGTCCACACCTGGTACGCACCGATGTGCTGGGTGATGCCGCCGGCCTCGCCCGCGACGACGTTCGCGTTGCGGATCGCGTCGAGCAGTCGGGTCTTACCGTGGTCGACGTGGCCCATGACGGTGACGACCGGCGGACGGATCTCGAGGTCCTCCTCGTTCTCGTCCTCGAGCTCCTGGTCGAGGTCGAGGTCGAAGCCCTCGAGGAGCTCCTTGTCCTCGTCCTCGGGCGAGACCATCTGGATCTTGTAGCCGAGCTCGTCGCCGAGCACCTCGAAGGTCGCCTCGTCGAGCGACTCGGTCGCCGTCGCCATCTCACCGAGGTGGAACAGCACCGTGACGAGCGAACCGGGGTTCGCGTCGATCTTGTCGGCGAAGTCCGAGATCGACGCGCCGCGGCGCAGGCGGATGATCTTGCCGTTGCCGCGGGGGACGTTGACGCCGCCGAGCGACGGGGCCTCCCGCATCTCGAATTCCTGCCGCTTCGTCCGCTTCGACTTGCGCTGCTTGCTCTTGCCGCCGCCCTTGCCGAAGGCACCTGCGGTGCCGCCGCCGGGGCCGCGGCCACGACCGCCGCCGCCCCCGGGACGCGGGCCGCCGAAGCCGCCGCCGGGTGCGCCACCGGGACGCTGGAAGCCGCCGCCGGCGCCGCCGGGACGCCGCCGGGACCGGCACCGGCGCCACCGGGGCGCTGGAAGCCGCCGCCGCCGCCGGGACGACCGGCCGCCGGCGCCTGCCGGGCGGGGCGCCGGGACGCGGCGCGCCGGGGCGCGGAGCCTGCGGGCGCGGGATGTTGCCGGGGCTCGGGCGCTGGCCCATGCCCTGCGCGCTCGCGAACGGGTTGTTGCCCGGACGCGGCTGGGCGGGGCGCTGGCCCATGCCCTGCGAGCTCGAGAACGGGTTGTTGCCGGGACGCGGGGCGCCGGGGCGCGGCGCGGGGCGCGGGATGGCGCCGGCCGGCTTGGGAGCGTCGGAGGGCTTGACGACGTCGGGCGTCGCGGATGCCGCGGGCGCCTCGGCCGTCTTGCCTGCGGCCGCGTGGGCGGCCTTCTCCTCGGCCTGCGCCTGGCGCTCGGCGACCGTCAGCGGTGCGTCGGCGGGCGCGGCCGGAGCCGCTTCGGGTGCTGCAGCGGGCTTCGGCGCGGGCTCGGGGCCCGGCTTGCACCGGCGCGGCTGGAGCGCCGCCGGGGCGCGGCGCCGCCTTCGCGGCGGTCCCCGTCGGCCTCGAGGGCGGCCCGCAGCCTGCGAGCCACGGGGGGCTCGATGGTCGACGAGGGGCCCTTGACGAACTCGCCCAGCTCCTTGAGCTTCGCAAGGGCGATCTTGCTGTCGACACCGAGTTCGGATGCGATCTCGTGTACGCGTGGTTTGGCAGCCACAATTCTCCTGTCCGGGTCCACCCCGACAGGGCAGACCATCAATGGCGGACGGGTCTCATTTCGAGCCGTTCATTAGTTGTCCATAGCCGTTCAGCCTGTTCTCGACGTTGCTGGTGTCCACCTGCCGCGGATGCGGAATGCCCGTCCGAAGGCGCGGCGCCGGACGGCGAGCCGGTAGCACTCGAGCGTCGGATGCACCCACGCACCCCGCCCGGAAGCACAGCCGAGGCATCGGCGACGACGTGGGAGTTCTGGGAGACGACCCTCAGAAGTGAGGACCGGGGGGCACGCGCACGGCATCCGACGCACGTTCTTACGGGTTCCATCCTACACCTCTGGGCTGGGAGCCCGCCGACGCTGCCCGCCGGCTCAGTTCGACTCGAGGATCGAGTCGGGCTGGATGTCGATCTTCGCGCCCGTGAGCTTCGCGGCGAGGCGGGCGTTCTGGCCCTCCTTGCCGATCGCCAGCGACAGCTGGTAGTCGGGCACGAGGGCGCGCACGGCCGCGTCGCCTCGTCGATGACGAAGCGCGCTCGTGACCTTCGCGGGCGAGAGCGCGTTCGCGACGAACTTCGCGAGGTCGTCGGACCAGTCGACGATGTCGATCTTCTCGCCGCCGAGCTCCGCGGTGACGGCGCGCACGCGCCGGCCGAGCTCGCCGATGCAGGCGCCCTTGGCGTTGATCCCGGGCTGGTTCGCGCGCACCGCGATCTTGGTGCGGTGGCCGGCCTCGCGGGCGAGCGAGACGATCTCGACGACGCCCGATGCGATCTCGGGGACCTCGAGCGCGAAGAGCTTGCGGACGAGCGCCGGGTGGGTGCGCGAGACGGTGATCTGCGGACCCTTCGGGCCCTTGGCGACGCTCGTCACGTAGACGCGGATGCGCGGGCCGTGCGTGTACTCCTCGCCGGGAACCTGCTCCTCGGGCGGGAGGATCGCCTCGACGGTGCCGAGGTCGACGTGCACCATGCGCGGGTTCGGGCCCTGCTGGATGACGCCGGCGACGATGTCGCCCTCGCGGCCGCGGAACTCGCCGAGCACCGCGTCGTCGGCGATGTCGCGCAGGCGCTGGTTGATGACCTGCTTCGCGGCGAACGCGGCGATGCGGCCGAAGTCGCTCGGGCGTGTCCTCCGCCTCGCCGATGACGTCGCCCTCTTCGTCGAGCTCGGGGACGAAGACCGACGACGTGGCCGGTCTTGCGGTCGAGGTGCGCACGCGCACCGCTCGGGGTTCGCGTGGCCGTGCTGGCCGGGGTTGGTGTGCTTCAGGTAGGCCATCAGGATCGCCTGCTCGATGATCTCGCACCAGTTCGTCGAACGGGATCTCCTTCTCGCGCTCCATCATGCGCAGCACGCTGAGGTCGATGTCCATCGCCGGCCTCCTCTATTCAGCTCTCAGTGCCGCTTCCCCTCGGAGCGGGCGACTCTCTACCGTACCGGATGCAGCGGGGGCCCGTCGTCCGAGGGCGGGCTTCTGCGAGGACGGCGTCCGCGGTTCAGATCGGGCGGGGTGGGCGAAGCGTGACCAACGCAGGAGCGGGCGACGGATGCCGCGCGCCGCATCCGTCGCCCGCCGTGCGCGTCAGGCGCGCCAGACCTGCACGACCGACGGCCGCGGGGCTGCGACGAGGCCGGACCGGGCGCGGTGCGTCGGCACGTAGTCGGGGAAGTAGCGAGGTGCGGCGCGGCGACCGAGCCGTTCTCGCCCGGGTGCTGCACGGCGACGAAGACCATGCCCTCCTGGTCGTGGATGACCGGGCCGCAGGTCTCGGCGTCGCGCGGCACCGAGAGGAACTGCTGCACGCGACCGCGCTCGGGCCCCTCGAGCGGCACCTTGAACAGGCCGTCGTTGAAGCCGATCGTGCTCGGCGCGCCGTCGGTCGAGATCCAGAGGTTGCCCTCGGAGTCGAACGCCACGTTGTCGGGGCACGAGATCGGCGACACGAGCTCCTTCGGGAAGCCGGCGAAGTACGTGTTCTGGTCGACGGCGCGGGTCGCCGCACAGCAGCAGGATGCTCCAGCCGAACGTCGGTGCCCGGCCTGTCCCGCCGTCTCGGTGATCTCGATGATGTGCCCGTTGCGGTTGCCCGTGACGGGGTTGGCCTCGTCGACCGTCGCGAGGGTGCGCGCCGAGGTTGTGTTGTTCGTGAGCGCGAGGTACACCTTGCCGGTCTTGGGGTTGCGGCTCCACGTCCTCGGGGCGGTCCATCTTCGTCGCACCGACGGTGTCGGCCGCGAGGCGCGTGAAGACGAGCACCTCCTCCGTCGTCATGCCGGGGATGACGCTCTCGCCGTTGTGCGTGAGCGGGATCCACTCGCCGGTGCCGTCGAAGAGGCCGTCGGCGGGAAGGCGCCCGCGCCGGTGATCTCGGCGGCGGGCGAGTTGCCCGTGAACCGTGCGACGTACAGGTCGCCCTCGCTGAGCAGACCGAGGTTCTTGCGGCGTGCGACCGGCGTCTTGCGCGGGTCGAACGTGCCCTTCGACACGAACTTGTACAGGTAGTCGTTGCGTCTCGTCGTCGCCCATGTACGCGACGACGTGGCCGTCTTCGGCGATGATGACGTTGGCGCCCTCGTGCTTGAAGCGGCCCATCGCCGTGTGCTTGCGCGGCGTCGAGGTCGGGTCCTCGGGGTCGATCTCGACGATCCAGCCGAACCGGTTGGGCTCGTTCACGTAGCCCGGCGTCGTGGGCGTCGAACCGCGGGTCGATGCGCTCGACAGCCGCGCAGGTCGACTGGCGCTCGGCGTGCGAGCGGTAGCGCTTCTGCCCGGCGCGTGTCGGCGGCCCAGGCGAAGTACCCGTCGAAGTTCTCCTCGCCCGAGAGCACCGTGCCCCACGGGGTGGTGCCGCCGGCGCAGTTGCCGAGCGTGCCCTGACCCACCGGCCCTCGGGGTCGCCGGCGGTCTTCACGAGCTCGCTGCCGGCCGCAGGCCCGGTGAGCTCGAACACCGTCTCGACGGTGATGCGGCGGTTGCGGCGGCCGTCGACGAGGTACGCGCCACGGCTGGCCGAGCTTGCTGCGCCGGAGCTCGACGACCGAATCCGTGCGCCGCCTTGTAGATGCGCGGCGCGACGGTCGAGTTCGGCGGCGTCGCTGCGTCGGCGGGAACATGATGCCCGGGTTCACGTACTCGTGGTTGTTCACGAGCACGCCGGTCCGGCCGCTCTGATCGGCGATGATGTCGAGGTAGTCGCAGTTGTAGCCGAACTGGCCGGCCTGCGCCTCGGCCGTCTGGTGCGTCGAAGTCGAGCGCCGGCACGCCGAGAAGAGCGGGTCGCCCCAACGGATGATCGGGCGCCCAGGTGTAGCCGCTCGGGCACCGTGAAGTCGTCGACCAGGTTCGGCACCGGCGCGATCGGCGTCGAACGCCAGGCCTCCCTGGCCGGATGCCGCGCCCCCGGGCGCCGCGATCGCCGAGCCGCTCGGCGTCGCCGGCGGCGAGTGCGATGCCCACGGCGCCCGCCGCGCCCAGACCGAGCAGCGCCCGCCGCGAGAGCGCGGCCGAGGCGATGTCGCGGAAGTGCGGGTTCGCGGACGTGTTGCACTCCGGGCCGAGGCACGCGTTCGCGCACTTGTAGCTGGCACGTCACGGCGGAGCGCTTGCCTCGCACGTGGTCGGCCATCGGAAGCAACTGGATGTCGGTGATCGTCACGGATCGGTCCTCACGCTCGTGGTCGGGTTCCACTCGCAGGCTGCTCGCGGAATCGACGCGAGACCTGATGAGGCGTGAACGCGGGGTGAACGCGCGGCGAACGGTGGGTGCCTCCGGCCGCGACCCGGACCGGAGGCGTCCGCTCGCCGGCGTCAGGCGAGTGCCGCGACGACCCCCGCGATCGGCATCTGCGTGCGCTCGCCGCTCGCCCGGTCCCACAGCTCGACCTGGCCGTCGGCGGCGCCGCGGCCGACGATCACGATCTTCGGCACGCCGACGAGCTCGGCGTCGCCGAACTTCACGCCGGGCGAGACCTTCGGGCGGTCGTCGTAGAGCACGTCGAGCCGGCAGCCTCGAGCTCGGCCGACGATCGTCTCGGCGGCGTCGAACACCGCGGCATCCTTGCCGGTGGCGACGACGTGCACGTCGAACGGCGCGACCGATGCGGGCCAGACGAGGCCCTTCGTCGTCGTTGTTCAGCTCGGCGATGATCGCGAGGATGCGGGTGACGCCGATGCCGTACGAGCCCATCGTGACGGTGACGAGCTTGCCGTTCTCGTCGAGCACCTTGAGGCCGAGCGCGTCGGCGTACTTGCGGCCGAGCTGGAAGACGTGGCCGATCTCCATGCCGCGCGCGAGGTCGACCGGCCCCGAGCCGTCGGGCGCCGGGTCGCCCGCGCGCACGTCGGCGACCTCCACGAAGCCGTCGGCCGTCGAAGTCGCGGCCGGCGACGAGGCCGAATGCACGTGCTTCTCGTCGATGTTCGCGCCCGGTGATCCAGCTCGGTGCCCGTCGACGACGCGCGGGTCGACGAAGTAGCGGATGCCGGTGGCCGACTCCTCGCCGAGCATCGGGTCCGTCGGCGACCACGGGCCGATGTAGCCCTTCACGAGCACCGGGTTGCGCTCGAAGTCCGCTTCGGTGGCGGCCTCGACGGTCGGCGGGTGCGAACGCGACCTCGACGCGCTTGTCGTCGACCTCGCGGTCGCCCGGGATGCCGACGATGACGAGTTCGCGCGTGCCGTCGAGGTGGGTGAGCGCGAGCACGACGTTCTTCAGCGTGTCGGCCGCGGTCCACTCGCGACCGTCGGGGCCGCGGGTACTCGGCATTCGCGAGGTCGACGAGCGTCGCGATCGTCGGGGTGTTCGGGGAGTCGAAGATCACCGGCTCGGGCAGGCCGTCGAACGGGATCGGCTCGGGCGCGACGGTCGTGAACGCCTCGACGTTCGCCGCGTAGCCGCCCGCCGAGCGCACGAACGTGTCCTCGCCGACGGGGTTCGGGTGCAGGAACTCCTCGCTCTTCGAACCGCCCATCGCCCCGGCATCCGCCTTGCACGATGACGTACTCGAGGCCGAGCCGCGTCGAAGATGCGCTCGTAGGCGTCGCGCTGCGCCTGGTAGCTCGCGTCGAGCCCCGCATCGGTGTAGTCGAACGAGTAGGCGTCCTTCATCGTGAACTCGCGGCCGCGCAGGAGGCCGGCGCGCGGGCGCGCCTCGTCGCGGTACTTGTCCTGGATCTGGTAGATCGGTGAGGGGCAGGTCCTTGTACGAGGAGTACAGGTCCTTCACGAGCAGCGTGAAGACCTCCTCGTGCGTGGGCGCCAGCAGGTAGTCCGCGCCCTTGCGGTCCTTCAGGCGGAAGATGCCGTCGCCGTACTCCGCCCAGCGGTCCGTGATCTCGTACGGCTCGCGGGGCAGCAGCGCCGGGAAGTGCACCTCGTGCGCGCCCGCCGCGGTCATCTCCTCGCGGATGATGCGCTCGATCTTCGCCTTCACCCGCAGGCCGAGCGGCAGCCAGGCGAACACGCCGGGCGCCTGGCGGCGGATGTAGCCGGCGCGCACGAGCAGCCGGTGGCTGGCGACCTCGGCGTCGGCGGGGTCTTCGCGGAGCGTGCGGAGGAAGTAGTTCGAGAGGCGTGTGGGCACCCGACGATTCTAATGACGCACGGATGCCGCGTCGGCCCGCCACCCGCATGCCGCCGTGCGGCCGCCGCGGCCTAGGCTGGCCGCATGCCACGACGACTCCCGCACGTCGCCGGCTCCGCCGCGCAGAGCGAGCTCGCCGCCGCCCTCGCCGAGCTGCGCGCGTCGCTCGAGTTGCCCGACGGGTTCCCGCCCGAGGTGATGGCCGAAGCGGAGGCCGCGGCATCCGCCACGCCGCCGCCCGCCGCGGACCGGCGCGACCTCGGCTTCGTGACGATCGACCCCGTCGGCTCGCGCGACCTCGACCAGGCGTTGCACCTCGAGCGGAGACCCGGCGGCTACGCGGTGCACTACGCGATCGCGGATGTCCCGGGCTTCGTGCACCCCGGCGGCGCCGTCGACGTCGAGGCTCGCGAGCGCGGACAGACGCTGTACGCGGCCGACGGCCGGGTGCCGCTGCATCCGCCCGTGCTCAGCGAGGACCGGGCGTCGCTGCTGCCCGGCGTCGACCGCAGCGCCTACGTCTGGTCGTTCGACCTCGACGAGGCCGGCGCGGTGCGTGCGACCGGCCTGCGAGCGCGCGATCGTGCGCTCGCAGGCCCGGCTCGGCGTACGACGAGGCGCAGGCGCGCATCGACGAGGCTCGGCGGACGCGTCGCTGGCCCTGCTGCGCGAGGTCGGGCAGCTCCGGCTGGAGCAGGAGCGCGCCCGCGGCGGGGCGAGCCTCAACGTGCCCGACGAGGAGATCGTGCGAACGCCCGACGGCGGCTACGCGCTCGAGCGCCGACGGCTGCTGCCGGTCGAGGACTGGAACGCCCAGCTCTCGCTCATGACCGGCATGGCGGCCGCCGAGCTCATGATCGCCGCTCGTGTCGGCATCCTCCGCACGATGCCGCAGCCTTCGCCCGACGAGGTCGCCGCGTTCCGGCGGCAGACGGAGGCGCTCGGGCGGCCGTGGCACGACTCGATCGGCTACGGCGAGTACCTCCGCGAGCTGCCGCGCGACGAGCCCGCCTCGCTCGCGATCCTGCAGGCCGCGGGCGGGCTGTTCCGCGGCGCCGGCTACGAGGCGATGGACGGCAGCGTGCCGGACGACCCGGTGCAGTCGGCGCTCGCCGCGCCGTACGCGCACGTCACGGCGCCGCTCCGGCGCCTCGTCGACCGCTGGGGACTCGTGATCTGCGAGGCGATCAGCCATGGACGCGACGTGCCGGGGTGGGCACGCGACACGCTCGGCGAGCTGCCCTCGCTCATGGGCGCCTCGTCACGGCGTGCGGCGCAACTCGACGCCGCGTCGGTGGCACGGGTCGAGGCCGCCGTGCTCTCGGACCGCATCGGGGAGCGATTCCGGGCGACTGTGCTCCGGACGCGGAACGGCACGGCTGTGATCCAGCTCGTGGAACCGGCGGTCACCGCCTCCGTTTCGATCGGACCCGACGTGCAGCCGGGCGCGTGGGTGGCGGTCGTGCTCGAGCACGCCGACATCCGGGCCGGAACGGTGCGGTTCAGGGACCGACTGAGGTCACACGCCCTCGTCGTCGTCCTCTTCGTCCTCCATCGCGAAGTGCTCGCAGCTCCGCCTCGGTCTCCGTCGCCTCGTCCTCGGTGCCCTCGTGCAGCGTGCCCATGCCGTCGGGGTATCCCGCCTGGTCGGGGTACTCGAACTGGGTGCCGTCTCCGCTCATCGCACTCCCCTTTCGCGCAACGGATGCCGCGTCACGGGCATCCCGTGCCGCCACCCTACTCGCGGGGTCGGCCGCCGGCCACGGCTCGGGCGGCGGCACTCAGGGCGTGAGCACCTGTGGCGAGCCGACCGGGGCGTCGGCGCCCATCTCCTCGGCGATGCGGTTCGCCTCGGCGATGAGGGTCTCGACGATCTCGGACTCGGGCACGGTCTTGATGACCTCGCCCTTCACGAAGATCTGGCCCTTGCCGTTGCCGGATGCCACGCCGAGGTCGGCCTCGCGCGCCTCGCCGGGACCGTTCACGACGCAGCCCATGACCGCGACGCGCAGCGGCACGGTCATGCCCTCGAGCCCGTCGGTGACGTCGTTCGCGAGCTTGTACACGTCGACCTGGGCGCGCCCGCACGACGGGCACGAGACGATCTCGAGCTTGCGCTCGCGGAGGTTCAGCGACTGCAGGATCTGCAGGCCCACCTTGACCTCCTCGACCGGCGGGGCACACAGGGAGACGCGGATGGTGTCGCCGATGCCCTCGCGAGAGGAGGATGCCGAACGCCGTCGCGCTCTTGATGGTGCCCTGGAAGCTCGGGCCCGCCTCGGTGACGCCGAGGTGCAGGGGCCAGTCGCCGCGCTCGGCGAGCAGGCGGTACGCCTTCACCATGACGATCGGGTCGTTGTGCTTGACCGAGATCTTGAAGTCGTGGAAGTCGTGCTCCTCGAAGAGGCTCGCCTCCCAGACGGCGCTCTCGACGAGCGCCTCGGGGGTCGCCTTGCCGTACTTCTGCAGCAGGCGGGGGTCGAGCGAGCCGGCGTTCACGCCGATGCGGATCGAGACGTCGGCCGCCTTCGCGCGCCGGGCGATCTCGCCGACCTGGTCGTCGAACTTGCGGATGTTGCCCGGGTTCACGCGCACCGCGGCGCATCCGGCGTCGATCGCCGCGTAGACGTAGTTCGGCTGGAAGTGGATGTCGGCGATGACCGGGATCTGGCTCTTCTTCGCGATGATCGGCAGCGCCTCGGCGTCGTCGCGACTCGGCACGGCGACGCGGACGATGTCGCAGCCCGACGCGGTGAGCTCGGCGATCTGCTGCAGCGTCGCGTTGATGTTCGGCGTCGGCGTCGTGGTCATCGACTGCACGCTCACCTGGGCGTCGCCGCCGACGAGGACCTTGCCCACCTTGATCTGGCGGGACTTGCGTCGCGGGGCCAGGACCTCAGGGACTTTGGGCATTCCGAGATTCACTGCAGGCACGGTGCCAGTCTACGTCGCTCGCCCACGTCGACAGCCGCCGCCGGGAACCGGTCCGTCAGACGCGCCCGACGCCGACATTGACGGGAGCGCCTACGCGGACGGCCCCCTTGCCGTCGTCCCAGATCACGACCGAGTAGGCGTTGGTCCTGCCCTCGATCTCGGGCGGCCCGAGCTCCGGGCCCGTCTCGATGGGCACCTCGTCATAGCCGTTGCCGTTGTACGGCTCACCCAGTCGTCCGGCGAGCTCACCGACGTCGTCCCCGACCTCGAAACCGGGTGTGGTCGTGATGGCGATGCCCCGCACTTCAGGGCCGGTGACCTGCACGAACAGGTTCATGTTCGCGTAGTCGGGGCCGTCCTCGGGGATCCACACGGAATGGTCGTCATCGGCGAAGTGACCCATGTGATCGTCGCCGACCTGGAACTCATCCCACCGGTAGAACGTGGTGGGCCGTGATTCGCAGCACGACCCCGGGTACTCCTCGACCGCGGGCTCGCCACCGAATACCAGGCTCAGGGCCGCGACGAACTCGTCCGCGGCCAGGTCGTAGGACAGCGTCCGGACGACGGCACCCGACCCGTCCTGCAGGTCGAGGTGCTCCGGTCGCACGACGATCGCGGCGATCACCGGCCCCTCCTCCGCAGGTGCGGCGGTCGGTGACGGGCTCGGATCCGAGGCGGGCGTCGAGGGTGCTGCGGTGTTCCCCGGCGACGACTGGCCGAAACATCCGGTGAAGATCAGCACAAGGGTGACCGCGACGGCGGCACGGGCGCCGGTGCGGATGGTTCGGGTCATCGAGACTCCTGTCGAATCGAGCGAAGGGCGGCCGCGTCTCGCCGGTGCGTTCGGCACGTGGTCAAGCACAGCCCTCGAGTACGGGAACGGGTGCCGCGATTCGCGCGATCGCGGACTGATCCTCGCTGGGCTGGAACTCGACGCTCACCGTCAGCACGTATGGCGTGCCATCCGGCGTCACACTGTCCTTGCTGACGAAGTCCGATATGGGCCGGAGCACCCCGAGGGGTTCTTCAGGACGGTCGGCGTGGCGAGGAGGTCCTGCCACCCATCACCGGCATGCCGGCCATCCGACGTCCGTGAGATCGACGTCGCCGACCGTCGGCCCGGTGAACTGACGAGGAAGGCCGGGCGGAGGAGCGAAGCCTTCGACGACGCCCTTCCCACCGTTCCACAGACCGCTGCTCCCAGAGCACGAACCCGTCCCAGCGGTACGCCGTGCTCGGCGGGAGATGGCTCGAGCCGTCATACGCGTCGATCACCGGCTCGGCTCGAACACCGCCGTCAGCGCGCGCGACCGCGTCCGCCGGCGCGGCCAGGTAGGCGAGCGCGCCGACCACGCCACCCTGGCCGCGTGCAGCTCGAGCGCCTCCGGCCTCACGACGAGGGTGGTCACCGCGTCAGCGGCTCCAGCGGCTCGGCGGTCGGCGTCGGGTCGGCAGTGGCGGGACGGCAGCGGCGTCCGGCGGCGGCGTCGGCGTGCGGCCCGCCACGCATCCGCTGAGCGCGAGCGTCGAGCGCAGCGCGGCGGCGGTGAGGGCGCCGGCGCGGAGGGTTCGGATCATCGGGACTCCAGTCGGTGAAGCGGCGGCATCCGGTGTGCCTGTGAGCATCGTGGCAGCGGCGCGACACCGCACGGTGCCGCGCCGCATCACGATTCCGTATCGGAGGACATGCTCCGCTTCGCAGGGTGGAGCGGAGGTCACTCGGTGCGGAGCGGCGGTTCGGTCGCGGCGACGACCTCCTCGACCGTGACCCCGGGCGCGAGCTCGACCAAGCCGGAGCCCCTCGGGCGTCACGTCGATCACCGCGAGGTCGGTGATGATGCGGTCGACGACCCCCTTGCCGGTGAGCGGCAGCGAGCACTGGTTGACGATCTTGGGCGAGCCATCCTTCGCGACGTGCTCCATGAGCACGATGCGTGCTTCGCGCGCCGTGCACGAGGTCCATCGCGCCGCCGGGGCCCTTCACCATCTTGCCGGGGATCATCCAGTTCGCGAGGTCGCCCGCGGCCGACACCTGCATGGCGCCGAGGATCGCGGCGTCGATCTTGCCGCCGCGGATCATGCCGAAGCTCGTCGCGGAGTCGAAGTACGCGGCCCCCGGCAGCACGGTCACGGTCTCCTTGCCGGCGTTGATGAGGTCGGGGTCGACCTCGTCGTCGGTCGGGTAGGGCCCGACGCCCAGGATGCCGTTCTCCGACTGCAGCAGGATCGTGACGCCGTCGGGCACGTAGTTCGGCACGAGCGTGGGCAGACCGATGCCGAGGTTCACGTAGGAGCCGTCGCCGAGCTCGCGCGCGGCGCGGGCGGCCATCTCGAATCTCGTGAGCGCCATCTCAGTTCCCCTCTCGCACCGTGCGGCGCTCGATGCGCTTCTCGATGTCGGTGCCGACCACGATCATGCGGTCGACGTAGATGCCGGGCAGGTGCACCGCATCGGGGTCGAGGTCGCCCGGCTCCACGAGCTCCTCGACCTGGGCGATGCACACGCGCCCGGCCATCGCGGCCAGCGGCGAGAAGTTGCGCGCCGACTTGTCGAACACGAGGTTGCCGAAGCGGTCGCCCTTCAGTGCGTGCACGAGCGCGAAGTCGGTGGTGATCGCCTCCTCGAGCACGAACTCACGCGGCTCGCCCGCGAACTCGAACGTCTGCACGGGCTTCGGCGAGCTCGCCATCGCGATCGACCCGTCGGCGTGGTACCGGCGCGGCAGGCCGCCCTCCGCGACCTGCGTGCCGACGCCCGTCTGCGTGAAGAACGCCGCGATGCCGCTGCCGCCCGCGCGGAGCTTCTCGGCGAGCGTGCCCTGCGGCGTGAGCTCGAGCTCCAGCTCGCCCGAGAGGTACTGCCGCTCGAACTCCTTGTTCTCGCCGACGTACGACGACGTCATCTTGGCGATGCGCTGCTTCGCGAGCAGGACGCCGAGCCCCCAGTCGTCGACGCCGCAGTTGTTCGACACGACCGAGAGTCGGTCGACGCCCGCGTCGAGCAGGGCCTGGATCAGCACCATCGGGATGCCGCAGAGCCCGAACCCGCCCACGGCGAGACTGGCTCCTGAAGGGATGTCGGCGACCGCCTCCTGAGCGGACCCGACGACTTTGTCGAGTGTCACGTTGCACCTTCCTGTGTCTCCACGGCCTCGATGCGGGCGCGGATCACAGGGATCACGCTACCCGGGTCGAGGGCCGACTCGGCGATCACGTCGAGTCGGCCGTTCGAAACGGCGGCGGAGCTCACCTCGCGCTCCATCCGCCGTCCATGGTGTAGCTGGCACCGGTGACCATCCCGGCGTCCGGTCCGGCCAGCCAGAGCGCGAGGCTCGCCACCTCGGCGGGCTCCACGAGCCGTGTCACGGCCGACTCGGTGAGCATGACCCTCGACAGCACCTCCGCCTCGGGGATGCCGTGCACCCGCGCCTGGTCGGCGATCTGCTTCTCGACGAGCGGCGTGCGCACGTAGCCGGGGTTGATGCAGTTCGAGGTGACGCCGCGCGGGCCTCCCTCGAGCGCGGTCACCTTCGAGAGACCCTCGAGCCCGTGCTTGGCGGCCACGTACGCCGACTTGAACGCCGACGCACGGAGGCCGTGCACGCTCGAGACGTTGATGATGCGGCCGAAGCCGCGCGCGTACATGCCGGGCAGCGCCGCACGGATGAGCAGGAACGGCGCCTCGAGCATGATCCGGAGGATGACCGAGAACCGGTCGGGCTCGAACTCCTCGATCGGCCGCACGTGCTGGATGCCGGCGTTGTTGACGAGGATGTCGGCGTCGAGCGACAGGTCGGCGAGCGCGGCGGTGTCGCCGAGGTCGACCGACCACGCCTCACCTCCGATGGCCTCCGCGGTCGCGGTCGCCGCATCCGCGTCGACGTCGGCGACGACGACCGAAGCCCCGCGCGCCGAGAAGGCCTCGGCGCACGCGCGCCCGATGCCGCTCGCCCCGCCGGTGACCAGCACCCGACGACCCTCGAACCCCGTCATAGGGGTGCCTCCTCCACCTCGTCGTGCGGCCCGGCGGCATGTCCGGCCGATCCGAGTCTGCACTGCGCACGAACGCACCGCCAATGTCGAGATGTGCAGCATCGACGTGCGGAAATGCACAGCCCGCCCGTCCGCTGGACGGCGACCGTCCAGCTTGGCCGACATAGAATTCCAGCGGGGCGATCCCCCCACCGAGACGAAGGAGTCCAACACCGATGAGCATCCCTGACGTCGTCATCATCGCGGGGGCGCGCACCCCGTTCGCCCGCATCAACGGCAACCTCGCGGGCCAGACGGCGGTACAACTCGGTACCGTGGCGATCCGCGGCGCGCTCGAGAAGGCCGGCGTCTCCCCCGACGACGTCGACGCCGTGATCATGGGGCAGGTGCTGCAGGCGGGCGCCGGCCAGAACCCCGCGAAGCAGTCCGCCGTCGCCGCGGGCATTCCGTGGCGCGTGCCCGCCGCCACGATCAACAAGGTGTGCCTGTCGGGCCTCGTGGCCATCACGGATGCGGCACGCCTCATCCGCCTCGGCGAGGCATCCGTCGTCGTGGCCGGCGGCCAGGAGTCGATGACCACGGCGCCGCTGTTCGTGCCCGGCTCGCGCAAGGGCTGGGCGTACGGCAGCGTCGAGATGCTCGACCACGCCGCCTACGACGGCCTCACCGACGCCTTCGATCACGACTCGATGGGCGCGTCGACGGAGCGGTTCAACGCTCGATACGGGCTCGGTCGCGAGGAGCAGGACGAGATCGCCGCCGAGTCGCACCGGCGCGCGGGCGCCGCCCAGGCCGCCGGCGTGTTCGACGACGAGATCGTGCCGGTCGAGGTGCCGCAGCGCAAGGGCGACCCGATCACGATCGCCGCCGACGAGGGCGTGCGCCCCGACTCCACCGCCGAGATCCTCGCGAAGCTCCGCCCGGCATTCGCCCAAGACGGTGCGATCACCGCGGGCAACTCGTCGCCGCTCTCCGACGGCGCGGCGGCCGTCGTCGTGGCCAGCCGCGAGTGGGCCGAGTCACGCGGACTCCCCTGGCTCGCGCTCGTCGGCGCCGCAGGACAGGTCGCCGGCCCCGACAACTCGCTGCACTCGCAGCCCGCGAACGCCATCGCCGCAGCGCTCGCGAAGGAGGGCGGCGAGGCCGGCGACCTCGATCTCGTCGAGATCAACGAGGCGTTCGCGGCCGTGTCGCTGCAGTCGATGCGCGACCTCGGTCTCGAGGCCGACGTCGTCAACGTGCACGGCGGTGCGATCGCCGTCGGCCACCCGATCGGCGCGTCCGGCGCCCGGCTCGCGCTGCACGCCGCGCTCGAGCTGGCCCGGCGCGGCGAGGGCCGCGCCGCGGTCGCGCTCTGCGGCGGCGGCGGGCAGGGCGAGGCGCTGCTGCTCTCGCGCTGAGCGGGCTCTCCTGAGCTGAGCGGGGCCGTCACGTGACGGCCCCGCTCCGCGCACGAGCGCCTCGGGATGCCCAGGCCGATCAGTCGCCTTCGGCGACGATGATGATCGTCTTCCCGCTGACGCGCTGCCCGGGCGCGAAGGCGGCCGCGGACTCGGCAAGTGGCCGCACGGCGCCGACCATCGGCGTGAGGCGCCCGTCCTGCAGACGCCGGCCCAGGTCGGCCAGCCGGATTCGGTCCGGCTCGACGACGAAGAAGATCGCCTGGCCGTCCTCCGGCTGTCGCGGGGCAGGACCGGCGATCGTGACGATCCTGCCGCCGGCTCGCAGGACGCCGAGGGATCGCTCGAAGACGTCGCCGCCGATCACGTCGAAGACGACATCGACCTGGCCGATGTCCTCGAGGCGGTCGGACTGCAGGTCGACGAATCCGTCCGCCCCGAGCCCGAGCACGACGTCGCGATCGCTGGCGCGGCCGGTGCCGATGATCCGGGCGCCCCGCTCCCGAGCGAGCTGCACGGCGATGGAGCCGACGCCGCCGCCTGCGCCGTGGATGAGCACCGTCTGGCCGGCCTCGAGGCGCCCGTGCTCGAACAACCCCTGCCAGGACGTGAGGCCCGAAATGGGCAGCGCCGCGGCGGTGACGAAGTCCACGCTCGCCGGCAACGGTGCGAGGTTGCGCGCCTCGACAGCGGCGTACTCGGCGAGGGAGCCGTTGCGGGTCCAGTCCGTCAGTCCGAACACGCGCTGCCCCACGGTGAGCCCCGTGGTGCCGTAGCCCAGTTCGACCACGACCCCGGCCAGTTCGTGACCGGGAACGCTCGGAGTGCGGTCCCGGCCGGCGCGGTCGACCCACGTGCCGGGCCAGGTCAGTTCGCCGGGCGTGAAACCCGCGGCGTGCACGCGCACGATGACGTCGTTCTCAGCGGCGTGCGGAGAGTCGATGTCCGTCAGCGTCATCGCGTCGACGCCGAGCCCCGCATCGGCCACCGTGATGGCCTTCATGACCTGCTCCCCCTCCTGGCCGGCTCCGACCGGAGACGCGTCTGTACTTGGGGAATGCTCAGATTGCGTGGATGGTACCCCGGGGGTACTCCGTCCGCAACGATGGGTGCATCCCCGGGGCGGATGCGGCCTGTCCTCGCTCGCGATGCGTCGCCGCGGCTGCTGTGGCAGCATGATGCGACGGGCCGCGCCGTGTGCCCGGAGAGGGGTGCAGGATGAGCGAGAGCGGGACGCAGGACGCCCACGCCGAGGCATCCGGCCGGCCGCCCCTCGACCACCGCATGCGTCGCATGGTCGGGCGCGACCCGAACGAGCCGCACCGCGCCGCGACGCCGTTGGAGCTGCTGTTCGACCTCACGTTCGTCGTCGCGTTCAGCCTGGCCAGCGCGCAGACGGCACACCTGCTGGAGCTCGGGCACTGGGCGCCGGCGATCGGCGGGTTCCTCTTCGCGGTGTTCGCGATCTGGTGGGCGTGGATCAACTACTCGTGGCTCGCGTCGGCGTACGACAACGACGACATCTTCTTCCGCGTCGCCACGATGGTCGAGATGCTCGGCGTGCTCATCCTGGCGCTCGGCCTTCCGGCGCTCTTCCACTCGCTCGACGAGGGCGAGCACGTCGACAACGGCGTCGTGGTCGCCGGGTACGTCGTCATGCGCGTCGCCACCATCGCGCTCTGGCTGCGTGCCGCGAAGCACGACGCGGCCCGACGGCGTACGGCGCTCACCTACGCCGTCTTCGTCGCCGTCATCCAGTTGGGCTGGATCCTGCTCATCTTCGTGAACCTTCCGCTCGGCCCGACGATGGGCCTCACGCTGCTCCTCGTCGCGCTCGAGCTCGTCGCACCGTACGTCGCCGAGCACGGGCGCGAGGGCGGCACGCCATGGCACGCCCACCACATCGCCGAGCGCTACGGGCTGCTCGTCATCATCACGCTCGGCGAGATCATCCTCGGCACGATCCTCGCGATCTCGGCGGTGATCGACGAGCAGGGCTGGTCGGCCGAGACCGTCGCCGTGGCGTTCGGCGGCACGGCGCTCGCGTTCGGCCTGTGGTGGGTGTACTTCACCATGCCGTCGGGCAAGGTCCTCGCGCGGTTCCGGCCGCGCGGCTTCGTCTGGGGCTACCTCCACTACTTCATCTTCGTCGCACTCGCCGGCGCCGGCGCCGGCCTGCACGTGGCCGCGTACGAGATCGAGGGGGTCGCGCACATCAGCATCGTGCAGGCGCTCCTGACCGTCGTCATCCCCGTCGGACTCTTCATGGTCGCGCTGTTCACGATCTACTCGCTGCTGCTGCGACAGTTCGACCCCTTCCACATCTGGCTCTTCATCGGCAGCATCCTCGCCCTCGTGCTGGCGGTCGTCGCTGTGGCGGCCGGGGCGAGCTTCGGGGTGGGCATCCTGATCACGGCGGCGGCGCCGTTCGTGGTCGTCGTCGGGTTCGAGACCGTCGGCCACCGCCACCAGGAGGCCGCGCTGCGGCGACTGCTCGGGGACTGAGCCGGCGGCCGATGTCACGGATGCCGCGGCATCCGTGACACGACGAAGGGCGGATGCGCGCGGCATCCGCCCCTCGTCATCGACCGAGCGACTACGCGTTCGGGCGGTTCGCGCGCAGCACCTCGAGCCGCGCGCGGTACTCGGTCTCGTCGATGTCGCCCTTGGCGAACCGCTCGGAGAGCGTGGACTCGGCGCTCGCGCCGCGCATCCACGGCGGACCGTAGCCCTCGGGGCCGCCGTTCGCCCAGGCGCGGCGGCGCCCGCGGGTGACCAGGAAGATGATCAGCCCGATGACGAGGAACCAGAAGAGCGGGATGAGGAGGAAGAAGACCCATCCGAACCCGGCCGCCCAGGGGCCGGCGTGGGTGACCACTGCGGTGGTCGCGAGGGTGGCGAGCATGGTGTGTTCCCTTGATCGTGCGGCCCCGGGATGGGCCGTCGGGTCAATGCTCGTCCGGCCGCGGCATCCGCGAATCCGCCCGGCGGAGACACTTGGGCTGCTCCCCCGGGAGCAGCCGGCCGGGTCCGCCTACTGCTGCCAGCCGGGCGCGACGAGCCCCGACTCGTAGGCGACGACCACCAGGTGCACGCGGTCGCGCGCGTGCAGCTTCGCCATGATGCGCGAGACGTGGGTCTTCGCGGTGAGCGGGGAGAGCACGAGCCGCTCGGCGATCTCGTCGTTCGTCAGGCCCAGGCCGACGAGCTGGAGCACCTCTCGCTCGCGGTCGGTGAGGGCGGCGAGCCGCTCCTCGTCGGGCGCATCGCGCAGGCCCACCGCCATGCGCTCGAGCAGGCGCTTCGTGACGCCCGGGGAGAGGAGCGCCTCGCCGCTCGCCACGACCCGCACCGCCCGGATGAGGTCGACCGGCTCGGTGTCCTTCACGAGGAATCCGCTCGCGCCCGCTCGCACCGCTCGGGCCACGTACTCGTCGAGCTCGAAGGTCGTGACGATCACCACGCGCACGCCGGCGAGTGCGGGGTCGGCCGCGATCTGCTCGGTGGCCCACAGGCCGTCGCCGCCCGGCATCCGGATGTCCATGAGCACCACGTCGACCGGCTCGCGGCGCACGACGTGCGAGCAGCTCCTCACCGCTCGACGCCTCACCCACCACGGCGAGGTCGTCCTCCGCCTCGAGGAGGGCCCGGAATCCCGCCCGCACGAGCAACTGGTCGTCGGCGAGCGCGACCCGGATCACGGCGTCGCCCCCCACGGCAGCCGCGCGGTCACCCGGGTGCCGCCACGCGGCGACGGGCCGACGTCGACGGACCCGCCGAGCAGTGCCGCACGCTCGCGCATGCCGAGGATGCCGCTGCCCTCGGGCGCGCCGTGGAGCCCGGCGCCGTCGTCGTCGACCGTGAGCAGCAACTCGTCGTCGCCGAGCCGTTCGATCGGCCACGATCGCACGCGTTGCGCCGGCGTGTCGAACCACGTTGGTGAGGGCCTCCTGGGCGATGCGGTAGGCGGCGAACTGCACCGCCCGACCCGGCAGCGCGCCGTCCAGGCGGTCGACGAGCTCGCCGTCGAAGCCGGGCGAGCGCACCCCGGCGATGAGCCGCGGCAGCTCCGCGAGCTCGGCCTGCGGGGCGAGCGGTGCGTCCCCCTCGTTCCGGATGACGCCGAGCACGCTCCGCACCTCCTCGAGCGCGGTCTTCGAGGTCTCCTTGACCGCGGCGAGGGCCGTGCGCGCCTGCTCGGGGTCGCGGTCCATGAGGTGCAGGCCGACGCTCGCCTGCACGTTGATCTGGGAGAGCGCGTGGCCGATCACGTCGTGGAGCTCGCGGGCGATGCGCACGCGCTCGCGCTGCTCGGCCGTCTGCCGACGGCGCAGCGGCGTCGGCCCGGAACTCCGCGGCGCGCTCACGGCGTACCGCGTACGAACGCGCCGATGCCGAAGCAGGCCGCCAGGAGTCCGGTCGTGAGGGCGATGCGGAACGGATGCCAGTCGAGGCCGACGACCGCCCCGAGCACGATCGCCGCCACCCAGGCCGACCACGACGGAGATCGACCGCCCACAGCATCGCGCCGCGCGCGACCGCGAGCACGATCGCGAAGGCGAGCGCGATGTAGGGCGGGCCGACATCGGGCGTGAGCAGCAGGTCGGCGAGCGCGGCGGCCGAGACGAACGCGACCGTCGGTCCGGGATACCGCCGCGAGGCGAGCAGCGCCAGCGGCCCGATCGCCGCGAGGGCCACCTGGGCGAGCCCCGCGGCCCAGCCGACGCGGAGCCAGGCGGCGATGCCGATCGCGGCGGGCACCTGCACGAGCAGGCTGATGATCACCGGGGCGAGCAGCACGACCCCGGGCGGCGGGCGGAAGCGCTCGGGCCGTCCGTCCCACTGTCCGTCCCAGTGGGGCCGTCCGTCCCATTGGGTGACGGGCATCCCCCGATCGTAGCGCCGCGAACGTCGCACCGGATCGGCCCGGCGGAGGCTCATCCGCTACTCCCGCGGGAGTAGCGGGAGCGGCGGGAGTCGCTCAGAACAGCGTCACCGGCTTCACGATGTCGGCGTAGATGAGCAGCGCGCTCATGGCGCCGAGCACCACGACGACGCCGAGGGTGAGCGGCATGAGCTTGGCGAGGTCGACGGGACCGGGATCGGGCCGGCGGAGGAGCTTCGCGAACCCGCGCCGGATCGCCTCCCAGAGGGCGCCGGCGATGTGCCCGCCGTCGAGCGGGAGCAGCGGGATGAGGTTGAAGACGAAGAGCGCGATGTTGAGCGAGGCGAGGATGCCGACGAGCCCGGCCGCCTTCGAGGCGAGCGGGATCTCGTCGAGGCTGGCGATCTCGCCGGCGACGCGGCCGACGCCCACCACGGAGATCGGCCCGTTGGGGTCGCGCTCCTCAGGCCCGAACGCCGCGTTCGCCACGTCGACGATGCGCTGCGGCAGGTTCAGGATGATCCCGGTGACTCCGGCGATGTTCTCGCCGACCGCGGGGAGCACCGCCGTGACCGGCTGCTGCACGGTCTCCGATGCGGGACTGATGCCCACGAAGCCGGCCTGCACGGTGACCGGGTCGCCCGAGGCATCCGTCACGACCTGTCCGTCCTCGTCGGTCGACGTACCGTTCGCTCAGCATCGGCGTGACGACGAGCGTCACCTGCTCGCCGCCGCGCACGACGACCAGGTCGATGGGCTCGTCGGGGTTGTCGCGGATGATCGCGGTCGACTCGTTCCAGGTGTCGATCGGCCGGCCGTCGACCGACACGATGCGGTCGCCAGGCTCGATGCCCGCCGCGGCGCCGGGCGCCGCCGGGTCGCCGGGCTCGCAGGTCTGTCGCTCGCTCGTCGCGGGCAGTGCGCAGGCCGAGACGGATCCGACGGTGGTCGAGGCCTGCGCGACGCCGAAGCCCATCAGCAGCACTCCGAACAGCAGCACGGCGAGCACGAGGTTCATGAACGGGCCGCCGAACATGATGATGATGCGCTTCCACACGGCCAGCCGGTAGAACGCGCGATCCTCGTCACCGGGCGTGATCGAGTCCATGCTGGAGTCGCGGGCGTCCTGCACGAGGCCGCGGAAGAATCCGGTCGAGTCCTCGTGCACCCGCTCGCCCTTCGCCGGCGGGAACATGCCGATCATGGCGATGTAGCCGCCCAGCGGGATGGCCTTCACGCCGTACTCGGTCTCGCCCCGGCGCTTCGACCAGATCGTCGGCCCGAAGCCGATCATGTACTGCGTCACCTTGACGCCGAACAGCTTGGCGGGCACGAGGTGCCCGATCTCGTGCAGGCCGATCGACACGGCGAGGCCGATCACGATGATGACGACGCCGAGGATGAAGGCGAGCACGGAATCCACCCGATGAGCGTACTGCCGCCGCCTTGGTGCTCGCTGTCGTTCGGCTGTGAGAACGGATGCCGCTGCGCGACCGCCCTGCGGCGCTCCGGCGCGTCCCGCTCAGCGCTGGACGCGGGCGATGCGCGCGTCGGCCGCGCGCCGTGCGGCCTGCTCCGTCTCCGCGAGCGACGCGACGGTGAGCTCGCCGCCGGCGGCCTCGTGCGACTCCACCACGGCGCGCACCGTGTCGACGATGTCGAGGAACCCGATCCGGCCGGCGTGGAACGCCGCCACCGCCTGCTCGTTCGCGGCATTGAAGACCGCCGGGTACTCGCCGCCGGCCCGGCCGACCTGCTTGGCGAGCGCCACGGCCGGGAACGCGGTGTCGTCGAGCGGCTCGAACGTCCAGCTCGTCGCCGCGGTCCAGTCGAGCGGGCGCCCGGCGCCGCCGACGCGGTCGGGCCAGTCGAGCCCGAGGGAGATGGGCAGGCGCATGTCGGGCGGCGACGCCTGTGCGATCGTCGAGCCGTCGATGAACTCGACCATGGAATGCACGATCGACTGCGGATGCACGACCACCTCGATGCGGTCGTACTCGACGTCGAACAGCAGGTGCGCCTCGATGACCTCGAGTCCCTTGTTCACCAGCGTCGCGGAGTTCGTGGTGACCACGAGGCCCATGTCCCAGGTCGGGTGCGCGAGTGCCTCGGCAGGGGTGACCTCGGCGAGCTCCTCCCGCCGCCGCCCGCGGAACGGGCCGCCCGACGCGGTGAGCACCAGTCGGCGCACCTCGTCCTCGGTGCCCGATCGCAGCGCCTGCGCGATGGCCGAGTGCTCGGAGTCGACCGGCACGATCTGTCCTGGCGCGGCGAGGCGCGTGACGAGGTCGCCGCCGACGATGAGCGACTCCTTGTTGGCGAGCGCGAGCGTGGTGCCGCGCTCGAGCACCGCGAGCGTCGGCGCGAGCCCGACCGATCCGGTGATGCCGTTCAGCACGACGTCGGCGTCGACGTCGCGCACGAGCTGCACGGCCTCCTCGACCCCGACCGCCGTGAACTCGACCCCGAACTCCGCCGCCTGCGCCTCGAGCAGCGCGCGGTTCGAGCCGACGGCGAGCCCCACGACGTCGAAGCGCCGCGGATTGGCGCGGATGACGTCGAGCGCCTGGGTGCCGATCGAACCGGATGAGCCGAGGATGATGACGCTGCGCACGTTCCCACTGTACGGGCGACCGTGCAGTGGCGGGTGGGTGGGGGTGCCCGGCGTCCTCAGCCGATGACCGCGACGGATGCCGCGCGGTTGCCGGGCACGGGCACGTCATGGAAGCGCACCAGCCGCCACACCGAGCCGAACTCGGGCACGCTCCGCACGATGCGGCCGGTGCCGCCGTCCTCGCCGGGGATGGACAGCGCGAGCCGCGACGGCTCGATGAAGTCCGTGTGGCCCACCGCGCGGAGCAGGGCGGTCTTGCGCGCCCAGAGCGTCGCCCGCACGAGGGCGGCACGTGCCGCATCGAGCTCGTCGAGCGCGGCTCGCTCGCTCGACGTGGAAGGCCGCCTCATCGATCACGGCCCCGGCGTCGAGCGTGGCGACCTCCATGCCCACGCCGAGCGGATGCCGCGTGGCGGCCGCCGCGACGATCGCATCGCCTGAGACGGCGACATCCGCATACCACGACGCGCCGGAGGCGGTGAGGGGGTACGGGACGCTGACGCGGCCGTGCCGCGCACCGCACACCCCGCAGGCGTGCTCGAGCTCGACGTCGTCGGCGGGCACTCCCGACACGTCGGCGATCAGTCCCCGGAGCACGGCGTCGGCCGCGGGCTGGCGGCGGGCGCCGCCGAGCACGAGCACCCGCGCGCCCGACTCCTCGAGCTCGATGAGCTCGCCGTCGCCTGGAACATCCATGCCCACCATCCTCCCGCATCCGACCGCGATGCGCGCGGTCCACTCGCCTCACCGGTGGCGGCCGGCAATATTCCGAAGCCGGCATGCCACGCGGCGTAGGGTCGGACGGTGAGCGAGATCCAGGCTGACGCCGTCCCTGTCGAGACCGTGCGGCAGGGTCCCCTCTACCGGATCGTCCGCGGCATCCTCCGCCCGCTGGTGCGGATGATCTACCGCCCGACCATCACCGGCGCAGAGTCGGTGCCGAAGCACGGTCCGGTGATCCTCGCCAGCAACCACCTCTCGTTCGTCGACAGCATCGTGATCCCGCTGGCCTCGCCGCGACCGGTGCAGTTCCTCGCGAAGTCGCACTACTTCACCGGCACCGGGTTCTCGGGTTGGGTCTCCCGCACGTTCTTCACGGCGATCGGGGCGGTCAGCGTCGAGCGCGGCGCGGGTGCGCAGGCGCAGGAGGCGCTGGACCAGGGCCGTCGCATCCTCGAGTCCGGTGCGGCCTTCGCCCTCTACCCCGAGGGCACCAGGTCGCTCGACGGCCGCCTGTACCGTGGTCGCACGGGCGTGGCGTGGCTGGCCCTCGAGACCGGCGCGATCGTCGTTCCGGTCGGCCTCACCGGCACGCAGGAGATCCAGCCGGTCGGCGCGAAGCTCCCCCGCATCCGCCCGGTCACCGTGCGGTTCGGCACGCCCCTCGACCTGAGCCGCCACGGCGCGGCTTCCTCCGGCCGGGCGCGACGTGCGGCCACCGACGAGATCATGGCGGCGATCCACGAGCTCACGGGGCAGGAGCTCGCCGGCCGCTACAACGAGACGCCGCCCACCGGCACCCTCGCGAAGCTCGCCGACCGCGTCGCCCCGCGCGAGCGCATCTGACGGGATTCCCAGCCGTGCCCGGAGTCGGCCCGGTATCGTCGGCACGATGAGCATCGCTGAGGTCGCCGCCCGCTGTGCCGCGGCTGCCCTGGTCGTGGTCGCGTTCGCGTCGTGCACGTCGCCCGCCGAGGACGCCGCGCCGGCCGCGTCGACGGCGACCCGCGCGACCCTGCCCGAGCCGCCGGCGACCGAGTTCGACCCCGGGCACATCGTGAGCGACGACGCCTTCTACGACAGCTCTGCGATGGAGCGAGGGCGAGATCCAGTCGTTCCTCGAGTCCATGCCGTGTCGGCCCGACGAGGGCGTGAAGTGCCTCGCCGACTACTCCCAGTCGACGACCACGCAGCCCGCCGTGGGCGGCGCCCACTGCGCGGAGTACGGCGGCGGCATCCGCGAGCGCGCGAGTCGCATCATCGCGAAGGTCGCCGAGGCATGCGGCATCAGCCCGCGCAGCCTGCTCGTGCTGCTCCAGAAGGAGCAGTCGCTGCTCACCCGCCCGAGCGTTTCGGGCTACGAGCGCGCCACCGGGTACGGATGCCCCGACACCGCCGACTGCGACACGAAGTACTTCGGCTTCTTCAACCAGGTGTACAACGCGGCGTGGCAGTTCCGGCAGTACACCGAGGAGCCCGACCGGGCGTACCGCATCGGCACGGTGCCGGTGGGCTACCACCCGGATGCCGCATGCGGTGCATCCCCCGTCGAGATCCGCAACCAGGCGACCGCGAACCTCTACAACTACACGCCCTACCAGCCGAGCGCCGCGACCCTCGCCGACCCCGACACCGGCGACGCCTGCTCGGCGTTCGGCAACCTCAACTTCTGGCGCATCTGGCACCGCTGGTTCGGCGACCCCGAGGCCGAGCGGCTGCCCGCGTTCTTCCCGCCCTGCTCGCGGCTCGTCGGCGGACACCCGTGCCCGCCGGTCCAGCCGACCATCCCGGCCGCGGCCGCGTCGGAGCTGCGCTGACGTCAGGCGACCGCGACGACCGTCGGGTTGTGGTGCACCGGGAAGGCGACGGATGCCGCGATGAAGCACTTCTCGGCGGCCTCGGCGTGGATCTCGTCGGCGAGCGCGAGCATCGAGGCATCCGCCACGACGACTCGGGGACGAAGCGTCGCCTCGGTGAAGGCGCCGCCGCCGCGACCGTCCTCGATCATCGTTCCCGTCGCGGCATCCGTGTACCCGCGCACGATCACCCCGTGGCGGGTGGCGACGTGCAGGTACGAGAGCATGTGGCACTCGCTGAGCGCGGCGAGCAGCAGCTCCTCGGGGTTCCATCGATCGCGATCGCCGTGGAAGGCGCGGTCGCTCGAGGCGTCGATGTCGTGCAGCTTGCCCGCCGCCCGCACGACGTGCTGACGGCCGTAGGCCCGATACCCCGACGTGCCCTCGCCGCGGTCGCCCTGCCACTCGAGCTCGACCGCGTAGTGGTGTTCGCCGAGCATGCCTGGCCTCCAGTCGGGTGCGGGTCGCGTGATCCGATTCTGCACCCTGACGGCCTCGTCGGTCACGTGCGCCATGTCGGCGGCCACGCGCGCGACACCGGCGCCCGCCCGCCATCGCGGCCACGGCGGCCGCGCGCGACGGCGATAGGGTTGAGGCATCATGACTGACACCCAGATTCCCGCAGAGACCGCGACCGCCCCGGTGTACGCAGTGCCCCAGGAGCGTCAGGTCGTGACCGCCATCCCCGGTCCGAAGTCGGAGGAACTGCACGCACGACGGGCGAAGGTCGTGTCCGCCGGCGTCTCCTCCGCGCTGCCGGTGTATATCGAGCGCGCGAACGGCGCGATCCTCGTCGACGTCGACGGCAACCGGTTCATCGACTTCGGCGCCGGTATCGGCGTCACCACCGTCGGTCACACCGAGCAGAGCGTCGTGCAGGCGGCCGCCGACCAGCTGCAGGACGTCATCCACACGCTCTTCACGATCACCCCGTACGAGGAGTACGTGCGCGTCGCCGAGCTCCTGGCCGAGCACACGCCCGGCAGCTGGGCGAAGAAGTCCGTGCTCGTGAACTCGGGCGCCGAGGCCGTCGAGAACGGCGTGAAGATCGCGCGCAAGTACACCGGCCGTCGCGCCGTCGCGGTGCTCGACCACGCCTATCACGGCCGCACGAACCTCACCATGGCCATGAACTACAAGGCCCACCCCTATGCCACCGGCTACGGCCCGTTCGCGGGCGACGTGTACCACGCCCCGAGCTCCTACCCGTATCGCGACGGCCTCTCCGGTGCGGATGCCGCAGCGCGCACGATCGCCTACCTCGAGAAGGTCGTCGGGGCGAGCGACCTCGCCTGCCTCGTCGTCGAGCCGATCCAGGGCGAGGGCGGCTTCATGGTTCCCGCCGACGGCTTCCTGAACATCCTGCAGGGCTGGTGCACCGAGCACGGCGTGGTCATGATCGCCGACGAGATCCAGAGCGGCATGGCGCGCACCGGACGCTACTACGCGAGCGAGCACTTCGGATGGGAGCCCGACCTCGTGCTCTCGGCCAAGGGCATCGCGGGCGGCCTGCCGCTGGCCGCGGTCACCGGCCGCGCCGAGATCATGGACGCGTCGCAGCCCGGCGGGCTGGGCGGCACCTTCGGCGGCAACCCCGTGGCGTGCGCCGCGGCGATCGCCGTCTTCGAGTCGATCGAGCAGAACCACCTCCTCGCCGAGGCGGAGCGCATCGGGTCGACCCTCACGGCCGGCCTCGAGCGCCTGAAACAGCGCTATGACATCATCGGCGAGATCCGCGGCAAGGGCGCGATGGTCGCCATCGAACTCGTCCAGTCCGGCACCGGCGACACCACGAAGGTGCCGAACGCCGAGGCGGTCTCCGCCCTCGTGGCGTACGCGGCGCAGCACGGCGTGCTGTTCCTGAGCGCCGGCACGTGGGGCAACGTGCTCCGATTCCTGCCGAGCCTCGCCGTCAGCGACGCCCTGATCGAAGACGGGCTCCGTGTGCTCGACGACGGCTTCGCGTCGCTCGGGTAGCGCGGTGCCCGGCACATTCTCCGTCAGCGACGCCGTCGAGCTCGCCGTGGTCGAGCGAAGTGGTTTCATCGAGTCCAGGCACGCCGGCTCGGCCGTGGTGCTCTCTCCCGAGGGCGAGGTGCTGCGCGCCCTCGGCGACACGCGGACGCCGATCTTCCCCCGGTCCTGCCTGAAGCCGTTCCAGGCCGTCGCCGTGATGACCTCGGGGGTCTCGCTCCGCGGCGAGGACGCGGCGATCGCGACCGCGAGCCACTCGGGCACCGCGGCGCATGTCGCACTCGTGCGCGGACTCCTCGCGCGCGAGTCGCTGCCGACGTCGGCGCTCGGCTGCCCGCCCGCGTCGCCGACCGACCAGGTCGCGCGTGATGAGCTGATCCGCAGCGGCGGGCCCCGCGAGCGCGTGTACATGAACTGCTCGGGCAAGCACGCCGCGATGCTCCTCGCGTGCGTCGCGAACGCCTGGCCGCTCGAGGGCTACCTCGATCCCGAGCACCCGCTGCAGAAGCGCATCCTCGACGTCGTCGAGCGATTCACCGGCGAGCGCCCCGCGGCCACCGCCGTCGACGGCTGCGGCGCACCCGTGCACGCGATCAGCCTGCACGCACTGGCTCGCGGAATCCAGAAGATCACGACGGCCGCAACGTCGTCGCCGTTCGCGCTCTACCGCGAGGCGGCGGCGCTCACCGAGGCCGCCCGCGAACATGCGTGGGCCGTCGGCGGACCGGGGCAGCCCGACACGGTCGCCATCGAGCGACTCGGGGTCTTCGCGAAGGTCGGCGCCGAGGGGGTCATGGTCATGACCGCCCCGAACGGCACGACCGTCGTGCTGAAGGTGCTCGACGGGTCGTCGCGGGCCTCCACGATCATCGCGCTCCGCCTGCTCGCCGGCGCCGGCGCCGTCGAGGACGCGGCCGTCGACGCCGTGCAGGCCGAACTCGACCTCTGGGTCATGGGCGGCGAGCGCCGCGTCGGCCAGGTGCGCGCCACGATCTGATCCGACGCGTCCGACGGATGCCGCGACGGGATCGCTCCCCCGCGGCATCCGTCGTCGGCTCGGTTCGGGTCAGCCGAGCTTCGCGAGCCGTTTCGCGCGCGCCGCGCGGGAGACCTGCGCGCCGATCACGAGCACGAGCGCGAAGAGGAACACCGCGGACGCGATGACGTTGGCCTCGGCCGGGATGCCACGCGAGGCGGAGATGTAGATGTACTTCGGGAATGTCGAGACGGAGCCCGAGTTGAAGTTCGTGATGATGAAGTCGTCGAAGCTCAGGGCGAACGACAACAGGGCCGCGGCGAGGATGCCCGGGGTGAGCAACGGGAACGTGACCCGCCAGAACACCTGCCCCGGCGAGCCGTAGAGATCGCGGCCGGCCTCCTCGAGTGCGGGGTCGAGGCTGGCGACGCGCGCCTTGACCGTGACCACCACGAAGCTGATGCAGAACATGGTGTGCGCCAGGATGATCGTCGTCATGTCCTTCGGCACGCCGACCGCCAGGAACTGCGCGGCGAGGCCGGCAGCCAAGACGACCTCGGGTGTCGCCATCGGGAGGAAGAGCAGCAGGCTGATCGCGGAGCGCGCCCGGAAGCGGTACCGCACGAGTGCGATCGCGATCATGGTGCCGAGCGTCGTGGCGAGGGCCGTCGCGACCAGGCCGATGATGATGCTGTTCGTGAACGCCACGCACACCGCGCCACCCTCGACGTTGCAGACGTTCAGCCACTTGTCGAGCGTGAACCCGCGCCACGAGATGTTCGACTTGATCGAGTCGTTGAACGAGAACACGAACGTGTAGGCGATCGGGATCAGCAGGAACACGAACGCGATGACCGCGTAGACGGGCAGGAGCCAATCGCCGAGGCCGATCCGCCGCCGGCGCGGCAGGCCGCGCGGCCCCCGGTCCTCCTGCGTCTCGCTCTCCGTGAACCCGCCGAGGACGGCCGCAGCCTGGACTTCGCCGCTCACAGCAGGTCCTCCGTTCCGGAACGCCTCACGTAGATACTGACGAGCACGAGGATCGCCGCCATGAGGATGATCGAGAGCGCCGCGGCCGCCGGATAGTTCAGCAGCACGAGGAAGTTCGCCTCGATCACGTTGCCCATCATCTGGGTGTCGGGCCCGCCGAGGAAGTCGCGGCTCGCGTTCACGTAGTCGCCCGCGGCAGGGATGAACGTGAGCAGCGTGCCGGCGACGATGCCCGGCATCGAGAGCGGGATGGTGATCTTGCGGAACACCGTGAACGGGTTCGCGTACAGGTCGCTGCCCGCCTCGAGGTAGCGGGTGTCGAGTCGTTCGAGCGTGGTGTAGAGCGGCAGCGTCATGAACGGGATGAAGTTGTACGTGAGGCCGAAGATCACGGCGAACGGCGTGCCCGTGAAGTGCGCGTCGGGTGCCATGAGCGACAGGGCCTTCAGCGACGTGATGACGAAGGACTCGTCCGACAGGAGCTGCTTCCAGGCGAGCGTGCGGAGCAGGAAGCTGATGAAGAACGGGGCGATCACGAGCACGAGCATGAGGCTCTGCAACAGCGGCCACCTGCGAGCCTTCACGCCGATGAAGTACGCCAGCGGATAGCTGAAGAGCAGGGCGAACACCGTGGCGGCGAGCGCGTACCCGAACGACCGGAGGATGTGCGGCAGGTACTGCTGGACCACGGTCACGTAGTTCTGCCAGTTGAAGGCGTAGTCGTACTGCCCGATGTCGCCGAACTCGGCCGGCGCCTGCAGCGAGGTCAGGACCAGCGAGATCAGCGGTGTCAGGAAGAAGAGGACGAGGTAGAGGATGCCGGGCAGCAGCAGGAAGAGCGCGATGCGACTCCTGCGCTTCGGTGCCTGCGGCTGCGCCTCCGTCGTGGCGAACGCTGCGAAGGCCATGCTCAGTGCTCCTCGAGCTCCGACACGAGCGCCTCGCGTCGCTGGGCGGCGATGGCGGTCGTGGAATCGTCGGCGGGGAACCGACTGGACTCGGTCGGCTCGTCCTCGAGGCCGAATCCGTGCTCGACCTCCCAGCTCACCCAGACCTCCGCGCCGACGTCGGCGACCGGGCCGGATCCCACGTTCTGCGAGAAGACGATCACCGCGCCGAGCACCGGCCACGTCGACGATGTACTGCGTGCTCACCCCCGAGAAGGACACGTCGATGATGCGGCCCGGCCCGAGCACGTTGCGGTCGGGCGCGGGCGGCGGGCGCCTCGCGGTGCAGCGCGACCTTCTCGGGCCGCACGCCGACGGTGATCTCGCCCTGATGCCGCTGGGCCCGCGCGGTGGGCACGACGATGCGCGTTCCGCCTGCGTCGACGGTGATCGCCGTGCTCGTGGTGCCCACGACCGTGCCCGTGAAGAGGTTCGACTGGCCGAGGAAGTTCGCCACGAAGGCCGTTCGCGGCAGTTCGTAGAGCTCGGCGGGCGCGCCCATCTGCTCGATGGAGCCCTTGTTCATGACCGCGACGGTGTCGGCCATGGTCATGGCCTCCTCCTGGTCGTGGGTCACGTGGAGGAAGGTCAGGCCCACCTCCTCCTGGATGGCCTTGAGTTCGAGCTGCATCTGGCGACGCAGCTTGAGGTCGAGCGCGCCGAGCGGCTCGTCCAGGAGGAGGAGCGCCGGGCGGTTCACGATCGCGCGAGCCAGCGCGACACGCTGCTGCTGCCCGCCGGAGAGCTGCTGGGGCTTGCGCTGCGCGAGATGGTCGAGCTCCACGAGGCGCAGCGCCTCATGCGCCTTGCCGACGGCGTCGTCGATGCGGCGACGCTTGAGCCCGAACGCGACGTTCTCGATGACCGTCATGTGCGGGAACAGCGCGTAGCTCTGGAAGACCGTGTTGACGGGCCGCTCGTGCGACTTGGTGTCGGTCACGTCCTTGCCGCCGATGAGGATGCGGCCGCGCGTCGGCTCCTCGAGCCCGGCGACGAGCCGGAGCGTCGTGGTCTTGCCGCAGCCCGACGGCCCGAGCAGGGCGAAGAAGGATCCGGCGGGGATCGAGCAGGTCGAGCTCCTCGATCGCGGTGAATCCGGGGAACCGCTTCTGGATCCCGACGAGCTCGAGGTCTGCGCCGCGCTCGGCGAACTCACGAACCGACATGATCAGGCGCCCAGGAGGATGCTCTGGAACTCGCGCCTGGTACTTCTGCTCCTCGGCCCCGCTGAGCGTGCGGAAGATGTGCGCCTGCGAGAGCGTCTCCTCGTTGGGGAAGATGAGCTGGTTCTCGGCGAGCGCGGGGTCGATCGCGACGGCGGCCTCCTTGGCGCCGACGACCGGGGTGATGTAGTTCACCCACGCGGCGACCTCGGCGGCCACCTCGGGCTCGTAGTAGTAGTTCATGAGCGCCTCGGCGTTGGCCTTCCGCGGCGGACCCGATCGGCACGAGGAAGTTGTCGTTCCACAGCGTGCCGCCGGCGGTGGGGATCGCGAACTCCCACTTGTCGCCGGCCTCGGCGTTGATGACGGTGATGTCGCCCGACCAGCAGATCGCGGCGAGCGTGTCCTCGCTCTTGAGGTCTTCGAGGTACGAGTTGCCCTTGATGTTGCGCACCTGGCCGCTCTCGACCTGCTCGCGGAGGACCTCGATCGCCTCCGTCGAACTCGGCGTCGCCCCAGTCGCCGGCGATGTCGACGCCGTTCTGGAGCATGATGAGGCCCATCGTGTCGCGCATCTCGGAGAGCACGCCGACGCGGCCCTTGAGCTCGGCGTTCCACAGGTCTTCCACGGAGGCCAGGCCGCCGGGGATCGCCTCCTTGTTCCAGCAGATGCCGGCGAATCCGCCCTGCCACGGCAGCGAGAACTTGCGGCCGGGGTCGAAGTCGGGGCTCTGGAGCGCCGGCGTTGAGGTTCGAGATGTTCGGGATGTTGGCGTGGTCGAGTTCCTGCGTGTAGCCGAAGCGGATCCAGCGGCCGACCATCCAGTCGGTGAGGCAGACCGTGTCGGCGCCGATGTCCTGGCCGAGCGCGAGCTGGTCCTTCACCTTGCCGTAGTAGGTGTTGTTGTCGTCGACGGCGACGTCGTAGTTGACCTCGATGCCGGTCTCCTCGGTGAAGGCCACCAGCGTGGGGTAGTCGCCGTTGTCGTCCTCGTCGATGTAGGCGGCCCAGTTCGCCCAGTTCAGCGTCTTGTCGGTGGACGACTGGTCGGCCGCGGGGCTGGGCTTGCCCGCCTCCGCCGGTCGACAGGCCGCGAGCGCGAGCGCGGATGCGCCGGCACCGGCGCCCGCGAGCAGGGTACGGCGATTCACCTGCGCCTGTCGCGCCTTCGCGATCAGGGAACGGATCATCGGGTCCTGGGGAAGGGGCCGAGCGGTCACGGGAACTCCATTCGGGTTGCAGGCGCATGCTGGGGGTGGGTCGATACTGCCACACTGCGGGTTCAGTTTCACGCGATCATGTCCGAATCGTTAATTTCTGGGAACATCGGGTGCGGATTCAGTACCGGAACCGGGCGCGCTCAACGGTTTCAGTTGTCCGCGTGGAGCGGCCACATCGCTCGCGCCGCGTTCCCCGTCGGCCCTGATCACCCAGCACTGCTCCATCGGGTCGTCGAGGAGCGGCGGGAGCGTCGACGGGCGCGCGAACACCCGGTACTCGCGCTGGCCGCCGTGCACGACGATCTCCGCCTCCTCGCGCACGACCGCCGCCAGCGCCCAGTTCGCCGCCCACGCGTCGACGTCGCCGATCGACCACCAGCGGCCGGGAGGCATCCGTGCGTGCGGCGATCGCCGCGCGGACGGCCCCGTCGCCGATCGGCTCGAGGAGCATCGGCTCGTGCCCGATCGCCCGGAGGGTCGCGGCATCCGCGCGTGGCGACGACGTGACGACCGCCCACAACGCCGTTCCCATCGAGCACGAGCGTGGGCACGCGCGGCCGGCGGTTTCGGCCGTGGCCGCGGCCACGTGGACGAGCTGCACGCGGCGCCCGCGCCACTGGCCACTGCCCGGCGGATCGTCGGGCCGCCACAGCTCGCCGCAACCCCCCGGCCTGCACGAGGTCCGACCGGCGTCGGATGCCGCATCAGGAGGTCTGGCCGAAGAGCTCGCGGATCCCGGCTGCCCGAGTCGATGGGCGGATCCGGCCGTCGCGGCGACCGCGACGCCTCGAGCCCGCCCTTCGCGAAGGATGGCCTCCACCATCCCGAACGCCGCGTGCCGGTGTTCGTCGGGCCAGTCGCGGAAGCGGACGTCGAGGTCGTCGATGGTCACGAGTCGGGGGCCCTTCCCCAGCCGCACCGTCGCGGCGGCAGCCACCAGCGCATCCCACTGCTCGCTCGCGGGCCCGTCGAGCCGGCACGCACCGGGCCGACGCCCGTCGCCGAGGCGGCCCTGGCCGACCGCCGCCAGCGCAGTGCTGCGCCCGCTCCCCGGCCCGCCGACCACGAGCAGGTGCCCGTCGGCGGGCGACGCCCAGGCCATGACGTCATGACGCTGCCGATCGGGCTCGTCGACGAGTCCGAGCACGAGGGCGCCCGGCCCGGGGCGGAGCCGAGGCCGAGACGGCGTCGACTCGGCGGGCGCGAGCCGCTCGGGCAGGGGATCGACCCAGGGACGACGCGCGCGAGGAAGCCCGGCCGCGGACCGACGGACTCGGTCGATCGACGCGGGATCGACACGTGCCGACTGGAAGGGCACCGGACAGCCGTCGCCGGCGATCGACGACGCCGCGCCCGGGGCGTCCGGCCCGGATCGACGCCGCTGCGTCCGTCCCGACCACCGCGATGCTGTCGGCCCGCTGCATCACGCGCAACGACACCCGGATGGCACAGTTCGCCGTGACCTGCTCCCGCACCACGCCGTTCGGCCGTTGCGACGCGAGCACGAGGTGCACGCCGAGCGAGCGCCCGCGAGCCGCGATGTCGGCCACGACGACCCCGAGATCCGGGAACCGCTCGATCATCGCCTGGAACTCGTCGACGACGATCACGAGGCGAGGCGAGTTCGACGTCGGCGCGAGCTCCGACGATGTCGCGGACGCGCTCGGCCGACAGCACCGACTCCCGGTGGCGCAGTTCCGCACGCAGGCTCAGCATCGCGCGCTCCGCCTCGGGCTCGTCGAGGTCGGTCACGATGCCCGTGACGTGGGGCAGGCCGCGGATCGGCTCGAACGCCGCACCGCCCTTGAAGTCGACGAGGAGGAACGAGACGCGGTCGGGCGGATGGGCCGTGCGAGCGCGGTGAGCCAGGCGAGGAGGAATTCGCTCTTGCCGCTGCCGGTCGTGCCGGCGACGATCGCGTGCGGCCCGCGCGCGACGAGGTCGAGCTCGAGCTGCCGCCGCTGCGCCGACACCGACCGCGGCGCGGAGGGTGCCTCTGGAGCCCGGCGGGGTCAGCGGCTGCGCGAGCGACTCGAGAGGGCACGCGGACGGGCAGTTCGGCGCCCGCGCCGACGCCCTCGCGCGAGCGGCGGCGAGCCGTATCCCGGCCGCCCAGGCCGCGGCTTCCGACGCGCCCACCAGCTCGGGCACGATCGCGCGGCGCACGGAGCCGTCGCCCCGTCGCTCCACGATCGCGCGCGTCGGCGACTCGACCACGACGATCGTCTCGAGCCCGGGCGGCAGCTCGTCGATCGCCTCCGCGACAGCGCGATCGTGGCTGCATCACGCATCGGATCGCCCGGCGAACCCGCTGTCGACGCCGCATTCGACGTCGACGAACCTGAGCACGCGTGCCGCCACCGACGATGCGGCAGCGCCGTCGCCCATGACCACGCCGCACCCGAGGGCACCCTGATCTCGACGAGGCCGGGACGGCAGCGATGCGCGACCTGCACGAGCAGGGCGCGCGCGACCGCCTGCGCGAGCGAGGGCCGTCCGACGATGCCGATCCCCCGGTCGACCGGCGCGAGCACCGGCGCGTCGTCGAGCCGAGCCGCTCGCTCGAGCACCTCGCGGTCGTCGAGCGTCGGCCGGCGTGCCGTCGACCCGCAGGACGCTCCGTCATCGCGCCCCGCCCGAGCACCAGATGCCCGGGGCCGCCGTCGCGCCAGTCGGATCGCGCCGATTCGTCCTCGAGGATGCGCCGTGCCGACACCGCACGACGCCAGGCCGCAGCCCGCTCGTGATCGTGCCGGGTCGCGATCTCCCCGCGCAGGGCGATGAGCCGCTCCGCCCGATCGATGGCCCCGGCGACGTCGGGCGCGTCGCGCCTGGCGGCGCGCGTCGAACACCGACGCCACGGCAACGACCGGGCCGAGCGCCGCGAACGCGAGCGAGAGCGCGGAGCCGGTGATGCGTCCACAGCACGACGGCGCCGGCCGACGGGCGCGACGCGTGGCGAGCACGGAAACCCGGCGCGGCGCGGGCTCGGGCGGATGCGGCGGGAGGGCGAGCGGCGCGTCCGCCGGGTCGGCGAGGTCGGATCGCGTCTCGTTCCATCGCCGCCATCCGATCACCGTCTCCGGCACCGGGATCGCGAACCGGCCAGACGGCGTCGGCGCGCGGCATCCGACCGCATGTGCAGGACGAGTGCACGACGTGTCGGCGCGTGCGAGCCCGTGCGCATCGCCTGCGCGGCCGCGCCACGCGCATCGCGGGATCAGGCCACGGTGAACGACTGCTCGGCGAGCTCGACGCGACTCCCGCGGGGCACGAGGTAACGCCGCCCCGGCTCGCACCGGAGCGCCCCGTCGTCGGGCCGCCGCACGATCGTGCCGTTGCCGGAGAACCGGTCGGCGACCCAGAGCACGCCGTCGTGCTCGCCGAACTCGAGGTGCGTCTTCGAGACCGACAACGAGCGGTCGGCGATCTGCACGAGGTGGTCGAACGCCTCGCCGGGCTGCGGGAGCGGCTTGCGGCCGATGAGTCCGGTGCCGAACACCGTGCGCGTCTCCCCCGTGCTGAACGCCAGCACGAACCGGGGCGACGTCGCGACGGAAGGCGCGCTCTCGCCGATGACGGTCGCGGAACCGGGCTCCGTCGCGGGCTCGGCAGGGATGGCGGACGCCGACGCGGAAGCCGTCGCACCGGGATGCTGACCACGCCGCTGTTGCGCCGCGCCGGTCGTTCGATCGCGGTCGTGTCACCGGGCCTCGGGTCGGGCCGCCGGCGTGACTCGGGCGTCGCGCTCGTGGAACTGCCGCAGTCGCCGCAGAACATCGCGCCCTCGGGGAGCTCCGCACCGCAGATCCGGCACGTCACGGCTCGGTCTCCTCTCCGCGTCACAGCGTACCCGCCGAGCGAGGTGAGCGAGATGGCGGCCAGGAGCCGCTCGCGACGCGAGCGCGGTGCGCCGAGCCGCTCCTGCAGTTCATCGACGGTGTCCCACACCCGCAGGTCGTCGCCGTCGGTCGGTCCGTCAGGTGCGAACACCGCACGGTCGACGACCGAGGCGAGCACGAGCGGCGCGAGCCCGCCGACGGTCGCCGCCTGTTCGGCGCGCGTCGTGTTGGGACGGATCGGGTACCCGAAATCGGCGGCCGTGTCGGCGAACTCCTGCCACCCGCCCTCGATCCGCTCGACGGCCGTCGGCGCACGTCGTCGCAGGCGTCGGCGCCGCACCTTCGCGACGATGATCGCGAGGAACGGGCTGATGAGCACGGCGAGACCGAGCACCACGAATCCGGCGACGGCGAGCGCGCCGAGCAGCGCCGCGACCCATGGTTCGGCGCCGTCGTCGCGCTCGTCGAGCTCGAGATCGGGATCGGAGTCGAGGTCGTCGACCGGCGTCCGCTCCGCGGGCGGCGGCAACGCGGACTGCGGGCGGGAGACGATCGTGGGCTCGTCGGGCTCGCGTTCGGGGATGTCGCGGACCTCGGGGTTCGGATCGACCGACAGCCACGCGCCGTTCGCGGTCTGCACCTCGATCCAGGCCTGCAGGTCGCTGCTGACGAACACCGTCGACTCGCCGGGCTCCGGCAGGGGCTCATCGGGGCCCGGCAGGTAGCCGACGACGACGCGGGCGGGGAAGCCGATCCGGCGCGCCATGAGCGCGGCGGCGACCGCGTACTGCTCGCCGTCGCCGACCATCGGCCGCTCGGTCGCCAGCTCGTCGAGCCGATCGAGCGCGTGACCCGATCGGCTCAGCGGCTCGCCTTCCTCTTCGTCGAGCCCGTGGCTGACGTAGCCGTCGCGGCGGAATCCCGCGATGATCGCCTGGAGCCGCTGCCCGGGCTCGTCGGACGCCGGGCGCCCACTCGTCGAGGAGCCGCGCGAGCTCCTCGGGCAGGTCGGGCGCCGCCGGGAGCACGCTCGTGCCGGGCCGGAGCGTCGCGAGGCTGCGCGGGCTCGACGGGCGCGACCGACTGCGCCCGGTACCCATCGCCCGATGCGAGGCCGATCTGCACGGCGCCGGTGCCGGTCACGTCGTTGTAGAAGAAGCCGTCGGCGAGGAGCTCGGCACGCGGACCGCCGAACGTGATGCGCTCGAGGCTGCCCGATGCCCGGCACCCAGACGTCGGAGTACCCGAGCACGATCGACGTCGAGCTGCGCCGTGCTCGCCGAACTACGTCGGTCTGGTCGAGCCGGTACGGCACGCGCGTGAATCGCCCGGACTCGGCCGTGCCGTCGGCGCCGCCGACCGAGTAGACGATGCCGTCGTAGGTGTCGAGCGTCGCGATGCGGACCCCCGCCCCAGGAGGCAGCCCGCGCACCTCGAGCATCGGCATCGTCGTCGACGTCGGGGTCGAAGGCGGCGCGGAAGCCGGCGAGCGGGCTCTCGTGCGCGCGCGGCTCGAACGGCGGCTGCAGCTCGGCACGCACGACGTTGCGCGGCGGCACCGGCAGGGCGACGGATGCCGCGGTCGCACCGACGAGGGCGACGGCGACGAGCGCCGACGCGCCGAGCACGCGACGGGCATCGGCGAGCGCCGCCTCGACGGGCCGGCCGCTCGTGATCGCACGCCGGTTCGGCGATGGCGACCCGCACGAGCCACGCCACCGCGGTGATGAGGAACGCGAGGCCCGTCTCGACGGCGAGGGCGGAGTGCACGACGCCGAGCGCGATGCCGGCGAGCAGCAGCAGCGCCGGCGGGATCACCGCGGCGGCCGGGCCTGCGACTGCGGAGGGCGATGGTCACGGCGCACGTCGCGGCGACGAGCCCGAGGAGGAACGGCGGCACGAGGAGCGCCTGGTAGGAGCCGACCGGCACGGCGATCGTCACGAGCTGCTTCCACGACAGCGCGGCGCCGGCGAGGAGTTCCACGATGCCCTGCGGGCGTCGGGCAGCGACGCCGCCGACCGCGCGACCCGGCACCGCCGCGGGCACGCCGAGCACGAGGTAGGCGCCGAACACCGCGACGACCACGGATCCAGGCGGGCCAGCGGAACCGCGCCCCGACCACGCCGATGGCCGAGCCGGCGATGATCGCGAGGCTCGCGGCGACGACGAACGCGCCGCTCTCGTAGATCGGCCACCACGGGATCATCGCCGCGGCGAGCATCGCGACGACGAGCAGCACGCTGATCGCCGTGGGCCAGAACCGGTCGGCGCCCGGCGGGCCGTCGCAGGGCGCTCATGCGACCGACGCCGATCGTCGCGAGCATCGCGCGGAGGTCCTCGAGGTAGCCGATGCGAGAACACGGTGAGGCCGGCGACCGTGCGCGCGGCTGGCCTCGCCCTCGGGCGCGCACTGCACGGCGACGGCCTCGACGCCCGCCGGCAGCCGCGACGCCGCGGCGCGCAGCGGCGCCACGCCGCGCGCCGTGCCGGTGACGAGGAACGCGAGCGAGACGCCCGGCAGGCCCTCGGCCGCGGCGCGGGCGACATCGGGGAGCATCACCGCATGGTCGTCGCGCTCGACGACGCAGAGCGCATCGAGGAGCCGGTCGCGGGAGACCGTCGGCAGCTCGCGCATCGCACTCGCCGCGCGACGGCGCCCGCCCGGCCGCGCCCGGACACCACGAACGACACCGTCCGGGCGTCGCGGATCGCCCGCGCGCCGACGGATGCCGCTGCGCTCACGGCGAGCTCGAACTCGGCGTCGTCGGCGTACGCGCCGGGTTCGAGGTCGAGCAGCACCATGAGCCGGCTGCGCCGGGTCTCCTCGAACTGCCGCACCATGAACGTGCCGGTCTTCGCCGAGCTCTTCCAGTGGATGAACCGGCGGTCGTCGCCGGGCACGTACTCGCGGAGCGCGTGGAAGGCGATGTCGCTCGCGGTGAGGTCCCGGGTCGGCGAGCCCTCGAGGTCGCGGATGAACCCGGTGCTGAGGGCGGCGATCGGCGATGGTGCGCGGGTGCACGTGCAGCTCGACCGTCTGCGACCACACGATCTCGCGGCGCATGAGCCCGATCGGGTCGGCGCGCACGGTGCGCGCCGGGCCGACCGGGACGATGCCGCGGCGCTCGGTCGGGATGCGGAACTGCTCGTCGAAGGCGCCGCCGCGCGGCAGCCCGGGCAGCACGCGTTCGATGATCCGGCCGCCGACGGGCACCTCGAGCTGCACGCCGCCGAAGCGCCGTCGTCCGGGGTTCGCGGCGATCAGCCGGGCCTCGGCCTGCTCGCCCACGACCACGCGCGGCGTCGGGCAGCACGAGCTCGATCGTCGACGGCGCCGCGTCCGATGAGCCAGACGGATGCCGCGGCCACGAGCAGCGCCAGCCCCCACCCGATGGCGATGAACTCGATCCATCCCCAGGTGTAGCCGACCGCGAGCGCCACGATCGCGCCGGCGATCACCGCCCAGCCGAGCGGTCGTCACCACGCCCTGCACCGCGCGCGCCCACTCGGCGACGACCCCGGCCGCCGGCGAGCACGCCACGACGGCGCGCCCGATGACGACCGCGAGCAGGCCCTCCTTCTTGGCCTCCTCGGGGATCGTCGTCCGCGTCTGGGTGAGGGTCACACGGCCTGCCTGGTCGATGGTGGCGGCGTCTCGATCAGCACCTGCGCGATCATGTTCGACGCGGTCGACCCCGTCGAACTCGGCCTCGGGGTCGAGGATCAGCCGGTGCGCGAGCACGGGCTCCGCGAGCGCCTTGACGTCGTCGGGCACGACGTAGTGCCGGCCGCGCCCGGCGGCGTGGGTCTTCGCCGCGCGGATGAGCGCGAGCGCGCCGCGCACGCTCACGCCGAGCCGCACCTCCCGGGCGGTGCGCGTCGCGTCGACGAGTCGCGAGACGTAGTCGTGGATCGTGGGGTCGACGTAGACGGTGCGGGCGAGCGCGGCCATCTCGACGATCTCCTCGGCGTCGAGCTGCGCGTCGACGCGGTGGTCGTGGGCGCGCTGGTCGGCGCCCTCGAGGATGCGGATGGTCGACGCGTGGTCGGGGTACCCGATCGAGGAGCGCATGAGGAACCGGTCGAGCTGCGCCTCGGGCAGGCGGTAGGTGCCGGCCTGCTCGACGGGGTTCTGGGTCGCGATGACCATGAACGGATGCCCCACGGGGTGCGTCTGCCCGTCGACGGTGACCTGCCCCTCCTCCATGACCTCGAGCAGCGCGGACTGCGTCTTCGGGCTCGCCCGGTTGATCTCGTCGGCGAGCACGATGTTCGCGAACACCGGGCCGGGGTGGAACTCGAACGCGCCCGCTGCGCTGGTCGTAGACGGTGACGCCCGTGATGTCGCCGGGCAGCAGGTCGGGCGTGAACTGCACGCGGTTGCTCGAGCCGGCGACGGACTGCGCCATCGCCCGCGCGAGCGAGGTCTTGCCGGTGCCCGGGCACGTCGTCGAGCAGCAGGTGACCCTCGCTGAGGAGCGCCGTGAAGGCGAGCCGCACGACCCGGTTCTTGCCGAGCAGCACCTCCTCGACCGCGCCGACGAGTCGGTCGAGGTTCGCGGCGAACCGCGTCGCCTCCTCGGGGGTCATCGTCATCGTTGCTCCTCGCTCATCGGTTCCAGTAGCGGGCGATCACGCCCGCGACCTCAACATCCAACCAGACGCGGTCGCCGGCCTTCGCGCTCGGGGATCTGGCAGCGTGGTCGGCCGACTGCGCGGTCCTGCCGTTGCCGTCGCCGTCGACGCCGCAGCGGAACGCTCGCGGGCAGTCCGGAGTTCTCCGGCGCCGCCGTCCACGACCAGGTCTTCGTCGGCTCGTCCCACACCCGGCTCGGGAGCGCGAACGTCAGCGACGGGCTGCGCGTCCGAGGGCAGGACCTCCGACCACGGACCGCAGCTGCCCCAGACCGAGCAGCTGCGCACCTGGAATCGCGCCGCCTCGCCGAACGGCCGGTTGAGCAGGGTCCGCAGCCACCCCGTGCCGCGAAACTCGGCGCGGCTGGCCGATCTGCGCGCCGTTCGCGTCGACCGCGACGATCTGCAGGCGCGGTCGCCGCCGGCGTCCACGCCGGCGATGTAGCGGTCCCAGGTCTCCTCGTTCATCCACGTCCATGTCGCTCTGCACCCCGTTCACGCGCGCCGGGCGACGGGCGCACGACGGTGCCCGCGACCTCGGTGTTCACGCACGCGGCCCGGTTGTAGCCCCAGACGACGAAGGAGTACCGCGTCGACTCGGTCACCGTTCCGGTGAACTGCACGCTCGCGGCATCCGGCCCGACCTGCACCACCTCGGCGACACTGCCGCCGCTCGCGGGGGCGATGACGTCGCCGGGGGCTGGGCTCGTGACGGAGCACGCCTGCGGCCCGGACGGGACTCCGGTCTGCCCGTCCGCGAGTCGCTGCACGAAGTAGCCGCCGATCGCGTCGCCGTTGCCGTTGAACGGCGCCCACGACACGGTGACCGTGCCGGCGGCGGCATCGCCGGTGACGGTGATGCCGCCCGCGATCGGCGGCCCGAACGGCGTGCCGGTGCCGCCCGCCTCGGTCCACGCGGCGAGCGCCGGGTAGGCCTGGTTGCGCGCGCTGACGGTGAAGGGGACCTGGCTGCCGTTCGCGATCGCCCTGGGAATCGGTGGCGCACACGGTCGCCGTGCACGCGGCGCCCGCATCCACCTCGCTCGAGACGCCGGCGACCGTGACGACGTACGACTCCGACGTCGCTGCCCGCCCCGGTGTCGACGGGCGCCCACTCGATGCGGAGGTCGACCGTCGAGCGGCAGCGCCCGCAGGCCCTGCGGCGGCGGCGGGATGACGTCGGACCAGATCGGACCCGGCGCATCGACGGCGTCGGAGAGTCCGATCGCGTTGCGCGCCTGCACGCGCACGTGCACGGCGTTGCCCTGGCCGTTGCCGAGCGTCGCGCACCGTGCAGGTCGTCGCGGCGCAGGTCGACGTGGCGAGCGACGTCGCCGCTTCCCGGCGTCGACGAGCGCGATCTCGTACCCGGTGATCGGCGAGTTGTTGAATCCGCCTGCGCCGAAGGCGACGTCGAGCGTGCCGTCGCCGAATCCGGTGACCTGCGCGCCCGTGACGGGATCGGGCCGGTCCTGCACCGAGATCGTGACGGTGCCCCATGCGTACCGGCTCGGGTCGTCGGTCGCATCGGCCACCTGGTACTGCAGCGTCGTGTTGACGGGCGCCGCGCCCTGGCCGACGTCGACCGTGAGGGTGGAGCGGTCCTCGCTCGGTTCGATCGAGACGCCGTCGGGCAGGCTGTCATCGAGCCCGCGCACGCCGACGACCCGCAGCGGCGTGCCGGGGAACGGGTTGGTCGCCCGGTCGTTCGCGAGCACGTCGATCGTGGTCGTGCGTCCGCGCGCTGCCGACGGCGAGGTCGGCGGCGGGCTGCGCGAGCGGGCGCGTCGACGGCACCACGCGCAACTCGATGCGACCTGGACGTGCCGTCGCCCGCGCCATCCGCGACCGCGATCGTGACGGCCTGTCGGGAACCCGTTCGGTGTCGACTCGGCCGCCCCGATCGTGAGGTCCTGAGCCGTCGAGCGAGACGTCGAAGCCCTCGGGCTCGGGCGGCAGCACGCGGAAGGCGAGCTCGTCGACCGCGTCGGGATACGGGTAGTTCGTGAGCTTCACGAGGTCGATGGTCTTCGCCTGCCCGGGCTCGAAGTCGATCACGCCGCCGGTGAACGCGGGCGGCTGATCCTCGGTGGGTTCGACGTCGATCGGGATCACGATCGTGCCCGTTCGCCCGGAGGGATCGGCCGCGGACTCCCCGTCGGTGACCGTGAACGAGAGCGACGCGGGCCCGAAGTAGCCCGGCTCGCTGCGGAACCGCAGCGTGTCCTCGTCGACGACGAGCTCGCTGCCGTCGCTGTGCGAGGCGCGCACGGTCGCGGCATCCGTGATGCGCACCGGGCGCCCGGATGCCGCGATCACGAAGTCCTCGAGGTCGAGCACGACCTCCTCGCCGCTCTTCGACCTGGACCTTCGGCGCGTCGCGTCGCAGCTGCGGCAGCGCGTCGTCGCGGCCGGGCACCCAGATGAACGCGTAGGCCTGAACGTCGGGGTCCTCGGGGTGGCTGACCGAGAATGGGATGATCCGGCGGCGGTCCTCGACCGTCACGCGGATGCTGCCGTCGCGTCGCACCTGGGCGCCGGCGTCGTAGCCCGGCGACGAGGCCCGACCGCGAGGTCGGCGGCGTTGCCGTCGGCGAGGAACACGTTGCGCAGCACCTCGACGTCCACGAAGTCCTCGTCGAGGATGTCGCTGAGGCTCAGTACCGTGTCGGACGCCTCGGGACGTGCGAGCGGCGCGTCGTTCCGGGCCTCGATCGTGAGGAAGCTCGCGGCGCTGCCGAGCGCCTCGTTCTCGACCGTGTACATGAAGCCGTAGTCCCCCTCGTCGTCGGGCACCTCGACCTGGACGGTCGTCGCCCTCGATCGTCGGCGGTCGCGCCCGACACGGTGGGTTCGACGGACCGGCAGTGCGAGCGCGCCGCCGTCGGGGTCGGAGTCGTTCTCGAGCACGCGCACCGAGATCGTGCGTCCGGGCCGCACCGTGACGACGTCCTCGACGGCGATCGGCAGGCGGGCGCCGTCGAGCCGCGGGGCGATGCCGACGCGGATCGAGCCGGTCGCGCGGGCGCCGAGTGCGTCGACGACGGCGTACTGGAACGTGTCGGTGCCGGCGGAGTACTCCCCCGCCTGGTACTCGAGCCAGTCGCCGCCGCGGGCGACGACGGCGCCGCGGTCGGGGTTCGACTCCTGGCCGAGCAGCTGCACCGAGTCGCCATCGGGATCGGCGCCGCCGAGCGGGATCGGGATGCGCACCGTCTCGCCCGCGATCACGCGGGCGGTGATGGTCTGCGGCACGGGCGCCGAGTTGGTCTCGGGGTCGGCCTCGCGCACCGAGATGCTGCACGCTCGCGGTCGCGTACTGCCCGTCGGACGCCTCGACGCGGTACACCGCGTCGAACTCGCCGGGCTCGTCGGGGGCGAAGTAGCGGAGCCGGTCGCCGGCGGCGAACAGCAGTCCCGCGTGCGGGCGCGCTCGAGGAGGTCGGGCGCGAGCGTGAGCGGCAGCGCGTCGGGATGCTCGTCGTTGTCGAGCACGCCGATGTCGACGACGTCGCCCGTGCGCGCGGAGATCGTGTCGGGCGCGGCGACCGGCGGCTGGGTGCGCTCGGGTTCGCGGCACCTCGACGACCGTCACCTCGCCCTCCGCCTCGGCGAGGCCGTTGCTCACGCGGTAGCCGAACGTCGTCGACCCGGTCGCGAGCGGCCGCTCGAGCGTGACCCGCAGGATGCGGTGGTCGACGACCTCGACCCGCACGCCCTCGGCCTCGGCGGACTCGGTGATGCCGGTGACGATGAGCACGCCGCCGGTCGGGTCGATGTCGGTCGCGAGCACGTCGACGTCGACGGGCTGCTGCAGGCGCAGGAACGCCGTGTGCGGCACGGTGATCGGCGTCGTGTCGCGGTCGGGCGGGGCGGAGACGTCGACCCGGACGATGCCCGTCGCGGTCCGGGTGCCGTCGGTCACGGAGTACTCGAGGTAGTGGGTGCGCACCGCCGAGCTCGTGAACCGGAAGCTGCCGCCGTCGAAGTCGGGCGTGAGCTGCACGTCGGGCTTGGCCGGCACCGCGCTCAGCCGGACGTGCCCGGAGCCGCCGCGCACGTGCCGCAGCGGGTCGACCCTGATCTCCTCGCCCGCGGTCGCGAGCGCGACGAACGGCTCGGCGATGAGCGGCACGTCGCCGGGGGCGCGCACCGAGACCGTGAGGGCGCCGCCCGCCTCGTCGCGCCCGTCGGACACCACGAGCGACGACGCCGCGCGTCGGAACCGCCGCCGCCCGCCTCGTCGAAGACGACCACGCCCTCCGCGGTCGACGAGAGCTGCGTCGGGCTCCTCGACCGTGGCGGCGCGCAGGAAGAACGGATCCCCGTCGGGGTCGACCCAGTCGCCGAGCACTGCCGTCGTGACACGGCCGCCGCTCTCGACGGAGGCCCGATTCTCCCGCTGCTGCACGGGCGGCGCGTTCTCATCGGGCTCGCGCACGGTCACCGTGACGCTGGCGTGCGCCGTGCCGCCGCAGCCGTCGCCGACGGTGTACCCGAACGAGACGGTGCCGGATGCCGCCTCGTCGAGCGTGAGCTGCAGCTGCTGGTTGTTCGACACCAGGTCGAGCTGCACGCCGGGCGGCAACTCGCCGTCGACGCCGTCGACCACGAGGACGTCGCCGTTCGCGTCGTAGTCGTTCAGCAGCACCGGCAGGAGCGTCGACCTGCCCGGGCCGCGCACCGAAGTCGTCGTCGGCCGCGACCGGCGGCACCTGGCTCTTCTCGACGGTCGGCGTCGGTGTCGGGGTCGTTCTGCTCGATCGTCTCCTCGTCCTGCTCGTTCGTCGAGCAGCTCGTCCCAGTTGTCGATGAGCCCGTAGTCGTCGGATGCCGCCCACGTCTTGCCGCTGCCGCGATCGTTCAGCACGAGGGCGTCGCCGTTGGCGACGAAGGCGAAGTCGCCGCCGCCCGTCGCCTCGGCGAGCTCGACGCGGCGCTCCTCCTCGCCGGGGCAGGCGCGCCATGCCGTGCCGTCGACCCACGCGGCGTGGAGGCAGCCGTCGTGCTCGCAGCGGCGCCGCGGGGTCGCCGGAGACCTCGTCGACGAGGACGCGCGGGTCGCCGCCGTCGAGGTCGACGGTGATGAGGCCCGTGGCGATGCGCGATGGCGACGGATTCGCCGTCGAGCGCCGGCGCCTGCAGCACCGGGTCGTCGGTGAGGTCGAGCAAGCCCGACAGGTCGACCTGGCGCCCGTCGAGCAGGAGGGTGCGCGCGGTCGCGTCGAGCACGACCCAGTGCTCGTCGACCGAGGTGACCTGCACGTCGTGGTCGTCGTCGATGGGCGGCGCCTGCCACCTGGCGGCCACGGTCTCCTCGTCGGCCGCGTCGACCCGGGCGACGTCCCCGGTGGAGGGCGTGTAGGCGAACATCACGCCGGCCGGGTCGACCGAGGTCACCGCGCCGGCGCCGAAGGTGAGCACGGGGTCGGCGTCGCTGTCGAAGTCCACGAAGCCGCTCGCGGGCACCGACCACACGTCGCCGTCCGCCGCGACGACCACCCGCTCACCGGCGAGTGCGAGCGCCGTCTCCTCGGGCGGGACCGCGACCGTGTCGGTGACGGTCGACGTGGTCGCATCGACGATGCCGACGCTCGCGCGGTCGCGATCGAGCACGAGCACCGTGGAGCCCTGCCTGCACGATCTCGGCGCCCGAGCTGCCGGTCTCGACCACGGAGTTCAGCTCGAGCACCGCGGTGTTGGCACGCCCCACGGACTTCAGGTCGTCGTTGACCACCCAGACCGCCGCGTCGCCGAGGTCGACGCGCTGTGCCGCGTATCCCCCGGATGCCACCGCCACGCCCGCGACCACCGCGACGACGGCCGTGACCGCGGTCGCCGTGGCGATGGCCGAACGGTGCCCGCCGAACTCGGGGAGGCGCATCACCCGACCCCCGCCTCGACGTCGACGCAGCTCTCGGCGCTGGGCGCGCCGGACTTGCCGTCGCGCGTGACGGTGACGGTGGCGCAGACGCGGTCGCCGTCCTCGGCGCTCACGTCGACGTGCGCCTCACGCTGCGACGGCCTGGCCTGGCCGTCGACGGTGACGATGTACGCGTCGCCGCCCTCGATGCCGGGGTCGTTCCACGTGAAGGTCACCGCGCGTGCCGTCGACGCTGCCCTGCACGTCGGTGACGACGGGGATGCCCCGGGTGCCCTGCACGACGGCGATGACGCCGGCGCCGACGAGGGCGACGATGAGCGCCGCGGCCACCGAGATGCCCCACACCAGTCGCCTCGTCGTCGGCGGCGCGGTGCGCGGCCGCCCGGTGGTGCCGTCGTGGCTGCGCGAATCGGCCCCGACCACGGTTCCGGAGGTGCGGGACCCCGACCGCCGCGTGCGGCGCCTGCCGCCCTGGCCCTCGGCGACCGCGTGCTGGCCGCCGATCCGCGTGCGCTCGTCGAGGTCGACCGCGGTGGCGAGCGCCCAGTCGTCCATTGCGACCTCGAGGGAGGTCTGCGGCAAGCCGAGCTCCTCCTCGACCGACTGCAGGTCGCGGATGAACTCGAGTGCGCTCGCCTGGCGGTCCTGCGGGCGCTTCGACATGGCGCGGGCGAGCACCCGCTCGAGGCTCGTCGGCACGTCGATGCGCCCGGTCGGCGCGAGCTTCGCCTTCTCGATCCGCGACATCAGCGTGACGGTGGCGTTGTCGCCGCCCGGGACCTCGAACGGGCTGCGCCCGGCGATCAGGGAGTACACGGTCGCGCCGAGCGACCAGACCTCGCTGGCGACCGTGCCCGACACGTCGTCGTGCAGCACCTCGGGGGCCGACCACGGGATCGACAGCCCGACCGCCTCGCTCGTCTCCGCCTCGCCGAGGGTGGCGGCGATGCCGAAGTCGGAGAGCACCGGATGCCCGTACGCGGTGGTGAGGATGTTCGACGGCTTGATGTCGCGGTGCAGCACGCCCTGCCGGTGTGCGGTCTCGACGGCGCTCGCGATGCGCACGCCGATGGAGAGCACCTCCGCGAGCGGCAGCTGCACCGCACGGTAGCGCTGGCCGAGGGTCGACGAGCAGTACTCCATGACGAGGTACGGACGGCCGTCGGCGGCGACGCTCGCCTGGTAGACGGTGAGGATCGAGGGGTGCGAGGAGAGCTGGGCCATGAGGTTGGCCTCGGCCTGGAACATCTGGCGGAGCTCGTCGTTGACGACCTCGGCGAGGAGCACCTTCACCGCGACGAGACGCCGCGGCATGTTCTGCTCGTAGAGGAACACGTCGGCGAACCCGCCCGAGCCGAGCACGCGGATGAACGCGAACCCGGGCAGGTTCGGGGGGGTGGACGGCAGTCGCCTCGACACGATCCTCCCAGCGTTCGATCCCGCTGCGCCGCCGGGAGGACCCGGCGGCGCCCGGTGCCCACCATTGTAGATTGGCCGCGGATGCCGCCGCGAAGTCCGTGCAGAGCGGCGCGGCTGCCGCCCCGCGGCATCCGTCAGTCGATGTCGCTGTCGGCGCGTCGCCCGTGCCGGGCATGCGCGGGCCGGACGACCTTCAGCACGTCGACCACGACGACCGTCACGTTGTCGCGGCCGCCGTTGCCGAGCGCCGCCTCGACCAGCTGGCGCGCGGCCTTCTCGGGCTTCGCGTTCGCGACCAGGAAGTGCCGGATGCCGTAGGCCGTGAGCTCCTTCGTGAGGCCGTCGGAGCAGATCAGCAGCCGCATCCCCTCCTCGACCGCGATCGCCCGGTAGTCGGGGATCGGGGCCTCGTGGAATCCGACGGCCCGCGTGATCACGTTGGAGTGCGGGTGCGTGTCGGCCTCCTCCCGCGTGATCTGGCCGGCGTCGACGAGCTCCTGCACGATCGAGTGGTCGACGGTCAGCTGCTCGAGCACGCCGCCGACGAGTCGGTACACGCGGGAGTCGCCGATGTTGAAGACGATCCACGCCGGTTCGTCGGAGATCGATCCGAGCGCCGCGCCCGTGACCGTGGTGCCGCTGCCCTCGTCGGTGACGCCCGCGCCGCGGCCCATGTCCTGGACGGCGAGCCGGAGCGCCGTGTCGATCTCGGGCGTGCCCATCTCGAGCTTGCCGCCGTGCTCCGCGAGCCGGGTGACGACGGCCGCACTGGCGAAGTCCCCTGCGGCGTGGCCGCCCATGCCGTCGGCGACGGCGAAGATCGGCGCCTGCGCGACGAAGCTGTCCTCGTTGACCTCACGACGAAGGCCCGTATCGGTCATCGCCGCCCATGCGATCGTGATCTCGGAGCCGTCGGGCAGCGTGACGCGATGCCTGGCGTTTCCGTTGCCGATCTGCGTCACGGGGCTGCCTGCTGTCTGGTCGGGGTCACTCGGGGGGAGCCGCGGGGGCGGGGAGGATCTCGATGATCGTATCGTCTCCGAGGTCGAGGCTGGTGCCCGGCGCCACGACGATCGACTCGCCGGCGCGCATGCGACGGGAGCCGGACGCGCTGCGCACGATCGTGCCGTTCGTCGACCTCAGGTCGGTCGCCACGAGACGGGACCCCTCGAGCCGCAGCTCGAGGTGCGTGCCCGACACGACGGCGCGCGGCGACGGCACCGCCACGAGTTCCGGCGCGGCGCCGTGCACGTCGGGGATGCGCGGGGCCAGCGGGCGCCGTCCGATGAGCACCGGGCCGGTGATCGGATGCGGCGCGCCGCCGCCGACACGGAAGGCGGGGACGTCGCGCGCCGGCGGCGGTGGCCGGCGGTGCGCCCCGTGCGTCCGCCGTGCCCGGCGCCGCCGGCGCCGTCGGCGCGCAGCCGACGCGGGCGTGGAGGCGGGCGGCGCGGCGGGCGGGATGCGCCCGGTGGCGTCCGGACGCGAGCGCGTCCACCTCGCTCAGGTCCAGGGGCGCGGTCGCCGTCGGCGGGCCGGCGATGAGGTCGCTCCCGAGCGGGCGGGCGAGCGCGCCCCGCGAGCTCGGCATCCGTCGTCGGGGTCGGGACGAGCAGCGGCGCATCCGGCCGCCCGCGGTGCATGAGCACGGTGTCCGCGTCGGCCGCCGAGGCATCCGGTCGACGCGGCGTCGCACTCGCCGCCCACTCCACGGCCGACGCACGCAGGCTCGCGCGGGCGTGCCGCACCGGGTCGGGCGCCTCGCCGAGGCGGCCGAGCGGGGCCGCCGCCGCCGTGATCCGGATGCCGACCACCGCACCGAACTCGGCCAGGTGCCACGGCCGGATGCCGCGTGCGTCGAATCGCCGCGTGCCGCCCGGCGAGGTCAGGTCGACGACCGCGTCGCCGCGCACCACCGCCGTCACCTCCGACGAGTCGGCGCCGGGCCACCAGACGATGGCGAACGACTCGACCGGACGGGCGCCGCCGAGCGGAACGAGACCCACGAGCGATTCGATCGTCACCCGCTCGTCGGCGGCCGCCGTCGCGAGCGCGGAGAGGCACGTGTCGGGAGCCGGTGCCAGGACCGCGGCGATGAACCGGTCGCCGACCACGGCATCCCATGCGGCTGCGCCGGGCACTGCGGCGCTCGTGACGACTCCGGCGACCATGTCGACCAGTCTGGCACCGCGCGGGCGGGGCGTCAGCCGATGCGGCTCATCACGTGCTTGATGCGCGTGTAGTCCTCGAACCCGTAGTTCGAGAGGTCCTTGCCGTAGCCGGAGTGCTTGAACCCGCCGTGCGGCATGTCCGAGACGAACGGGATGTGGGTGTTGATCCAGACGCAGCCGAAGTCGAGGTGCTTGGCGAAGCGCATCGCCCGCACGTGGTCGCCGGTCCACACCGAGCGGCGAGGGCGTAGTCGACGCCGTTGGCCATGCGAGCGCCTCCGCGTCGTCGCGGAACGACTGCACCGTCAGCACGGGCCCGAAGATCTCGCGCTGCACGGCCTCGTCCTCCTGCGCAGCCCGGTGACGACGGTCGCTCCCGAAGTAGCCGCGATCGCCCGGGTCGGCGCCGTGCGCCCATGGTACGTGGGATCCGTTGCGGAGTGCGAGCAATTGCATTGGAATCAGTTGTCACAGGCGCTGATTTCAACGGATTCGCTTGCCTGCGGCATCCGGCGCTGACACAATCGAACGCATGACGAACGCAGCGCGCTCCGCCTCGCCGCGCCCGGTGCACCTCGATGACGTCTCGAAGGCGATCATCGAGCAGCTCCAGGCCGACGGTCGGCGCTCCTACGCCGACATCGGCAAGGCGGTCGGCCTCTCGGAGGCGGCCGTGCGACAGCGCGTGCAGCGACTCACCGACTCGGGCGTCATGCAGATCGTCGCCGTCACCGACCCGATGCAGCTCGGGTTCACGCGGCAGGCGATGATCGGCATCCGCGCCGGCGGCGACACCCGCGAGCTCGCCGAGCGCCTCGCCGAGATCCCCGAGCTCGACTACGTCGTGCTCACGGCGGGCAGCTTCGACCTCCTGGCCGAGGTCGTGTGCGAGAACGACGAGGAGCTCATCGACCTCCTCAACTCCCGCATCCGCAACCTGCCGGGCGTGCAGAGCACCGAGACGTTCGTCTATCTGAAACTGCAGAAGCAGTTCTACAACTGGGGCACCCGCTGAGCGGGCGCTCCCCCAAGGAGGACAGAGATGACCACCCTCGACACGCCGACGAGCCTCGGAGCCACCGGCTACGACAACGCCGCGCTGCAGCAGAAGGCGAAGGACCACCTCTGGATGCACTTCGCGCGCCAGTCGACGATGGAGACGTCGGGCGTGCCGATCATCACCCGCGGTGAGGGCCACCACATCTTCGACGTGGAGGGCCGCAAGTACTTCGACGGCCTCTCGGGCCTGTTCGTCGTGAACGCCGGTCACGGCCGTTCGCGTCTCGCCGAGGTCGCCGCGAAGCAGGCCGAGCAGCTGGCGTTCTTCCCGATCTGGTCGTACGCGCACCCGGCAGCCATCGAGCTCGCCGACCGCCTCGCCGGGTACGCGCCCGGCGACCTCAACCGGGTGTTCTTCTCCACCGGCGGCGGCGAGGCGGTCGAGACCGCGTTCAAGCTCGCGAAGTACTACTGGAAGCTGAAGGGCCAGCCGACCAAGCACAAGGTGATCTCGCGTGCCGTCGCCTACCACGGCACGCCCCAGGGCGCGCTGGCGATCACCGGCATCCCCGCGATGAAGGCGATGTTCGAGCCCGTCACGCCCGGCGGATTCCGGGTGCCGAACACGAACTTCTACCGCGCGGCGGAGGTCGGCGCACCCGCCGACGACCTCGAGGCCTTCGGGATCTGGGCGGCGAACCGCATCGAGGAGATGATCCTGTTCGAGGGCCCCGAGACGGTGGCCGCGGTCTTCCTCGAGCCGGTGCAGAACTCGGGCGGCTGCTTCCCGCCGCCTCCCGGGTACTTCCAGCGCGTGCGCGAGATCTGCGACCAGTACGACGTGCTCCTGGTCTCCGACGAGGTGATCTGCGCGTTCGGCCGGATCGGGCACATGTTCGCCTGCGACGCCTACGGCTACGTGCCCGACATGATCACCTGCGCGAAGGCGATGACGTCGGGCTACTCGCCCATCGGCGCCACCATCGTGTCGGAGAAGATCTACGAGCCCTTCGCCACGGGCAACACGTCGTTCTACCACGGCTACACCTTCGGCGGGCACCCGGTGTCGGCCGCGGTCGCCCTGGCGAACCTGGACATCTTCGAGGAGGAGGGTCTCAACGAGCGCGTTCAGGTGAACTCCCCCCTGTTCCGCGCCGAGCTCGAGAAGCTCCTCGACCTGCCGATCGTCGGCGACGTGCGCGGTGACGGGTACTTCTTCGGCATCGAGCTCGTGAAGGACAAGGCCACGAAGCAGACCTTCGACGACGACGAGTCCGAGCGACTGCTGCGCGGCTTCCTCTCGAAGGCACTGTTCGACGCCGGCCTGTACTGCCGCGCCGACGACCGCGGCGACCCTGTGATCCAGCTGGCGCCGCCGCTCACCATCGGTGTGCCCGAATTCCAGGAGATCGAGCAGATCCTGCGGTCGGTGCTCACCGAAGCCTCGAACCGCCTCTGATGGCGGAACGGGATCAGACGACCGACGGCGCACCCGCCACCTACCGCAGCTCGAGCTTCTGGCTCGACGACCTCGTCGTGTCCGGACGCGACGCGTTGGCGCCGCGCGCGCCGCTCGGCGCCGACGCACGGTTCGACGTCTGCATCGTGGGCGGCGGGCTGACCGGGCTGTGGACGGCGTACTCGCTGGCGAAGGCCGATCCCGACCTCCGCATCGCCGTCCTCGAGCGTGAGATCGCCGGGTTCGGCGCGTCGGGTCGCAACGGGGGCTGGTGCTCGGCACTGTTCCCGCGATCGCCCGGATCCCTCCAGCGCGAGCACGGCTTCGACGCGGCGGTCGCCATGCGGCAGGCGATGGTCGACACGGTCGACGAGGTCGGCCGTGTCGCCCGCGTCGAGGGCATCGACTGCGACTTCGAGCGCGGAGGCACCGTGGTGTTCGCCCGCAACGACGTGCAGCGCGGCTTCGCGAAGGCGGATGTGGCCGAGATGCGGCGCTTCGGCGTCGACCGCCCCGAGTACTGGGACGAGCCCACGATCGCCGCGCGCTTCGGCGTGACCGGCCTCGACGGCGGTGCCCCTGGTGCGATGTTCGACCCGGCATGCGCGAGACTCCACCCGGCCAAGCTCGTGCGCGGCCTCGCCGAGGTGGTCGAGGCGCTCGGCGTCTTCGCTGTTCGAGCGCACCGAGGTGATCGACTGGGCGGCCGGAGCCGTGCGGTTCCGGGGGGTCGACTCGGCATTCGAGGGCTCGGTGGCCGCGAGGCACGTGATCATCGCGCTCGAGGGCTACGGCTCCCAACGGCCCCGCGTGCGCCGCCGCATCCTCCCGCTCTACTCGCTCATGATCGCGACCGAGCCCCTCGACGACGGCGTGTGGGACGAGATCGGCATCGAGCACGGCCAGACCTTCAGCGACTACCGCCACCTGCTCATCTACGGACAGCGCACGGCGGACAACCGCTTCGCGTTCGGGGGCAGGGGTGCCAGGTACCACTGGGGCAGCACCGTGGATCCGGCGTTCGAGCACGTCGACGAGGTGTTCGACCACCTCCACGGCGCACTGCGCGACCTCTTCCCGGCCGCCGGCGACGCACGCATCACCCACCGCTGGGGCGGGCCGCTCGGCGTCGCGCGCGACTGGCACGCGACGGCGAGCTACAACCCGAAGACCGGGGTGGGCTTCGCCGGCGGGTACGTGGGCGACGGGCTGTCGACGACGAACCTCGCCGGACGCACACTGGCCGACCTCGTGCTGGGCCGCGATTCGGAGTTGACGGCACTCCCATGGGCGAACCATCGGTCGCCGCTCTGGGAGCCGGAGCCGCTGCGCTTCGTCGGCGCGAACCTCGGCATCCTGGGCATGCAGTTCGCGGATCTCGAGGAGCGCGTCACCAAGCGCCCGTCGCTGACCGCGCGACTGCTCGCCCCGCTCACCGGTCACTGATCGTCGCTCGCAGGCTCGGCGAACGCCCACTCCGGCAGGGCGCCGCTGCCGATGAACGCGGACAGGAGCGTGGCCATCGAGAGCCCGGGTTCCGCTGCGACGGCTTGGTCGATGAGCATCCCGGCGGCCGAACCCATGCCGAGCGCCCACGCGAGCCACGCGGCCATGCAGAGCGGCGCCGCCCGGTACCCGGCAGGCGCGTTGGCCGCAGCCCAACGCACCAGGTCGAGGGCGCGGCGAACACGACGATGATCCGGGCGGAGGCTCGTCTGGCCGAGCAGGAGCCGCCCGAGGAGCTCCGACACGTCGTCCTCCTCGCCGTGGGCGAGCTCACGACGCACCAGCTCGTCGACGGTCTCGCCTGCCTCGGCCGCCCTCACCGCCGTCGCCGCTGCGTCGTCGTGCGCCGCCTCGCCGACGACGGGCCCGAACGCGAGCTGGAGCATCATGGCGTCGCGGATGGCGGGCCGGTCGGCCAAGTGCAGGAACCACGCCGCCTGCAGCGGCGGAACGACGGGCGCGCCGCGCAGGACCGATTCGACGAGCGCGACCGGATCGGACTCGGCGGCGAGACGCTCGAGCTGCGCGGCGCAGCGATCGACGTCGGCGAATGCCGCGAGCTCGGCGGCGATGGCCACCGCCGCCGCCTCGTCGGGCGCCGGCAGCCGCCCGCCTTCCGCGGGTGACGACGAACGCGCGACCGTCGTCGGGCAGCCGCCTCGCGGCCGAGCTCTCGTCGATCATGGCGAGCGGATGGCCCGCGCGCGGCGTGCCGGGGTCGAGCACGGATCCCCAGCCGTCCGCCGCACGGCAGAGCGCGTCGCGGACGCCGAATCCGGCCTGCTCGACCCGGCGCACGAGCAGCGACAGCAGCGCGCGCTCGGGAACTCCGCCCGCCGCGGCGAAGGTCGAGTCGGTGAACGCGATCGGCACCACGGCGTCGACGCCCGGCATCCGGCAGAGCGTTCCGACGATGGCGGCGACGAGTGCCGGCCGATCCCGGGCCCGGCGCGGCAGGTCGTGCCGGAGCACGCCGGCCGATCGGGCGCCGCGGAACGCGACGCAGACGATCGAGCGCTCGGGCAGGAAGCCGGCGAGGGCCGGCACGAGCGCCAGCAGGTCGTGCGCGCCGGCGGCGCGGATGATCGTGGTCATGCCGACAGCGTGCCGCCCGCGGCATCCGCCGATCGGCCGTCATCGCGACCGGGCGACGAACCCGGGCGGCTCTTCCCTGTCGAGGACGAGTCAGCGCCCCGAGAACAGCTCCGAGATCTCCGCGGCCTCCGCCGCACTCGGCCGCCAGGCGCTGCCGGCCGCGGCGTTCTGCGCGGATCTGCTCGGGGCGCGTCGTGCCCGCGATCACGCTCGCCATGGCCGGCTGCGCGAGCAGCCAGCCGAATGTCGCCTCGAGCATCGTGATGCCACGGGCCTCGGCGAAGGCGCGATACCGATCGAGCACGTCCCAGGGCGCGTCGTCGACGAGGTGGCGCCGCTGGCGCATGATGCGGGTGTCGGCCGGCTGCTCGTCGCGGCGGAACTTGCCGGTGAGCAGGCCGTTCTGCAGGGGGAAGTACGGCAGGAAGCCGAGTCCGAAGTGACGCACGGCAGGCAGCACCTCAGCCTCTGCGCCGCGCGAGAGGAGGTTGTACTCGTTCTGCGCCGAGACGAACCGCGCCGCCCCGAGCTCGCGCGCGACGAGCTCCGCCTCGGCGATCTGCCACCCGCTGAGGTTCGAGTGGCCGACGTAGCGCACCTTGCCCGCGCGCACGAGTTCGTCGAGGGCGGCGATCGTCTCGTCGATCGGCGTCTCGGGATCGGGAGTGTGGAGTTGGTAGAGATCGATCCAGTCGGTCTGCAGCCGGCGCAGCGACCCCTCGACGGCGAGGCGGATGTAGCGCCGCGATCCCCGGGCGCCCCATGCCGGCAACGGCGACGGGAGGCTTGCGTGCCCGAACTTCGTCGCGATGACGACCTCGTCACGGCGGCCGCGCAGCGCGGCACCGAGGAGCGACTCGCTGAGGCCGTACTCCCGCCCGTAGATGTCGGCGGTGTCGATGAGGTTGACGCCGGCATCGAGGGCTGCTGAGACGACCGCGTCGGTGCCCTCCTGCGTCTCGGTCGCCGTGCCGGCGCGCCCGAAGTTGTTGCCTCCGAGGCCCACCGCGGAAACGCGGAGCCCCGATCGGCCGAGTGATCGGTACTCGAGATCGGTCATCCGTCCAGCCTATTGGGGAGCACCCGCGACGCGACGGTCGCCTCGAATCCGGCCCACTCGTCCTCGACAAGCCCCACTTGCGCGGCACCGCTCGCGATGTCCGATTCCCGCGAGTCGATGTCGGATGCCCCGGCTACGCTCGAAGCATGACCAACGTGTTCCTCACCCGCTTCGACAGCCCGATCGGGCGCATCGAGCTCGTCGGCGACGACGACGCAGTGACCGCCCTCTCCATCGAGTGCGAGGGCGTGCTGCCCCACGACGGGGAGCCCGAGCGCCGTAACGCCGTGCTCGACGACGCCCGCGCACAACTCCTCGAGTACTTCTCCGGCACGCGTACCGACTTCGACGTGCCCGTGCGGCTCACCGGCACGCCGTTCCAGCAGGCCGTGTGGGCCGAGCTGGAGCGCCTCGGCTGGGGCGAGGCCACCTCCTACGGGGCACTCGCCGCTGCGGTCGGCAAGCCCGGATCCGCCAGGGCGATCGGGGGCGCCGTCGGCGCCAACCCGGTTCCGATCATCGTCGGGTGTCACCGCGTCCTCGCCTCCGACGGGCGCATCACCGGCTACTCCGGTGGCGACGGCATCCCCACGAAGCTCTGGCTGCTCGGCCACGAGCACATCGGCTTCGCCGCGTGAGCGTCGTACCGCCGGCCGAGCTCGTCACGGGCGACGACGGCCTCAGCGCGCTGCGCCTGGGGTGCCAACGACCCCGAGTACCGCCGCTACCACGACGAGGAATGGGGCACGCCCCAGCACGACCCGGTGCGCCTCTTCGAGAAGGTGTGCCTCGAGGGATTCCAGGCCGGGCTGTCATGGATCACGATCCTCAGGCGTCGGCCGGCGTTCCGCGAGGTCTTCCACGGATTCGACGCCGGGCAGGTCGCGACCATGACGGAGGCCGACGTGGAGCGTCTCCTTGGCGACCCGCGCATCATCCGCCACCGCGGCAAGATCGAGGCGACCATCCAGAACGCTCGCGCCACCCTGGCGCTCGACGTTCCGCTCGATGAGCTGCTGTGGAGCTTCGCCCCTCCCCGACGGGCCGCGTCGCCGGTCGCATTCGCGGAGGTGCCGGCCACGACACCCGAGTCCACCGCGATGAGCAAGTCCCTCCGCAAGCTCGGCTTCCGTTTCGTCGGCCCGACCACGATGTACGCGCTCATGCAGGCCGCCGGCATGGTCGACGATCACCTCGCCGGATGCTTCCGCGCCGAGACGGCCGTCGATCGCGCCGAGCCGGTCGACGTGGGCGCCTGAGCCTCGCGAGGCCGTAGCCGGGGGCTGGTTCAGGCGACGAGCTCGAGTTCGAGCGGCGCGTCGGGCGACACCGACTCACGCAGGTCGAGCATGAATCCCGCACGGTGGGCCCAGGCGATGAGGTCGTCGAGCGATTCCACGTCGGGCCTGGACTCCAGGATCGGCGCGGGTGAATCTCCCCTTCGCGTGCTTGTTGAAGTGGTTCAGCGCGCGGCGCCGGCCGTCGTCGCCGACGGAGACGACCCGTACGAACACGCTGTCGTCGCGCCGCGGTGCGGGGCCGAGCTCGGCGTAGCCCTCCGAGCGGAGGTCGACGATCACGCCGGGCACCGACGCCAACTGCTCCGCCAACGCCAGTCGCCAGAACGATCGCAGGCGTACGTCGGGCACCCGGGAATCGTGCGACAGTCGGTAGGCCGGGATCGGGTCGAGCGCCCCGACGAGACCGAAGAGGGCCGAGTGCACGACCACGGTGGTCGCGGCGAACGAACGCGCAGCGGCGGAGAGGCTCGACGCGTCGAGCGCGTCGAAGAGCACCCCGGTGTAGCGGTCGATCGCCGGCATCGTCGGGGCATCCCGCAGTCGCCGGTTGCGCTCGACCTCGGCGGCCTGGCGTGGGCCCAGCTTGAGCGCCCGCATCGCCGCATCATGATCATCGGCGAGCGTGATCACGCGCTCCACGAGCTCCGCCCGAAGCTCGGTGAGGCCCTCGTGCGAGAGCGAGGCGAGGTCGAGGGCGCCCCCGTCGCCGCCGTCCCGCTTCGTCTCCGACGGCGGAAGCAGCAGCAGCATCTAGGCGGCGATGAACGCGAGCGCCGCGTCGACGTTCGAGCCGAGCGATTCCACGCTGTCGATCGTGACCCGCGGCAGGGCCGACGACGGCCCCGTCCACGGCGCGTAGCCCTCGAGGCTCTGCTCCACCGCGCGCCAGGTGGTCTCCTCGAGGTGCGGCAGGCCACGCTCCCGCTTCTCGAGCCTGGCCCGGTGGAGCGACTCATCCGAGCAGACGACCTCGATGACGCGAAGGCGCACCTCGGCGCGCGTCGCGAGGTCACGCCATTGCAGTCGCGCCGCCTCGGCCGCGTTCACCGCATCGACGATGACCGTGCGACCCGATTCGAGCTCCTTCTCGGCGATCTCCTCGGCCACGAGGTACGCCGCGAGCCCGGTCGGTTGGTCGGAGTCGATCCCAGCCCGCAGGATCGCCGACTCGATCGGGTCGACGGACACGACCGTGGCGCCGAGCCGGGCTCCGACGATCTCTCCGATCGTCGACTTTCCCGCGCCCGGCAATCCGGCCATCACGATGAGCTGGGTGACGCTCAGGTCACCGAATTGACGGTCGATCGGCTGCTCCCCCTGCATCCGGAACTCCTTACGCGAGATCGGCGCGCGAGGCGACCACCTGCACGGCGTTCGACTGCACCGACAGGAAGCCGTCCTCCGCGTTCGCGATGATCTTCTCGCCGCCCGGCAGGGTGACGCGCACCTCGCCACCGGCGAGGATCGCGAGCATCGGCTCGTGACCCGGCAGGATGCCGATCTCGCCTTCGACCGTGCGGGCGACGACCATGGCCGCCTCGCCCGACCAGACTTCCTGGTCGGCCGAGACGACGCTCACGTTGAGGGCGGCCATGCTCAGCCGTTCTCCTTCTGGATCTGCGCCCACTTCTCCTCGACGTCGGAGATGCCAGCCGACGTTGAAGAACGCCTGCTCGGCGACGTGGTCGAAGTCGCCCTGGGCGATCGCGTCGAACGACTCGATCGTCTCCTTGAGCGGCACGGTCGAACCCTCGACACCCGTGAACTTCTTCGCCATGTAGGTGTTCTGCGAGAGGAACTGCTGGATGCGGCGCGCACGCGACACCATGATCTTGTCCTCCTCGGAGAGCTCGTCGACACCGAGGATCGCGATGATCTCCTGCAGCTCCTTGTTCTTCTGGAGGATCTGCTTGACGGTCGGTCGCGACGCGGTAGTGGTCCTCGCCGAGGTAGCGGGGGTCGAGGATGCGGCGACGTCGACGTCAGCGGGTCGACGGCCGGGTACAGACCCTTCGACGCGATCTCACGCGAGAGCTCGGTCGTCGCGTCGAGGTGCGCGAACGTCGTCGCCGGCGCCGGGTCGGTGTAGTCGTCGGCGGGCACGTAGATCGCCTGCAGCGAGGTGATCGAGTGACCGCGCGTCGAGGTGATGCGCTCCTGGAGGACGCCCATCTCGTCGGCGAGGTTCGGCTGGTAGCCCACGGCGGACGGCATGCGGCCGAGCAGCGTCGAGACCTCGGAGCCGGCCTGCGTGAAGCGGAAGATGTTGTCGATGAAGAGCAGCACGTCCTGCTTCTGCACGTCGCGGAAGTACTCCGCCATCGTCAGCGCCGACAGGGCGACGCGCAGACGCGTTCCCGGCGGCTCGTCCATCTGGCCGAAGACGAGGGCGGTCTTGTCGAAGACGCCCGCCTCCTCCATCTCGTGGATGAGGTCGTTGCCCTCACGGGTGCGCTCGCCGACACCGGCGAACACCGACACACCACCGTGGTCCTGCGCGACGCGCTGGATCATCTCCTGGATGAGGACGGTCTTGCCGACGCCGGCACCGCCGAAGAGGCCGATCTTGCCACCCAGCACGTACGGGCGTGAGGAGGTCGATGACCTTGATGCCGGTCTCGAACATCTGCGTCTTCGACTCGAGCTGGTCGAAGGTCGGCGGCTTGCGGTGGATCGGCCAGCGCTCGGTGATCTCGATCTTCTCGCCGGGCTCGCGCGTTGAGCACCTCGCCGATGACGTTGAAGACCTTGCCCTTGGTGACGTCGCCGACGGGCACCGTGATCGGCTCGCCGGTGTCGCGGACCTCCTGGCCGCGGACGAGGCCGTCGGTGGGCTTCAGCGCGATGGCGCGCACGAGGTCGTCGCCGAGGTGCTGGGCGACCTCGAGCGTGATCTCGTGGTCTCGCCGCCGATCGTGATGTCGGTCTTGAGCGCGTTGTAGATGTCGGGGATCGAGTCGTGCGGGAACTCGATGTCGACGACGGGACCGGTGACGCGCGCGACGCGGCCGACGGCGCCGGCGGTCGTCTCGGCGACCGGCGCGGTTGCGGTGTCAGTCATTCTTCTCTCTCTTTTCTGGTTTACTTCTTGGCGACGAGCGCGTCGGCGCCGCCGACGATCTCGGCGATCTGCTGCGTGATCTCGGCCTGGCGCGCGTTGTTGCGCAGGCGGGTGTAGTCGGTGATGAGCTTGTCGGCGTTGTCGCTCGCCGACTTCATCGCCTTCTGCGTCGCGGCGTGCTTCGCCGCGGACGACTGCAGGAGGGCGTTGAAGATGCGGCTCTGGATGTAGACCGGCAGGAGCGCGTCCAGCACGGTCTCGGCGTCCGGCTCGAACTCGTAGAGCGGCTGCACGGTGGCATCCGGCTCCTCGACGCCCTCGACGACCTCGAGCGGCAGCAGGCGCACGACCTCGGGCGTCTGCGTCATCATGCTGACGAAGCGGTTGTAGACGAGGTGGATCTCGTCGACGCCGCCGTCGGCGCGCTCCCGGAGGAACGCCTCGAGCACCGCGTCGGCGATCTCCTCGGCGAGCTCGAACTCGGGGTTGTCGGTGCTGCCGGTCCACTGGCCGCTCCGACGCGCGGCGACGGAACTGGAAGTACCCGACGGCCTTGCGGCCGACGAGGAAGTACACGACGTCCTTGCCCTGGCTGCGCAGCAGCTCGGCGAGCTGCTCCGCCTCGCGCAGGATCTGCGAGTTGAACGCGCCGGCGAGGCCGCGGTCCGACGCGAAGATCACGACCGCGGCGCGCTCGATCGTCTCGGGCTCGGTCGTGAGCGGGTGGTCGACGTTGGAGTACGTCGCGACGGCCGAGACGGCGCGCGTGACGGCGCGCGCGTACGGCGCCGAAGCCGCACGCGCGCCAGCGCCTTCTGGATGCGCGAAGCCGCGATGAGCTCCATCGCCTTCGTGATCTTCTTGGTCGTCTGGGCAGACCTGATCTTCTGCTTGTAGACCCGCAGTTGTGCGCCCATGTCTCTCCTGTATCCCTAGGGGTCGATCGCGGTCGCCGGCTGCCTTAGCGGCGGCCCTTGACGATCTTCTCCTGGTTGACGTCCTCGGCGGCGGTCGCCTCGAACTCCTCGCGGCCGACCGACGCGATCGGCTTGCCCTCGCCCGCCTGGAACTCGAGGTTGAACTCGTCGACCTCGGTCTCGAGCTCGGCGACGGTTCGTCGTCGAGCACGTTGGTGTCGCGCAGCGGTCGAGGCACCTCGGTGTTGCGACGCAGGTAGTCGAGCAGCTCGCGCTCGAAGCGCAGCACGTCCTCGACCGGGATCGTGTCGAGCTTGCCGTTGGTGCCGGCCCAGATCGAGACGACCTGCTCCTCGACGGGGTACGGCGAGTACTGCGGCTGCTTGAGCAGCTCGGTCAGGCGCGCACCGCGGGCCAGCTGACGACGGGATGCCGCATCCAGGTCGCTCGCGAACATCGCGAACGCCTCGAGCGAGCGGTACTGGGCGAGCTCGAGCTTGAGCGTGCCGGAGACCTTCTTGATCGACTTGACCTGGGCGTCGCCGCCGACGCGCGAGACCGAGATGCCCACGTCGACCGCGGGACGCTGGTTGGCGTTGAAGAGGTCGGACTGCAGGAAGATCTGGCCGTCGGTGATCGAGATCACGTTGGTCGGGATGTACGCCGAGACGTCGTTCGCCTTCGTCTCGATGATCGGCAGACCGGTCATCGAGCCGGCGCCGAGCTCGTCGGAGAGCTTCGCGCAGCGCTCGAGCAGACGGGAGTGCAGGTAGAAGACGTCACCGGGGTACGCCTCGCGGCCCGGCGGGCGACGCAGGAGCAGCGACACGGCGCGGTAGGCCTCGGCCTGCTTGGTCAGGTCGTCGAAGATGATCAGGACGTGCTTGCCGTCGTACATCCAGTGCTGGCCGATGGCCGAGCCGGTGTACGGGGCGAGGTACTTGAAGCCGGCGGGGTCGGATGCCGGAGCCGCGACGATCGTCGTGTACTCCATCGCGCCGGCGTCCTCGAGCGCGCCCTTGACGGAGGCGATCGTGGAGCCCTTCTGGCCGATGGCGACGTAGATGCAGCGCACCTGCTTGGACGGTCGCCGGACTCCCAGTTGGCCTTCTGGTTGATGATCGTGTCGATCGCGATCGCGGTCTTGCCGGTCTGGCGGTCGCCGATGATCAGCTGGCGCTGGCCGCGGCCGATCGGGATCATGGCGTCGATCGCCTTGATGCCGGTCTGCATCGGCTCGTGCACGCTCTTGCGCTGCATGACGCCGGGCGCCTGCAGCTCGAGGGCGCGACGGCCGTCGGTGCGCGACCTCGCCGAGACCGTCGATCGGGTTGCCGAGCGGGTCGACGACGCGGCCGAGGTAGCCGTCGCCGACGGCGACCGAGAGGACCTCGCCGGTGCGGGTGACCTCCTGGCCGGCCTCGATGCCGCGAGAACTCGCCGAGGACGACGACGCCGATCTCGTCCTCGTCGAGGTTCAGCGCGAGGCCGAGCGTGCCGTCGGCGAACGTCACGAGCTCGTTCGCCATGACGCCCGGGCAGGCCCTCGACGTGCGCGATGCCGTCGGCCGCGTCGATGACGTTGCCGACCTCGGTCGCTGCGCCTGGCCCGGCTCGTACGCGGCGACGAAGTCCTTCAGCGCGTCACGGATGACGTCGGGGCTGATCGTGAGTTCTGCCATTGTCTTTCCCTTTTCTGTACCGGTTGTACAGCTACTGGCCGTGTCGCGGCGCAGGACGCCGGTCGTGTCATCCGGTGTCAGCCGGCCAGCCGCTGGCGCAGGTCGGCTGAGCCGCGATGCGACGCTGGCGTCGATGACGTCGTCGGCGATCTGCACGCGCAGGCCGCCGACGACGGAGGGGTCGACGACCGCGTTGACGCGCACTTCTCGCCGTAGCGCTTCGAGAGCCGCGCTCGAGCGCTCGAGCTGCGCCGTCGCTGAGCGGCGCGGCGGTCATGACCGTCGCGATCTCGATCCCGCGCTGGTCGGCGACGAGGTCGATCGCGTGGCGGAGCAGCTCGCCGATGCGGCGCTCACGCGGCTGCTGCACGAGTGGCCGACGATCACGACCGTCTGCGGCGAGGCCTTGCCGGCGAGGAGGCGGTCGACGAGCGCACCCTTGGCCGCGGTCGGGCCCAGCCGGCTGCCGAGCGCGAGCTCGAGCTCGGGGTTGGCTGCCACGGCGCGCGCGATGGCGAACAGCTCGCCGTCGATCGCGACGTCCGGTGCCGAGTCGGCCGCGGCGCGCGAAGGCCCAGCTCCTCGATGCCGTCGACAGGTCGGACGCGTCGGACCAGCGCTTCGACGGCGAGCGCCGTCAGCAGCGAGACGGCGTCGGCGGAGAGCCGCGCCGAACACCGCCACGACGAGCGGCCGCGCGTCGCGCGGATCGCAGCGGGTCGGCCAGCGCGACCGCAGCTGCGGCGAGCCGCCGACGACCCGCGCCGCGGCGAAGAGCTCGCGGGCCATGTCGAGGTCGACCGGCCGAGCGGCGTCAGTGCCGCCGTCGTCGCCGCCAGGGCCTGAGTGGTTGCGCTGCCCATGCTAGCTCTTCCCTTCGGCGGCGGCCTCCGAGGCCTCGAGCTCGGCGAGGAAGCGGTCGACGACGGCCTGCGCCTTCGCGTCGTCGGACAGCGTCTCGCCGATCACGCCGCGCGGCCAGGTCGATGGCGAGGTTGCCCACCTCGGAGCGGAGCGAGACGAGCGCTGCCTGGCGCTCCGCCTCGATCTGCGCCTGAGCGTTCGCGGTGATGCGGGCGGCCTCGGCGTGGCGCGGTCCTTCGCCTCGGCGACGATCTGCTTGCCGTCCTCGCGGGCCTGCTCGCGGATGCGACCGGCCTCGGCGCGCGCGTCGGCGAGCTGGGCGGTGTACTCCTCGAGCGCCGCCTCGGCCTTGCGCTGGCCTCGTCGGCCTTGCGATGTTGCCCTCGATCGCCTCGGCGCGCTCGTCGAGCATCTTCTTGAGCCGGCAGCGAACTTCCAGAAGAAGACGAGGATGATGACGAAGCAGACCGCCGACCAGACGATGTCGTACGGCGCGGGGAGCAGCGGGTTGGTGCTCTCCTCGCGCCTCGGTCGCAGCGTAGAATGCGTTGAGCACTTGGCCTCCTTAGGTTGCAACGGAGGGATAAGGAGCGGAAGATGAAGGCGATCGCGATGGCGATGAAGGCGAGCGCCTCGGTGAATGCGATACCGATGCACATGAGGCAGCTGAGGCGGCCGGCGAGCTCGGGCTGGCGCGCGACACCCTCGATGGTCTTGCCGACGATGATGCCGACGCCGATAGCCGGGCCGATCGCGGCGAGGCCGTAGCCGACGGGTGCGATGCTGCCGTGATCCGGCGAGAACGGTAGTTGCGTCCACGTGGGTTTTCCTTTCGTAGGGTGTTGCTGGGCGGGTGCCGGGGCGTCAGTGCTCTTCGGCGAGCGCGAGCTGGATGTAGATGGCGGTGAGGATGGCGAAGACGTATGCCTGGAGCACGGCGACGAACATCTCGAACAGCGTGAAGGCGAAGCCGAAGGCGAAGGTTCCGACGCCGAGCAGGCGATCCGCCAGCCGCCGCAGCTGTGAAGAAGAAGAAGTGCGTCGCGGTGAAGCAGAGCACGAGCAGCAGGTGCCCGGCGATCATGTTCATCAGAAGTCGGAGGGTCAGCGTGATCGGGCGGAGGATGAAGGTCGAGAGGAACTCGATCGGCGTCACCAGGATGTACAGCGGCCACGGCACGCCCGGGGGGAAGAGCGAGTTCTTGAAGAAGCCCGTCCGGGCTCTTCTTGATGCCGGCGTAGATGAACATGACGTAGGCGACGACGGCGAGCATCAGCGGCACGCCGATGACCGCGGTGCCGGCGATGTTCAGGACCGGGATGATGCCGGTCAGGTTCATGACGATGATCAGGAAGAAGATCGTCGTCAGGATCGGCAGGAAGCGCTTGCCGTCCTTCTCGCCGAGCAGGTCGTCGGCGATGTTGGTGCGGACGAAGCCCAGGCCCATCTCGATGAGGCTCTGGAAGCGGCCGGGACGATCTTCATCTTGCGCGTGCCGAGCCAGAAGACGAGCAGGAGCAGCGACGACGGCGAGGAAGCGCACGAGCATGATGCGGTTGATCTCGAACGGGGTGCCGGCGAACAGCAGATCGCCCGCGGGAAGAATTCGTCGATCGACGGACCGTGGAAGCCACCGTCATCGGTTGAGGATGTGACCAGCAGGTTCACAGCGGTAGCTAGCAGCGCTATCTCCTGTTTCGGGGCGGGGAGCTCTGCTCTCGCGGCGACGAACATGGGAACGGATTTCGGACACGATCAAGCCGGGCGGAAACCGGGGGAACTGCACTACTCTAGCAAGATATACGGCAGACGAATTCGCGCCCGGGCCCTCGGTCGTCGGTGGGAGCTTGGGCAGCACGACTCGCTGACGTATGGCATGCGGGATTTGGCGACCATGAACGTCGACGACGAGCGACCCGATGACTCCGGCGATCAGGCAGAGGAACAGCACGACCGGGTTGATCCACGCTGCGTCGCGAGCACGATCACGACGACGAGGAACACGATGAACTTCAACAGCCAGCCGCCGAGCACGATGCCGAAGAAGGCGCCGACGAACATGTCGGAGCCGTGAGCGGTTCGCGAGCAGGATGTTCGCCGCGGTGACGCCCATGAAGATCACGGCGAGGCGTTCCGATCAGCGCGCTCACCAGCCCCTCGGTGCCGGCGAACACGAAGCCGAGGGTGCCGCTGACGACGAGCACGACCGCGGCGAGCACGCCGCCCCATGCGAGCGCCTTGCGGAGCACCGGATTCGAGGTGGGCGTGCGGTCGGCGGATTCAGGACGTGCGTCGGTCATCGTGCTCCAGTTCGG
>CAWCWD010000002.1:0-24451 GCA_963799015.1 uncultured Actinomycetota bacterium | reverse complement strand
GCAGTAACCATTGTGGTGATGCCAGAGTCTCGGCCATCCGGCGAGCTCGATCAGCACGAGCTGGGAGAGGAAGAAGACGATGAGCTTCGCGACGGTGAGCCAGTCGGTCGGGGCATCCGGATCGACGTCCTCGCCCTCGTCGGGAATGCCACGGTGCCCGCGGGCGACCTGGACGATGACGGCGACGGATGCCACGACGAGCAGTACCGCCGACCCGTACGGGAAGACGCGGGGACCGAGCACGCTCGCCGACCCGGCGGCACCCGGATGAACCCTGCGCCGACGATCGCGTACACGCCGAGCGCCGCGCACACCGCGGCGAAGACGTACTCGCCGACCGGGCGTCGGGCGCTCGCGGCCGCGGGCTCCCCCCGACGCCGGAGCGTCGGAGGGGAGCCGGTGCCTGGCCGGTCATGGTGCGACCAGGCCGATCGTCTGCGAGGGTCTCGGTGACCTCGGCGATGTTGCCGTCGAGGAAGGCCTGGAACTCCTCGCCGACGAGGAACGCGTCGGCCCAGCCCTTCTCCTCGAGCGTCGTCGCCCAGCCGGCCGAGTCGTGCATCTCGGTGACGAGGCGTGGTCAGCGCCTCGACGTCCGCGTCGAGAGGCCTCGGGGGCGCGACGACGCCTCGCCAGTTGGTGAGCTCGACGTCGTAGCCCTCGTCGATGAGCGTCGGGGTGTCGGGCAGCAGCGCGACCGGCTCGGGCGAGGAGACCGCCAGGGCGCGAAGCTCGCCCGCCTCGATCTGCTCGACGAACTCGCCGACACCCGAGATGCCGGCCTGCACGGTGTTGCCGAGCAGCATCGTGACCGCCTCGCCGCCACCCGCGTTCGGGATGTAGTTGAGGGTCGACGGGATGTCGGCCGGGTCGACGCCCGCCTCGGTGAGCAGCATGCCCGCGAGGATGTGGTCGGCGCCGCCCGCCGAGCCTCCCGTGACCGAGATCGCGGCACCCTCCTCGACGATCGCGTCGACGAGGTCCTCGGTCGTCTCGTACGGGGACGCCTCCGGCACCACGAGCACGAGCGGCCTCCTCGGTGAGCTTCGCGATCGGGATCATGTCCTCGATGCGCACCTCCGAGGCGTTCGTCTCGACCGCGCCCACCATCACGAGGCCCATGACCATGAGCGTCGCCGGATCCCGCTCGTTCGCGAGTCGCGGCGAGGCCGACCGTGCCGCCCGCGCCGGGGACGTTCTCCACGGGTGCGGAGCCGACGAGGTCCTCCTCGGTGAGCACCTCGCGACATGGCGCGCGCGGTCTGGTCCCAGCCGCCGCCGGGGTCGGCTGGCGCGATGAGGTTCACGGAGTCGAGGGATACCGCGGCGCCATCCGCATCCCCGCCTGTGTCGCCTGTCGGCGCGCAGGCGGCGAGGCCGAGCATCGCGGCGATGCCGACGCCCGCGAGGGTGCCGCGCGCTGCATTCCGCCGCAGTCCAGTGGTTTCGGCCGACATGCGCGGCCCGCTGTGAGATCGCAATTCTCCTCCTTGAGTGCCCGAGTCCATCCGCGGGCTGAACGATCGATGTGCGAATGACGCTAGGAGGATGCCCCCGCCCGAGGAAGGCTGCGGACATAAGGGTCGTACTGGTCGTTTTCGTCGAATCGGTCATATTGGTCACCGGCCACCGGGCGGCAGTCTGCACACCCGTGGGGCACACTTGAGGGGTGGGCCGGTCGATGAAGCTTGGCGTGCAGCTCCTGTTGCTGCAGGTCGCCATCGTGCTCACGACCGTGGTCGGCACGGGCGTCACGGCCGTGTGGCTCCAGGAGCAGCAGCTGCGGGATGCGTACCAGGACCGCATGATCGCGGTCGCCCAGTCGGTCGCGGGACTGCCCGTGATCACCGAGGCGTTCGACGACGCCGACCCATCGGCGACGATCCAGCCCGTGGCCGAGGTCATCCGTCGTGGCTCCGATGTCACGTATGTCGTGGTGGCGAACGACCTCGGCATCCGCTACTCGCACCCGAACCCCGACCGCATCGGCGAGAAGGTGCTCGACCGACCCGGCGATCCCGCTCTCCGGTGAGATCTACGTCGGCACGCAGACGGGCACGCTCGGCGAGTCATGGCGGGTGAAGGTGCCGATCTTCGCCGACGACGGCGAGGTCATGGGCCAGGTCTCCGTCGGCATCCTCGAGTCGGAGCTCCGCGCCGACTTCCTCGGCGGCCTCAGCGGGCTCCTCGCCGCGCTCGTCGTCGCCGCGGTGATCGGCGTCGTCGGGTCGGCATGGATCGGACGGGTCATCCGCCGTCGCATCTACGGACTCGAACCCGATGAGATCCGGGCGATGCTCGAGACCCGCGAGGCGATGCTGCACGGAATCCGCGAAGGGCCTCGTCGCCGTCGACGACGAGGGTCGCATCGTGCTCATGAACGACGCGGCCGCGCGGCTCCTCGACATCCCCGATCCCGCCGCCGTGCTCGGTTCGGAGGTCGACACGGTCCTCGACCGTGAACTCGCGCGATTCATCGCCTCGGGTGAGGATCGCGAGACCCCTGTGCTCTCGGGCGAGCGGGTGCTGCTCGTGCACGGCGACCGCGTGCGCGTCGAGGGCCGCGAGGTCGGGTCGATCGCGATCCTCCGCGACCGCACCGAGCTCGAGACGATGCTGCGCGACCTCGAGGGCGCACAGGGCCTCGCGGAGGGTCTGCGCGCCCAGTCCCACGAGTTCTCCAACAAGCTGCACGTCGTGAGCGGCCTGCTCGAGCTCGGCCATGTCGACGCGGCGATCGCGTTCATCGAGCGGGTCGGCAGCGGCGGGGCGCTCTCCCCACTCGACGAACACGACGGGCATCGCGGATGTCGAGACGGCGGCGCTCGTGCTCGCGAAACGATCCAGCGCCCAGGAACTCGGCCTCGCCCTCGAACTCGACCCCGGCTCGCATTTCGACGCCGCCGACGGCGAGGCGCCCCGCACCGACCTGCTCACGGTCGATCGGCAACCTGCTCGACAATGCGATCGAGGCCTGCGTGCTCGGCGGACGGATCATCCTCTCGATCCGCGACGACGAGGAACCCGGCGTCGTCGTCGTGCGCGTGGACGACGACGGCCCCGGCATCCCCCGTGGGCGCCGCGAGGCGATCTTCGAGCCCGACGTGAGCGGCAAGTCACCCGCCGCCGGGCAAGGCCAGGCGCGGCATCGGGCTCACGATCGTGCAGCGCGTCGCCGCACGCCTCGGCGGCTCGTGTCGTCGCCGACTCCCCCGCAGGCGGCGCGCGGCTTCACCGTGCGCCTGCCGTGGTGGCGCCAGCGCACTCCGGCGGAGCCGACGGCGCCGCGTCTGCGGCGAACGCCGAGGCGACGGGAGCGCGGTGGTGAGCGATATCCGTGTCGTGATCGTCGACGACGACTTCGCGGTCGCACACGTGAACCGTGCGTTCGTCGACGCACAGCCCGGCTTCGTCGTCGTCGCCGAGGCGCACACGGGCCCGATGCGCTCGCGGCGATCGAGCTGCACCGACCGCAACTCGTGCTGCTCGACGTGTATCTGCCCGACCTCGGCGGCCTCGATGTGCTGCGTCGCCTGCGTGCGGAAGGCGACGACGTGGAGGTCATCGCCGTCACCGCTGCGCGCGACCTCGACACGGTGCGACACGCCCGACTCCTCGGCGTTCGCCACTACCTCGTGAAGCCGTTCTCGGGGCGAGCCTGGGCGAGCGGCTCGGAGGAGTGCGCCGCGGCATCGCCGCCGACCGGGCGACGCCGACGGCGACGCTCGACCAGCGGGCCGTCGACCAAGTCGCTCGGCTCGGCCGCGACGCGGCCGGGCCAGCTGCCCAAGGGCCTGTCGACCGCGAGCCTCGCCCGCGTCGCAGAGGGGCTCGCCGCGTGCGACGCGGATGTCTCGGCCGCCGAGCTGGCCGAGTCGCTCGGCATGTCCCGGGTGAGCGCGCGCCGGTACCTCGAGCACCTCGTCGCGACCGGCGCTGCCGAGGTCGCGCCGCGGTACGGATCGGCCGGGCGCCCGGAGCATCGATACCGGATGCCTTCGCCGCGGCGCTGACCGCTCGCGCCGAACGCGACGCCGGGTGGAGCGTCAGTCCGCGCCGAGCCGCAGCAGCACCGCCTCGAGCGCCACGGACCGTCTGCCCGCGGATCTCGCCGCGGTCGCCGTCGAGGTCGAGCGCGATCGCCTCGATGCCGTCGCCGATCGCGACCGCCGACGAAGACGGTGCCCGGCGGCCGTCCGTCCTGGGGGTCGGCCCGGCGACGCCGGTCGTCGCGAGGCCGACATCGGCGGCGTCGACCGTCGACCGCGCAGCACCCGGCGGACGCCGGTCCGCCATCTGCCCGCCACCTCGGGGTCCACGGCTCCCGCTCGTCGAGCAGCTCCGGCGTCGACGCCGAGCACGGACCGCTTCACCGGCGTCGCGTACGCCACCACTCCCCCGTTGAAGACCGCCGAGGCGCCGGGCACGTCGACGAGGGCAGCGGCGAGCAGGCCGCCGGTCAGCGACTCCGCCGTCGCGATGCGTCAGGCCCCGGTCGGTGAGCCGGCGCACGAGCGCGGCCGCAGCGGACGCGGCAGGCGCGGCGCCGCCGGCGGCCGAGTTCATCGGGTCGCGGCATCCGCTCGCCTCTAGCGCCCGTCGCGGGCGCGCGCGTGCGAGCCGCACGGCGTCGCGCACGTAGAGGAGCCCCGACCAGAGCGTGAGCACGACGGCGACCGCCATCGTCGCCCAGTTGAGCCAGAAGATCCAGTCGCCGACGATCGTCCACAGCGGCAGGAGCGCGAGGGAGATCGCGATCGACTGCGCGAGGGTCTTGAGCTTGCCGCCGGATGACGCGGGCACCACGTTGCCGCGGCGCAGCTCGACGAGCCGCCACACGGTGATGCCCACCTCGCGCACCACGATGACGATCGTGACCCACCACCACAGCTCGCCGAGGATCGACAGGCACACGAGCGCACCGCTCGTGAGGAGCTTGTCGGCGATCGGGTCGAGGATCTTGCCGAGGTCGGTGACCAGACCGCGGGAGCGGGCGAGCCACCCGTCGACCCAGTCGGTCGAGATCGCGACGATGAAGATCACGGCCCCCCACCACCGCATCGGGCCGTCGGCTCCCGCGTCGGCGAGGAGCAGCCAGAAGACCAGCGGCGCCATGAGGATGCGGACGACGGTGATGGCGTTCGGCAGGTTCCAGTTCGCCGATCGCTCACGGCTTCCGGCGGAGGAGGTCATTTCGACAGCCTAACGTCCGACCCGCGCCGCGATCGCGGGATCAACCTCCGGCTCAGTCGCGGCCGGTGAGGCCCCACGCGTCCTCGTCGGCGTCGCCCTCGACCTCGGGCATGCCCCGGCGTCGCGCGCGCGACCGGGTCGTCGTCGTAGCGCGGGTCGGGGTCGTCGTACGCCCCGGTCGCCCGGCGTCGCCACGCCTCGCGGCGCCGCTCGACGGCGGGCCGGGCGCGGGCGCGGCCCGCGGGCTCCTCGCCCCGGAGCCGGGCGAGCACGCCCGGCAGCTGCTCGGCCGTCACGAGCACGTCGCGCGCCTTCGAGCCCTCGGACGGGCCGACGATCTCGCGGGACTCCAGCAGGTCCATGAGGCGGCCCGCCTTCGCGAAGCCGACGCGCAGCTTGCGCTGCAGCATCGAGGTCGAGCCGAACTGGGTCGACACGACGAGCTCGGCGGCCGCGAGCAGCAGCTCGAGGTCGTCGCCGATGTCGGAGTCGATCTCCTTCCGCTCGACGGACGGCGGCGACATCCTGCCGGTACTCGGGACGGGCCTGCCGCGTGACGTGCGTGACGACCTTCTCGATCTCGGCCTCGCTCACCCACGCGCCCTGCACGCGGATGGGCTTCGACGCGCCCATGGGCAGGAACAGGCCGTCGCCCTGGCCGATGAGCTTGTCGGCGCCGGGCTGGTCGAGGATGACCCGGGAGTCGGTGACGCTCGTGACCGCGAACGAGAGCCGGCTCGGCACGTTCGCCTTGATGAGGCCGGTGACGACGTCGACCGAGGGCCGCTGGGTGGCGAGCACCAGGTGGATGCCCGAGGCGCGCGCGAGCTGGGTGATGCGCACGATCGAGTCCTCGACGTCGCGCGGGGCGACCATCATGAGGTCGGCGAGCTCGTCGACCACGACGAGCAGGTACGGGTACGGCTTCAGCCGCCGCTCGCTGCCCGCGGGCAGCACGATCTCGTCGTTGACGACGGCCTTGTTGAAGTCGTCGATGTGGCGGAATCCGAACGACGCGAGGTCGTCGTACCGCATGTCCATCTCCTTCACGACCCACTGCAGCGCTTCCGCGGCCTTCTTGGGGTTCGTGATGATGGGCGTGATCAGGTGCGGCACGCCCGCGTACGGCGCGAGCTCGACGCGCTTCGGGTCGATGAGCACCATGCGCACGTCGGCGGGCTTCGCCCGCATCAGCAGCGACGTGATCATCGAGTTCACGAAGCTCGACTTGCCGGAGCCGGTGGAGCCGGCCACGAGCAGGTGCGGCATCTTCGCGAGGTTGGCCACGACGTAGCCGCCGCCCACGTCCTTGCCGACGCCGATGGTCATCGGATGCTTCGCGTTGACGGACGCGCCCGAGCGCAGCACGTCGCCGAGGGTCACGATCTCGCGGTCGGCATTGGGGATCTCGACGCCGATCGCGCTCTTGCCCGGGATCGGGGAGAGGATGCGGACCTCGTTCGACGCGACCGAATAGGCGAGGTTCTTCGAGAGCGCGGTGACGCGCTCGACCTTGACGCCCGGCCCGAGCTCGATCTCGTACTGGGTCACGGTGGGACCGCGCGAGAAGCCCGTGACCTTCGCGTCGACCTGGAACTGGTCGAGCACGCCAGTGATCTGCCGCACGACGTCGTCGTTGGCCGACGAGCGCGCCTTCGCCGGGGCGCCCGCCGCGAGCGTCGACGCCGCGGGCAGGTGGTAGGGGCGCTCGGGTTCGGATGCCGCGACGCCCTGGCCGCCGACTGCGCCGGGCGCGGCATCCGCCTCGCCGTCGCCGCCCTCGTCGAACACGGCGAGCACGTTCGTGGCTCCGCCGTCGTCGCCGCGGAGCCCGGTGCCGCCACGCGGCACGTCGCCGGTGAAGTGCTGCAGCGCGGACTCGGCGCGCTCGAGGTCGCCGAGCACCTCGGTGCCGTATGAGCCGGCGCCGCCGACGCCCTCGATGCGGCGACTCGAAGCTGCCCGCGGCCGAGCCGGGGCCGAACACCTCGGTGATGCCATCGACGCCGCCGGCGGCGAACGCAGGATCCTCCTCGCGGTTGGAGTCGTTGCGGCGCCACCACGGCACGAGTCCGGTGCGATCGGATCCGTCGTCGAGCGCGTCGATGCCGTCGAGCTCGGCCTGCGCGGTCTTGCGGGCCTCGCGCCGTGACGGCTTCTCAGCGGCCTCGGGGCGTTCCTCGGTCTCGGGCGCGCCGAACAGCCACGCGTAGAGGTCGCGGAATCGAGCCGGGATCCGGTTCGGCGGCGTCTTCGTGATGATGAGGAGCGCGAGCAGCAGCAGCACGATGATGACGGCCGCCGCGCCGACCTCGGTGATCAGGAGGATGAGCGGCTGCGCGAGCATCCAGCCGAGGATGCCGCCGGCACGCGCGAGCACCGCCATGCCCTCGCGCGGCTCGGGCTGGCCGCCGAACAGGTGGCAGAGGCCCGAGACCGTGAGGAGCAGCAGCCCCACGCCGATGCCGATGCGCGTGTTGTCGTGCACCGAACTGGGATGGCGGAACAGCCACACTGCGAACAGCAGCATGACCACCGGCAGGGCGAAGGCGACGCGCCCGAAGAGTCCGCCGAACGTCCACGAGTCGAGGGCCTGAGCGACGGGCTCGTTGATGAAGAACCACTCGACGACGGCGCCGACGATCGCGAGCACGATGATGAAGAAGGGCAGGCCGTCGCGGCGCTCCTCCTTCGCGAGCGTCTCGGGGCCGAGCGCGCGTGCCGCCCCGCCCGTGACGTGCGCGAGCCCCATCCAGGCGCGCACGAACAGCGGCGGGCGCTCCGGCGTCGCCGGCTTGGCCTTGGCGGCGGTCGATCCGCGGGCGGTCGACGCCGGGAGCTTCTTCGTGGGCGCCGTCTTGGAGCCCGAGCCGCGCGCAGGCGTGCCCGAGGCACGCCCGTTCGACCTGGTGCTCGTAGCCATGCCCCAACGTTACGGCCGACCGGCGACCCTCGCCGACAGGACGCGGCGAGTGTCCGCGATCGGCGGAGCGGGCGGACGGGGTCGATCGGGCTCGATCCGAGCCCGACGGATGCCGCGAGCGTCCGCCGCGGCGGTCAGCCGAGCTTGCGCACCATCGTGTCGCGCCCGGAGCCGGATGCGACGACCGTGAACCCCTCGGACCGGTAGAGCGAGTGCGCGAAGTTGCCGTGCTCGACGCTCAAGGTGAGGCGGGCGAATCCCGCCGTGCGCGCGGCATCCGTGAGGGCCCGCATGAGCGCACGCCCGACACCCTGTGCGCGCCAGAGCGGACGCACGCCGATGATGAGCTCGGGCACCCCGGCCGCCACGAACCCGTGCGCCGGCGCGTCGGCGGCGAAGAGGCGGTACCAGGCAGCGCCGACGGGCTTCGCGTCGCCGTCGACGGCGACGACGCCGGCGTCGGCGGGGCGCTGCCACCCGGCGATGTAGCCCGCGGTACACCGGGTCAGCGAGCACCGTCGGCCGCGGCCGGGTGACGCCCGCCCGCCAGTTCGCCGCCTCGACCACCATGTCGGCCGAGGAACGCGCCGTCACTCGGGATGGCCGGGCGGATCGAGAAGTCCGCCATGGCCGGATGCTACGCCCGACGTGTTACCGCGGTGTTTCGGTCCGGCGGATCAGGCCTCGATGACGAGCGGCACGAGCATCGGGCGACGCCGCAGCCGACGGTTGACCCACGTGCCGACCGTGCGGCGCACCGCCTGCTGCAGCGCGTGCTGGTCGCGGACGCCGTTCTGCGCGGCCTCGAGGAGCGCCGCGGAGATCTTCGGCTTGACCTCCTCGAACACGGCGTCGTCTTCGGCGAAGCCGCGGGCGTGGATCTCGGGGCCGACGATGATCCGACCGGTCGAGGCGTCGACGACGATGATGACCGAGATGAACCCCTCCTCGCCGAGGATCCGGCGGTCCTTCAGGTCGGCGTCGGTGATCTCGCCGACGGTCGCGCCGTCGACGTAGACGAACCCGAGGTCGAGCTGGCCCGACGACGCGCACCTCGCCGTCGCGCAGGTCGTAGACCGTGCCGTTCTCGCCGATGAAGGTGTTCCGCTCGGGAATGCCGGTGTCGCGCGCGAGACTCGCGTTCGCGAAGAGGTGGCGGTACTCGCCGTGGATCGGCAGCACGTTCTTCGGCTTCAGGATGTTGTAGCAGTAGAGCAGCTCGCCCGCCGCGGCGTGGCCCGAGACGTGCACCTTCGCATTGCCCTTGTGCACGACGTTCGCGCCGAGCTTGGTGAGGCCGTCGATCACCCGGTAGACGGCGTTCTCGTTGCCGGGGATGAGGCTCGACGCGAGGATGACCGTGTCGCCCTCGCCGATCTCGATCTGGTGGTCGCGGTTGGCCATGCGCGAGAGCACCGCCATCGGCTCGCCCTGCGAGCCGGTCGACATGTAGACGATCTCGTCGTCGGGGATGTCGCCGGCCTTCTTGTAGTCGACGAGCACGCCCTCGGGCACCTTGAGGTAGCCGAGATCGGCCGCGATGGTCATGTTGCGCACCATGCTGCGGCCGAGCAGGGCCACACGGCGCCCGTTGAAGTGCGCGGCGTCGAGCACCTGCTGCACGCGGTGCACGTGGCTCGAGAAGCTCGCGACGATCACGCGGCGCGGCGAGCGCGCGATGACCTCGTCGAGCACGGGGCCGATCGAGCGCTCGAGCGGCGTGAAGCCCGGGACATCCGCGTTGGTGGAATCGACCATGAACAGGTCGACGCCCTCCTCGCCGAGGCGGGCGAACTCGCGGAGGTCGGTGAGGCGGCCGTCGAGCGGCAGCTGGTCCATCTTGAAGTCGCCGGTCGCGAGCACCGTGCCTGCACGGGTCTTGATCGCCACGGCGAGCGCGTCGGGGATCGAGTGGTTGACCGCGACGAACTCGAGGTCGAACGGGCCGATGCGCTCGTGCTGGCCCTCGGTGACCGTGAGGCTGTAGGGCTGGATGCGGTGCTCCTTGAGCTTCGCCTCGACGAGCGCGAGCGTGAGCGTGGAGCCGATCAGCGGGATGTCGGCGCGCAGGCGCAGGAGGTAGGGCACGGAGCCGATGTGGTCCTCGTGGCCGTGCGTGAGCACGACGCCGACGATGTCGTCGAGGCGCTCGCGGAGGAAGCCGAAGTCGGGCAGGATCAGGTCGACGCCGGGCTGGTGCTCCTCGGGGAACAGCACGCCGCAGTCGACGATGAGGATCTTGCCGTCGATCTCGAAGCTCGTCATGTTGCGGCCGACCTCGCCGAGGCCGCCGATCGGGATGACGCGGAGCGTTCCGGCTTCGAGCGGGGCGGGATCGATGACGACGTCGGGCATGGGCCCTCCTTACGTTTGCGGTGTTCAGTTCATGCGGCCGTTCCGGCGGATGCCTCGGCCGGCGTTCAGCGGGTGGTGCCGGCGACCTTCGGCAGCGCGCCGCCTGCGGCGGCGTTGCGGTCGGGGCGGAAGCGGTGGAAGTCGACGCCGGGGATGCCCTGCACGTGGTCGATCTCGTCCTCGATGAGGGCGGCCTCCCACTCCTCGGGACCGACGAGCGGCAGGCGCACGCGCGGGCTGCCGATGCGGCCGAGGCCGTGCAGGATGTACTTCGCCGCGACCGTGCCGGGCACGTGCGTCATGACGGCGCGCACGAGCGGCTCGAGGCGCTGGTGCTCGGCGGTCGCGGTCGCGAGGTCGCCGCGGTTCACGGCGTCGACGATGGTGCGGTACGGCGCGGGCGCGATGTTCGCGGTGACGCCGATGAGGCCCGTCGCGCCGATCGCGAGGTGCGGCAGCACGTTGGCGTCGTCGCCGGAGAAGTACATGAGGTCGGTCTGGTTGAGCACCCGGCTCACCTCGGAGAAGTCGCCCTTGGCGTCCTTGATGGCGAGGATGTTCGGGTGCTTCGCGAGTCGGAGGATCGTCTCGTACCTGATCGGGACGCCGGTGCGGCCCGGGATGTCGTAGAGGATGACCGGCAGGTCGGTGGCGTCGGCCACCAGCCGGAAGTGCGTGAGGATGCCGGCCTGCGTCGGCTTGTTGTAGTACGGCGTGACGATCATGATGCCGTCGGCGCCGGCCTGCTCGGAGTGCCGGTAGAGCTCGATCGCGTGCGCGGTCTCGTTCGAGCCGCCGCCGGTGATGATCTTCGCGCGGCCGGCCGCGACGTCCTTGCCGACCTCGACGAGGCGGATCTTCTCGGGGTCGGTGAGCGTGGAGGTCTCGCCGGTCGTTCCGGTGACGACGATGCCGTCGGCGCCGGCCGTGATGACGTCGTCGATGTGCTTCTCGACCCCGGGCCAATCGACCTCGCCGTCCGCCGTCATCGGCGTGACGAGCGCGACGAGCACCTGTCCGAAGGGGTTGTCCTGAGTCACGTCCCCAAGGCTATCGGGTCGAGCGGATGCCGCGCCGCCCCGTGACGGGCACGCCGCATCCGTCCCTCATGGCGGATATACGATCCGACACGCCGCCGTGACCCGGACATGCGCGGCGCGGCGGATCGTATATCCGCCGTGCTGAACGTGGCCGAACCACTCGCAGTTCGGAAGGGCTCACGCGGACCGAAGTTGCTCGGCCCAGGGCTCGACGTGAACTCGTCGGGCGATCTTCGCCAGGATCGCCTGTTCGACGATCGGCCAGTCGTGCACCACCAGCGCATAGTCGAACCGGAGCGTGTCGAAGCCGTGCGCCGCGGCTGTGACATCGCGCATCCGGTCCTTGTGGCGGCTTTCGTCGTCATCGTGACCAGTCCGACCGTCCACCTCCAGGATGAGCCGGTCGCCCAGTACGAAGTCGACACGCCCGACGCCCGGAACTTCGATTTGGGTGCGCAGTGGGATCCCGAGGCGGTGCAGCCGTAGCCGGAGCAGCGACTCGAGCCCGCTCTCGGCGTCGCTGCGGGCGAGGTCCACCATCCATCGCGCCGACTCCGTGATGCGACCTCGCAACTCACGGCGGCCCGCGTTCGTGATCGTCCCGTTGTGCGAGAGCCGACTCGAGTGTGGCGAAGAACGCGTCCTCACCGAGGCATCCGCGGATCTGGAGCAGGGCGTCGATGAGCGACACCTCGGTCGACGAGCTCGACAGCGCGTTCCAGTGTTGCACGCACTCGCAGTCGTCATGAGGCCGGGAATGACCGTTCGGCGGCAGCGAGACATGCACGATCTCATCCAGCGGCAGCACCCAGAGCCGGTGCAGCCTCGCGACCGACACGCAGGCGAGCACTCCCCCATGCCGAAGGGCGACATGGGTCGCGTGCGGCAGCTCTGGGCTCGCGTACAGGCCGGATCGAAGCCGGATCACCTCCCCGATCGCGACCGCCCTTCGCAGTGATCGCGAGTCGACGCCGTAGGTCGCGAACTCCGCACGGCGAACGACGCCGCCGAGCTCACTGCAGAGCGCACCCACACGCCCCGGACTCCATCGCTCGCTACGCACTCGGCGATGCTGGACCGGGGCTGGCGCGCGACGGGCACGCGAACCATCCGCTGGGCACTTCTTGCGGGCGGCGACGCCTGTTGAGGACGAGTGCCGACGTCCCAATCCGCGGATATACGATTCGCCACCCCGCGCCCACCCTGGAAACACCGGCGAGGCGGATCGTATATCCGCCGATCGTGACAGATCAGGTCAGGAGTGCGGGCGGGCGGGCTGGGCTGAGCGGGATGGCGCGGCGCACCGCCGTCCGCTCAGATGCGGGTGTAGGAGAGGAACCGGTAGCGGATGCCGCTGCGCGACGTGTGCGCGCCGGTGAGCGGCTCGACGACGGCGAGCCGGAACGCCGCCGGGTCGATCGTCGGTGCCACGACGTCGCCCCGGGCGGGCGCGACGACGGCGCCGCCGCCCGGCGCACGCAGCTCGGTGACCTCGAGCCGGTCGGCGATCGGCAGTGCCTGACGGAACAGCTCTGCGCCGCCGATCACCCACACGCGTTCGGGCCGCTCGGCGGCGGCGAGCGCCAGTGCTGCGTCGACGGATGCCGCGCGCATGGCACCCTCGGCCGCCCACTCGTGCTGCCGGGTCACGACGATGTTCGCGCGGCCGGGCAGGGGACGGAACCTCGGGGGCAGGGAGTCCCACGTGCGGCGGCCCATGACGACGGGGGCGCCGAGCGTCAGCTCCTTGAAGTGCGCGAGGTCTTCGGGGACGTGCCACGGCATGCCGCCGTCGCGGCCGATGACGCCGGCCGACTCGGCCCAGATCAGCCCGACCGGAGGCGAAGCGGCATCCGCTGGGCTCATACGGCGACGGCCGCGCGGATGGCGGGGTGGTGCTGGTAGCCCTCCACGACGAAGTCGTCGTACTCGTAGTCGAGGATCGACGCCGGCGTGCGCGCGAAGCGCAGCGTGGGCGCGGGGAACGGCGTGCGCGACAGCTGTTCGGTGACCTGCTCGACGTGGTTGTCGTAGATGTGGCAGTCGCCGCCCGTCCACACGAAGTCGCCGACCTCGAGACCGGTCTGCTGCGCCACCATGTGGGTGAGCAGCGCGTAGGAGGCGATGTTGAACGGCACGCCGAGGAACAGGTCGGCGCTGCGCTGGTAGAGCTGGCACGAGAGCCGGCCGTCGGCGACGTAGAACTGGAAGAGCGCGTGGCACGGCGCGAGGGCCATGTCGGGGATGTCGGCGGGGTTCCACGCCGAGACGATGAGGCGACGCGAGTCGGGGTTCGTGCGGATCTGCTCGATCACCTGTGCGATCTGGTCGATGGTCTCGCCCGACGGCGTGGGCCACGAGCGCCACTGCACGCCGTAGACGGGGCCGAGCTCGCCCGCCGCATCCGCCCATTCGTCCCAGATGGTGACGCCGTGATCGCGCAGCCACCCGACGTTCGACTCGCCGCGCAGGAACCAGAGCAGCTCGTAGGCGATCGACTTGAAGTGCACGCGCTTGGTGGTGATGAGCGGGAAGCCCTGCGAGAGGTCGAACCGCAGCTGTCGGCCGAACACGCTGCGGGTGCCGGTGCCGGTGCGGTCGGTCTTGTGCGTGCCGTGCTCGAGCACGTCGCGCAGGAGGTCTTCGTAGGGCGTGGGGATCATCTCGGCCATCGGGTCGATGCTAACCCCGACGGCCGACGGCGCGGGCGGATGCCGCGGGCGCGCCGCTCCGGCGTCATCCTCCGTCACACGGAACCGGCGCACGACGTGCCGACGTAGCATCGCGGCATGGACTGGCTGCCGGCGATCATCGCGGGCATCGCGCTGCCCGCGGGCGCCGCCGCGATCGGCCTCGCGTGGAAGGCGCGCACCGGACGCGTGCGGGCGACCCGCGACGACTCCGCCACCGCCGACCTCGGCCTCCGGGCGGAGTCGCTCGGCTCGGCCGCGACGCTCGTGCAGTTCTCCACCGCGTACTGCAGCCGCTGCCCGGCGACCGCGCGCCAGCTCGCCGCGATCTCGGCGGACTACGCCGGGGTGCGGCACGTCGAGGTCGACCTCACCGACCGCCCCGACCTCGCCGACCGCTTCCACGTGCTGCAGACGCCGACGACGCTGATCCTCGACGCCCACGGCGCCGCGACGTCGCGCATCGGCGGCGTGCCCCGCGCGCACGACGTGCGCGACCGCCTCGACCACCTCACCGGGAGGACCCGTGTCCCGTCCTGAACCCGCCGGCATCGACCCGCGCGGGCCGCGCTTCACCGCGGCGATCACCGCCGTCCTGCTGCTCGTCGTCGCCGTGCTCGGCTTCGGCGGCGCGACCCTCGCCGCGCTGGGTGCTCCTCGCCGTCGTGAGCGCGGTGTTCGCGTGGAGCGCGTTCGCCGGCGTGCGACGCAATCCGTTCGGGCTGCTGTTCCAGCGGCTCGTCCGTCCCCGGCTCGCCCCGCCCGACGAGCTCGAGGACCCGCGGCCCCCGACGTTCGCGCAGGGCGTCGGGCTTCGCGGTCACGATCGTGGGCGTCATCCTGGGCGCCGCCGGCCTCACCGCGGCGGTGCCGATCGCGGCCTCCCTCGCCTTCGTGGCGGCGTTCCTCAACGCGGTGTTCGGGTACTGCCTCGGGTGCCAGCTGTACCTGCTCCTCGTGCGCGCACGCGTCATCCCCAGGACCTGACGTCCGCGGCATCCGCCGGGCTAGGCTGGGAGCCCGGCTCGAGGAGGAGGATCCATGGCAATCACGAGTGAAGCGACCACGGTCTGGACCGGCACGCTGTTCGAAGGTTCCGGCAACGTCGCACTCGACTCGTCGGGCCTCGCGACGTTCCAGGTGAACTGGGACGCACGGGCCGTGGGCGTGGCGAACACGACGAATCCCGAGGAACTGCTCGCGGCCGCGCATTCTTCGTGCTTCTCGATGGCGCTCGCGCTCGCGCTCGCGCAGGCGGGCACCCCGCCCGAGAGCATCCAGACCACGGCCGCCGTCACGTTCGAGGCGGGCAAGGGCGTGCTCGGCAGCCACCTGCTCGTGAGCGCCCGCGTGCCGGGCATCACCGAGGCCCGGTTCGAGGCGATCGCCGACGAGGCGAAGGTGAACTGCCCCATCTCGCAGGCGCTCTCCATCCCCATCACGATCGAAGCCGAGCTCGCCTAGACCGTGCGGGTGCTCATCGCCGGCGCGTCCGGCTTCATCGGAACCGCCCTCGTCGAGCGCCTGACCGCCGACGGCCACGAGATCGTGCGCCTCGTGCGTCGTCGTGCGCAGGGCCCCGATGAGGCCGCGTGGTCGCCGGCGGCGGGCATCATCGACTTCACGGTGATGGACCGCGTCGACGCGGTGGTGAACCTCTCGGGGGCGTCGCTGGCGCGGCTGCCGTGGACGAAGGGCTACCAGGGCGAGATCGCCGACTCGCGCGTGACCGCGACGCGCACGCTCGCCGACGCGATGCGCAAGGCGAGGCGCCCGCCCGCCGTGTTCCTCAGCGCCTCGGCCGTGGGGTACTACGGCGACCGCCCGGGCGAGCTGCTCACCGAGTTCTCGAGCGCGGGCACCGGCTTCCTCGCCGAGGTGGTCGCCCGCTGGGAGGGCGCGGCCGCCCTCGCCCCCGACGAGACCCGCACGGTGGCCTTCCGCACCGGCATCGTGGTGGGCCACGGCGGCGCGATGCAACGCGTCGGCACCCTCACCAGGTTCGGCCTCTCCGGCCGCCTCGGCACCGGTGGCCAGCACTGGCCCTGGATCGCGCTCGACGACGAGGTCGCGGCCATCGCGCACCTGCTCACGTCGAAGCTGTCGGGGCCGGTCAACCTCGCCGGACCCACACCGGCGACCGCCGACCGCGTGATGACCGCGATGGCCGAGCGGATGCATCGCCCCTACAACTTCACCGTGCCCGAGCGGATGCTCGAGCTCGCGCTCGGCCGCGCGGCCGACGAGTTGCTGCTCTCGAGCCAGAAGGTGCGCCCGCAGCGACTCATCGACGACGGGTACCGCTTCGAGCACCCGACCGTCGAGTCGGCGCTCGACGCGATGCTCAGTGCTCCGCGCGCTCGAGCGTGATCGCGCGGCGCACCGCGCCCCTCGCACGTCGGCGGTCGCCGGCCGCGTCGTAGGCGAGGCCCAGGCGCAGCCAGGCGCGCCAGGAGTCGGGTTCGGCCTCGGCCGCCTCGCGGAACGCCGGGAACGCGGCATCCGCCGCCGCCCGCTCGGGTCGGCCGCTCGGCTTCACCGGGATGCCGAGGTCGAGCGCGCCCTCGGCCTCGAGCCGGCGCACGAGCGCCTGCGAACGCACGCCGAAGGCGATCTCGCGCCACAGCGCCCACACGGCGATGATCGGCAGCACGATGAGTGCGATGCCGATGCCGATCGCGGCGGGCTCGCCCGTTGCGATGAACTGCACGGCCCGCCATCCCACGAGCGCCACGTAGAGCGCGAGCAGCGCGGCGATCAGGACCGCGCCCGCCCTGGTCGTCATGACGCGCCTGGAAGGCCGAGGTCGAGCAGGGCGTCGAGGCCGACCACGACGCCGGATGCCGCAGGCGCACGTCGCAGCGCGAGCAGGATGCCCTGCTCGTAGGCCGCCGACGAAACCGTCGAGTGCGCGATCGTGAGCGTCTCGCCGTCGCCCCCGAGGACGACCCGCTGCTCGGCGAGCACGCCCGAGAGTCGCAGGCTGTGCACGGGGACGCCGGAGACGAGCTGTCCGCGGGCGCGCTGGTCGGCATGCGGTGCGCCGACCGGGCCTGCGGCGGCGCGCGCGTCGCCGATGAGTTCGGCGGTGCGCACGGCGGTGCCCGACGGCGAGTCCACCTTGCCGGCATGGTGGGCCTCGACGATCTCGATGGAGTCGAAGAAGCGGGCGGCGAGCGCCGAGAACGCGGTGCCGAGCACACTGCCGATCGAGAAGTTCGGAATGAACAGCACGGCTCCCGCGTCCTCGTGGCCACGCATGAACTGGGCGATCTCCGCGATCCGGTCGCTCGACCAGCCCGAGGTGCCGACGACGATGGGGATGCCCGCACCGGTCGCGAACTCCACGATCGCGGCGCTCGCGGCGGGATGCGTGACGTCGAGCGCGACATCGGCGCCGAGCATCTCGTCGAGGTTCGAGCGCGAGTCGAGCGCTGCGTGCAGTTCGAGGTCGTCGGATGCCTCGATGAGCCCGATCGCCAAACGCCCCATCTTGCCTGTGGCCCCGGCCACGGCGACCCGTATCGTCACGTGCTTCACCCTACCAAGCGGGTGCGGGCCTCCCGCCCACCCCGACGTCGGCTGCCCGGCCGGGCATCGGCCGAAGCTCTGGCGGGCCGTCCGGCCGCCATAGGCTGGAGGCATGCGGTTCCGAGAGGTCGACGTCACGAGCGCCGAGGCGCTGACCCTGCTGGACGCGTATTTCGCCGAGCGCGCAGCTGGGTTCCCCGCCGAGCAGGGCGCCTACCGTCCGGCCTACCCCACCGCCGAGCAGTTCACGCCCCCGGCGGGCGTGTTCCTCGTCGTCGAGGACGACGACGGCGACGTGATCGGATGCGGCGGGCTGCGCCGCATCCAGCGCCGTCCAGAGACGCTCGACGTGCGGTTCGAGGTGAAGCACCTGTGGCTCGCGCCCGCCGCGCGCGGCCGCGGAGCGGGGCGCCGGCTCCTCGATGAACTCGAGCGCCGAGCCGCGGAGTTCGGCGCACAGGAGGTCGTGCTCGACACGAACGCGAGCCTCGAGGCCGCGGGCGGCCTCTACCGCTCGAGCGGCTATGTCGACATCGAGCCGTACAACGCCAATCCGAACGCCACGAACTGGTACGGCAAGCGCGTCGGCTGAGTGCGCGTCGCGCCCGTCTCAGAGCGCGTACTGCTCGGGCAGGCCGGTGCGCAGCTCGGGCGGCAGGTGGGCGAGGTCGTTGTGCACGAGCAGGCTCCACGGCCGGCCGGACTTCTGGGTGAGCACCGTCAGCCCGCAGTTGGCCTGGTTGATGGAGAGCCAGCGCCACTCGGGTGCGCCGAGCACCTCGCGCACGAGCCACGCGATCACGAAGTTGTGGGTGATGAGCAGGTCGTGGCGGTCCTCGCGATGCGAGCGCAGGAACTCCGCGGCCGCATCGGCCATCTGCGCGCTGCCCGCCTCGATCTCGGCCTCGGTGACCGACCCGAAGAACGCGTCGTAGACCTTCGGCGTCTCGGGCGCGGGGCCCGACGGGATGCAGTCGAAGAGCAGCGCAGAGGGCTCGGGCTTCAGCGCCGGCATCTTCGCCGCGATGATCGCCGCCGTCTCGGTCGCCCGCTGCAGCGGCGAGTGCCAGGCGTTGTCGAACGGGATGCCGCCGAGCCGCTCGGCGAGGAGCTCCGCCTGTCGTCGTCCGCGCGGCGAGAGCGGGCCGTCGGGCATGCCGTGCTCGGCGTCGAGCTGCTCGCCGTGGCGGACGAGGTAGAGGTGGTGCGGCACTGGTTCTGCTCTCCTGTGGTGGGTCGGACTGTGGTCAGGCGACGTCGGTGCTGGGCGTGATCTCGTCGACCGCGCCCCGGAGTGCCGCCTCGTCGGTGGCGCCGACGGCGACCAGCGAGAACGGCCGGGACACGAGGTCGGCCGCGAGCGCCTGCACGTCGTCGACGGAGACGAGCGCGATGCGCCGGAGCGCCTCGTCGAGGTCGGCGAACTCGCCGAGCGTGAGCTCGGCGCGGCCGAGGCGCGACATCCGGGTGTCGGAGTCTTCAAGGGCGAGCGCCGATGCCCCGGCGAGCTGCCCGCCGGCGCGCCGCAGCTCGTCGGCGGTCACGCCGTGCTCGGCGACCCGCTCGAGCTCGGTGCGCATGAGCGCCGCGACCGTGCCGGCCTTCGCGGGCGCGCAGCCGGCGTACATGCCGAACAGGCCCGCGTCGGAGTAGGCGGGCGCGAACGAGTACACGGCGTAGGCGAGCCCTCGACGTTCGCGGACCTGCTGGAAGAGTCGCGACGACATGCCGGAGCCGAAGATCGCGTTGAGCACGCTCATGGTGGAACGTCGGTCGTCGGTCGCGACGAGGCCCGGCACGCCGAGGAGCAGGTTCACCTGCTCGGTGGGGCGGGGCACGACCGTGAGCGCGGCGCCGGACGCGAGTCGCGCGGGCTCGGTGGCGCGCCGGTCGACGGGGGCGCCCGCGATCGAGAGGTCCCAGCCATGGCGGGTCAGCGCCGCAGTGAGTTCGGTGACGAGCAGGTCGTGGTCGACGGCGCCCGCGACGGTGACGACCAGGTCTTGCGGGCGGTAGTTCGCCCGGTAGTGCTCCCACACCGCCGCGCGGGTGGCGGTGCGGATCGTCTCGGGGCTCCCGCCGATCGGGCGTCCGAGCGGATGCTCCCCCAGCACGGCCTCGAAGAACCGCTCGTTCGCGACATCCGCCGGGTCGTCGCCCGCCATCGAGAGCTCCTCGAGGATGACGCCGCGCTCGTTGTCGAACTCGACGGGGTCGAGCAGCGAGGAGGTGAACATGTCGGCGAGCACCTCGACGGCCATGGGCAGGTCGCGGTCCTGCACCTTGGCGTAGTAGCACGTGTACTCCTTCGCCGTGAGGGCGTTGTGCTCGCCGCCGACGGCGTCGAAGGAGATGGCGATGTCGAGCGCCGTGCGACTGGTGGTGCCCTTGAAGAGCAGGTGCTCGAGGAAGTGCGTCGATCCGTACGTCGCGGGGTGCGCGGCATCCGCGTGCTGCTCGTCGCGCGAACCGACGGCGACCCAGAACCCGACGGTCACGCTGCGGCTGCCGGGCACCTGCTCGCTGAGCACCCGAACGCCCGACGGGAGCACGCTGCGCCGAACTCGCGCGTCGCCTGCTGCCGTGAAGGAGAGTTCGGCCTGGCCGAGTGGGAGGTCGACGGCGCCGTTCATCCCGACCAGCCTATGCCACGGCGAGCGGAACGGGCAGGGCGAGGATGCCCCGGCGCGCCGCGCGACTCAGGCGGACGCGCGGTCGAGCTCGACGAGCTCCGAGCGGTGCAGTTCGACGGATGCCGCGGCCATCAGCGCCTCGACCTGATCGGGTCGCGTGGCGCTGGCCACCGGTGCGGCGACGGTCGGCTTCGCGAGCAGCCACGCGAGCGCGATCGTCGCGGGCTGCACGCCGCGTGCGAACGCGATCTGGTCGAGCGCGGCGAGGACACGGTGGCCGCGCCGGCCGAGGTGCCGCGCGAGCCGCTCGCCGCGGGCGTCGCGGCGCACCTCGGAGCGCCGGCGCACCTGGCCGCCGAGGAATCCATTGGCGAGCGCGAAGTACGGCAGCACGGCGAGGCCCTGTGCGTGGGCCACGAGCTCCCGCGCGCCCTCGAACGGACGACGCTCCATCAGGTTGTAGCGGGTCGTGAACAGCTCGAAGCGCGGCAGTCCGTTGGCCGCGAGCACCCGCGCCTCGATGAGCCGCTCGGGCGAGAAGTCGGATGCGCCGATCGCGCGCACCTTGCCGGCGTTGATGAGCGCGTCCACCGCGCCGAGGCTCTCCTCGAGCGGCACGTCGGGGTCGTCGCCGTGGAAGAACAGCACGTCGATGCGGTCGGTGCCGAGCCGCAGCAGCGAGTCGTCGACCGCCGCGCGGATGTCGACCGGAGCGAGGCCGCGGTGATCGGGGTGACGCCCGACCTTGGTCATCACGCACATCCGGTCCCGGGTGCGGCGGGACCGCATCCAGGACCCGATGATCGATTCGCTGCGGCCGGCCGCGTAGCTGTCGGCGGTGTCCAGCAGGTCGCCGCCGGTGCCGGCGAATCGGTCGAGCACCGCGAACGCGTCCTCGGAACCCAGCGTCCAGCCGAACGTGCTGCCGCCCAGCGCGAGCGGGTGCGCCGCGACACCGCTCTCGCCGAGCGTCGATCGCACGGGGACCGTGATCGGCCCCGAGAGCGTGTTCGTCTCCACGGTCTCGACGCGGAGCGCCGGCGTCGATGACGCCGTGACGCTCGTCGTGTCGACCTCGATCGTGCCCGCGATCATCTCATCGGTGAGCGTCGCCCCCGCAGCGCTCGCCGCGTGAGCCCGGTAGCTGTGCCGTCGTGCCACGCGCTCCTCCTCCCCAGGAATTGACTCTGAGGATACGTCCTCGGGGTACGTGTACCCCGGACGACAAGGTGAACTGTTACCGAATCGTTTGCGGTTCCGCGACGGCGTGTCCCCCGAAGTGGCGGGGAACGCTGTGATAGGTCCCCCGATCGGGGGACCTCTCATTGCGGCGATGCTGAACACGCGTTTAGAATCATGAACGTGCGTTCAGTCCCGTTCGAGGATGCGACCGCGTCGGCCCGGATCCGGGATGCGGCGATCGCGCGCTTCGGCGCGCAGGGGTACGACCGCACGAGCGTCCGGCAGATCGCCGCCGACGCGGGAGTCAGCCCGGCCCTCGTCATCCACCACTTCGGATCGAAGGATGCACTGCGGCAGGCGTGCGACGACTGGCTCGCGACGCAGCTCATCGGCGAGAAGACCCAGGTCGCGGCACCCGAGGTCGCCGCGACCATCCGCGAGTGGCTCGACGACCCCGAGCGCTTTCGGGCCTACATCGACTACTTCGCGACGATGCTGGCCGACGGCACCGAGGGCGGCAACCGGCTCTTCGACCGCCTCGTGCACGACACGGCCGCGATGCTCGACGCCGGCGTCGCCGACGGCTCGATGCGGGACACCTCCGATCCCGAGATGCGCGCCCTGATCGTCACCGTCCACGGTCTCGCGCCCCTGCTCCTGCGCGACCAGCTGGCGCGCGCGATGGGCACCCCGCTCGCGAGTGCTGCGGCGCTCCGGCGGATGACCCGGCCCATGCTCGAGCTCTACACCCACGGCCTCTACGCCGACTCGCGGATGCTCGACGCCGCCGAAGAGGCGCTCAGGGGCGCGCCCTCGACGGGGAGCGCACCGCGCTCCGACAAGGGACCCGGCAACCCGAACCAGGACCCCGATCCCCCGCGGCACGGTCGACCCGACACCCACTGACGGGGCACGCACCGCGGCATCCGTCGTCACTCGACCCTCAGAAGGACCACACATGACCGAACCAACCGCCGCCGTCTCGACGCGCGGCCTGACGAAGCGCTACGGCTCGACCCCCGCCCTGCACGGCATCGACCTCGACATCCCACGCGGGCAGGTCTACGGCGTGATCGGCCCGAACGGCGCCGGCAAGACCACCACGATGCGACTGCTGCTCGACATCATCCGCCCGACCGCCGGCGAGGTCCGCGTGCTCGGCGAAGCGCCGCGGGCCGGTGGCGCGGCGCTGCGCCGCCGCATCGGCTACCTGCCCGGCGAGCTGCACCTCGCGAGCCGGGTTCGTGGGCGTGACCTGCTCGCCCACTATGCCGAGATCTCGGGACCGGTGCGGCGCGGCGCGGCCGAGGACCTCGCCGACCGGCTCGGCCTCGATCTCTCCAGGCCGGCGCGCAGCCTCTCGAAGGGCAACAAGCAGAAGCTCGGACTCATCCAGGCCTTCATGCACGAGCCCGAGCTGCTCGTGCTCGACGAACCGACGAGCGGGCTCGATCCGCTCGTGCAACAGGAGTTCCACGGCATGCTGCGCGACGCGAAGGCCGCCGGGCAGACCGTGTTCCTCAGCTCGCACGTGCTCAGCGAGGTGCAGCAGACCGCCGACCACGTCGCGATCCTCCGAGAGGGCCGCATCGTGAAGCAGGCGACCGTCGCGGCGCTTCGCGAGGGGGCGTTGCGGCGCGTGCGCGTGGTGGTGGAGGAGTCGCAGGCGCCCGGCGCGCGGGCCGTGCTCGATCGGGTGTCGGGGCTCGGGGAGCTGACGGCCGTACCCGATCGCGACGGCGCCGTCGCCCTCACGGCGGCGCTCGACTCGCACGTCGACGCCTTCGTGAAGGCGGTCGCCGCCCTCGACGTGGTCGACCTCACGATCGAGGAGCCAGACCTCGAGGAATCCGTGCTGGGCTTCTACGGCGTCGAGGAGGAGCGATGAAGCGCGTCCTGCCACTCTTCCGCCGCAGCCTGCTCGACGGCTGGCGCGGCCTGCTGGGCTGGAGTGCGGGCATCGCCGTCACGCTCGCGGTGTACCTGCCGATCTACCCGTCGTTCGGCGGGAACGGGCAGCTCGAGGAGATGATCGACTCACTCCCGCCGGAGCTCGTGAACACCCTCGGCTACGAGCAGATCGCGACGGGCACCGGCTACGTGCAGGCCACGTTCTTCGGCCTCATCGGCTTCGTGCTCATCACGATCGCCGCGGTCGGCTGGGGCACCGGGTCGATCGCCAACGACGAGGAGAACGGCCAGCTCGAGCTCACGCTCGCGCACGGTGTCACGCGCGGCCAGCTCTACGCCGAGCGCACGGCAGCGGTGGCGGTCAAGCTGGCCTGGCTCGGCCTCGTCGCCGTCGTCATGGTGCTCGTCCTGGACGGGCCGAGCGAGCTCGGCGTCGAGATCGGTCCGCTGCTCGCCGTCGCCGGTGCGTTCGTCGGCCTCGGGCTGCTCGCGGCGTCGGCTTCGATCGCCGTCGGCGGCGTCACCGGCCGGCGCAGCTGGTCGCTCGGTGCGGGTGCGGCGGTCGCCGTGTACGCCTACGCCGTGAATGCGCTCGGCAACCAGAGCGAGGATCTCCGCTGGCTGCACGACTACTCGCCGTACGACTGGGCGTATGGTGCCGACGCCGCTCACCGACGGGTGGGACTGGCGCATCGGGCTCGTGTACGGCGTCGCAGCCCTCTTCCTCGTCGTCGGCTGGCTCGTGTTCCGGCGACGCGACGTCGCGATCTGAGGGCGCCGACCGAGCGGATGCCGCGGCGTCAGGTCGCGGCATCCGCCCCCGGACGCGACGTCGTCAGGGCCGCCCGGCGCGCCGGACGAGCGCCTCGGCCTGCCGCAGCACCGGAGCGTCGACCATGTCGCCGCGGAACGCGAACACCCCGGGCTCGGATGCTGCGGCCGCGAGCACGGCGCGCGCCCACTCGAGCCGCTCGGGGTCTGGACGATACGCGT
>CAWCWD010000001.1:0-14100 GCA_963799015.1 uncultured Actinomycetota bacterium | reverse complement strand
TCGTCCTCCGATCAGCCCCGGAACGCGAGGGGTTGACGGCTGGAGGCCGCGCGCGGTCGCCTCGGGGACCGGGCGGGGAACGGCATCCGACGACTGGGTGAATGATCGGCGCTCGGGCCCGTTTTGGTCGTCGTCGGGTCGTCCGCGCGCCCACGCTGGAGTCGTGAAGGTCGCACTCCTCGCGGAATCGTTCCTCCCGCACATGAACGGCGTGACGCACTCCCTGCTGCAGGTGCTCCGCCACCTCGAGCGACGCGGCCACGAGGCCCTCGTCGTCGCCCCGCGGTCCGGCCCGATCGACCAGTCGCTCTTCGGCGCCCGGGCCGTGCTGCTGCCATCGGTTCCGCTGCCGAGCTATCCCGACGTGCGCGTGACGCTCGCGAGCGCGCATCGCCTCGCCGCCGTCATGCGCGAGCACGGCACGGAGGTCATGCACCTCGCTTCGCCGTTCGTGCTCGGCTGGCGCGGGCTCGCCGCCGCCGAGACGCTCGGCATCCCCTCGGTGGCGGTGTACCAGACCGACATCCCCTCGTATGCCGAGCGGTACGGCGTGCCCGGCGCCGCGCCCGCCCTGACTCGCCACCTCGGTCGCCTCCACCGCCGTGCCACCCTCACGCTCGCACCGTCGAGCTCGGCCATCGAACGGCTCGAGCGGCCGGCGTCGCCGACGACCGGATGCGCCTCTGGCGCCGTGGCGTCGACACCGAGCGGTTCGCGCCGGGCCGCCGCAGCGACGGGTGGCGTCGCAACGTCGCCGAGCCGGGCGAGGTGATTGTCGGCTACGTCGGACGGCTCGCGCCCGAGAAGCAGGTGGAGGACCTCCGGGCGCTCGCCGACCTGCCGCGCACGCGTCTCGTCGTCATCGGCGACGGACCGTCGCGTGCGGCCCTCGAGCGGATGCTGCCCGAGGCCAGGTTCACCGGGTTCCTCGGCGGCGACGCGCTCGCCGAGGCGATGGCGAGCCTCGACGTGTTCGTGCACCCCGGCGAGAGCGAGACCTTCTGCCAGACCATCCAGGAGGCGCTCGCCAGCGGAGTGCCGGTCGTCGCCACCGGGCGGGCGGACCGCTCGACCTCGTGCGCTCGAGTGTCGACGGCTGGCTCTACCGGCCCGGCGACCTCGCGGAGTTCCGTGATCGGGTCCGCGACCTCGTCGGCGACGACGCGAAACGCCACGCGTTCGGCGTGCGCGCGCGTCAAGCCGTGCGCGGACGCGGCTGGGACGTGCTCGGCGACGAGCTCATCGGCCACTACGAGGACGTGCTCGGTGCTGGCACGGCCGCCGTCGGCCTTCGCCGTCCGGTCCGCTCCGAGCGCGCGGGCGGGCCGGTCGCGTCAGCGGCGCCCACCCCGGCACCGGCGACCACCGCATCGCGGGAGTCGGAGCCCGGGGCGCGCGCGCCTCGCGTCGACGCCGACGGCGCGGCATCCGGAACCGCGGTCGCGCCGCCGTGGCGCCGCTACGTCGCCGTCGGCGACTCGCTCACCGAGGGACTGTGCGACGCGTCGCGCATGCCGCCGGGGGAGTACCGGGGCTGGGCCGACCGGCTCGCCCAACTCCTCGCGATGGCGAGTCCGGCCTCCGAGCGGGTCGCGTATGCGAACGTGGCGGTCCGCAGCCGCAAAGTGGCCGATGCCGTCGAGGTGCAGGTGCCGCTCGCCATCGCGCAGGGCGCCGACCTCGTGAGCGTGCTCATCGGGGCGAACGACCTGGTCGGTGCCCGAGCGGATGCCGCGGCGCTCGCCTCGCGGCTCGGCGACGCGGTCGGCGCGGTGCGGGCGACCGGGGCCGACGTGCTGCTCGTGACCCCGTTCATGCCGAAGCGTCCCGCGTCGCGACTCTTCGCGGCGCGGTTCGCCGACTTCGCCGACCGTCTCGCGGCGATCGCGGACGACCACGGCGCCATGCTGCTCGACGTCCGCCCCAGGCCGACCTCGTCGACCCGGCGGTGTGGGCCGAGGACCGCGTGCACCTGAACTCGGCCGGGCACCGCACGCTCGCATACGCCGCAGCCCGCGTACTCGGCGTGCCCGACGCGACGGAGCTCGGCGAGCTCGAGCGCGCGGTGCACGTCGACGACGAGGCCGGCGACCGCCACGTCGGCGATGCGGAGTGGCTCGCCAGGCACGCAGCCCCGTGGCTGCTCAGGCGCCTGCGCGGGCGCGCCGCCGGTGACGGCCGAGAGCCGAAACGGCCCGGACTCGTTCCCGTGCCGATGTCGACGGCTCTGCGGACGGGGTGAGGCGCGGGAAGAGGTGGCCCACGGCCTGGCGCAGGCTCGTCACTTCTGGTCGGGTCGGGGCACCTCGGTGTCGAACACTCCCTGCGCCGCCTCCGAGCCGCTGCGGCCACCGCCGAAGCCGCGGAGCACGAACGCCACCAGGACCGCGAGCACCGCGCCGGTCAGCGGCCCGGCGACGTAGACCCAGTAGTCGGTGAAGTCGAGTGCCGGCCAGATCGGGACCGAACGTGCGCGCCGGGTTCATCGACGCGCCGGAGATCGGGCTGCCCCACAGGCCGGCGAGCGCGATGTAGGCGCCGACGCCCGAGCGCGCCGATCACGCCGACGTTCTGGGCGCCGGATGCGGTGCCGAGGATGACGCTCACGAGGCCGAGCGTCAGCAGCGCCTCCATCAGGAACGCTTGGAACGACGTGTAGCCGTCGGCGGGATAGTTGGAGCCGTACGTCGCGGACACGCCGATGATCGGCTGGAGGAACCACGCCGCGAAGGTGGCGCCGAGCAGCTGCACCACGACGTAGCCGGGCACGCGGCGCCACGGGAAGTCGCCGCGCAGCGAGAACGCGAGGCGTCACGGCCGGATTCAGGTGGGCGCCCGAGACCTTGCCCATGAACAGGATGATCGCCATGACCATGAGCCCCGGGGCGACCACCGCGGCGGTCCGGCTGATCGTGTCGGGGAACGCCTGGCTCATCATCCCGCCGCCGGCGGCGACGAGCACCAGGAAGAACGTGCCGTAGAACTCGGAGAACAGGCGCCGCCACTCCTGCCGTGGATTCTTGAAGTCCGCGATCGGCTGTATGACCTCGACCTCGAACCACCGGTCGAAGCGGGCCCGGATCTGTTCGCTCTCCTGCGCCATCGTTCCCCCAGGAATCACGTGGAGCTGCGACGCGGTCGGGCGCGATTCCGCCACCGACTACCGCCCTGCTGTCGCGAGCCTAGACCCGGCGAACTACCGGCGACAAGAAACTCCTGTCGGCCGTGCCCGGAGGGGACTGGTCGCGCCCTCGGGCCGACTTCGCACGACGGCCCTCGGGCGTCGTAGTGGGGCTCAGCCCGACTTGCGACGGAACTCGCGCTTGTGGTCGGCGGGACCCTGCGTGTGCTGGGCGCCGCCGCCGCCGTCGAGGTGGGACTCGCCCTCGCGCTGCTTCGAGGCCTTGTTCTTGCGGTCGAGTGCCTCGCGGAACTTGCGCTTGGTCTCCTCGGAGGGGCCGGTCGTGCTCTGCTCGTCGGAAGTCATGCCTTCGAGTCTGCCACGGATGCCGCCGCCGACGACTCGCGCGGCGGCGCGTCCCACCCCGCCACCACCCGCGAAACCGCCGTTCACCGGGCCGGAAGGCGGTGCTCTGCTACGCTTGGAGCGGTTGCCCGATGGGTTGCGCCGTCCGATGTGCCGTGAAGCGGTGCGACATCCCTTCGGATCCGGATGGCACAACTGCACACCGAGCACCGACGGAGCAGGCCGGCAGGAAGCTGGTCCCCTGTGGTGGATCACCAATCGCGAGGCGAATGGTGGACTTCTACTGGTGGCCAGCGTGAGCGTATCGCCTGATGCGTTTCGTAATGCCTGTTCCTGCTCCTGACGTATGAGTCGCGCCCGCACGGGGTGCGACGTAAAACAAAGGAGAAGACCTCTTGGAAGGTCCTGAAATCACGTTCGCCGAAACCGTCATCGACAACGGTCGGTTCGGCACCCGCACGATCCGCTTCGAGACCGGCCGCCTCGCCCAGCAGGCGCAGGGCTCCGCCGTCGCCTACATCGACGAGGAGACGATGCTGCTGTCGGCCACCTCGGTCTCCAAGCAGCCGAAGGAGCACTTCGACTTCTTCCCGCTCACGATCGATGTCGAGGAGCGCATGTACGCCGCGGGCCGCATTCCCGGCTCGTTCTTCCGCCGCGAGGGCCGCCCCTCCACCGAGGCGATCCTCACCTGCCGTCTCATCGACCGCCCCCTGCGTCCCTCGTTCGTCGAGGGCCTCCGCAACGAGGTGCAGGTCGTCGTCACGGTGCTCGCGATCGAGCCCGACGAGTACTACGACGTGCTCGCGATCAACGCGGCGTCGCTCTCGACGCAGCTCTCCGGCCTGCCCTTCTCGGGCCCGGTCGGCGGCGTGCGCGTCGCGCTCATCGACGGCCAGTGGGTCGGCTTCCCCAAGTACTCGCAGATCGAGGACGCCGTGTTCAGCATGGTCGTCGCCGGTCGCGTGGTCACCGAGGCCGACGGCTCGCAGGATGTCGCGATCATGATGATCGAGGCCGAGGCCACCGACAACGCGTGGAACCTCATCAAGGCCGGCGGGGTCAAGCCCGACGAGACGGTCATCGCGCAGGGCATCGAAGCGTCGAAGCCGTTCATCAAGCAGCTCGTCGAGGCGCAGCAGCACGTCGCGGCCACCGCGGCGAAGCCGACCGCCGACTACCCGACGTTCCCGCCCTACCAGGCTGAGACCTACGACGTCGTCGCCGGCCTCGCCTACGAAGAGCTCAAGGGCATCTACCAGATCGCCGAGAAGGTCGCCCGTCAGGACGCCGACGACGCGCTCAAGGCGCGCGTCAAGGAGCAGGTCGCCGCCAAGGTCGAGGCGGGCGAGCTGCCCGAGTCGGCGAACGCCGAAGTCTCCGCCGCCTACAAGTCGGTCACCAAGCTCGTCGTGCGTTCGCGCGTGCTCGAGGAGGGCGTCCGCATCGACGGCCGCGGCCTCGCCGACATCCGCCCGCTCGACGCCGAGGTGCAGGTCGTGCCCCGCGTGCACGGCTCGGCCATCTTCCAGCGCGGTGAGACCCAGATCCTGGGCGTCACCACGCTGAACATGCTGAAGCTCGAGCAGCAGATCGACTCGCTGAGCCCGGTCACCAAGAAGCGCTACATGCACAACTACAACTTCCCGCCCTACTCGACCGGTGAGACCGGCCGCGTCGGGTCGCCGAAGCGTCGCGAGATCGGGCACGGCGCACTCGCCGAGCGCGCGCTCGTGCCGGTGCTGCCCACGCGCGAGGAGTTCCCCTACGCGATCCGCCAGGTGTCCGAGGCGCTCGGCTCCAACGGCTCGACGTCGATGGGCTCGGTCTGCGCGTCGACGCTCTCGCTCCTGAACGCGGGCGTGCCGCTGCGCGCCCCGGTCGCGGGCATCGCGATGGGCCTCATCTCCGACACGGTGAACGGCGAGACCCGCTACGCGGCGCTCACCGACATCCTCGGTGCCGAGGACGCGCTCGGCGACATGGACTTCAAGGTCGCCGGCACGTCGGAGTTCGTCACCGCGATCCAGCTCGACACGAAGCTCGACGGCATCCCCGCCTCGGTGCTCGCCGGCGCGCTGACGCAGGCGAAGGACGCCCGTACGACGATCCTCGCCGTGCTGAACGCCGCGATCGACGGTCCCGACGAGATGGCCCCGACCGCGCCCCGCGTGATCTCGGTGCAGATCCCCGTCGACAAGATCGGCGAGCTGATCGGCCCGAAGGGCAAGACGATCAACGCGATCCAGGACGAGACCGGCGCCGAGATCTCCATCGAGGAGGACGGCACCGTCTACATCGGCGCGACCGACGGCCCCTCGGCCGAGGCCGCCCGCGCCCAGGTGAACGCGATCGCCAACCCGACCAACCCCGAGGTCGGCGAGCAGTTCCTCGGCACGGTCGTGAAGATCGCCGCCTTCGGCGCGTTCATCTCGCTGCTGCCCGGCAAGGACGGCCTGCTGCACATCTCCGAGGTGCGCAAGCTCGCGGGCGGCAAGCGCGTCGAGAGCGTCGAGGACGTGCTCGGCGTCGGCCAGAAGATCCTCGTCGAGATCACCAAGATCGACGACCGCGGCAAGCTCTCGCTCGCCCCGGTGCTGGCCGAGGACGCCGACACCAACGGCCGCGAGTCCGGCACGCACGCCGAGGAGCCCGCTGAGGGCGCCGAGGTCGAGGTCTAGTCACTCGCACACGGATGCCCCGCCCGACTCGTTCGGGCGGGGCATCCGTCGTCTCGGTGCGGCATCCGCTCGACTGACGTTCGTGGAGGACTTCGCGGAGGCCTCGCCTAGAGCAGGCCGAGGGTCGACGACCGATGGTGGGCTGCGTCGCGCTCTGCGATGGCCTGCTCGGCGGCGAGGGCGGCCGAACGGCGTTCCGTCAGGCGGTCGCGATCGTGGCGGCGGGCGACACGCTCGTGGCCCCACCGTTCGAGGGCACGGCCGGTTCGCATGGCCCACCCGGCCAGGCCGGGTGCGGCGATCGGGCGAGCGGTCGACGTGAGTGCGGCGGCGTCCATGGTCAGTCCTTTCGTTCGAGGAGTCGGCTCGGTCGGTTCCCCGCGCACGAGCGGGAACGCGTTGATGTGGATCTGCACCGGGCGCGAACCGGGGGAGGGCGTGCGCTTGTACGCGTCGATGTACTTCATGAGCACGGCATCGAGGTCGGCGACGAGGCCGCTCAGCTGCTCGGGCGTGAGGCGCAGGTTGATGGTGTCGCTCGTCGCGACGTCGAGCCATTCGGCGTCGAAGACCTGTTCGCCCTCGAGGACGAACTCGTGGAAGTTCTGATCGCGCGATCGGAACCATTCATCCTCGACGAGCTTCACCGCGAGGCGCTCGGCGCTGCCTGGCGGCAGCGTTCGGGCGTCGGGGATCGCGATGGAGCCCGGGGTGCGCTCCCACCACCGTTCGCGACCCTTTCCCCGACTCGTGTCTTCGCGCACGAGGCCGGTGCGTTCGAGCTGTCGGAGGTGATAGCTGGTCGACCCGCTCGACTCGCCGAGACGATCGGCGAGCCCGCTCGCGGTCAGCGGGCCGTACGCCGAGAGCTCGTCGTAGATGCGGACCCGCAGGGGGTGGGCGAGGGATTTCAGGCTCGCGCTCGGGATCACGTGATCGATGCCGGGGTGGCGTGAGCTGCTCGGCTGTGCCGCGAGGTCATCGGGGTTCGTTGTCGCCATGATGCAAAGATACCTCTGCAAAGAAACAGTTGCAAGGGTTTCTTTGCAGCAACTTGTTTGCAACTTCGGCTGGGCTCAGCGAGGTCGGCGAGCCAACCGCGCGATCGTCGCATCGGCGAGGCGCCCGGCGCTGCCCGGGGCGAGGTCGAAGTACAGCATCGGCTCGATGAGCTCCAGCTCGAGCACGGCGAGCCGCCCGTCGACGCGCACGACGTCGAAGCGGGCGTAGAGCAGGTCGAAGGGCAGCCGCGCCAGCATCGCCTCGACCTGCGCGGCATCGTCCGCGTGCGGCATCCGTCGCGTCGACCGTGCCGCCGTAGATCCCGTGCGCCCGGAAGTCGCCCGACGCGGGTCGCTTGCGCAGCACGTGGCTCAGCGCTCCGCCGATGAAGATGAACGAGAGCTCTCCCTCGTCGAGGATGGCGTCCGCGAAGGGCTGCACCATCACCTCGTCGTCGGGCGGGAGCGCCTCGAGCACGTGCGGGAGGTTCGCGGCGTTCGCCCGCACGACGCCGGAGCCGCCGACCCCGACGGCGGGCTTCAGCACGAGCTCGTCCCAGCCCGCTTCGGCGATCGACGCGCGGATCGCGGGCGCGTCGGCGGCCGTTCCACGCACCAGCGGCACGATCGGCACGCCCAGCCGTTCGAGGTCGTCGAGGTAGTGCTTGTCGGTGTTCCAGCGCACCGCGTCCGCCGGATTGACAGCGTGCAGCGCGAGCGGTCGATCGTCGCCGTCACCTCGAGGAAGCGCGGCAGGTGGTCGACATAATCCCAGGTGCTCCGCAGCACGGCAGCGTCGTACGCGTCCCAGTCCGCATCCTGGTCGGTCCACGCGACGGGCTCGGCGTCGACGCCCCGCTCCGCGAGGGCGTCGAGGAGCCCGCGATCGTCGCCGAACAGCGACTCCACGTCGGGGATCTCCCAGGTCACGAAGCTCGGCAGTCGCGCACAGCGCAGCACGGCGATCCGCACGACGGCCTCAACTCGATCGGTCGAGCAGCGGCCTCAGGCGGAACGGGATGAGCTCGCCCATCGCGAGCGACGTCTCGGTGCGCTCCACGCCCTCGATCGCGAGGATCTCGCCGTCGATGCGGAACAGGTCGTGCGCGTCACGGCAGACGACCCGCACGAGCAGGTCGACCGTGCCCGAGAGGCCGTGCGCCTGGATCACCTCGGGGATCTCGGCGATCTCGTCGACCACCTCGGCGAGCTGCTTCTGGCGCACGTGCACCGACACGAACGCCTCGAGCGGGAATCCGAGCGGCACCGGATCGATGCTCCGCTCGAACGACAGGAACGCACCGGATGCCTCGAGTCGCGACATCCGTGCCTGCACCGTGTTGCGCGACATCGCCAGCCGGTCGGCGAGTGCGACCACGGTGGCTCGCGGGTCGGCGGCCAGGGCCGTGAGGAGCGCTCGGTCGACCGCGTCGTAACCGTTCATATCGCCACACGATAGCACCGATTCGGTGGGCCTGACTGGGCAACATGCTCAACTCGTCCGCGCATACTTGAGCGCAGTGACTGATCGACGTACCCTCAGGGTATCCGGCAGAGCCGCCGGGCGCGGGCAGCTCACGAGGCGCGCCCGCCGACAGCGAGGATCGACGATGACCCCATCCGACCGAGACGCCACCGGGCTCCTCACCCGGCCCGACCACTTCGTGCAGCTCGTCACCCCCACCGGCGAGCGCAAGGTCGACGCGGAGTACGACCCGTGGGTCGCCGACGTCGACGCCGCCGCCCTCGCGCGCCTGTACCGCGACATGGCCATCGTGCGTCGCCTCGACACCGAGGCCACCGCGCTGCAGCGTCAGGGCGAGCTCGGCCTGTGGCCGCCGCTCGCCGGCCAGGAGGCCGCGCAGATCGGATCCGCGCGCGCCCTCCGCGACGACGACTTCGTGTTCACGAGCTACCGCGAGCACGCCGTGGCGTGGTGTCGCGGCGTCGGCCCGGCCGAGCTCCTCACCGTGTGGCGCGGATCCGCGTCATCCGGCTGGAACCCGTACGAGCACGGCATCGCCGTGCCCCAGATCATCATCGGCGCGCAGGCGCTGCACGCCACCGGCTACGCCATGGGTGCCGCCTGGGAGGGGTCGGATGCCGCGAGCGTCGCGTACTTCGGCGACGGCGCCACGAGCGAGGGCGACGTGAACGAGGCCCTCGTGTTCGCCGCCAGCTTCGACGCGCCCGTCGTGTTCTTCTGCCAGAACAACCAGTGGGCGATCTCGGAGCCGGTCGGCCTGCAGTCCAAGCAGCCGCTCGCGCGCCGCGCCGACGGCTTCGGCATGCCCGGCATCCGCGTCGACGGCAACGACGTGCTCGCCGTGCTGGCGGCGACCCGCATCGCGCTCGACCGCGCCCGCCGCGGCGAGGGCCCGACGTTCATCGAGGCGGTCACCTACCGGCTCGGCCCGCACACCACCGCCGACGACCCGAAGCGCTACCGCACCGACGAGGAGCTCGCGGAGTGGCGTACCCGCGACCCGCTCACACGGGTGCTCGCACTGCTCGCGACCACGGGCGTCGACACCGAGGCGCTCGAGCGCGAGGTCGCCGAGGAGTCGGCACGTGCGGCGGCCGAGCTGCGCGCCGCCGTCACGACCATCCCCGACCCCGAGCCGATGACCGTGTTCGACCACGTCTACGCCGAGCCGAACAGCCACCTGGCGCGCCAGCGCGACCACTACGCCCGCTACCTCGCCATGTTCGATGACGCGGATGCCGCGGCATCCGGTGCCGAAGGAGGCGCCCGATGACCACGCTGACCCTCGGCAAGGCCCTGAACCAGGGCCTGCGCCGTGCCCTCGCCGCCGACGAGAAGGTCGTGCTGATGGGCGAGGACATCGGCACGCTCGGCGGCGTGTTCCGCATCACCGACGGCCTGAAGGCCGAGTTCGGCGCGCACCGCGTGGTCGATGCCCCGCTGTCGGAGGCGGGCATCGTGGGCACCGCGGTGGGCCTCGCGTACCGCGGCTTCCGGCCGGTGATCGAGATCCAGTTCGACGGCTTCATCTACCCGGGCTTCGACCAGATCGTCGCCCAGGTCGCGAAGCTGCACTACCGCTCCCGCGGCAACGTGCGGATGCCGATCACGATCCGCGTGCCGTTCGGCGGCGGCATCGGCGCGGCCGAGCACCACTCCGAGTCGCCCGAGGCGTACTTCGCGCACACCGCCGGCCTCCGCGTGATCGCGTGCTCGAACCCGGCCGACGCCTACGTCATGATCCAGCAGGCCATCGCGAGCGACGACCCGGTGCTGTTCTTCGAGCCGAAGCGCCGCTACCACGTGAAGGGCGAGGTCGACGAGTCGGCGAGCCTCGCCGACGCGAAGCCCATGGGCGTGGCGTCGGTCGTGGCATCCGGCAGCGACGTCACGCTCGTCACGTACGGCGGACTCGTGCAGACCGCGCGAGACGCCGCGATCGCCGCGGCGGAGGACGGGATCTCGATCGAGGTCATCGACCTGCGCTCGCTCGCGCCCGTCGACTACGCGACCGTCGAGGCATCGGTGCGTCGCACCGGTCGGCTGGTCATCACGCACGAGGCGGGGCAGCAGGGCGGCGTGGGCGCCGAGCTCGCGGCGAGCGTCACGGAGCGGTGCTTCGAGTTCCTCGAGGCCGCGCCGGTGCGCGTCACGGGGCACGACATCCCCTACCCGCCCGCGAAGCTCGAACGCCATCACCTGCCCGACCTCGACCGCATCCTCGACGGGGTCGACCGCGTGCTCGGCCGTCCGAACTCGTTGAGCGGCGTGGAGGCGTGAGCGGCATGATCAAGGAGTTCCCACTGCCCGACCTCGGTGAGGGTCTCACCGAGTCCGAGATCGTGGCGTGGCGCGTCGCCGTCGGCGACCGCGTCGAGCTGAACCAGATCATCGCCGACGTCGAGACGGCGAAGGCGGTCGTGGAGCTGCCGTCGCCGTACGCCGGCGTGATCACCGCGCTGCACGCCGCCGAGGGCGAGACCATCAACGTCGGCGAGCCGCTGTTCTCCTGCGACACCGGTGAGGGCGTCAGCGGCCGGGACGTCGGCTCCGGATGCCGCATCGGATGCCGCAGCCGCGCCACCCACGGCCGCGGCGGTGTCGACGACCGACGAGGCCGCACCGGCCGCGTCCGCGCCGTCGGCCGCCCCCGAGCGCGACGCCGCACCCGGCCCCAACCTCGTGGGCTACGGCGCCCGCGACGAGGGCGGACCGAAGCGCCGCGCCCGCCGTTCCGCACTCGTCGCCGACCTCGTGCCGCCGATCGACGCCGAGGTGGACGCCGACGCCGCCCCGCCCGCCGGCCGGGCCGATGCGATGCAGCCGGGCGCTCCGCTCACGACCGGCGCGCCCGAGCGCCCTCGCTCGACGCCGCCGGTGCGCAAGCTCGCCCGCGACCTCGGCATCGACCTCGCGGAGGTGACGGGCACGGGCGAGCGCGGGCTCATCACGCGTGCCGACGTGGAGGCCGCGGCATCCGCTTCGCCGGCGCACGCCGAAGCCGACCTGCTCGTCGCCGCACCCGGGCCCGCTGCCGACCGCCCGGCCGAGACCCGCATCCCCATCAAGGGCGTGCGCAAGCACACGGCCGCGGCGATGGTGCGCAGTGCGTTCACCGCGCCGCCACGTCACCGAGTTCCTCACGATCGACGTCACGGCGACGATGGAGCTGCTGCGCGGCATCCGTGAGGATCGGGCCTTCGCCGGACACAAGGTGACCCCGCTCACCGTGGTCGCGAAGGCACTCTGCATCGCGGCCGGGCGCACGCCCGAGGTGAACTCGCGGTGGGACGAGGAGGCCCAGGAGATCGTGCGCTTCGGCCACGTGAATCTCGGCATCGCCGCGGCGACCGACCGCGGGCTCGTCGTGCCGAACGTGAAGAGCGCCGAGCGGATGACGCTCATCGAGCTCGCCGATGCGATCGCCGCGCTCGCCGACACGGCGCGCGCCGGACGCACGAGTCCCGCCGACCTCTCGGGCGGCACGATCTCGATCACGAACATCGGCGTCTTCGGCATCGACGCGGGCACGCCGATCCTGAACCCGGGGGAGGCCGCCATCCTCGCGATGGGCGCCGCGCGCCGTCAGCCGTGGGAGTACCGCGGCGAGATCGCGCTGCGTGAGGTCATGACCCTCTCGCTCTCGTTCGACCACCGGCTCGTCGACGGCGAGCAGGGCTCGCGCTTCCTCGCCGACATCGGCCGGATCCTGCGTGACCCGGGGCTCGCACTGACCATGGCGTGATCGCGGGTTCGGCGGGAGGATGAGCACATGGAAGGACGCAGCATCCTCTCGCCGAGCGACACCGCCGAGCGACCTCGACGGCACGGCGTTCCGGCACACCCAGGCGCATCTGATCGGTGTCTTCACGACCGCCGACTTCGCGAGCGCGGTGCGCTTGCTCGATGCCGTCGCCGTGGTCGCCGACGAGCTGAACCACCACCCCGATGTCCGCCTGGGGTGGGGCCGCGTCGAGTTCGCGCTGACCTCGCACGACGTCGGCGGCGTGACGTCACGCGATCTCGAACTCGCACGGCGCATCGGCGCGATCGCCGGCGAACTCGGGGCCACCGCGAAGTAGGGCGTATCTGCAGGTTCAGTCGAGCCGGTAGATCAGTTCCTCGATCTCGGCCTCGCGCGCGTTCGCGTAGCCGCGCTCGCTGCCGACGCGATGGAACCCGAGCTTCTCGAGCACCGCGATCGAGGCGGCGTTGTCGGCGGCAACACGGACACGCACGGGGCGCTCATGCAGCGCGTCCAGGAAGAGGCGCACGGCGCGGGTCGCGATGTGCTCGCCCCAGTGCGCCCGATCGATCCAGCACGTGATCTCCGCGGTGTCGTCCTCGTACCAGCGGGCGACGCTGCCCACGATCCGGCCGTCGGCGCGAACGGTGCGGGCGTCGACCGCGGGGTCGGCGAGCAGGCGCCGCCAGTGCGCGTCGAACATGGCGCGGTCGGTCGGGTCGGGTGGCGTGAACGCGGCCATGCGCACCGCCACCTCGTCCTGCTCGAACGCGAACAAAGCATCGAGATCCCCGTCGCGGGTCGCGCGCAGGGTCACGACATGAGGCTCGCCCATGTCATCTCCTCCAGGATGCCGCGGATGGTGCCGTCGGCTGGTCGGCGCCCAGGGATGCGGGCGCTGTGCGGAGTGGAGTTCAGGAGTCCGAAGGCGGCGTGTGCCCGGAACCTGAGCTCCGTCTCGGCCCGATCGGGCCGGAGTCGGGAGAGCGTGTCGACCCAGTGCTCGACGTAGCGACGCTGCAGCGAGCGCACCTCGTGCCTGGCGCCGCGATCGAGCTGCTCGAGCTCGCGGTCCTGCACGACGATGACGTCGGCCTCGCCGAGGGCGAAGTCGACGTGGAAGCGGATGAGCGAACGCAGCGCGTGATCGGCGTCGGGCGCCGCAGCGAGGACCCGCTCGGCGCCGTCGAGGAGCGTCTGGCTCGCGCCCTGCAGGATGGCCGCGAGCACCGCCGCCTTGCCGGGGAAATGACGGTAGACGGCCGGGCCGCTGATCCCGACGGCCGCCCCCAGGTCTTCGATCGTGACACCCGCGTAGCCGCGTTCGGCGAACAGGATGGCGGCCGCCCCGAGGATCGCCGCGCGCCGGTCGGCCTTCTGCCGACCGCGTTCGGTGCGGGGGAGGCGTCGGCGATCGGGGCGATGCCTGCCTCGTCGAGAGTGCTTGCCATTGGGTGAGTGCTCGCTAACATCGGGAATCGAGTTAGTGCACACTAACCGAAATGGCGCGCCTGACACAAGGGGGCGCGCCGTCGACGAAGACAGGCGGAGCGGATGACGACCCTCACGACGGGCATCGACCCCACGAGCGACTCGCGGCGACGCAACGCCGCCGAGCATGCCGACCTCGTGCGGGAGCTACGTGAGAAGCTCGCCGCCGCCGCGCTCGGCGGGCCTGAGAGCTCGCGTGAGCGACACAT